>NZ_JGZB01000001.1 GCF_000741255.1 Bifidobacterium magnum
AGACATGAAACGCGGCGTKTCATGTCTCAAAATGCAGAAGGGGATGCCAAAAGTGTAAGAGGCGGATAAGCGTCCTCACTCGCCACCCTTGAATCCGAGCTGGCGCCAAGCCTCATAAATGGCGATCGACGCGCAATTCGTGAGGTTCAGGCTGCGCAGGCTCGGGCGCATGGGCAGGCGTACCTGTTCGGCCACATGCGGGCCGAACATGATGTCGGTCGGATCCGGGATATTGCCCGGTTCCGGCCCGAACAGCAGAATGTCGGTCGGCTTATACTCAATGTCCGTGTACAGCTTCGTGGCGTGCGCGGTGAACGCGATAATGCGCGAGTTCGGCATCGACTCGACGAGCGAATCGAAATCCGGGTGCAGCACGACATGCGCCATATCATGATAATCGAGGCCCGCGCGGCGCAGCTTCGTGTCCTTCAAATTGAAGCCGAGCGGCTCCACCAAATGCAGAATCGTGCCCGTCACCGCGCACAGGCGGATCGCGGAGCCCGTATTGCCCGGAATACGCGGCGAGTAGTAGCACAAATGCGGCGTGCTCGTCTCCATTTTCGCGGCGTCTTCCGGCTTCATCATCGCGTCGACCACGGAAATCGGGTTGCCGTGAGCGTCGGTCACAAGCTCGTCGGGACCATAATTCGACTTGCGGTAGCCATATTCAAACATTTGCTCAACTTGAGATTCGGGATTGTCGGTCACGGAACTTCAGCTTTCTCATTTGGGATGCGTACAATGAGTCATTTACATATGACGTATGGAACAGCCCCAAGAATAATTGGGATGACTGACGGAACGGAACTGCAGTGACTACGAAAGCCCGATCTCTGACCACGCAACAGGAACATGACATCGACCTCATGCGGGCCGCCGTCGAGCGCGATTTGGCGCTCTGGTGGCACCAGAATGCGCGCGACCTGCCATGGCGCTTCGGCCGCACGAGCCCGTGGGGCGTGCTCGTGTCCGAAGTGATGAGCCAGCAGACGCAGATGAGCCGCGTGGTCGGCTACTGGGAAGCGTGGATGAACAAGTGGCCCGACGCCACGGCGCTCGCCAAGGCTCCCACGGCCGAGGTGATCGCCGCGTGGGGCAGGCTCGGCTATCCGCGCCGCGCGTTGCGTTTGCAGGAGTGCGCGGGAGTGGTGAGCGAGCAATACCACGACCAATTGCCGCATGATTACGAAAGCCTTGTGGCGCTTCCGGGCATCGGCGACTACACGGCGAGCGCCGTAATGAGCTTCGCATTCGGCGAGCGCGTGGCCGTGATCGACACGAATATCCGGCGCGTGCTGGGCCGCGCGTTCCTCGGCGTCGAGTCGCTGGGCGGCTCGACCAGTCCTGTCGAGCGCACGCTCGCGTGGCGCGTGCTGCCCGAGGCGGCCGCGCAGTCCGTCGTATGGAACCAGGGCGTGATGGAGCTCGGTGCGCTCGTGTGCACGGCGAAACAGCCCGGCTGCGATTCGTGCCCGTTGCGTTCCATGTGCGTATTTTTGGCGGCAGGGCGGCCGGGCCTCGGGGAACGGCGTACGCGTCCGCGCCAGCGGTTCCAGGGCACGAACCGGCAGGTGCGCGGCATTATTTTGCAGTCGCTGCGTGATCTGCCGGACGGGCAGAGCGTGGTGACCTACGACAAGTTGCGCGAATTGTGGCCCGACCGTGCGCAGCTCGACTTGTGTATCGATTCGCTGGAACATGACGGCCTTGTTGAAATTGTGGACGGCCATGCGGTTCGGCTGCCGCAATAATAAGCTGGCGCAATAACTGGGCGGTGTGCGCGGCGGCGAGTACGGTTATGCTGGACTTAGTCAAATAGTGCTGTCACGTTGCGTAAAGGTTGCGATATATGGTCACCAGGAAGACGAATCGTTCCGCGGCTTCTTCCGCGTCACCAAAGGCGGGGAAGAAACGTACCGCCGTCCGTGGCGGTGGAAAATCGCAACTCCGGGGGCGCGGCGGCCGTCCGTCGACCTCGCAGCGTACGGGAAAACCGCAACCGAAGGGCGCCAAGAAGCGCCTTTCCGCCGCGCAGCGCAACAAGCGTGCGATGTTCATGCGCCGGCGCATCATGCTTATTCTTGCGGCGCTTGTCGCCATTTTCTGCGTGTTCAGCCTGATCCGCGGATTCATCATGATCGGCCAGAACATTGCGGCCGGCGACACGTCCTCTTCGCGTTCAGCCGTGCCGCAGCCCAAGGCCACGAGCAAAGTGCCGATGTGCGGCAAGGATGACATCGACCTGACGCTTACGCCGAACACGACCACGGTGGGCGTGGGCGGATCGGTGACGTTCACCGCGAAAATCACGTATGTGGGCAATAGTGCGGAAGGCTGCTTTGTGGACGGCGAGGACGACAACCGCGTGCTGACGATCACGTCTGGCAACAACACGGTGTGGCGTTCGGACGCCTGCCCGTCCACGTACCGGCCGCTACTCGTTTATAAAGGCGGCGACGACGAGCAGAAAATCGTATGGAACACGAACGCGAGCGGCGACGAGTGCGTGGCCGACGCCGACCTTCCCCACGTGCAGGCCGGCACGTATGTGGCCAAGCTTGTATTGAAAGACGACGATACGGTAGTCAGCGACCCTGTTTCGATCACCGTGCAGTAACTGGCGGACCATTGATCGGGGGAGTGGTGAACAATCGTCGATTGATCATCTATTAATGGAACGTTTCCGGCAAATGAAACGGACAAGCATAACACGCCGAAGTCGTTTTTGTCTTGAGACACGCCGAAAATTGTGGTAAATTATTGATTTTGCGTATATGCATGTCATATGGCGGGCATGCTGACAACGGTAAAGCGCCCGCGTAGGCATATAGCGGCCGGCTCTCGCGCTTTGCACTGAATCACCAGCATACTAATAAGAGAGCGATAAGGAACGTCCATTGGCTGAAACTGAAGCTACGACGAATACCACTGAAGTCATCGCACGCGCCGACCAGCACGATATCGATTTGCGTCTCGCAACTGATCGTGTGAATTTCGGCTCCATTCGCGAACCTATCGATGTGCCATACCTGTTGGGTGTACAGACCGACAGCTTTGACTGGCTCATCGGCAACGAACGCTGGGAGAAGCGCGTAGAAGAGGACGAGAAGAACGGCACCCATACCGTCAACCACATGTCCGGCCTCGCGGAAGTCTTCCAGGAAATCTCCCCGATCGAGAACTTTGCCCAGACCATGAGCCTGACATTCTCCGATCCCTACTTTGAAGAACCGCGCCACACGGTCCAGGAATGCAAGGAAAAGGATTACACCTACTCGGCGCCGCTGTATGTGAACGCCGAATTTGAAAACGGCGAGACTGGCGAAATCAAGTCCCAGACCGTCTTCATGGGCGACTTCCCGCTGCAGACCCCGCACGGCACGTTCATCATCGGCGGCACCGAGCGAGTCATCGTCTCCCAGCTCGTGCGCTCCCCGGGCGTGTACTTCGACCGCACGCAGGACCGTTCTTCCGACAAGGAAGTCTTCGGCGCCAAGATCATCCCGAGCCGCGGCGCATGGCTCGAATTCGAAATCGACAAGCGCGACTTCCTCGGCGTGCGCGTGGACCGCAAGCGCAAGCAGTCCGCCATCGTGTTCCTCATGGCCATCGGCATGACGAAGTCTGAGATCGCCCAAGCCTTCGAAGGCTACCCGCTCGTGCTCGACGCGCTTGAGAAGGAAACGATCGATTCCCAGGAAGCGGCGCTTACGGACCTGTACCGCAAGATCCGCCCGGCCGACACGGCCACCCCGGAAGCGGGCCGCAACCTGCTCGACTCCTTCTACTTCAACACGAAGCGTTACGACCTGGCTCGCGTTGGCCGCTACAAGATCAACCGCAAGCTCGGCCTCGAGAAGGACTACAACGACCGCAGCCTGAGCCGCGAAGACATCGTGACGACGCTCAAGTACCTCGTCGCGCTGCACGACGGCGCTTCCACGTTCCCGGGCATGCGCGACGGCGAACCCGTCGAGCTGCGCATTGACGTGGACGACATCGACCACTTCGGCAACCGCCGTATCCGCCAGGTCGGCGAACTCGTGCAGAACCAGCTGCGCACGGGCCTGAGCCGCATGGAACGCGTGGTGCGCGAACGCATGACGACGCAGGACGCCGAAGCCATCACGCCGCAGTCGCTGATCAACATCCGCCCTGTGAACGCCACGATCAAGGAGTTCTTCGGAACGTCCCAGCTTTCGCAGTTCATGGACCAGAACAACCCGCTGGCCGGCGTGACGAACAAGCGCCGTCTGTCCGCACTGGGCCCCGGCGGCCTGTCGCGCGACCGCGCGTCCATGGAAGTGCGAGACGTGCACCCGTCCCACTACGGCCGCATGTGCCCGATCGAATCCCCTGAAGGCCCGAACATCGGTCTGATCGGCTCGCTCGCAACCTTCGGCCGCATCAACCCGTTCGGCTTCATTGAGACGCCGTACCGCCGCGTGGTCAACGGCCACGTGACCAACGACGTGGTCTACATGACGGCCGACCAGGAAGCCGAGCACGTGATCGCGCAGGCCAACCAGGAGCTCGACGACAACGGCAACTTCACCGCCAAGGAAGCCCTGGTGCGTGACGCCGCCGGCGAAGCGGAAGATGTCCCCGTGGAAATGGTGGACATGATGGACGTGTCCCCGCGCCAGATGGTGTCCGTGGGCGCTTCCCTCATTCCGTTCCTCGAGCACGACGAGGGCCACCGAGCGCTCATGGGTACGAACATGCAGCGCCAGGCCGTCCCGCTGATCAAGTCCGAGCGTCCGCTCGTGGGCACCGGCGCCGAATGGCGCGCCGCCCGCGATTCCGGCGACGTGATCCTGGCCAAGAAGCCGGGCGTTGTGACCTACGTGTCCGCCGACATGATCCGCGTCATGAACGACGATGGCACCGAGAGCTCTTACAAGCTCGCGAAGTTCCAGCGTTCCAACCAGACGACCTGCTACAACCAGGTTTCGCTCATCCACGACGGCGAACGCGTGGAAGCCGGCACGGTTCTGGCCGACGGCCCGGCAACGGAACAGGGCGAAATGGCTCTGGGCAAGAACCTGCTCGTCGCCTTCATGCCTTGGAACGGCTACAACTACGAGGACGCCGTGATCATTTCCCAGCGCCTCGTCCAGGACGATACGCTGTCTTCGATCCACATCGAGGAGTACGAGATCGACGCCCGTGAAACGAAGCTGGGCGCCGAAGAGATCACGCGCGACCTGCCGAACGTGGGCGAAGACGCCGTGGCCAACCTCGACGAGCGCGGCATCATCCGCATCGGCGCCGAGGTCGAAGCCGGCGACATCCTTGTGGGCAAGGTGACGCCGAAGGGCGAAACCGAGCTGACTCCGGAAGAGCGCCTGCTGCGCGCCATCTTCGGCGAGAAGAGCCGCGAAGTGCGCGACACCTCGCTGCGTGTGCCTCACGGCGAGACCGGTACGGTTATCGCGGTCAAGGAAATCACGCGCGAAGACGCTGAAGAGGACGGCGACGAGCTGCCCAACGGCGTCAACCAGATGATCCGCGTCTACATCGCCCAGCACCGCAAGATCACGCAGGGCGACAAGCTCTCGGGCCGCCACGGCAACAAGGGTGTTATTTCCCGCATCCTGCCTGAAGAGGACATGCCGTTCCTCGCGGACGGCACCCCGGTCGACATCATGTTGAACCCGTTGGGTGTGCCTTCGCGAATGAACCTGGGCCAGGTGCTCGAACTGCACCTCGGCTGGGTCGCTCACCAGGGCTGGGACATCTCGCTGGATCCGGACCTCGAGGCCGAATGGAAGAAGTACGTGCCGAAGGGCGCCGAAAAGGCCGAGCCGGGCACGCCGGTGGCCACGCCGGTGTTCGACGGTGTGCGCCAGGACACGCTCAAGGGCCTGCTGTCCACGACGCTCGCGGACCGCGACGGCAACAAGCTCGTCGGCTCCAACGGCAAGGCGACGCTGTTCGACGGCCGTACGGGCGAACCGTACCCGAAGCCGATTTCCGTTGGCTACATGTACATGCTGAAGCTGCACCACCTCGTGGACGACAAGATTCACGCGCGTTCCACGGGTCCGTACTCGATGATTACGCAGCAGCCTCTGGGCGGCAAGGCCCAGTTCGGCGGCCAGCGTTTCGGCGAGATGGAAGTGTGGGCCCTCGAGGCCTACGGTGCCGCTTACACGCTGCACGAAATGATGACGACCAAGTCCGATGACGTGGACGGCCGCGTGCGTGCATACGGCGCCATCGTCAAGGGCGAGAACCTGCCGCCGGCAGGCATCCCGGAGTCGTTCAAGGTGCTGCTCAAGGAAATGCAGTCGCTGTCCTTGAACGTCGAGGTGCTCAACGCCGAAGGCGTGGCCATCGACATGAAGGAAGAGGACGACGATCCTGTTTCCCGTTCCAACGATTTGGGCTTCAACATTGGAGCGCGTCCGAATTCCAGGGCCGACCAGGTTATGGACGAACCGGAATACAAGTAAGTCAAGTACGACCATAAGAAACGTTTCGAAAGACAGGATTTAAAGAGTGCTGGACGTCAACGCATTTGACAAACTGAGGATCGGTCTGGCCACCGCGGACGACATTCGCGGTTGGAGCTACGGCGAAGTGAAGAAGCCGGAGACGATCAACTACCGTACGCTCAAGCCTGAGAAAGACGGCCTGTTCGGCGAGCAGATCTTCGGACCTACCCGCGACTGGGAGTGCGCCTGCGGCAAGTACAAGCGCGTGCGCTTCAAGGGCATCGTATGCGAACGCTGCGGCGTGGAAGTCACGCGCAGCCGTGTGCGCCGTGAGCGCATGGGCCACATTGAGCTCGCCGCCCCGGTGACGCACATCTGGTTCTTCAAGGGTGTCCCGAGCCGTTTGGGCTACCTGCTGGGCATTCCGCCGAAGGACCTCGAGAAGGTCATCTACTTCGCCTCCTACATGGTCACCTCCGTGGACGAGGAAGCTCGCCACCAGGACCTGCCGGACCTGCAGGAAGAGTTCGACAACGAGATCCACAGCCTCGAACGCCGCCGCAATCTCGAAATCGAGGAGCGCGCCAAGAAGGTTGAAGAGGATCTCGCGGCCCTCGAGGCCGAAGGCGAAGCCAAGGGCAGTGCCAAGACGAAGCTGCGCAACGGCGCAGAGCGCGACATGGCCGCCATCCGCCAGAAGTACACGGACCAGATCGACCGCCTGAACTTCGTGTTCAGCAAGTTCAAGTCGCTCAAGCCGGGCGACATGGAAAACGACGTGGATCTGTGGCACGAGATGGAAGACCGCTACGGCGACTACTTCGAAGGTTGCATGGGCGCCGAAGCCATCAAGAAGCGCCTGCAGGACTTCGATCTCGAAGGCACCGCCAAGGAACTGCGTGAAGAGATCGAGACCGGTACGGGCCAGCGCAAGGCCCGCGCCCTCAAGCGCCTCAAGGTCGTCAACGCCTTCCTGACCACCGGCAACAAACCGGAGGCCATGGTGCTCGACGTGATCCCGGTCATCCCGCCGGACCTGCGCCCGATGGTGCAGCTCGACGGTGGCCGCTTCGCGACCTCGGATCTCAACGATCTGTACCGCCGCGTGATCAACCGTAACAACCGACTCAAGCGACTCATCGAGCTCGGCGCCCCGGAGATCATGCTCAACAACGAGAAGCGCATGCTGCAGGAAGCCG
The DNA here is from genome assembly GCF_000741255.1 of Bifidobacterium magnum. Taxonomy (GTDB): domain Bacteria; phylum Actinomycetota; class Actinomycetes; order Actinomycetales; family Bifidobacteriaceae; genus Bifidobacterium; species Bifidobacterium magnum. Next base: position 7,640 of record NZ_JGZB01000001.1, read on the forward strand.
TCGACTCCCTGTTCGACAACGGCCGTCGCGGCCGTCCGGTGACGGGCGCCTCGAACCGTCCGCTCAAGTCCCTGAGCGACATGCTCAAGGGCAAGCAGGGCCGCTTCCGTCAGAACCTGCTGGGCAAGCGTGTGGATTACTCCGGCCGTTCCGTGATCGTGGTCGGCCCGAGCCTGCGCATGCACCAGTGCGGTCTGCCGAAGCCGATGGCCCTCGAGCTGTTCAAGCCGTTCGTCATCAAGCGCCTCGTGGACCAGGGCTTCGCCCAGAACATGAAGAGCGCCAAGCGTCTTGTGGACCGCGGCGACTCCGAAGTGTGGGGCGTGCTCGAAGACGTGATCTCCGAGCATCCGGTGCTGCTCAACCGTGCACCTACGCTGCACCGTCTGGGCATCCAGGCCTTCGAGCCGATCCTCGTGGAAGGCAAGGCCATCCACCTGCCGCCGCTTGCCTGCGCCGCCTTTAACGCCGACTTCGACGGCGACCAGATGGCAGTCCACCTGCCGCTGTCCGCCGAAGCCCAGGCCGAGGCCCGCTCGCTGATGATGGCTTCCGACAACATTCTGAAGCCGGCCGACGGCCACACCGTGACGATGCCGTCCCAGGATATGATTCTGGGTCTGTACTACCTGTCCACCGTGGTGGACGGCGCCAAGGGCCAGGGCCGCGTGTTCGCTTCGCTCGACGAAGCGCGCATGGCGCTCGACCGCGGTGAAATCGACATGCAGGCCAAGGTGCTCATCCGCCTGCCGGAAGACTTCGTGCTGCCGACCGGCTGGGAGCCGGGCGAACTCGAAGTCGTCGATCCGGAACCGGGCAGCCCAGACGTGGTGAAGGAAGAGCGCTTCTCTGATGGCTCTATCCTGTTCGCTACTTCGCTGGGTCGCATCCTGTTCAACGACACGCTGCCGGTGGACTACCCGTTCATCAACGAGCAGGTGCCGAAGGGCCGCCTGTCCAAGATCGTGGACGATATTGCTACGCGTTACTCCACGCAGCAGGTCGCCGCGTCGCTGGACGCCCTGAAGGATCTCGGCTTCACGCGTGCACCGTGGTCGGGCGTGACGATGGCCTACTCGGACATCGTGGCCCCGCCGGAGCGCGACGAGATCATCAAGGGATACGAAGACGAGGCCGCCAAGGTCAACAGCCAGTACGACATGGGTCTGTTGACGGAAGAGGAACGCCGCCAGGAGCTCATCAACCTGTGGACCGAATGCACCGACAAGGTCGCCGACGCCATGCGCGACAACTTCCATGATGACAACAACGTGAACATCATGGTGCAGTCCGGTGCACGAGGCAACTGGATGCAGATCCGCCAGATCGCCGGTATGCGTGGTCTTGTGGCTAACCCGAAGGGCGAAATTATTCCTCGTCCTGTCAAGTCCAACTACCGCGACGGCCTGTCCGTGCTCGAGTACTTCATCTCCCAGCACGGCGCCCGTAAGGGTCTGGCCGATACGGCACTGCGTACGGCAGAGTCTGGCTACCTGACGCGTCGTCTTGTGGACGTCGCCCAAGAAGTCATCGTGCGCGAAGAGGACTGCGGCACCAAGCGCGGTCTGCCGATGAAGGTCGCGGAACGCGACGAAGACGGCAACCTCGTGCTCGTCAAGGCGGCCGACGGTGGTCCTTACTCCCGTCTGCTCGCCACCGACGTGCTCGATCCGGCCACGGGCGAAGTGCTGTACTCCGCCGGTGACGCGCTGAGCATGGACGTGCTGCGCGACATGGTCGCCCACGGCGTGGAAGAAGTCAAGGCCCGCTCCGTGCTGACCTGCGACTCCAAGCGCGGCGTGTGCGCCAAGTGCTACGGCTGGTCGCTGGCCACGAACAAGCTCGTGGACGTCGGCGAAGCCATCGGTATTGTGGCAGCACAGTCCATCGGCGAACCTGGTACGCAGCTGACGCTTCGTTCCTTCCACTCCGGCGGCGTCGCCTCGGCTTCCGATATCACGCAGGGTCTTCCTCGTGTTACCGAGTTGTTCGAAGCCCGTACGCCTAAGGGCGAGGCTCCGATCGCGGAGTTCCCCGGCACGATCAAGGTCGAGGACACCGAGCGCGGCCGCATGGTCACGCTGACGCCTGACGACGATTCCGTCGAGCCGATTTCCTACCCGGTAACGCGCCGTGCACCGCTTATGGTCAAGGACGGCGAGCACGTGGTGGCCGGCACGCAGCTCATCGAGGGTTCCGTGGATCCGAAGAAGATCCTGCGCATCCTCGGCCCGCGCGCCGCCCAGATGAACATTGTGGAGGAAGTCCACAACGTGTACCGTTCCCAGGGTGTGGATATCCACGACAAGCACATCGAAGTCATCGTGCACCAGATGCTGCGCCGTATCACCGTGATCGACTCCGGCGACACGAACCTGCTGCCGGGCGAGCTCGTCGACCAGTCCCGCTTCAAGGAAGCGAGCCGCGAGGCCGTGAAGAACGGTGGCCGTCCGGCTACCGGCCGTCCGGAACTCATGGGTATCACGAAGGCGTCGCTGGCCACCGAATCGTGGCTGTCGGCCGCTTCGTTCCAGGAGACCACGCGCGTGCTCACCGAAGCCGCTCTCTCCGAGAAGGAAGACGACCTCAAGGGCCTCAAGGAGAACGTCATCATCGGTAAGCTCATCCCGGCCGGTACGGGCCTGGCGCGCTACCGCAACGCGACGGTTGAGCCGGACAAGGCGATCCGCGACACGATCTACCCGAACTTCGGCCTGACCGAAGACGGCGATCTGAACACGGACTTCTCCGACGCCGACCTGTCCGACGTGGACTTCTCCACGATCGATTTCGGCGACCTGAAGATCGGCGACGACTTCAACCCGGACGATTTCCTGAATGACAACGGCGGTGCGACGGACCTCGGTTCCGACACCGACTTCGATTTCAACATCTGATCCGCTCAGATGATCGGACGCCGGCATCCGCTGTGATGCCGGCCCCGGTCTCGGATAGCCTCACGTAGGCTCATCTCAATCGGCCCCGTCACGAAAGTGGCGGGGTCTTTTTATATATATTTCTTGATTCGAGAGTGATACATTCCGCACTTGCCGCCTCCGATCGAGTAGGCTGGCAGTGGTTTTCGATTACGGTACGGCGGACGAAGGGAACGGACGTGACTGAATCCGGAATAAACGAACTTTTGACGGACATATTGGACGCGGCGCCCGCGCAACGTGGCGCTGCGGGGAACACGGTACTGATTACGGGCGCGCCTGCGTCAGGGAAAAGTGAAGCCGCGTTCCGTGCGCTTGTGGCGTGCGTGAAACGGTTCGGAGAATCGAACGTGGTCATGACCGTCGCCAACCGTCAGCTGGCCGACCAATATTCCGACCGCCTGATCCGCGAACTCGGTTCCGTCAGCCAGGCGAGGCCCGTCACCACACTGAATGCCGTCGCGTTCCGCATGCTGTCCGACTATGGCAATCTGGCCGGCAAAAAGCCGCCGCGACTGCTGAACGGCGCCGAACAGGACGCGCTGATCCGGCAAGTGCTCGCCGTGCACGTGCAGCACGCGATGACGGGCGATTTGTGTGCGACTTGCGAGCTGCTGCGCGAATATTTCGCCACCGACACGTGGGCCGGCATTGTGCGTGAACAGGACGATTCCGGATTGACGGGAGAGACGGTCCAACTGTCGGCCACTACGGAAACGCTGCTCACGCAAGGCATGAACGAAGCGTTCGTCATGCAGCTTCGCGACATGATCGCGCGCATGAACGAACTCGATGCCACGAACCCTTACGAATATTTGGAGGCCACGGAAAACGCGGGGTTGCGCGGTGAACGCCTGCGCATCCAATGGAAACTTGCGTTCGCATTGCGCAAGGAATACGACGAGCGCATCGCTGTCACGTATCCCGACGAATACCGGCTCGATTCGTCGCGTCTGCTCGCGTCGGCCGCGCATGTGGTCGACCGTGTGCCGCATTTGCCAAACGCGCTTGTCGTGGACGACGTGCAGGACGTGACGCTGTCGGGATTCATGTTGCTGCGCACGCTGCACCATGCCGGTGTACAGATCGTGTGCACGGGCAACGCCGACGAGTCGGTGCAAACGTTCCGCGGCTCATACCCCGAGTATGTGCTCAACCATGTGGTGGGGGAGCTCGGCGCCAAAGTGGTGGAAGTGGCGCCAAAGAGCGCGGCGCAAAGTGATGGTGGACAGGCCGTTGGTGACGGGGCATCGATGCTTGAAACCGTGGAAAGCCGCGTGAGCCTGTCGATCACCTCGCCCGAAGAGACGGTGGACGCCGCGATTCCCAAGCGCGCGGGCAAGCTGCCCGTGGTGCCGGGCTCGTGGCCGATCGAAACGCTGGCCGCGGACGACGCGCGGCGCGGCGATGGCAGTGTGCGCACAAGCCAGTTCAAGTCGGCGCGCGAAGAACTCGACACCGTGGTCTGGCAGATCAAAACGCAGCATTTGGCCGGACCGGAAGCATTGCGCGACTGGAACGCGATGGCCGTGATCATGCACGACAACGATGCGATCCGCGCGCTTGGCGAACGCCTGCGCGCGGACGGCGTTCCCGTACGCTATTCCTCGGTGACCAAACCGCTCAAGGACGAACCGTTCGTACAGGGCTTGTTCAGCCTCATCGAGCTCGCCCAATTGCGCAACGCCCCGCACGAGTCGCGCGATCCGCGCGAGCTGGCCGGCTACGTGCGCAAGCGCGTGGAACAGTTGGCCGCGAGCCCGCTCGTGGCGGCCAATGCGCGGCCGCTGCAATTGCATGCGATCGACGCCGCCATGGACGCGCTCGGTTCGCTTGCGCAAGTGTTGGAACGGCCGGGGGAGCCCAGGGTGCTGCCGCAAGAGCCAGAAGCGGAGCAAGAAGCGCCGGAAGCGCCAGACGCCCGGCCGCAGGAATCTGCCGAGCATGCGGACGACCCAGACGCCCCGCAAGCCGCCGCCACATTGCCCGCGATCATCGAGCAGTGGAACACGCTGCAGGCCGCGCTGCTGCGCGACCAGCCGCAAGACGGTCCCGTCATCATCGACATGTCGGGCGCACATGACCCGGCCAGCAGATCGTTGCCGTTCGGCCGTGACGCGATGCTCATCCTGCTCGCCTGCTCGGGCGGCACCGACATTCTAGACGCCGTGAACGCCGTCTATGGCGCCGACGCGGCCGAAGACAATCCGCAGATGCGCGCCTTCGTACACCTGTGGAGCCTCGTGGACGAGCTGGCCGCGCGCTTGCGGGCGTTGCGCGCCCCGCAGCCGCAGTTCGCGCTTATGGACGCGTGGGAAGTGTGCGCGGTAGCTGAAGATTGGCAAACGCAGGCGCTGCTCAACACACAGGCCGGCCGCGACGCCAACGACCGTCTCGACACGGCCATGCGCCTGTTCGAATACGCACAAGGCGCCGACCAGTCGGGCACGATCACCACCTTCATCGATCACGTGCGCCAACTGCAAATCGAAGCCGATTCGCTTGCGAAAACCGCGCCCATCGACTCGGCCGTCACGCTCACCACGCCCGCCGGCGCCGCGGGACGCCACTGGCCCGTTGTCTGGCTGCCCGGCGTGCAACAAGGCGTGTGGCCGAATCTTGTGCCGCGCAACACGATGTTTGGCGGCGAAGACCTCGTGGACGTGCAACTGTATGGCACGTTGGACGAGCAGCGTGAAGCGCAGCGCGGCGTCAGCGACCTCAAATTGCGTGAAGTGCTGGCCGGCGAGCAGAAAAGCTTCCTTGTGGCGCTTACCAGGGCCGAGGCGGACGTGCGCGTCAGCGCCGTGATCAACGACGAGGAAGCCCCTTCGGACTTCCTCTACACATACTTGCCCGAATGGTACAACCGCGCGCGCGACGGCGAACCCGAAACGCGCGTGTACTGGACCGACAACGCCGTGCCCGAAACCGCGCAAGCGCAGCCCGACTCCAATGGCAACAGCGAACTGGACGCGGTGCTCGCCGACACCACGCTGAATGCGGACATGCGCGGCCTTGTGGCGTTGGCGCGAGAAATCATCACGACGCGCGATCCCGGCGCCCCCGAATACGAGGATGCGCTCGATACGCTCGCACTGCTCGCCGACCATGGCGTTGCCGCCGCGGATCCATCCACGTGGCAGTTCATGCCGGCAGTTCCGAGCGATGTGGCGAACGCGAACGATGCGAGCGCCGCGCCCTCCGGGACCGACGCGCCCCCCGTAACTGCCATACCCGCTGCCGCATCGCACCAGTCCTTGCACGTGACGTTGTCGCCGTCCAATGTGGACAGCATCTGGGGATGCCCCGTGTGCTGGCTTATGGAATCGCGCTTCGCAGGACCGCAAGTCTCCAAGGTGTCGATGGCGTTCGGCAGCATCATCCACGAAGTCGCCGAATACGGCGCGCGCGAACATTTCGACGATCCGCAATTCCTCGCCGACGAGCCGGACCTTACCAAACGCATCACGGCCATCTACGAGCTGCTGCTCGCGCATTACGAGACGCAACGCCTCGATCCCGAACAAATCGAGGATCCCGAAGAACAGTTCCAGGCGCTGCGCCGCGACGCGCAGGCGCGCACGATGCTCCTCAATATCGCATGGTATTTCGTCATGTCGAACGAGCCCGCATATTTGGCGAACAACCATGACAAGTTCGAAGTCGGCACGCTCGAATCTTCCGATCCCGAACGCCAGTTCTCGGCGTCCTTCACGTTGCACGACATTCTCGACGCCTACAACGCGATCCCGTCGCTGCATACGCCCGTCACGGCCGACGAACTCGTGGCGCTGATGCGGTTCACGCTGGGAGAGGCCGGCGGCGAGGGCTGGCCCGACGGATACGATCCGAAACTGTCCGTACATTTGAGCGGCCGCATGGACCGGCTCGAGCGCCGCGTCACCGCATCGGGCGCACAAACCGTGCGGTTGATCGACTACAAAACGGGCGCCAGTTTCTCCACGGAACGCCAGTTCAACGACTTGCAGCTCGTGTGCTACCAGCTGGGACTCGCGTTCAGCGACGCGACACCGTTGCGCGGGTCCGCCGCGATCCGCAGGATGCCGAATATCGCGCAGTCGGACCTGTTTTTCGTGCGCGACTATGACGCGCCCGCTTCCTACTACAGCCAGCCGGAAGGCGTGTTCCAGCCGCCGCTGTTCGACCCGGCGACGGGCTCGCTCAATAGTGCGACTCCCGTCGACCGCTACTATCTGAAAGATCCCGTGAACCGACTGTTCTACAAGAAAACGGGACTCGACTTCACGGCCAGGCCCGAGGGCGTGCGCGAGGAGGTCTGGAACGAGTTCACAGGACTGCGCGCCACACTCGCCATCTGGTCGCTCGCGATGATCGCGCGCGTCTATTACGCGGCCTGCGCGGTCCGGTCGACCGACATTCTCGCGTACCCCCAGCCGTACCACATGTCACGGTGCCGTCTGCACGACCTGTGCCCGGCGTGCGCCCGCGCCATCGCCACCGTCTATGAAACGAAGGAACTATGAGCAAGACTCCAACCCCGGAACAGTCGCATATTGTGCAAGCCCCGCTGCGCGACGATGTCGTGGTCGTCGCGGGCGCCGGTTCCGGCAAAACATACACGATGACGGAACGTATCATCTATTTGATCAACCACGGCGCGCGTCCGCAACAGATCCTCGGCCTCACGTTCACGAACAAGGCGGCGGCCGAGCTGCTCAGCCGCGTGAGCATGGCCGTGGCCGCCAACCGCAAGAACATGTCCGTGCCGTCGTTCCTGCAGCCCGACGTGATGACGTACGACGCGTTCTTCCAAGGCATCATCCGCCAGTACGGGCTGCTTGTCGGATTCGACCAGACGATGCAACCCGTCAGCGACGTGGCCGCCATGCAAATCATTGCGGATGTCGTGGAGGATTCGCGCGACCTGATTCTCGAAAACGCGCAACTGTTTTCCACGAAAACGGGAGAGTTGCAGGACTTCCTGACGATCGTCCACGACGTGTACACGCTGTCGACGAATATCGCGAACGCGATGATCGGCGAAGGCTGCGACACGATGGAGGCGGCCATCCAAAAAATCCGCGCATGGGACGACGCGTGGGTCACGCAACTCGACCGCGTGATCGGCGAACGCAAATTCGTGGACGACAGCGAATTTGAAGCCGAACACGGCAAGGCGCCCAGCAAACCGCGCGGCAAAAACGCGAAGGACCCGGGCAAACAGGACGAGTACCGCCAGGCTGCGCACGAATACCAGGCGCTCAAGGCGGCGCAGCGCGCGATCAACCATCTGTTTGAGATGCGCGACGCGACGGCGCGGCGCAACCTGCTGCTCGAATTCGTCGAAGCGTACCAGAACGAGAAAAAGCGTCGGCACGTGGCCGAATTCTCGGACTTCACGGTCGCGGCGTTCCAGCTCGTCTCGCGCTTCCCGTCCATTGGCGAACGCTACCGTTCGCGCTACACGCACGTGCTGCTCGACGAATACCAGGACACGTCCACCACGCAGGCCAACCTGCTGACCAAACTGTTCCATATTTCCGACAAGGAACGTTCGGCGTTAAGCGCCGTCGGCGACCCGTTCCAGTCGATTTACGGATGGCGCGGTGCCAGCGCGGGCGCGTTCCGCATGCTGCAACGCTCGCTCGATCTGCCGGCCACCCAGGAGCCGTACGCGATTACGCACACGCGGCGCAACCTGCCGACCGTGCTGCAGGCCGCCAACAACCTGACCGTGCAATTGCGCCGCGCGCCCGGCAAAATTAGCAGCGCCGCCGTGCAGGAAGTGGACGTGCAACAACTCAAACCCGTCAATACGGCGGCCTCGGGCACCGTGGGCGTGCTCGGCTACGAGACGGCCGGCGAACAGGTCGACGGCGTCGTACGGTTCGTGAAACAGGCGCTCGCCGCTTACCATGACCGTGTGGAACGCGGGGAAGAGGAACCCGTGTCCGGCGCTCCCGTGGCCATTTTGGGTCGCGGCAACAAAGAGCTCGCCGTGTTCCTCGACGCGTTGCGCGAAGCGGGCATTCCCGCGCGCATCTACGGCTATTCCGCGCTGCTCGACATGCCCGAAGTGGTGGACACGCTCGCGTTGCTGAGCGTGGTGGCGTTCCACACGGACTCGAATCCGCTCATGCGCCTGCTTGCCACACCGCGCTTCGGGTTGAGCTCCAAGGATTTGCGCGCGCTCGCCGAACTGGCCGAACATGTGAACACGGACTACCGCTACCGCGCGCTTGTGCAAGCCGGGCTCGTGCCGACCGGCGTGGAGGAGTACCAGACGCGCGCGAAACTCGTGCGCCAGTACTGCGACCGTGTGGCCAACGCCGTGTTCCTTGTGGACGTGCTTATGCGCGACGACGTGGAAGCGTTGCTGCATGACCAAAGCGAGCTGAGCGAGCGCGGCCAGTGCGCCGTATTGCAAGTGGCGGCCATGATCCGGCGCGTGCAGGAATCGATGTACGGATCGGTGGCCAACACCGTGCGCACGGCCGCACAGGCGCTTGAACTCGACATCGACACCGTGGTGGCGGCCTCGTTGCGTTCGCGCTCGCATGTGAACCCGAGTGTGGCGCGCGGCGCCGTGGAAGGGCTTGTGGAGCTTGTGACCACCTATACGAACGAGTTGCCGGCCGACTTGCGGCCCACGTTGCGCGGCTTCCTCGTCTGGGTGCGTTCCTTGGGACGCGCGAGCGTATCGATGGACGACGGCGGCGCGGGCGACATCGCCTACGCCGACGAGACGCCCGAAGTCGAGCTCATGACGATCCACAAGGCCAAAGGCTTGCAATGGGAGGCCGTGGCGATCGTCAATCTTAAGCGCGACAAGTTCCCGTCCAGCAGCGCCACCAGCGGCACGCTGTCGATCAACCGCATGACGCGGCGCGGTGAAAACCATCTGGTGGACGCCGAAGATCCCGCCACGGGCGAGACGCGCGAATATTACGAGAAAGGCGACTACGCGTGGGTGGCCGACGCGAGCGAAGCGACCGTGCCGGGACCCGACGCCGACTGGGACGCGCCCGACTATGACGTGAACGCGCCGTCATGGCTCGACGACTCCACCTCGGTGCCCAATCCCGTGCGCGTGGACTCGGCCATTTTGCCGGCCTTCCCGGCGCGCGCCGACAGCGACGACGCGATCGAGGCGTTGGACGCGATGAAAAGCGCGTCCCTGATCGATGCGGAGGTGAGCAACGTGTTGGGGCCGTTCCGCGACGTGCTCGGCACCGACGAATTCGCGGCCGAACTGCAAAAGCATTTCTACATGACCCAAGAGCAGGAGACGGGCCGCACGAAGCTCGCCGAGGAACGCCGCCTCATGTATGTGGCGCTGACACGCGCCAAATACGAGGCGCTGCTCACGTTCGCACAAGAATCCAATTTGGACGCCGAGCCTGAACCGACGGAAAGCTATTTGCGCGACGACAACGGCAAAGACTATATTGGCGCGTTCTCCTCGCTGTTCTGGATGGAAACCTTCGAATCGATGCGTTACGAAAACCAGCCGCGCGCATGGACGCCGACCAACATTCGTGAGGCGCAAGACGCGCAGCACACCACGCCGGCCAGCCTCGGCTGGAAACTGCCCGTCGGCTATTTCATCGGCGACGACGCGCAAACCTTCATGAACCGCGTGGTCGGCGACGCATGGAACGCGCCCGCCACCACTCGCGAACACGACAGCACGTTGCCGTGGCCGTTCAATCTTGAACAGCGCATTGAACAAGCATTGGCGCGTTCTGCGGACCACGCCCGCCAGGCGCGGCGCAAAGCGGAGGAGACCGCGCCCGCGGTACCAGCCGCCAATGCCAAGCGCAACAGCCTGCTGCACCGGGCGCAGGAACTGCTCGCCGACGCGGACCTTACAAGCGCCGTGGCGCAGGATCTCGATGAATCCGTGTACCGGCGCGCGATCAGCGCGTTGCGCAGCCAGCGGTTCAAAGTCACGTCGCTGCAACAAATGGACAAAGACCAACGCGAGTATTTCCGCTCGATCGTGCGCCCCGTCCCGTCGATCTCCTCGCCGCAGGCGCTCGCCGGCACGCGTTTGCACGCGTGGGCCGAACGTTTCCTGCTGGCCGGCCCTGACACGGGCGTCACGCGAGAGGAACTTATGGCCAATATCGGCCATGAACAGTCGAGCGGCGACAAGCGCGCCGACCAGCGCTATGAACAATGGCAGCGGCGCCTCGTGGACTCGCGCTGGGCGCGTCGCACGGTGGTGAGCGCCGAGCGCAGTATTGTCATGGCGCTGCCGCTTGAAGAAATCGCGGCCGACGCCACCGAGGAAGAACGGCGCGCGTTGCAGGGGCTCAACGAAATCGTGCCCGGCAAACTCGACGCCGTATTCGCGGGCGGACTCGACGAATCGGACGAGACGAAACTGTTCACGATCGTCGATTGGAAAACGGGACGCAAACCCACCGAAGAAGCGGACATTGCCGAAAAATTGCGCCAGCTCGACCTGTACCGTCTGCTATTGGCTTCAATCGAGCATGTTGATTTGGAACGCATTGACGCCACGCTCTACTATCTAAGTGAAGCGCAAGCGCGGCGCCGCGAGATCCACGCGCTGCCCAAGAGCCGCGCGCAAATCCTGCGGGAATTGCGCCAATGGATCCCGCAACCTTCGGACAACGACTAAGCGGCGGCGCACACCAATCGATATGTGGGGGATGCACATGAGCGAGTCCATACAAGAAGAAGTCAGTTTCCGCACGGTCGGCTGGGACGATCTCGACATGATCACCGCGGCCTTCGACCGCGTCTGGCCGCAGGTGGGCGAGCTTGACGGCACTCCGACAGGCGCGCTGCTCGCGCGATACAACGCGCTGCACTACATGTCGCTGACCACCACGGGCAAGATCGCGCTCGTGAACAACGGCGCCGGATTCAACGAGGACGGTGACGGCGAGTTCGCGGGCGTATGCCTCGTGCGCGTGTTCGGCCAGCCGCAACTGTTCCCGCAAGCCGAAGCGGCCATGGAAGAGATGCGCCCGCTGATCGCGGCCAACCCGCGCGGCCGTCTCGCGCTCGACAGCCTTGAAGGCGTCTTCTGGCGCAACGAACGTTACCTCGAAGAGAACAATGATTCCAACAATCCGGACAACAACCAGGCCGAACTCGAGCTGTTCATGGTGTCGCCCGACGTGCGTGGCATGGGAGTTGGCGGCACGCTGTGGCGCGACATGATGGACACGTTGCGCGCGGCCGGCGCGCACGCCTTCTACTTGCACACGGGATCGGACTGCGACTATTCGTTCTACGAATACAAGGGGCTCGAGCGCACGGCCGAACGCTTCCACGCCGACCATCCCGAGGACAACGACGAGCCTTATTTGCCGCCCGTCGACATGTTCATTTACCGCGGTGTGGTGGCGGACTGATAGGTTGGCTCATATAACCCGCATATAACAACTGTGCAAGGAACCGGCTTGTATGCAGACTGACATGACCAAACCCCGTTCGCCCTACGTGCGCATGTTCGCGTTGCCCGGAGCCAAAGCGTTTTGCGAATCCGCCGCCATCGCGAGGCTCCCGCTTTCCATGATGAGCCTCGGCATAGTGCTGGCGCTCAACCGCATGTACAACAACTGGACGATCGCGGGCGCGATGAGCGCCTGCTACATTCTGGCCGTGGCCGCCGTCACGCCGCTGTACGCGCGCATGTTCGACCGTCTGGGCCAGCGCAAGGTGGGCGTTCCGCTGCTTTCCGTACAAGTGGTGGTGATGTTCGCGTTCGCGTTCGCGGCGCTATTCCGCGTTCCCGTGGGCGTGCTGTTCGCGCTCGCCATCATCATGGGCGCCACACAGTTCTCGTTCGGCGCGCTGGTGCGCACGCGATGGGCCTACCTGTTGGAGCGCACGGACAACAACGAGCTGCTCGACACGGCCTACGCGTTCGAAGCGGCCGTCGATGAAATGGTGTTCATTCTCGGCCCGATTCTCGCGGCAACGCTGGCCACCTCCGTGCACCCCGTCTCGCAACTGTTCGTGCCGGCCGCGGCCGCGGCTATCGGTGGCGCCGTATTCTTCTCGCTCAAGGACAGCATGCCGCCCGTGCTGAAGCCCGTGGCCACGGAAGTCTCCAAGGCGAACGCGGAGGCGAAAACCGTGCCAGGCGCCGCAAGTGCGCACGGATCATGGGTATCCACGGGCGACGCCGCCGATGAAGCCCATGGCCTGGGACGCGGCGTGCTCGTCAAATCCCACAACAAGAGCACGCGCAACGTGCTGCTGCTCGCCGGCATTTTGCCGCTCATGCTCACGTTCCTCATTTTCAACATGAGCTTCAGCGCCTTCGACGTGTCGATCACGGCGGCCATGGAAGCCGCAGGACTGGAAAAGTTCCTCGGCATCCAGCTTGCGATGCTCGCGCTCGGCTCGCTGATCGGCGCCATGGTGTTCGGCTCGCGCGAACACCGCGGTTCCCATTGGCGGCGCATGGTGGTGTGCCTCGTGATTCTGGCCGCAGGCTTCATGGCCATGCACGCCGTCATGGACCATTTCATCGCGCTCGGCATTGTGGAAGTGCTCTCGGGCCTCGTGATCGCGCCGCTGCTGGCCACGGGCAACCTCATTGTCAAGGACACGGTTCCCGAACATTCGCTCACGGAGGGTCTGTCATGGTTGACGACCTTCAATTCCGTGGGCACGTCGCTCGGATCGATGATCGGCGGCGTGGTGCTCGACCATATCGACACGCACGCGGGATTGATGATGACGTGGGTGGTGGTCGTCGCATCCATTCCGTTCGCGCTGATCGGCTGGTTCGTGGTCTCGCGCAAGGACCGCCGGGAATTCACCACCACCGCCAGCGATGAGCGGCGCTGGTAACGGCAACAAAGCAGCGCATCGTCGGGACGGCGGAAGTGAGATGCGCCGACGGTTCCCGGCGCACGGTACGTCATAATGACAATCGACAGTAGGAAGGAACACCAATGATTCGAGTTTCTGTAGTAGGCGCCCACGGACGCATGGGGTCGCACGTCGTACAGGCCGTCAAGAACGCGCCCGACATGGAACTGGCGCTCGCGCTGGACGCGGGCGACGATCTCGCGCAGATCACGCCCGAGAACACGGACGTGGCCGTCGAATTCACCGTGCCGTCCGCGGCACTCGACAACGTGCTCGCGCTCGTCAAGCAGGGCGTGAACGTGGTAGTCGGCACCACGGGATGGACGGAAGACAAGCTCAACCAGGTGAGCGCCGCATTGACCGAGCGCCCGGCCCAAGGCGTGTTCATCGCGCCGAATTTCGCGATTTCCGCCGTGCTCGCCGACTATTTCGCCAAAATCGCGGCGCCCTATTTCGAGTCCGCCGAAGTCGTGGAACTGCACCATCCCGACAAGGTCGACGCGCCCAGCGGCACCGCCATCCATACGGCCCAGGCCATCGCCGCGGCCCGCGAGGCGGCCGGAATGGGACTCGTCCCGGACGCCACGCAGTCGGACAACGGTTCGCGCGGGGGAGTGGTTGACGGCATCCACATCCACGCCGTACGCTTGCGCGGACTGAACGCGCACGAAGAAGTGCTGTTCGGCAACGCGGGAGAACAGCTCGTGTTGCGCGCCGACAGTTTCGACCGTTCCAGCTTCATGCCGGGGGTATTGCTCGCCGTACGCAAGATGGCCGGCGACACATATCAGGGACTTACCGTCGGATTGGACAATTTCCTTGATTTATAACCGTCTGTAGGCTGAAATGAACGCGGTACCAGTCGTTACTGGCCGGTACCGTGAGAACTATGACTGACGGAACTATTCATCTTTTGGATCCCGCTCCATTCGGCAGGGTGATTCCCGCCATGGTGACGCCAATGACGCACACTGGTGCCGTTGATTTTGACGCCGCGCAGCGCGTTGCCAAACAGCTGGTCAATGACGGCGCGGACGGCATCCTGGTGAATGGAACAACCGGCGAATCGCCCACCACGCATATGGAAGAAAAGGTGTCGCTGGTCAAAGCCGTCAAGGAAGCCGTGTCGGTGCCGGTCATCTCCGGCGCCGGATCCAACGATACGGCGCATACCGTTCGAATGGTGGAGCAAACACAGGAAGCGGGCGCCGACGCGGTGCTCGTCGTGTGCCCCTACTATTCACGTCCATCCCAAGAAGGCATTTTCTGCCATTACCAGGCCGTCGACCAGTCCGCCGACAAGCCGATTATCGTCTACGACGTTCCCGGCCGCACCGGAGTGAAAATCGCTCTGGAAACCTACCGTCGCCTTGCGGAGCTGGAACATGTCACCGCCGTGAAAGACGCCACGGGAGACATCGCCGGGGCCGTGCGCAAGCATCTGGAAACGGGCCTGACCTGGTATTCGGGCGACGACGCGCTCTACCTACCCTTCCTTTCCATCGGCGCGGTAGGCGTGATCTCCGTAGCGGCCCATGCGGCCGCCGGCCCCATGGCGTTGCTGGCCGAAGCGTTCGACAATGGGGACATTGAACAAGCCCAGCACATCGCCCGCGACATCGCCCCGGTTATTGAAGCCATGAACGGCACGGGTTTCCAGGCCGTGATGGCCAAGGCGGCGCTTCATGAACGCGGCCTGATCGACAGCACCACCATGCGCCTGCCGAATGTCGGCCCGAACGACGCGCAGCTCATCGCCATGCATGAGGCGCTCGCGGACGCGCATCTGCTGTAATTCGCACGCAAGGCATTGGCGGCCCGCATTGCCGGGCCCCATATCATGCCGTCACAAGGGATGGATTCCAAGACCCCGCCACGCTCATAGGGGCGTGGCAACCAAAGAGAATCCAGATATAGGAAATGAAAGAAACACAACATAAAGGCACTCGCAAGACCACGCGTTCCGCTGCCCAAGGCGGACCCAAAGCCAAGCGCGGCCTGGCCCACAAGAACTCGCGCACGGTAACGGCCGGCAAGCGCGGCACCGTCCACAAGCACCTGCGCAACAAGGCCGCCGTGCACCGCAATGCCGTCGGCAAGAAGTCGGCGCAGACGCGCACGATCGTGGCTTCCGATACGCGCAACATCAAGCGCGTGGCCCCGCCGAAGTATCGCAAGGGCTCCATGCGCATCGTGCCGCTGGGCGGCCTGGGCGAAATCGGCCGCAACATGAACGTCATCGAGTACAACGGCCACCTGCTGCTGATCGACTGCGGCGTGCTGTTCCCTGAAGAGGAGCAGCCGGGCGTCGACCTGATCCTGCCCGACTTCAACTACATCAAGGACCGCCTTGACGACGTCGAGGCTCTCGTGCTCACGCACGGCCACGAAGACCACATCGGCGGCGTCCCGTACCTGCTCAAGCTGCGTCCGGACATCCCGCTGATCGGCTCCAAGCTCACGCTGGGCTTCGTGAAGGCCAAGTGCGAGGAGCACCGCCTCAACCCGACGCTTATCGAGGTCAAGGGCCGCGACAAGATGAAGGTCGGCCCGTTCCATCTCGAATTCGTCAGCGTCACGCACTCGATTCCGGACGCGCTCGCCGTATACGTCGAGACGCCGGCCGGCTCGCTGATCGACACGGGCGACATCAAGCTCGACCAGCTGCCGCTCGACCACCGCATCACCGACCTCGTGGAGTTCGGCAAGCTTGGCGAACGCGGCGTGGACCTGCTCATGATGGATTCCACGAACGCCGAGGTTCCGGGCTTCGTGAAGCCGGAAACCTCCATCGGCCCGGCGCTCGACCTCGCGTTCGCGCAGGCCACGCGCAAGATCATTGTCGCAAGCTTCTCGAGCCACGTGCACCGCGTGCAGCAGGTGGTGGACGCCGCCCACAAGTACGGCCGCAAGGTCGTGTTCGTCGGACGCTCCATGGTCCGCAACATGGCCATTGCCGCCGATCTGGGCTACCTGCACCTGCCGGAAGACACGGTGATCGACGTCAAGCAGGCGCACAACTATCCGGACGACAAGCTCGTCTACATGTGCACGGGCTCCCAGGGCGAGCCGCTGGCAGCGCTCGGCCGCATCGCCAACGGCACGCACCGCGACATCGAAATCAACGAGTTCGACACCGTGATCCTGGCCAGCTCGCTGATCCCGGGCAACGAGCACGGCGTGTACAAGGTCATCAACAAGCTCGTGCAGCGCGGCGCCCGCGTCGTCAACCGCGACAACGCCGCCGTGCACGTTTCGGGCCACTGCAACGAGGGCGAACTGCTGTACATGTACAACATCGTCAAGCCGAAGGCGGCCATGCCGATCCACGGCGAAAACCGCCATCTCGTGGCCAACGGCCTGCTTGCCGTGAAGACGGGCGTCAACCCGCAGAACGTGGTGCTCGCCGAGGACGGCGACGTGGTGGACCTCTACCACGGTCAGGCCGCTGTGGTCGGTTCCGTCCCGTGCGGCTACGTGTACGTGGACGGCGACTCCGTCGGCGAGCTGACGGAAGACGAACTCGAGAAGCGCCGTATTCTGGGCTCCGAAGGCTTCGTCTCCTGCTTCGCCGTGGTCGACACGGACTCTAAGCAGATCGTGTCGGGCCCGAAGATCTACCTGAACGCCGTGGCGGAAGACGAACGCGACTTCGAACGCGTGCGCGAGCAGATCGTCGAGCAGCTCGAGGACGCCATGCAGAACGGCGTCAAGGACACGCACCGCATGCAGCAGATCATGCGCCGCACGCTTGGCAGCTGGATTTCGCGCCAGCTGCGCCGCAAGCCGATGATCGTGCCCGTCGTGGCCGACATCGCCGCGGACATGGACGACATGGAGCACGAGCGCGACTAAGCGTCCGCCGCACCGTCAAAGGTGTATTCACCATAATTGAACCAACGAGACCGCCGCGGTTCGCACCAACTCCGTATTGCACGGAACCTGCGGGCCGCGGCGCTCATGAAGAAGAATAAGAAGGAGTGACATGCCTGGCGCAAACCTTACGCGCGTAGAAGCAGAAGAACGCAAGAGTATTGTGCGTGGACCGATGACGTACCACGTGGATTTGGACCTGACGCGTGGCCCGAAGAATTTCTTGTCCACCTCCACGATCGAATTCGGCGCACAACCGGGTTCTTCCACCTTCCTCGACCTGATCGCCAACGAAGTCAAGTCCGTGGTGCTCAACGGCAAGGAACTCGACCCGGCCGAAGTCTTCGCCGATAGCCGCATCCAGCTCGACAACCTGCTCGAGAAGAACACGGTGACGGTCAAGGCCGTCTGCCAGTACTCCACCACGGGCGAAGGCCTGCACCGCAGCGTCGACCCGTCCGACGGCAACGTCTACCTGTACTCCCAGTTCGAAGTGCCGGACGCGCGCCGCGTCTACGCCGTATTCGACCAGCCGGACCTCAAGGCCGTGTTCAACTTTACGGTAACCGCGCCGCAGTCCTGGATCGTCACCTCGAACCAGCCGCAGATCGCGTCCGAAGACCTTTCGGGCCAGACCGAAGACGGCACGATGGCCGAGAAGCCGAACGAGGGCATCAAGAAGGTCACGTTCTCCGCGACCCCCACGATGAGCTCCTACCTGACGGCCATCTGCGCCGGCCCGTACGCCGAATGGCACACGTCCTACGACAACGAGGACGGCCGTACCGTGCCGATGGCCATGTACTGCCGCCAGGCCCTCAAGGACGCCATGGCCAAGGACGTGGAATACCTGTTCGACATCACGAAGAAGGGTTTCGCCTTCTACGCCAAGACGTGGGGCGTGCCGTACCCGTACGCCAAGTATGACCAGATCTTCGTGCCGGAATACAACGCCGGCGCCATGGAGAACATCGGCATGGTCACGATCCGCGACTCCTACGTGTTCGAGTCCAAGGTGACCGACGCACTGGCCGAACGCCGCGTCGTGACCGTACTGCACGAGCTCGCCCACATGTGGTTCGGCGACTACGTGACGATGAAGTGGTGGAACGACCTGTGGCTCAACGAGTCCTTCGCCGAATTCATGAGCACGCTGTGCACCGCGGAAGCCACCGAATGGCATGACGCTTGGGCGACGTTCTGCTCCGGCGAGAAGAGCTGGGCCCTCGACCAGGACCAGCTGTCCACGACGCACCCGATCGTGGCGCCGATCAACGACCTGAACAACACCTACGTGAACTTCGACGGCATCACCTACGCCAAGGGCGCGTCCGTCCTCAAGCAGCTCGTGGCCTACGTGGGCCGCGACAAGTTCTTCGAGGGCATCAACCACTACCTGAACCGCTACACCTACTCGAACGCGACGCTCGCCGACCTGCTCGCCGAGCTCGAGGCCGCCTCGGGCCGCGACCTGAACACGTGGAGCAAGAAGTGGCTGGAAGAGGCCGGCATCAACACGATCAGCACGGAAATCACGTGCGACGACGACAACCTCATCACGTCGCTGGCGCTCAAGCAGACCGCGCCGACCGACCACAACGTGCTGCGTCCGCACTCGTTGGCAGTCGGCTTCTACAACGAGGATCCGGCCACGGGCAAGATCGTGCGCACGGACCAGATCTCGCTTGACGTGGACGGCGAGCGCATGCTCGTGGCCGCCGCGATCGGCCGACAGCGTCCGGCGTTCCTGCTGACGAACGACGACGACCTGACCTACACGAAGCTGCGCTTCGATGTGGATTCGCTCGAGTTCGCCTGCAAGAACCTGTACCGCTTCGACGACGCGCTGGCCCGCGCCGTGATCTGGCTGGCCCTGTGGGATATGACGCGCGACGGCGAACTGCCGGCGAAGAAGTTCATCACCACGACGCTCGCCATGCTCGCCACCGAAACCGAGTCCACGACGTTCCGTTACGCGCTGGCCGAGCTGTCCACGACCGTGCACCACTACACCGACCGCACCAAGCGCGACCAGATCGCCAAGTACGTGGCCGGCGAACTGTGGAAGCTGGCGGCCGCGGCTCAGCCGGGTTCCGACAACCAGTTCCAGCTCGTGGGCGCCTACCTGACTTACGGCACGCTGGGCGACGAGGAGTTCGTGGCCAACGTGCAGGGCCTGTTCGACGGCTCCGTGGTCCTCAACGGCCTCGACATCGACAACAACATGCGTTGGGCGCTGATTCACGCGCTCGCCGCCGTCGATGTGATGAGCAATGAGCAGATCAACGAGGAACTCGCCAAGCGCGACACCACGGAGAACCGCGAGTTCGCCTACGGCGCCAAGGCTGCGCGTGAAACCGCCAAGGCCAAGGCATGGGCTTGGGACCAGGCGTTGCACAACAACGACCTGACGAACTCCCAGCTCGAGCAGGTGGCCCGCGCCTTCTCGGGCTCCAGCACCGAGGAACTGGCTGATCCGTATGTGGCCAAGTACTTCGACGCCGCCACGTGGATCTGGAAGAACAAGACGTTCCACATGGCCGAAACGCTGATTGGCGACCTGTATCCGGTGGCTGCCGATCCGGCCGCGCTCGTGGAAGCGGGCGACGCCTGGCTGGCCGAGCACACGGACGCCGACAACGCGCTGCTGCGCATGGTCAAGGCGAATGTGGAGAACTCCCACCGTACGCGTATGGTGAGCGACTTCAACACGTCGCTGGACAACGATCTGGACAAGTGAGCCGGTTGTGACCAAGCGTCGCTGACCTAGCGATGGCCGGAGCGCCCTTTCGGGGGCGTCCCGGCTTTTCTTTTGCCGCCACAGTAATTGCGGCCAGTCGAGGCAATGGTGCGAGTAGTCTTGTGCGCTAGATGCGTTCAATTCAAGACAGTGAGGAAACACAATGCCACGAATGTTTGGTACCGATGGTGTGCGCGGTTTGGCGAATCGCGATTTGACGGCGCAGCTCGCGTTGGATTTGGGAGACGCGGCCGTGCGCGTGCTCGCCGACAATGACGGCCAGGGTTCCCAGGGCCGCCACCGCGCCCTGGTGGGCCGCGATACGCGCGTGTCCGGCGACTTTCTGGCGGCGGCGCTGTCCGCAGGCATGTCGGCGGGCGGCTTCGACGTGATCGACGCGGGCATCATCCCGACGCCGGGCGTCGCGTTCCTCACGAGCGTGCTCAATGTGGAGATGGGCGCCGTGATTTCCGCTTCCCACAATCCGATGCCCGACAACGGCATCAAGTTCTTCGCGCGCGGCGGCTTCAAGCTGCCCGACACGAAGGAAGACGAGATTGAAGCCGTGCTCGGCGAGGATTGGGAGCGTCCGACGGGCGCCGGCGTGGGCCGCATTTCCCATGACACGGTCACGGCCACGAACCTGTATATCGACCATCTCGTGTCCGCGATCGCGCCGCTGAACGAAGACAAGACGCAGCCCAAGCCGCTGCGCGGACTGAAGATCGTGGCCGACTGCGCCAACGGCGCCACCTCCGTGGTGGCCCCCGAGGCGTTGCGCCGCGCCGGCGCCGACGTGATCGTGATCAACGCGTCCCCGGACGGCTACAACATCAACAAGAACGCCGGTTCCACGCACCCCGAGCAGCTCCAGGCCATGGTGGTGGCTTCGGGCGCCGACATGGGCGTGGCGTTCGACGGCGACGCCGACCGCTGCCTGGCTGTGGACGAAGACGGCAACATGGTCAACGGCGACCAGATCATGGGCATTCTGGCGCGCGCCAAGATGCGCGAAGGCAAGCTCAACCACAACACGCTGGTCGTGACGGTCATGAGCAACCTCGGATTGAAGCTCGCCCTCAAGGACATGGGCATTGAAACCGTGGAAACGGGCGTGGGCGACCGCTACGTGCTCGAGGAGATGCTGCGCGGCGACTACTCGCTGGGCGGCGAACAGTCGGGCCACGTCATCAACCGCGAGTTCGCCACCACAGGCGACGGCACGCTTACCGCGCTGACGCTGTGCAACGAAGTGGTCAAGAGCGGCAAGAGCCTCAAGGAACTGGCCGCCGACTTCCCGCAGCTGCCGCAGACGCTAATCAACGTGCCGGACGTGGACAAGGCCGCCGCGAAGACGAACGAGGCCGTGCAGGCCGCCGTGGCAGCCGAAGAGGAGATTCTCGGCGACACGGGCCGCGTGCTGCTGCGCGCTTCGGGCACCGAGCCGCTCGTGCGCGTGATGGTGGAAGCCGCCACGCAGGAACAGTCCGACGAAGTGTGCGCACGCCTGGCCGAGGTTGTGGCGCGCGAACTCGCCCTGTAAGGAAGACGAATGTTTGGCAAGAACAGCAAAGTAGACATGGAACTCAACCGCGACGTGGAGCGGTTCCTGCACCAGTGCGCCAAGGAAAACGGCGGTTTGCTGCCCATTGTGCAGGCTGGCGAACCTGTGTTGCGCCAGCCCACCGTACCGTACACGGGCCAGCTCAGCAAAAAAACGATGGCCAAGCTCATCGAAGCCATGCGCGTGACGATGCTCGAGGCTCCCGGCGTGGGCCTGGCATCCACGCAGGTCGGTATCAACCTCTCGTTCGCCGTGCTTGAAGACCACACGAGCGAGGAGTATGCGGACGACCCGCGTGAATTCGCCGAATTCCCGTTCCATGTGATCATCAACCCGAGCTACGAGCCCGTCGAGGGCAGCGCGACCGCCGAATTCTTTGAAGGCTGCCTGTCGGTGGCCGGATGGCAGGCCGTACGCAAGCGTTACGTGGACATCATCGCGCGCTGGCAGGATGAGGACGGCGAGCGCCACGAGGAACACCTGCACGGATGGCCGGCGCGCATCTTCCAGCACGAAACCGACCATTTGAGCGGCGAACTGTATATCGACAAGGCCATCATCCGTTCGCTGACCAGCGACGAGAACCTCGACGACTACTGGATCGAGGATCCCGTGCCGACCGAAGCCGCGAAGGAGCTCGGATTCGAGCTGTAAAACGGCAGTCGTGACGCGACAGTTGTAAAGAAACCTTGGAGATTGTTCCAAGAAATTGTAAGGGCTCTGGAATCGCCATTTCCCGGCGCATAGACTGAAGTTCGATTTTCGAGCGTCAGACACTATCGACCAAGGGGATCGATATCCATGAGCCCTGAATTTTCATCATCCAACGAGTCCTGGGAATGGGAAAAGGAACTCGAGAACTACAGCGCCGCCCGCTGGCGCGCACCCATGTACCTGTGGACGAACCTGATCCAGCGTTGCGCGCTCGAAGTGGAGCGGACCATGGAAGACGAGCCCGTGCCGACCGCAGAAGACGTTGAAGACCTCGTCATGCCGCCCATGAGCTGGTACTACCAGTCTCTGGAAGAGCAAGGCTGCGCGCCCGACATGCAGGCGCTCGACCCCATGGCCAACGTACCCACGTTTGAAGCCGACTCCCAGGCCATGAGCGGCGTGGTGGCCGCCGTGGAACAGTCCGACTCGTCCACGCGCTGGCTGGACGCCGTGTGCGCCGTCACGTACGCGATCGAACTGGGCTGCAAGTTCCTCGGCACGATCGCCGACCGCAACTGCGAGGCTTACGACATGATGATGTCGCAAATATTCCGTTTGCGCATCTACATGGATTCCGTGGCGCGCCATGCGGACATAGACACGAGCATCAAGGCGCTCGCCATGGTCGGGGACGTGGTGTGCAGCCGCGCCATGATCCTGTATCCGAACCTCATGGTGGAGATGCTCGCATGTTCGCTGTCGTTCGCCAACTGGGAGGATACACGTGCCGTGGCTTACAGCGCGTTGAACCGCGCCATGACCTACATGCGTTCCGTGGCGCGATACTGCGACATTTTCGGTTCCGACAGTCCGCTGGCGTCTTACGACACGGTGTCGTGGATGGACCAGCGTCCGCTGGAGGCCGAGCAGATAGAGGCGCTGCTCGACTATGTGCAGCAGACAAGCGAGGCGCAGGAATTCTCGCCGCAAGAGACGCAGGAGCGTATGGCGCTGGTGATGAGCTGGATCCTGTTCGAACAGCGCGTGGCCTATTTGCGCCACGACATGTACCAGCTGTGCGGGGATTACGAGGCGGCCGACGCCATGGAACTGGCTGAGGAAGCCTAGCGCGTTCCGCGCCCGTCCCGGCACCCCGTCCCATACGCAAATGGCCGCGACAAGCATTCAACGCTTGTCGCGGCCATTTTCGCATATTGATCAGGTGGCGCTTGCGCACTCACATGGAAGCCTTACGGCTCACAGCACGGGCTCGTGGCGCTTCTCGTAGAAGGCCTTGAGCTCCGGGCCCATGGCTTCGAGCGCCTCGTTGTCGGCGTAGGCCATGTGGCCGTTGGAGTGCAGGTGGTACTCGATCTGGTGCTTCAAAGCTTTAGGCAGGAACAGCTTGCTCATGTCGTGCTTCACGTTCCAGAACGGGGTGGCGGCGTCATGGATGCCGCCGAAGAACATGATGCGGCTCGTGGGGTTGCGGCGCAACGCGGTCGCCATGTCGTACGCGACATTCGGCACCTGGGCCGGGCCCATCGTGCCCGGAGCGGCGTGCGTCCAGTTCCAATCCATGTTTACCTTGAGCGACAGCGGCTCGTAGTTGGAGTAGCCTTCGAAACCGATCTCGTCGCGCAGCATCTTCATGTAGCAGTCGAGGTAGGTGGCGTTGATGCCGTCATAGGACGGATCCTCGCCCGCGTAGAACTCGTTGTCGCCCTGCACGTCCTGGTAGGCGTAGGTGACCATGCGCGTATCGTAGCGGCCCAGCGTCTTGCCCTCGTCCTTGAGCAGCGACTTGCGGAACGTGTCGAGCTCGATGCGCAGGCCCTTGTCCATGATGAAGTCGACAGGCAGGCCGATCAGTTCGCTCATTTCCGTGGCGACGGAACGCTTGTCGTCCTCGCTGATCTGGTCGCCTTGCACAATGGCGGACGCGAGCGTCGTGTTCGAGAACTCGCACGCCTTGTTGAACCATGCGTACGGATCCTCGCCGACGCCGGCCTTGCCGAAGTAGTTGGCCGTGGCCGCGTACACGGGGACCATGCCCAGGTAATACGCGTCGTTGCCCGGCATCACGGGTTCGTAATCGAGAATCGTGGACTGTTCAATGACGCCCGTCACGCCGAAGCCCTTCTCGCCGAGCATGCGGTACACCACGGCGTTGCGCATGGTGCCGTAAGATTCGCCGTACAGGTACACGGGGCTGTTGTTGCGCTTGTGCAGCGCGAGCCATGCGATGATGCCGCGTGCGAACGCGTCGCCGTCACCGTCGACGCCCCACACCTTCTTGCCGTCGTAGTTCGGGTCCACATGCGAGAAGCCCGTGCCGAACGCGTCGATGAACACGAGGTCCGAATAGGGCAGCGGCGTGTACGGGTTGTCTTCCATGACGCCCACGTTCGGCATGTGCTTGTCCGTGTCGACCTTGACACGGCGTGCGCCCATGCCGCCGACGTTGACCATGTAGGAAGCGCCGCCAGGGCCGCCGTTCCACAGGAACGTGACGGGACGGTCGCTGGAATCTTCCACATCGTCACGGACCTGGGAGAACATGAACATGTGTCCCATCAGCGAACCGTCATCCGCGCGAACGGGCACCATTTCCGCGTTCGCCGTGTACGAGACGGTCTCGCCTTGCGGGGAAGTCCACGTGAACTTCTTGCTTGCGTTCTTCGGAAGCGCCTCCTTCGGCTGCTTCAAAGTCGGTTGTTCTTTCGATTCCTGAGCTGACGTTGCGTCTGCCATTTTCGTACCCCCTACGAGTCGAATCGATCTGTGATTGACATGGTCATCGTACGAAGCGCAGTCTGGGAGAGTTCTGGGGAACATATGGGAATTGTTCGACGGCGAAACGGCCGCACAATCGTTCCCGATTTGTCCTGTTACGCTGGGGAAAGATTTGTCCGTTCGTGACGTAATACGCACGGGCGCCGCGCCGCTCGCTAAGATAAGCACCATGACACAGGTTCCAGCAGAAACGCTCGCATGGCTCGACGAGGCGACCCAAGATATCCCGGCATGGGCGGCCGTCATGCCCAAAGACGCCGACAACCGTCCTATCGACTGGCAGTGGGTCGCCGGTCTCGACCTGATTTCGGGAGTGGGCGCCGCTAGGGACCTCGATTTTTCCGCACCGCTCGACGAGAACGTCGATATTGTCTCGCTGTTGCGCGCCGATTACGCCACGCGACGCGCCTTGGAAGGCATATTGAGCATGACCGTGCGCACGTTCATGGGCGATTTTGAACGCGCGATCGCCTCGTTCCGTCTGCCGCGCGCCCTCGCGTACGCGAACCGCAGATTGAACGACGAAATCGCGCTGCTGATCGAAGCGGGCAAACGGCGCGAACTGTGGAATGTGGAGACGCGTTCCAGCGGCGGCACCACCGTCCCCGTTCTCAGCCCCGCTGGGGCGTGGCCGCAAGGCCAGCCCATGCACGACATCCAGGACCAGTCGCTGCACATCAATGAAGAGCGCCGCGCCATCAGCAAGGAACAGCTCGACCAGCAGGCCGCCGCAGCCCGCGACACGAGCCGCGCCACCACGCAGGCGCCCGTCCAACACGGCAACAGCGAATGGCGCCGCACCTATCTTCCCGGCCGTGCCGTCGACACGGTGCTGGGCATCGATTTGGAAACCACAGGCATCAACCCGTGGCGCTCCTACATTATCGACGCGGGATTCGAACGCATGAACATGCGCTCGACGCTGCCGCTCGACGCCGTGCAGTCGGCCATCTACACGGAGCCCTATTACGCGTTCGAAGACGCGTACGACCAGGCGCGGCTGCAATTCGGCGTACCGCGACGCTGCGCGCTGGCCGACCACACGTTCATCCGCGAGCTGACGGGCATCGACGTCAACTCGCTGGCCGACAACGGCATGCTGCCGTTCGACGAATGGCCCGCGGCGCAGCGCTCGCTGTTGCGGCGTCTGACCGAACAGCCGTATGTTGCGCACAACGCCACATTCGAGCACAAGTATTTCCAGTTCAACGTGGAGGGATACGCCGAAGCGTACCGCGACGGGCACATCGTGATCATCGACACGTTGCCGATGAGCCAGTATTGGGACAAGGGGAGCGTGCCGTCGGAAGACCATCCGCACGGCGACAATACGCTCGACGCCTACGCCAAGCGCCAAGGCGCGTTGCCCGAAGACCACAATGAACGGCATTTGGGTCTCGAGGACGCCCACATCATGCTCGTCGCCATGAAACACCATCTCGACGAGCTCAAGGCTGAAAGCGGCGGCCCGTGGGATGCGCAAGGCAGGTTCGGCATCGGCGGCAAACAGTGCCGCACTCGCCATTAAGACGCGCCCGGTGAGCGCCGTCAGGTAGAATGGCGCCGAGAAAGGAAGGGCGCATGGCAGACGGCAATTTGACTTCTCGGGAACTCATGGCGGCAATGATGGAACAAGACCAGTCGGGAACCGATGAAGTCGCCAACCGCCGCAGGGCGGTGTTCCGCAAAGCCGGACGCGACGCGCGCCCGACCACGTTCCACGGCGCCCGCGCCGCGTCGCGCGCCTCGCAGCCCGCTGAAGAATTGCCGGACGGCTCCGTCACGCTGCATACCGTGATGAACTGGAGCGACGCGTCCGAAGACGACACCGACGACATCATCGCGCTCGCCCGCATGGGAAGCTCCATGGCGCAGCGCGGCCAGTACGGCCAATCCGGCCGCCGTCCCGCAGGTGTGGCACCGCGCGCTGACGAAGCCGAATCGTCCCCGTGGAGCGCCCGCTTCCACATGGTCATCGACGGCCAATCCAGCTTCATCAACAACATCGACCAGTTCACCACCGCGCTCGAACACCGCGGATCCATGCTGTGCGAAACAGCGGGCGGCCGCGTAACGCCCGTTACGCACACCATGCGCATGTTCACACCCGAATCGCGTCCGCTGGCGCGCGCCATCATGCGCATCGCCAAAGCACAACGCGCCGCATGGAACACGTTGCACGACCACGCGCGCCCCATGCCGCAAGGCTTCCGCCCCGTGGAACTCAGCGAAGCGCAAGTCGCGGAACTGGTGGAAGCCACACCGCGCGGCGCCCTTATCCTCGTGACCGACGAGCAGCTCAACGAACGGCCCGTGCAAGTGACGGCGGAGCGCCCCGACCTGCACGTGCGCTTCGAACGCATAGACGACAAGTCCACCAATACGCACGGCTACCGCATCAGCATGGACCGCGACATCCTGACCACCGTGCGTGGCGAAGGACGCGACTATCTGCTCGTGGCGCGGGACGGCGAACAAGGCGAAGACGCGGCGCCTCATGCAGCCCAAGGCGCGTCTGGCAAACCAGCGGCCGCCGCAAACGAACCCTCCGAATCCGCGGACCGCACGCTCGAATTCGTGCCCGCCAACGACGACATGGTGCGCGCCGCCCGCACGCTCCAACTCGTGAACAACAGCTTTTTAAGCGACGCCGACATCGCGCTGTTCGACCGCACGCTATTGCCCGACCTGACCGACTCCGCGCTGAACATCACCGTGCCGACCGCGCTGACCGACTCGCGCGTGGACACCTGCCAAGCACGCTTCTACATCGATGTGGACACGTCCGCGCACGCCATCACGTGCCGGGCGCTCGCCACCTATCGCGACGGCGAGTTTGAATTCGACGTGTTTCAGGCCAACGACGAGGCGGCCCAAGCCGCGGAGGGCGCCGAACCGCCGCTGACGCGCGATACGCGCATGGAACAGCTTATGCGCGAAGCCGTGCTGCTGTTCATGAAGGAGCCCGACGCGCAATGCCCCGAACCTTACGCGAAGCTGAGCGACGGCATCCGCGTGCGCGAACTGCTGTTTACGGGATTGGGCGCGTTAAGCGCCGCCGGCGAAGTGTTCACGACGCCGCAAATCGACCGTCTCATGCACCGCGCGCCCGTGCGCGTCAGCGTCAAGGCGAGCATGCATAGCGGCATGCTGCACTTGAATGTGACGAGCAACGAAATTCCGGCCAACGAGATTTCCGCCGTGCTCGACAGCTACCGGCGCCGCAAGCGCTTCCACCGCCTGCGCGATGGATCGTTCATCGACTTGAACAACACGAACCTCGACGAGTTCAACGCGTTCACCGAGCAGTATTCCATTTCCATGACGGCCCTTGACCGCGGAGACGTGACGCTGCCGCTGTTCCGCGTATTCATGCTTGCTCAGGAAGGCATTCTCGAGCCTGACGAGACGCTGCAGAAATTCATTGACGGCCTGACGAATATCGACCCCGACGCCTACGAGGTGCCGCAATCCTTGCACGCCACGCTGCGCCCGTACCAGAAAATCGGCTACGAATGGCTCAACCTGTTGGCCGACAAGGGCTTCGGCGGCATTCTCGCCGACGAGATGGGCTTGGGCAAAACGCTGCAGGTCATCGCATGGCTGCAATACCGCTACGAACTTCAGCCCGACACGCTGCCGTCCTTGGTCGTGTGCCCGGCGTCGCTCGTCTACAACTGGAATAGCGAAGTGGAACGGTTCTCGAGCGAGCTTTCGCCCGTGGTCATTGAATCGGCTGAAGACTGGCAGCGCATTGAAACGCTTACGAAGGCTGGCAAGCATGTGGTCGGCATTGTTTCCTACGACCTGTTGCGCCGCAGCATTGATACGGCCGACGTGTTCGACTGGCTCGCCGTTATCGTGGACGAGGCGCAGATGATCAAGAATCCGGCCACGCAGAACGCGCGCGCCGTCAAACGTCTCGTGGCCGAGCACCGGTTCGCGCTGACGGGCACGCCGATTGAGAACCGCCCGTCGGAATTGTGGAGCATCACCGATTTCGTGATGCCCGGCTATCTCGGTTCCCAACAGCAGTTCCGCGCACGTTACGAACGTCCGATTATGGACGGCGATTCCGCAACTGCCGCACGGCTGAGCGCCGTGATGGCGCCGTTCATTTTGCGCCGACTCAAGTCGCAGGTGCTGACGGATTTGCCGAGCAAGATCGAGCAGGTCGTCACCGTGCCGATGGGCGACAAGCAGCGCGAACTGTATGCGGCGCACGAGAACCAGCTCGCGCAATTCATTACGCAGGCCGACTCCCTGAACACGATCGGCATCCAAGTCTTGAGCGAACTGACGGTGCTGCGCGAACTGTGCTGCGATCCGGGCATCATCTATGAAAATTACGATGGCCGTTCCGCGAAACTGGAAGCGATCGGCGACCTCGTGCAGTCGAATCTTGAAGAGGGGCGCAAGGTCCTCATTTTCAGCCAGTTTGTGCGCTTCCTGGACGATATCGCCGCGCAACTGCATGCGCAGGGCGTCAAAACGTATGAAATTACGGGAAAGACGAACAAGAAGGAACGTCTGGAACTCGTCGACGCGTTCAACGATCCGTCCAGCGATGTGCCCGTCATGCTGATTTCCCTGAAGGCCGGCGGCACGGGACTGAATTTGACGGCGGCGTCCAGCGTGATTCTGGCTGACCCGTGGTGGAATGAGGCGGCGCAGCAGCAGGCCACCGATCGAGCCCACCGCATCGGCCAGCGCGAACAGGTGCACGTGTTCCAGATCGTCATGCGCCACAGCGTCGAAGAGCGCATTGTGCAATTGCAGCAGCGCAAGGCACAAGTGGCATCCATGCTGCTGGACGCGCAGTCGGGCGCCGAGCGGGCCGCTTCGGGCGACGCCGGCGCGGCCGACATGAGCACGGTGCGCGGCCTGGCGTCGCTGACGAAGGAAGACCTGCTCGCGCTGCTGCAGGAGTAGTCGCGAATAGCCGCGGACGCGGCGGTGCGGCTTACTCGAACGGGTACGTGAGGTTCCAGCCCTGACGGATCTGGTCCATCAGATGCATGATGCGCAGCGTGTCCGCGTGCGTCATCTCGATGCACTCGTGCTTGCCTTCGCGGATCGCCTTCACGGCCGCCGCGACCTCGTACTCGTAGCCCGTGAGCTGCTCGGGCACATGCAGGTGGTTCGTGAGCTTGTGGTCGGCGTCGAACACGTCAATCGATTCCACATTGTTGATGTTGTGGCAGATGAGGTAGCCGTTCGTGCCGCGCACGATGCCGTCGCGGTCCGAAGCGCACAGCATGGAGGATGTGGCCACGGCCATCGTGTTGTCGTCGTAGACCAGCGTCGTGGAGTTCGAAGCGTCCACGCCCGTGCTGTAGGGGACCATGATCGTGGACATGTCTTTGATTTCCTGGGCGCCCATGATCATGTCGATAAAGTTGAGCGGGTAGACGCCCACGTCGAGCAGGGCGCCGCCGGCCAGCGAAGGATCCGTCATGCGCGACTTGTAGGAGACGGGATAGCTCAGGTCGGCGCTGATGCTCGTCACTTCGCCGATCATGCCGCTCGAGATGATTTCGTCGATCATCGCGCGCGACGGCATGTATCGCGTCCAAATGGCTTCCGTGCACAGCATTCCCGTGTCGTCGGCCACGTCGAGCAGGTTGAGCGCCTGCTTCTCGTTGGCCGTAAACGACTTTTCCACCAGAATGTTCTTGCCCGCGCGCATGCAGGCGATGCCGTTCTCCTCATGCACATTGTGCGGGGTAGCGATATAGACGAGGTCGATGTCCGGGTCGGCGAGCATCGCCTCATAGGTGCCGTAAGCGTGCGGCAGGTTGAAATCCTTGGCGAAAGCGTCGGCCTTGTCCTGGCTGCGCGACGCGATCGCGTAGGGCTTGGCCACGCTCGCGTACTCTTCGCTCGCCGCCATCTTGCTCAATGTTTCGGCCATATGGCGGGCGATGCGGCCCGCACCCATAATGGCCACGTTCAGCGGCCGCTGCGTTTGATCGGTCATGTTGTTCCCTTTCCTTCGGTTTCCATGCCTTACCATTCACTATCCGAGTGTAGAAGGGGGAACCGGGGCTTGCATGTTGCCGCCCACAGTGGAATCGGTTGCCAACGGCGCGCACGGGCAATCGGGTGAACGCGGTATAACGGAACCATGATCTCTCCACGTAGGAAATCCACGCGTCTTGGCGTGCTCGACATCGGATCGAACACCGTACACATGCTGATTGTGGACGCGGCGCTGGGCACGCGGCCGGAACCGGAAGCGAGCACGAAAACGACGATCCAGCTCGTCCAGTACATGAAAGCGGACGGATCGATCAGGAAATCGGGCATCCGCGCACTGTGCGAAGCCGTGGACGACGCAATGAAACTCGCGGAACGCTACCGCATCACACAACTGCTGTGCCTCGTGACGTCCGCAATCCACAACGCGCCCAACGGCAACAAGGTCATCCGCTCGATCGAGGAAGTGATCGGCCAGCGCGCCACCGTATTGTCGGGAGAGGACGAGGCGCGACTCACGTTCCTCGCCGCGCGCCGCTGGTACGGATGGGACGCGGGACGCCTGCTCATGATCGACATTGGCGGCGGTTCGCTGGAAGTGGCCATGGGATCGAACGAGGAACCGTCGGTGGCCGTCAGCGCGCCCATCGGCGCGGGCATCGTCACGCACAACCTGCTTCCCGAAAGCGGCGTCGCCACAAAACGCGACATCAAGAAGGCTGCGGAATTCGTGCGCAAATCGATTGAACCGATCGTCGCGTCCATCGACTTGAGCGAAACGCCCAACCATGCGGTCGGCACGTCGAAGGCCATCCGATCGCTCGCGCGCCTGGCCGGATCCGTGCTGCGCCAGCAGGGACGCGAGGACACGTTGATTGTGGACCGCCAGCAGCTCGAGGACTGGATTCCGCGCCTCGCCCAAATCGAACCGGCGCAACGATCGAACCTGCCCGGCATTACGCAGGACCGTTCGCTTACGATCGTGGGCGCGGGCATTGTGGCCGTCGAAATCATGAAGGCGCTGGAAGTCGACGAAGTGGAAGTCTGCCCATGGGCGCTTCGCGAGGGCGCGATTTTAAGATGGCTTGACCAGTTCGGTCGAACTCGTCTCGGATTCTGAACCATAAATATTTGTTTCCCGGAAAATTTTCGGCCAAAAACGACACGACCGAATTAATAAGCGGCACTAGGCTGATTGAACGTTTTATCAAAAAATGTCGTTTGAATGGGGTATTCCGGTATCGGTCACAATTGTGGTGAACTATGCCAGCGTTATGGGCGCACGATATTTCAATGCGCTGTGGCCGTGTACCGAGATACACGTTACGTCGTATTCAGATGAGCTAAACCGAGGAGCAAAAGAACTTCCATGGGCAAACAATCGAAGTTGTTCTCAACCGTGGTGAAGGCCGTGGCCGTTGTCGCCAGCGCCGCTATGCTGACGAGCGTCGCAGGTTGCGGCTCTTCCGCGCACGCAGGCGAACCTCACGGCATCATTTCCGCGGACGAGACGGAACCGCAGTATCCGCTCGTGCCGTCCAACTCCATCGAGACCGGCGGCACCAACGTGGTGCGCGAGCTGTTCGAAGGCCTCGTGAGCTACGACTATCAGGGCAAGCAGCACTTGGAAGCCGCTGAATCCATCACTCCGAACGCGAACTCGACCGAGTACATCATCAAGGTGAAGCACGGTTGGACGTTCAGCAACGGCGAGCCCGTAACGGCCAAGTCGTTCGTGAACGCGTGGAACTTCGCCGCCAACGTGCACAACGCACAGCTCGCTTCGAGCAACCTGGCCACCATCGCCGGCTACGACGCGCTGCAGGACGAAAAGGTGAGCCCGACCGCCACGATGAGCGGCCTGAGCGCTCCCGACGACTACACGATCGACGTGAAGATGACGCAGCCGAACTCCGTGTTCGCCGTGCAGCTGGCCAACCCGGCCTACTATCCGCTGCCGAGCGTGGCGTACAAGGACATCGCCAAGTTCGGCGAGCACCCGATCGGCAACGGCCCGTACGTGTTGCAGGCCTGGCACCACAACCAGAACATCATGCTTAAGAAGAACCCGTCCTACAAGGGCGAGCGCAAGCCGAAGAACGACGGCATCAACTTCAAGATTTACACGAGCATGGATTCGGCTTACGCCGACGTGGTCGGCGGCAACCTCGACTTCCTCGACTCCGTGCCGCAGGCTGAAATGTTCTCGTTCAAGAGCGATCCGGCCGTCAAGGCTTACAGCGAGCCGGGCGCCCAGTTCAACAGCTTCGTGATTCCGGAGCGCCTCGAGCACTTCGGCGTCAACAAGGAAGGCGACCTGCGCCGCGCCGCCATCTCCATGGCCATCAACCGTTCGCTGATCTGCGAGAAGCTCTACGACAACACGCGCACGCCGGCCACCGACTTTACGTCCCCGGCCGTGGCCGAGTACACGAAGAGCCTGCCGGGCAGCGAAGTGCTCGACTACAACGTCGCCAAGGCCAAGGAACTGTGGGCCGAAGCCAACAAGATCAGCCCGTGGAGCGGCTCCTTCAAGATCGCCTACAACTCCGACGGCAGCAACAAGGAATGGGTGGACGCCGTCACGAACGAGCTGAAGAACAACCTCGGCATCAACGCTTCCGGCGACCCGTACGCGACCTTCGCCGACCTGCGCACGCGCATCACGAACCGCACGATCGACACGGCCTTCCGTTCGGGTTGGACGATGGATTACCCGAGCGCCGAAGACTACATGACGCCGCTGTACACGATCGACGCGGCCGACGGCAAGGGCTCGAACGACGGCGACTACAAGAACCCCGAGTTCGACGCCACGCTCGACAAGGCGTTGTCCACCACGGACGAGGCCCAGCGCAAGGAATACTTCGACCAGGCGCAGGAAATCCTGTTCCGCGACCTGCCGGCCATTCCGCTGTGGTACTCGAACATCACGGCCGTGAGCATGAAGGACATCGACGGCGTGCACTTCGACTTCTCGAACACCGCCACGTACGAGACGATGTACAAGAAGTGATTGGGCGCCCCTAGGGGGAGAGAGCCCCGGGCCCATTACAGATGTTGCGCGCTCCATACTGCGCGTGACTGTGCAAACCGACGTGCCAGTCGTTTGGATTGCTCCGGATTTTCCGGATTTCCAAGCGGCTGGCACGTTTTATATTCGGCTGCTGTTCGGCTCTATTCAGCCACCAGCCCCGCTTGCGCTTCCAGGTCAGCGAGCGCGCGCTTGCGGCTCTGCAGCTGTTTGAAAATGGCGTTGCGCTTCGTCTGGTCCTTCGCGCGCGCATGGTCTTTGGAAAGTTTGGCGATGTCCTGCTCAAGCTGGTCGCGTTCGCGGCGCATGCGGATGGCCGTGTCGACGTCGCCAATGCCGGAGCCATAATCGTCAAGCGCCACATATGCGCAGATCGCGTCCCAGAATTGCTGAAGCGAGTCGCATTCGTCAATGCCGGGCAGCATGAGGTCGCCTACGGGCGTCCAGTCGGTGGCGAATATTTCGTGGACGGGCTCGCGTCCCGCCTTGCTCGGCATTTTGCGGCGTACGGCCAGCGCGGCCTGTACGGATCCGTCTTCCGTCTCGCGCAAGCACACGAAGACGATGCCGGATTTGCGTTGTGCGGCGATCAGTTCAATGACGGCGTTCGGCACGGTCGCGTCCGCGCCGTTGAGCGGCAGTGCCATGACAAGTACTTCGGGCATGGACGGGCTGGGTTCCAGCGAGGTATTGGCATCGCGTACGATGCCGAGCAGCCGGATTGCGCGCACCGTATTGACGAGCGTTTTCTTCGTCGAATCGCTCAACCGCACGTTGCGCGCGAACAGTCCTTTGGGCAGCGTCGATTTTTCTTCCGGAACAGCGCACGCCGCCGGCCATCCGAATGTCTGGATGCTTACGCCTTCACAAGTTGCCATGGTCACAGGGCCCTCCATCGTCGTTGATTTGTGACCGATCTTACTGGGTGAGGGCTCGGATGGATAGGGCAGAGGCGCAAACAGGCATAAAAAAGTGCCCCAGATCGGATTCGAACCGACGACACCCGCTTTAGGAGAGCGGTGCTCTATCCACTGAGCTACCAGGGCAACAGCGATTTATTATACACGCATGACGCGCCTACACACCACAAAAGCGTAATTTTACCCGTTTTGCGTCAAATCCGTCCGTCGCATGTTCTACGGTGGCGCGTTGCCGGAGTGCATTCGGCGAACGGAGGGAACGTGCGTACCAAACATCCTTTTCTAGGCTTCGTGGCCCGGTCGTTGACGTGTATCGCTGTCGTCATCTGCCTGCTGCGGTTGACGCCGGCCGTCTACCAGCAGCTGCCGCTCGTGTCCAATCTGTTGGCTTTCACGCCGTGGGTGGTGCTTATGGCCGCCATCGCGCTCGTGCTGGCCTTGATTTCCAGGCGCTGGTTCACGGCGATCCTGGCCGTCATCTGCATTGGCGCGCAACTGTACTGGCAGGCGCCGTTCTACCGTGGCGGCGACCATCTCGACGAGTCTGTCGCCCAGGCCGCCCGCAGCGGAACGGCGCCCGTGGGCGGTTCCGTGCTGCGCGTCATGACGTGCAACGTGTATGAAGGCCACGCCAACGCCGCCCAGATCGTGCAAACGGTGCGCGAACAGCACGTGCAGGTGCTCGCCATGCAAGAGATCACCAAATCGTTCGTGGCGCGCCTCGACCAGGCCGGCATCGCGTCCGTCCTGCCATACGACCTGACCGTGTCCATCGCACACGGCGGCACGGGCAACGGACTGTGGTCCGCCATCCCGCTGACACAGGAACGCAACGCGGAAATCGATTCCGTCGCCTCAAACATGCCGGCCGCCACCTTGTGGCTGGACGGCGGCTCCGTTCCGCTGCGTTTCGTTTCCGTCCACACCACTTCGCCGCGACCGGGCCAGTGGGACCGCTGGTACAAGTCGATCGAGCAGATCGGCGACCAGATCACGCGCTCGGCCACGAACGCCGACTATGTGCTTATGGGCGATTTCAACGCGTCCTATGACCACGCGCCATTGCGCGACGTGCTCGGCGACCGCTTCAAAGACGCCACGCAGGCCGCGGGGGAGGGTCTCAAATTCTCGTGGCCCGCAGACAAATGGCCGATCCCCGCATTCTCGGGAATCGACCATATCCTCGTGGAACACAACGTGACCGTCGGCGATGTGCAAACGGTACACATTCAAGGTTCCGACCACCGCGCGCTGCTCGCGACACTGCAAGTCGCGTAGGACCGCTTACTGCAAGTTGCCTTGCGTGCCCGCCGTCTGCGCGGTGCTGGCCTGCTGCGCCATCGCGGCGTCCAGCTTCTCGCGCACGTTCGCGAGCAACGACTGCGCACGCGCTCCGAGTGCCTCGCCGAGCTCCCACTGGTGCATCGACTGCTCGAGGCTCAGTCCGCCGTTTTCCAGCGCGCGTACGGCCTGGATAAGACGGTCGCGCGCCTCCTCGTAGGACATGTTGGCGATCGCCTCGCGTTCCTCTTTCGTCAGGCTGCTCGCCGGCTGGGCGGCCTGCTGTGCCGTTTCCTGTGCGGCTTCCTGCATCGTTTCCTGCTCGGTCTCGACCGTTTCCTCGGACTTGTTCGTATCCAAAATTTCGTCAGCCATTATCGTTTCCTTGTTCGTTCGATTGATATGCGGTTGATATTTGATTGATGTGCGGGGGAGGCGCGTCTATTGCGTCACGACCGTCTCGGCGCTCGCGACCACCGTTCCCTTGCGCAGCGTGATCGTCAATTCGTCGCCGGCCTTCATGTTGGCGGCGTCGTCGACCACATGGCCGTCGGCGTTCTGCACCACGGCGTATCCGCGGTTCAGCGTCGCCTGCGGGCTCAATGCCGTGAGCGTGGCCTGCAATTTTTCAATATGGAACTGCGCTTCGTCCGTCATGCGTGCCAGCGCGATATTCATGCGCTGCGTCGCGTCGTGAATCATGCGCTCATGCGGTTCGAGCATGGTCTGTGGCCGCGTGAGGCTCGGTCGTGTGGTGTATCCCTCAATAAGCTGCGTTTCGTGCGTGACGCGCCCGTCAATGCGCGAACGCATCGTGAACAGCGCCTGCTCGACGAGCTGGATCTGCTCATGGATGTCGGGCACGACTTTTTTGGCGGCGTCAGTCGGGGTGGACGCGCGCACGTCGGCCGCAAGGTCGATAAGAGTCCAATCGTCCTCATGTCCGATCGCCGACACGAGCGGCGTGACGCAAGAGGCGGCCGCACGGACCACGCCTTCGTCGGAAAAGCCGATCAGGTCCTCAAAACTGCCGCCGCCGCGCGCCACGATGATCACGTCCACATTCGGGTCGGCGTCGAGGCGCTGGATGGCCCTGATCACTTCTTCGGGGCACTGGACGCCCTGGACGTGCACATGGTCCACCGTGAAGCCCACGTTGGGCCAGCGCAGCATGACGTTCGTGATCACATCGCCTTCCGCACGCGCCTGCGGCGCGCAAATCAGGCCGATATTGCGCGGGAATTCGGGAAGCGGCACCTTGCGGTCGGCGTCGAACAGGCCTTCGCCTTTGAGTCGTTTGCGCAGCTGGTCGATCTGTTCCTTAAGGTCGCCCGCGCCGATTTTGCGGATGTCGTCGCCACGGAAACTCAGGCGCGTGGCGCGTACCCACAAGTCGGCTTTGCCGTGAATGACCACGCGGTCGCCCTGTTTGAAGTTGCGCGCCATTTGCGCGAACAGGCCAAAGCCGCTTACCGATATGGAAATGTCTTCGAAGCTGTCGCGCAGCGTGATGTATACGGAGGTGGAGCGTCGCGCGTTGATCTCCACAATCTGGCCTTCGATCCAAGCCGCGGGCCAACGTTCCACCGCGTCGTGGAAATGCCGGCTCAGCACGCCCACGGGCCATGGATTGTTGGCCGTGGTGTCGCGCGCGAGGCGCGGAAGCTGGTCGAGCGGACGCGGTTCGTTGGGAAGCGCGATTGGCTCGGAGGCGCCCGAGTGCGAACTTTGCGCGCGGTGCGCCGAATCTTGCTGTAACCAATTCATCATAGTGCCTTAGCTTGGTGCACAAAAATCGGAACGTCAATACGTTTGCATGGAGTGTCGGCCAGTATTGCGCCGAGACGCGGGTAAATCGGGGGGGCAAAAAATTCTCGAGTTAAAAACATCACATCGCGGAATTTTGGTTGAAATCATGCGGAAAACACCGTATCTAGTTAAAACACGCCGTCAGTCAACTAGATATAGGGGGTGGAATGTTTTATAGTCGTATTCGCCCGTGAATCACAACGACGCATTCTTCATGGTTCACGGCGCTTGGAAAGGAATGAAGATGGAAACTCTGGTTATGGAGAAGGAAGTGGCTCACACAGCCAAAACAGCTGGCACGCGGGTGCTGGTGGAGAAGCGCGACGGTCGCGTCGTGGACTTTGACCCCCATAACATTATCGCTGCTGTGAAGTCCGCTTTTGCCGATCTCGACAAGGAAGTGGGCCCGCAGGAAGAACAGATGATCCGCGACATTGCCAGCCAAGTCCAGCGTGAAGTGCGCGTCCGCTACACCAAGCCGGCCAAGATCGAGGATATTCAGAACCTCGTCGAGCACGCACTTATTGAAGACCATTTGTATGAAGTTGCCCGCACCTACACCACGTATCGACTGAACAAAGACATCGAGCGCGCCAAGGCCACGGATATCAACGAAGCCGTGGGACGCCTGCTCAACCACGACGAATCGCTGGTACGCGAGAACGCCAACAAGGATTCCAACGTCTACGCCACGCAGCGCGACCTGCTCGCCGGAGCCGTTTCCAAGGCTTCCGCGTTCTCCATGCTGCCGGACGCCGTGGCGAACGCCCATCTCAAGGGCGACATTCATTTCCATGACGCCGACTACTCGCCGTTCACGGCGATGACGAACTGCTCGCTGCCGGACTTTGGCGACATGCTGCGCCACGGTTTCGAGCTGGGCAACGCCATGATGGACTCCCCGCGCTCCATTGGCACCGCCGCCACGCAAATCACGCAGATCATCAAGGACATCGCCGGAGACCAGTACGGCGGCCAGACCGTCAACCGTGCCGACGAAATGCTGGCCGAATACGCGCGTTGCGACTATGACAAGAACTTGAAGATGGCCCACGCCATGATTCCGGACACCACGCCCGTGGACGTGGCGGAAATCATGGTCAAGGGACTCAAGGAACGCGAACCCGAGTGGCTGCACTTCGAGAACCGTGCGCCGCTGCCGCCGGACCAGCCGTTCCATCCGAACGTCTCCGAACTCGACCAGCTGCGCGAAATCTACGCGAAGATCATGACGCGCAAGGCCATCTATGACGCCATGCAGACGATGGAATACCAGATCAACTCCAACCGCGTCTCCAACGGCCAGACCCCGTTCGTGACCGTCGGCTTCGGCTTGGGCACCGACTGGTTCGCCCGCGAAATCCAGCGCGCCATCTTCCTCAACCGTATTCGCGGCCTGGGCAAGGACCGCCACACGGCCATCTTCCCGAAGCTTGTGTTCTCCATCAAGAAGGGCGTGAACGCAAGCCCCGAGGATCCGAACTACGACATGAAGCAGCTGGCGCTGGAATGCTCCACGAAGCGCATGTATCCGGATGTGGTGTTCTACGAGAACATCGTCAAGATCACGGGCTCGTTCAAGGCCCCGATGGGCTGCCGCTCCTTCCTGCAGGGCTGGATCGATCCGGAAACGGGCGAGGACGTGGAAGACAGCCGCATGAACCTCGGCGTGGTCACCGTCAACATTCCGCGTATCGCGCTGGAATCCCACGGCGACGTGGACCGTTTCTGGAAGCTGTTCGACGAGCGTATGGAAGTGGCGCACCAGGCGCTGCAGTTCCGCATCATGCGCTGCAAGCAGGCTTCCCCGGTCAACGCTCCGACGCTGTACCGCTTCGGCGCTTTTGGCCGTCTCGACGCGGACGACGACGTGGACCAGCTGTTCCGCAACGAGCGTTCCACCGTGTCGCTCGGCTACATCGGCCTGTATGAAGCCACGGCCGTGTTCTTCGGCAAGGACTGGATGCGCGACCACGACTGGGACGAGGACGGCAAGGAATTCGCGTTGAGCATCGTGCGCAAGATGAACCTGCTGTGCAAGGAGTGGGCCGCGGACGAAGGCTACCATTACTCCGTGTACTCCACGCCGGCCGAATCCCTGACCGACCGCTTCAACCGCATGGACCGTGAAAAGTTCGGCGAAGTGGAAGGCGTTACCGACCACGAGTTCTACACCAACTCGTTCCACTACCCGGTGTGGCTACAGCCGACGCCCATGGAGAAGCTCGACTACGAGAAGGACTTCCCGTACCTGGCTTCGGGCGGCTTCATCAACTACTGCGAGTTCCCGTGCCTGCAGGCCAATCCGAAGGCGCTGGAAGCCGTGTGGGATTACGCGTCGAACATCGGTATCGGCTATCTGGGCACGAACACCCCGATCGACCGTTGCTTCGTGTGCGGATTCGAAGGTGACTTCGAGCCCACCGAAGAGGGCTTCAAGTGCCCAGAGTGCGGCAACGCCGACCCGGACCTGTGTAATGTGACCAAGCGTACGTGCGGCTACCTCGGCAACCCCGTGCAGCGCCCGATGGTGCATGGCCGCCACGAGGAAATCGCCCACCGCGTCAAGCACATGAGCGGCGAGACGGGCCGTGTGACGCTGAGCGACGGCACCGCCCGCGAATGGTTCGAGGAAACCAAGTAACGCCCGATGACCACTCACGATTTCGCAGCTTCAGAAGCCAACCGCGGACCGTTCATTCCCACCGCGCTCGCGAACAATCCGCGCGCGGGGCAGTGGACGAACCGCATGAGCCATAATATGGTGGCCGACTACAAGCGCTTCCTCATGACCGATGGCGAAGGCATCCGCGTCTCCCTGTATGTGTCGGGATGTCCGTTCCATTGCGAAGGCTGCTATAACTCCTCGATCTGGGACTTCCAGGCGGGCCATGAATACAATGACCGGTTGGAAGCCCAGATTATGGAGGATTTGGCGCAGCCGTTCGTGCAAGGCATCACGTTCCTTGGCGGGGAGCCGCTGCTCAATACGGGCGTGCTGCTGCCGTTGGCGCGCAAGATCCGCGAGCGTTTCGGCCACGCCAAAGATATTTGGTGCTGGACGGGCTACACGTGGGAGGAACTCATGCGCGAAGGGGAGAGCCAAGACAAGCTCGACCTGCTCCATGAGATCGACATCCTCGTCGATGGCCGCTATCTCAAGGACCAGCACGACTCGTTGCTGCAGTTCCGAGGCTCGCGCAACCAGCGCATCCTCGATGTGCCGGCCTCATTTGCGGCCGGAGCACCGAGAATCTGGGCCAAACTACACGACCAGGAACGTTTCATTCCCGAAATTTACGGCAAGGAGCGCTCCGCCGGCGAAGGCGACGCGAGCTGATATTTTCCATCATCCTTCTGCATTTTGAGACACCAACTCCGGTGTGTCTGTCTCAAAATGCAGAAGGGGCTCGAATTTACTGCGCCTTGGCGGCCTGCTCGTCGATCCAGTTGTTGACGGCTTGGATGATTTCGTCAAGCGTGACTTTGGCGGCTTTATACAGTCGCGAATTTTTCACGCCTGACTGGTCAATGAGCCGCTCGGCAGTGTCCACCGCGGTTTGCAACCCGTCAGACAGCCGCTGTGCGGCCGCGGAATTCCGGTATGAGGTGCGCAGTCGTTCCAGCAACGCCCGTCCCTGCGCAATCGAATCGGACAGCTGTCGTTTGTCGCTGTCCACTTGATTTTCATTGTCGTTATTCTGGGGGCGGTCACTGTTCCCGGTATTGGAACTATTCCCGTTCCCGGCGTCCGAATCCTGCGTTTGGTCGGAGCCACTCGTGGAAGGGGTGTCCTTCTCGGGATCTACCGATAGTCCCAGCCAATCCAACAGGGCCTCGGGCGTCGTATCGGCAGTCTGCTTTTTCATGGTTGCCAGCGAGGAGCGCAATGAGTCGGTAGCGCTGTCCAATGTGTCGGCGACGAGATTGAGTTGCGTAATGGTGGCGTTGGCGGCGCATCCTTGTTCACCCACGGTATCTTCGGCCGCGTCGGCCGCTTTCGCCGCGGCGTCGAGCACCTCGTCCACGCCCAGCACCTGCTGAACCAATTGCTGCAACTTGGGGGATTGATCCACGGTGTCCAACAGTTGCCTGCGTTGCTCGCTGAATGCGGCCACGGAAGCGTGGCAACGGTTCAACGCCTTCGTATGGTTGTTGGCATAGATGAATGCGCCAATACCTCCAATAACCACCACAACTACCGCCACGATGGCCACGACAACGGGCCAACGCCTACCGCGT
Source organism: Bifidobacterium magnum (assembly GCF_000741255.1). Classification (GTDB taxonomy): domain Bacteria; phylum Actinomycetota; class Actinomycetes; order Actinomycetales; family Bifidobacteriaceae; genus Bifidobacterium; species Bifidobacterium magnum. Next base: position 50,316 of record NZ_JGZB01000001.1, read on the forward strand.
GGGCTGGCGAATTCTTCGTTGTTCTGCATCGATTTCCCCCTACTCGCATCTGGTGTGAACCTCAACAAGTGGGCCTATCCTAGCGTGCGGCGTTCGGGGAATATGTGAACGTTCCAAACTGATCCTGGGGTTGTGGCAAGCAATACATCCGTATGCCGTGAACCATTCGAGCCGCTTGGGTCACTGGCGTATCTCCTTCTGCATTTTGAGACAGACACGCCGGGTTTCGTGTCTCAAAATGCAGAAGAACAATGGGAACGTCGGATACGCGTGTACCCCGATCCCTAAATGGGGGACCGGGGCACACACAATATGAACGCTAGTCGGCGTCAGTTATCAAGACGCGCAAAGAAGCGCAGCGAAAAACTCAGTGGTTTTCCTTCCAAGCCTCGAACAGCTTCTCCTGGTGGTCGAGCAGGCTCTTCAGCGCCTCGGTCGGCTCGCCAGTGCCTTCAAGGTCGAGGTCGGCGACGGTGGTGGTGTAGGAATCGGCGTCGGTGTACTCGCCCGTGCGCTGGTCCTCGGTGACCATCTGGGAAGTGAACGCCGTGATCTTGCGGTCGGTGAAGGTCGGGCTCAGCGTGATCGGGGTCTGCGGAATGTCGATTTCCGTGGTGGTCGGCGTACCGAACGCCACGTTCTCCTCAGGCTCGCTGACCGTGTTGGCGCCGAACAGGATGTGGTAGGTGATGCCGTTCGGGTAGCAGATGATGTCTTCGCTAATGCCGTAGCGCTTGAAGAACTCGTCGTCGGCGGCGTTGATGTCGGACTGGACGGTGTCGTTGCTGTTCGGCTCGTCCACGTGGTCCATGACCTCGTTGTGGTCGGCCTGCTTCACGAAGAAGGCGAGCAGTTCACGGAAGTGTTCGTAATCGATTGCGGTAGGTGCTGCAAATGCCATGTCAGCCAATCTTTTCCTTGTGCCGCTTGTGCGGCGTCGCCGACCCGAAGCCGGCCAAAACCATATTGCGAGGCCCGGTAGGTTGCCGCGCCTTCTGGTTATGAGTCAAATTCCCAATGTTTAAAAAGTGCTGGAAATCCGCCCAAAGAACTATGCGACGGGGCTGTTTGCCTAAATTGATGGATAGCGACGTTTGTGCCGTTTTACTCCCCGCATGCCAGTGGTGACAACGGTTTCGTTATGGCCAGCCCTAACATCGCAGTTTGTCTGACCGATGAACTTTGCCCATGGCGCAGCACATGAAAACCGCCTCGACGGCGATTGCCGGAGGCGGTGGTTGGGGGAAATTTAAAAGAAGTGAAGAGGATTATGCCTTTTGCTGTACCTTGTGCACGATGAAGGCGACAATGGCGACTACGATGACGGCGCCGAGCAGCGACGGGATCAAAGCCATGCCGCCGAGCGAGGGGCCCCATGCGCCGAACAGCGCCTGGCCAAGTGCCGAGCCTGCGAGACCGGCCAAAATGTTGCTGATCCATCCCATCGACTGTCCGTTGTTCGTGATCGCTCCGGCGATGGCTCCGATGATTGCTCCTACAAGTAGTGTCCAAATCCAAAACATGATGTGTTGCTTTCGCTGTGGTTCTTGTGAACGTAATGTCAACCCTACGGAGCGAAGCTGGGCAGTTAGCTGGGATTGGGCCTGAGGAAGAGTTTGAAAATATTGGCGATAGCGCGCATTGGTGTGCGGGTTGACGTGTGGGTTTTCTTCACCGCGACTCGCGCGGGCTTGGGCAGGCGCCGCCCATGCGCATGTGCTACGGAACGTGCACGAAAGGAAGGAATGAGGCGCAAAACAGTCTCGCTGTCCAATCCGCGTCGCTTCACGCACCAAGCGCGAGTAAGGCCCGCATCCTTATATAGATGGTCTAGATAAGACCTATATATAAAGGTGCGGGCCTTGACCCGTGCATGCCATGGTTCATGCGCGGAAGAGATTGATAGTAAGAAGTCCTGTCAGCTTAGTGCCGGACCGGCTTCTTTTGCATCGCGTGTATGACGAACGCGACGATGACCACCACAATGATGGCTCCCAAAATGGATGGAATGATGGCCATGGCTCCCAATGAAGGTCCCCATTGGCCAAACAAGGCTTGTCCCAAAGCCGCGCCCGCGCCGGCCACACCGTGATCATGGACGCGTTGGGATTCGCATGTTGCTACCTGTTCATTTTTCTGCTGGGCAGCATGGCGATGACGATTACGGCGCACGCCAGTTTCACGAACGCGATGTTCGAGTTCGCCTCATCCTTGGGCACGGTCGGCCTGTCGATCGGATTGACGGGTCCCGCCACCAATTCGGCCACGCTGGTTGTGGAAATGATCGGCATGGTGTTCGGCCGTCTGGAAATCTTCGTGATCATCACGGCCGTCATGGCGTCTTGCCATTTGGTGAAAGACGAGTACCGTCTCCATCAGCGCAAGAATTGATCGGGAACGGATTGCGAAACGCAAGAAAATTTCCTGTACAGACAAGACGTTGCATTACAATAAGCATGTTTAACGAAGTGTAGGGAGCGGGGAGGCGAGCCGCGTTCCGTTCCCTGAATGGGACAGTGTGGAGACGAGAAGATGGTGGATATGGGTCAGCCAGCGGCAACATTGCGTATCGGTCTCGATATTGGATCCACCACGGTCAAAGCCGTGGTGCTGGATTCTTCCGATTCGCTCGACGACGTGCTGTTTTGCGATTACAGACGCCACCATGCGAACGTGCGCGCCACCATGGAGGGCCTGCTTGTCGACATCCAGGCGCTTTTGGAATCCTTGGGACGCAAGGACGAGCCTGTGCGCCTGGCCATTACGGGTTCGGGCGGCCTGTCGCTGGCCGACAGCATCCATGTGCCGTTCGTGCAGGAAGTGATCGCCGAGACGCGCGCCATCGACCAGGAATATCCGCAGGCCGACGTGATTATCGAGTTGGGCGGCGAGGACGCCAAAATCACGTATTTGAAGCCGACTCCCGAACAGCGCATGAACGGTTCGTGCGCGGGCGGCACGGGCGCGTTCATCGACCAGATGGCCACGCTGCTCGACACTGACGCCCAAGGCCTTGACGACATGGCCAAGGAATACAAGACGTTGTATCCGATCGCGTCGCGCTGCGGCGTGTTCGCGAAAACGGATTTGCAGCCGCTGATCAATGACGGCTCCGCCAAGCCCGATCTTGCGGCCTCCATTTTCACGGCCGTGGCCACGCAGACGATCGCCGGCCTCTCCGCCGGACGCCCGATCCACGGTTCCGTGGTCTTCCTCGGTGGCCCGCTGTTCTTCATGTCCCAGTTGCGCGCCGCGTTCGACCGCGCGCTCAAGGGCAAGGTCGACGAATTCATCACGCCGAAGAACGCGCATTTGTATGTGGCATACGGATCGGCGCTGATTGTGGGAGAGCCCGAATCCCTGGACGCCGACCAGCGCGTGGAACCGCGCTCGTGCGCCGAAATCCTCCAGTCGTTGCACGACCTTGACAACATGCCGTCCGCCGCGCCATCCATGCCGCCGCTGTTCAACAACGAGGACGAACGCAAGGCGTTCAACGACCGCCACCACCGTGAACACATCCGTCTGGGATCGCTTGAAGGCGCCAAGGGTCCGCACTTCCTTGGCATCGACGCCGGTTCGACCACGATCAAGGCCACGCTCGTCAACGACGATTGCGAAATCGTATGGTCGAGCTACGCGTCCAACGACGGCAGCCCGCTGACGGCGGCCGTGGAAATCGTGCGCACGATCCAAAACGAGCTGCCGGAAGGCGCATGGATCGCACGCTCGTGCGCCACGGGATACGGCGAAGGCCTGATCACCACGGGATTGCACCTGGACGAGGGCGTCGTGGAAACGATCGCTCACTATCGCGGCGCTGAGACGATCAGCCCCGGCGTGACGGCCGTCATCGACATCGGCGGACAGGACATGAAATATTTGTCCGTCGCGGAAGGCGTCATCGACTCGATCGCCGTCAACGAGGCGTGCTCGGCCGGTTGCGGATCGTTCCTGCAGACGTTTGCCCAGTCCATGGGACTGACGATCGAGGAATTCACGCAGGCTGCGTTGCGCAGCGAACGGCCGGCCGATCTGGGCTCGCGCTGTACCGTATTCATGAACTCTTCCGTCAAGCAGGCCCAGAAAGAGGGCGCATCCATCGAGGACATCGCCGCGGGCCTGTGCTATTCCGTAGTGCGCAACGCGCTCTACAAAGTCATCAAGTTGCGCGATTCGGGCGAACTCGGCGACACTGTCGTCGTTCAGGGCGGCACGTTCCTCAACGACGCCGTGTTGCGCGCGTTCGAATTGCTGACCAAGCGTGAGGTGACGCGTCCGAATATCGCGGGCCTGATGGGCGCGTTCGGATCCGCGTTGACGGCGCGCATGCACTATGACGACATCGCCGACGATCTCGACGACCAGGGCGCGGACGTAAGCGGACTGCCGACGGCGCTCGTCGACGGCGTCGCGCACACCGTCTCCACGCTCGTCAGCGGCGACGATCTCGACAATCTGTCGATGACGTCGGCGCGCGACATCTGCAAACTGTGCCAGAACCGCTGCAAACTGACGATCACCACGTTCCAGGACGGCTCGAAGTACGTGACGGGCAACCGTTGCGAACGCGGAGGCGACGCGAACAAGAAGCGCAGCGACCGTCCGAACCTGTACGACTACAAGTACAAGCGCACGTTCGCCTACCGCCGCCTTACCGACAAGAAGGCGACGCGCGGCGAAATCGGCATTCCGCGCGTGCTCAACATGTATGAAAACTATCCGTTCTGGTTCACGCTGCTCACGTCCCTCGGATTCAAGGTCGTGATTTCGGGACGCTCCAGCCACGAACTGTTCGAAACGGGCATCGAGTCGATCGCGTCGGAAAACATCTGCTATCCGGCCAAGCTCGTGCACGGCCACATCAACTGGCTGCTCAAGAAGGGTGTCACGAACATCTTCTACCCGTGCGTCTCCTATGAGGAGCACCTCGTGGCGGAAACCGACAACCACTACAACTGCCCGATCGTGGCCAACTATCCCGTCGTGATCGGCGCCAACATGGAAGGCCTGCGCCAGGAAGGCGTGCGCTACATGCGCCCGTACTTCAACATGGCCAACCACGACCTCATGGTCGAACGCATCGTGGAAGAATTCGCGTGGGCAAACGTGACCGAAGAGGAAGCGCGCCGCGCCGTGGACGCCGCCTACGCCGAAGACAAGATCTTCAAGCACGACATCCGCATGGAGGGCCTGCGCGCGCTCGCCTACATGAAGGAACACGACTGCCGCGGCATCGTGCTCGCGGGACGTCCCTACCACGTGGACCCCGAAATCAACCACGGCATTCCCGAAACGATCTGCTCGCTCGGCATGGTCGTACTGTCCGAAGATGCGGTCTGCAATCTCGAACCGGGGCAGGACCTGCATTTGAGCGAGTTCCTCTCCGACGGCGACGAGGATCCTCGCGCCAAGTCCGCGCAAGGCTTCCGTCACGTGGACGACCGCAAGGTGACCACCATGCCGCTTCGTGTGACGAACCAGTGGGCCTACCATTCGCGCCTATACGAGGCGGCGAACTTCGTCTCCTCCTATCCGGACCTCGAAATGGTGCAGCTCAACTCCTTCGGCTGCGGCCTCGACGCCATCACCACCGACCAGGTCGCCGAAATCCTCGCCGACAAGGCCGACGTGTATACGCTGCTGAAAATCGACGAAGTGTCGAACCTCGGCGCCGCCAAGATCCGCTTGCGTTCGCTGAAGGCCGCCGTGGAAGAGCGCGAAGGCAACGGTGCGCGCCGTGGCGAGCCCGCGTCCGTCATGGCCGAAATTTCCGACACTCAGGCTGCGCCCGCCGTACAGGCCGCGCCAGCCCAGACGGAACCGGCCGTCGAATCCACGCCGGCCTTCCGCAAAACGGGGGGGCCCGCGCCAACGCCGGGCCGTCAGGTGCTGCTCGACACCGTCATGGAACAGGTGCAGCGTGTCAAGGGAGCCGGCGCGTCCAAAAACGGCAAGCCCGGCAAGAAGACGCACCGCCGTGAAACGGGCACGCTCACGAGCTACTCGCATATCGTGCCGTTCACGAAGGAGATGAAGAAGGACTACACGATCGTCGGCCCGCAAATGAGCCCGATCCACTTCGACCTCGTCGAATCCGTGATCCGCTCGGGCGGCTACAAGTTCGACATCCTCAAGCACGCCTCGCGCGACAACGTGGAAACGGGCCTCAAATACGTCAACAACGACGCCTGCTATCCGGCTATCATGACGATCGGCCAGCTCGTCGGCGCCATCAAGGACGGCAAATACGATCCCGACCACACGGCGCTCGCCATCACGCAGACGGGCGGCATGTGCCGCGCCACGAACTATTACGGCCTGATCCGCAAGGCGCTTGTCGACGCCGGATACCCGCAAATCCCCGTTATCGCGATCTCCATGCAGGGCCTGACCGACAACCCGGGCTTCCGTCCGACCGTCCCCGTGCTGCACCGCGCCGTCAAGGCGTTGATCCTGGGCGACTTGCTCATGAAGTGCCTGTACCGCGTGCGCCCGTACGAAAAGGTGCCCGGCAGCGCCAACAAGCTCTACGAACGCTGGAACAAGATCGTGAAGGAAACGATCGAGAACCACGGCCGCTCCGCCACGGCCAAGCGCGTGTACGGCATGGGCTATCTGAGCTACGGCAAGGTGGCCATGGGCATTGTGCGCAGTTTCGACAAGCTGCCGCTGCGCGATATTCCGCGCAAGGTGCGTGTCGGCGTGGTCGGCGAAATCCTCGTCAAATACCATCCGGACGCCAACAACCACGTCGTCGACGTCATCGAATCGCAAGACTGCGAAGCCGTGGTGCCCGGCATCATGGAATTCATGACCACGCGTCCCTACATCACCGACTGGAACGAGAAAAACCTCGGCAAGGGCGGCAACAAGTTCGTGTACGCGCTCATGCGCTACGGGCTCGACCTGTACAACGGGCCGATCAAGAAGGCGCTTGCCACGTCCAACGGCAAGTTCGCCATCGACCTGCCGATGCCCGAGCTCGTGAAGAAGGCCGCGGATGTCACGTCGCTTGGCGTGCAAGCCGGTGAAGGCTGGCTGCTGACGGCCGAAATCCTCGAACTCATCGAGTCGGGATGCCCGAACGTGATTTGCGCCCAGCCGTTCGCCTGCCTACCCAACCATGTGACGGGCCGCGGCATGTTCGGCAAGATCCGCCGCTTGCATCCGCAAGCCAACATCGTGTCGATCGACTACGATCCGGGCGCTTCGGAAGCCAACCAGCTCAACCGCATCAAGCTCATGATCGCCGCGGCCAAGAAGGCCGCCCGCAACGCCGAACGCGTCTAGCGTCCGGCGGGCGGACGCCCGTTCGAATGTTTTGCAAAGGTTTGCGCATTGCTGTTCCGCTAGGGAAGAATTTCACCACACTGGTGAGAAGACATTAGTGTAAGGAAGTGCCGCACGGCTGGCGGCGCGACACGGCGAGTTTTGTAATAGTGAGGAATAGCAATGCACACTCCGCGACTGACATATGCCCATATGCTCGCTCCGATTAATGCGAAGCATGTGGAAAGTTTGGTGGAATTTTTCGAACGCGGGATCAACGATCCCTCGTCCACGGGATTCGGCGTGGAAATCGAGCATCTTCCCGTGCGCAACGCCAATGACGCGGCCGTGTCGTATTTCGACCGCAACGGTGTGGAAATGGTCATGAACCGCATCCGCCCGTTCTACGACAAGTCGAAAGAATATTGGGAAAACGGCCATCTGGTCGGGCTGGGACGTGAGGGAATCGGCATTTCCCTCGAACCGGGCGGACAGATCGAAGTTTCGATCGGCATTATCCATTCTCCGCAGGAACTGCGTGCCATCTACAATCGGTTCCGCAAGGAAATCGACCCCGTGATGGCCGACCTCGGCATGCGCTTGGTCGAATACGGATACCAGCCCAAGACGCTGGCCGCGGACATCACCGTCAACCCGAAAAACCGTTACAAGGCGATGACCGAATATCTGGGCCGCATCGGTCAGTTCGGCCCGTGCATGATGCGCGGCTCGGCCTCCACCCAAGTGAGCATCGACTATTTCAGCGAGCGCGACGCCATTGAAAAATCGCGAGTCGGCACGGCGATCGGCCCGATTCTCGCCTGGTACTACCGCAACACCCCGTTCTTTGAGGGCAGCCGCAACGAATGGCCGCTGATGCGCCAGCGCATGTGGGCCGTGCTCGACGTGAACCGTACAGGAGTGACGCCGGGCCTGTTCGACGAGCGTTTCTCATGGGAAGACTACGCTGTCAACGTGCTGAGCACGCCCATGATGTTCGCCGACCTGACGCACACGCCGGAAACAAGCGGGCTGCCCGAATCGCGCCGCGAATTCGTGGAGTTCCACCGCAACGCGTCGGAAATCTATCCGGACCGCAAGCTTAACGACTACGAGATCAACCATGTGCTGTCCACACATTTCAACGATGTGCGCCTGAAGAACTTCCTCGAGCTGCGCCACTGGGATTCGCTGCCCGTGGAACGCGCCGAACGCCTGACGGCCACGGTAGGGGAGCTGTTCTACGACCGCGAGAAGTTCGACAAGCTTGTCGACTACTTCTCGGGACTGCGCGAAGAGGACGTGATCGAGGCGAAGGCCACGATCCAGTCCCACGGCGCCACGGCCAAGCCCTACGGCGAAGACTTCGCGTTCTGGCACGATTTTCTGAACATCGGGGATACGCGCGAGGACGTGCCGGGCGACGCATTGCATCCCGAAGTGTTCCAGCGCTAGACGTTGCCGCGTGAGGCGTCGGTCAAACGGTATAAGGCGAAACGAGAAAAGGACTCATTATGATCACATGGATCGCTTCCACTCCCGACCGTCGCCTCATGGAACGCGACATCGCTGCGAACGGGGCGGCCTCGGAAAACGGACTCGCCCTTACCGGAGAGTCGCTCCAACAAATTCAGGGATTCGGAGGATGCTTCAACGAACTCGGATACCTCGCCATGGAACGCTACCTTGACGAGCAATCCAAAGAGACCATATTCCGGGAGCTGTTCAGCCCCGACGAACTGAATTTCACGTTCAACCGTGCGCCCGTGGGCGCCAGGGTGTGGGCTACCGGTGGGCCGGCCGGCAAGACATCCAACGGACGCATGAACCTGGCCGGAACTGGATCTTATCCAACCGAATCGGAATGTGGCGACGGCACCAATTCGTGGGCTTACGCCGAATACGTGTTCCATCTGATCAACCATTATTTCAAGAACGGCGCCACAGCCTATGTCTATTGGAACATGGTCCTCTCCGAGATCGTAAGTACCTGGGGATGGCAGCAGAACTCCCTCTATGCCGTCGATTCGCGCAAGGGCACCTTCACGCGCACCCCGGAATGGTACGTGATGCGGCACTTTGCAACATATGTGCGACCCGGCGCGACGTTGCTGAAGACCACGGGTCATTTCAATGCCATGGGGCTTGTCTTCCGCAATCCCGATGGAACGTTGGCCGCCGTAGTCCAAAACGCGCTGGAAAAGCCCATGGACTTCAGCTTCACGGATCCGGCAGGCGAAGACCGCTGCTTTACGGTCACGCTTGAGCCGCGCTCGTTCAACACCTTCGTAGTGGAATAAGAAAACGATTGATGCGCTTCCGCCATATTTGCCCGACCTCTATCGGATCCGAGCTCGTGGAATCTAACCGTCTTGGCCGGCACATGAAACCGCCAATTTAGCCAACCGCGGGAACAGTCGCGGGCCATGCGGCCCGCGGCTACAGATACAGGTAAGAAAGGAAACGCATCATGACAGACAACTTGACTATCGGCGTTACCGAAGCGAACGAACTCAGCGTGAAGGAACAGGCTTCGCTCACCTCGGGGCAGGACGCATGGCATTTGCAGGGCATCCCGTCCAAAGGCATCCCCGGATACATGATTACCGACGGTCCGCACGGACTGCGCAAAACCACGGCGGGAAACGGCGATGAAATGAACCTCGACCGTTCCGTGCCGGCCACCTGCTTCCCGCCAGCAGCGGGACTCTCGAGCTCGTGGAATCCGCAGCTCGTACGCGAAGTCGGCGAAGCGATGGGGGAGGAGTGCGTCCAGGAAAAAGTGGCCGTCATCCTCGGCCCCGGCGTCAATATCAAACGCAACCCGCTCGGCGGACGTAACTTCGAATACTGGTCCGAAGACCCCTATCTGGCAGGCCATGAAGCGGCCGGCATCGTCGACGGCGTGCAATCCAAAGGCGTAGGCGCCTCGCTCAAACACTTCGCCGTCAACAACCAGGAAACCGACCGTTTCCGCGTCTCCGCACTCGTATCCGAACGCGCATTGAGGGAAATCTACCTGCCGGCCTTCGAATATATCGTGAAACATTCACGCCCATGGACCGTCATGTGCTCCTACAACAAAATCAACGGCGTCTACTCCTCGGAAAACCATTGGCTGCTCACGGACGTGCTGCGCAAGGAATGGGGATTCGACGGCATCGTCATGAGCGACTGGGGCGCCGACCACAACCGCGTCGCCGCGCTCAACGCGGGACTCAACCTCGAAATGCCGCCCAGCGGCACCGACGAGCAAGTCGTGCAAGGCGTGGAAAACGGCACGCTCAAGCGCGAACAGCTCGAAACCATGGCCCAAGCCATGATCGACCTCGCGCACAAAGCCGAAGACGCCATGAACCAGGACGGATACCGCTACAACGTGGACGACCACAACAACACCGCGCGCCGGGCCGCCCGCGAATCCATGGTGCTGCTCAAAAACGAGGAACACGTGCTGCCCGTCAAGGAGCAGGACCATATCGCCGTCATCGGCGAATTCGCGCGCACGCCACGCTATCAAGGCAGCGGCTCCAGCCGCATCAACCCCACGCGCCTGACGAGCTTCCTCGACGCCGCCCAAGAACGCGGCGTAAGCCTCACCTTCGCGCCAGGATACACGCTCGACCAATCGCCGGCCGACACGCAACTCGAACAGGAAGCCGTGGACGCCGCAGCGCAAGCCGACACTGTGCTCATGTTCATGGGACTGCCCGACTACGACGAATCCGAAGGATTCGACCGCACCACGCTCGCCATGCCCGCCAAACAGCTCGAGCTGCTGGGCAAGGTAACAGCCGCGAACAAGCGCGTGGTCGTCATCCTGTCCAACGGGTCGGCCGTCACCATGACCCCGTGGAACGAATCCGTGCCGGCCATCCTCGAAACATGGCTGCTCGGCCAAGCCGGCGGCGTGGCGCTCGCCGACATCGTGTTCGGCGACGTAAGCCCTTCGGGACGCCTCGCGCAAACGATTCCCGTGGAGTTGACTGACGATCCGAGCACCATCAACTGGCCTGGCGAGGAACACCATGTGAATTATGGCGAAGGCGTGTTCGTGGGCTACCGCTATTACGACACCTTCCATAAGCCCGTGGCCTATCCGTTCGGATTCGGCCTGGGCTACGCCGACTTCGCGATTGACGAGGTGCAGGTGCGTGCCACGGGAGTGCATGCGGCGCAAGTGCGCGCGAAGGTGACGAATTTGTCGCAGGACACGGCCGCGTCCCATGTGGTGCAGGTGTATGTGCGGCCAGTGGAGCCAAAGGTGCCGGGAGAGGCTTCGGAACATGTGGCGCGTCCCGTGCATGAGCTCAAGGGATTCGCCAAGGTGTATCTCGAGCCCGGCCAAAGCGACACGGTCACCATCGATCTGGATGAACGCGCTTTCGCCTACTGGTCCGAGGAGTTCCACGATTGGCGCATTGAAGGCGGCGAATACGGCATCGAGGTCGGCTCTTCGAGCCGCGATATCGCGGCCACAGTGCCCGTCACCATTGCGGGAGACGGCAAACGCAAGCCGCTGACCGTATGGAACACGCTTGACGAATGGCGCAAGGATCCCGTGGGCAAGGCGGTCGCGGGCGAGCTTATGGCCAAGCTGCGCGAGCAGGGTGCCGATTTCACGGGCGGCGACACGTCCACGGAAATCTTCATGAACACGCTGCCGATCAATTCGCTGACGGCCCTGATGGGGCCGCAAGGCAACCAGGTGGAAGATTTTCTGCTCGGCGAATACGCTCGCCGTACGCAGTGACCGAGTGTGAGGCGCAAGCCCGGCCGTTCATGGCCGGGTGAGCCGAACCTTAGTCCGGGCGCCGCTGGTTCTGGATGTATTGTTTGAGGGTGTCCAAGGTCGCGCCGCCGCTGCTTGCGGCGTAGTAGCTGGGCGACCACAAGTGGTTGCGGTGGGTTTTGAGCGTGTATTTCTTCCTGAGGAGTCGGCTGGATACGCCCTTGAGGCTGTTGATGAGCGCACTCAAGGCGATTTTGGGCGGGTAGGAGACGAGCAGGCGCACATGGTCGGTCTCGCCGTTGAATTCGACGAGTTCGGCGTCGAAGTCGTGGCATACGTCGCGCATGATGGTTTCCATGTCGGTCAGGATGGCGTCGTTGAATACGCCGCGCCGGTACTTGGTGACGAAGACCAAATGCGCTTGCAGATTGTAAACACATGTCCTGCCATGTCTTAAATCGTCTGTGTTGCTCATAGACCAATCGTATCATGTGGTATGATGGGAGGCATGGGACAGACAGTGCGCTACAGGTACCGCGCGTACCCCACCGCCGTGCAGGAGCAGGCGTTGCGCCGCCTGTTCGGCTGCTGCCGGGTCGTATGGAACGACACCGTGCGCCTGTTCCGCGACCATTTCGACCCCACGGACAGGAACAGCGTCCCCAAGCCCGGCGAAGCGCAGAAGATTGTCCTCACGGACGCGAAGAAAACCCCGGAACGCGCATGGCTGGGCGAAGTATCCAACGTGGCGCTCACGCAAATCCACCGGGACGCCATGCGGGCCTGTTGGAACGGCGTGCGGCACGCGCGCAGGCAGCGCATGGCCCGGTACCGTTCCCTCAAACGCAATCCCGTCAACAGCGCCCGGTTCACCGCCAACGGGTTCGCCATCAGGGACAACGGGAAGGTGTATCTCGCCAAGATCGGTGACATCAAAATCAGGTGGTCCCGCGCCCTGCCGTCAGTGCCGAAATCGTGCACCATCCTGCAAGAGCCGGATGGCGCGTGGTACGTCAGCTTCACCGTCACGAGGGAAACCGAACCGTTGCCGCCATGCGGCACGGACGCGGCCATCGATTTGGGGTTCACCCACTTGGGCGAACTCGTCGCCACGGACGGCACCCGACGACGCATCGACGCACCCAAACCCCTCAACCGGCTGCGACGCCAGCTCGCCCGGTTCCAACGAAAGGAAGCGCGCCAACAGCAAACCTCGAACAGGCGCCGACGCACCCGCCAACGCATTAACCGGCTATACGCCAAGGCACGCCATCAGCTCGACGACTACCAGAACAAGCAGGCACTCCGAATCGTCCGCGAAACCCAAACGGTCGGCTTGGAAACCCTCAATGTTTCTGGCATGAGCAGGCGGCATGGCAGAAGCATCCTGACGGTTGCGCCCGCACGGTTCGCAGCCAAACTCAAAGCAAAGGCCGAACAGTACGGTCGCACCATCGTCCAGATAGGCAAATGGGAGCCGACCACGCGCCTATGCTCCCAGTGCAAGCACCACGTGGACGGCGGCATACCGGAACAGGTGCGTGTCTGGCGATGCGCCGACTGTGGCAGTATCCTCGACCGCGACTACAACGCGGCATTGAATATCCTTGACGCGGCAGGGCTTGCCGAGTCGTTAAACGCGCATGGAGGCGATGCGAGACTGCGTTTGGCCACGGCCGGGCGGAGCAGTCGTCAGGGAACTGCGAACCCGTCAGACGGAACGCGCAAGCATTCCGGGCTGGGAATCCCGGTGCTTTAGCACCGGGAGGAAGTCAACTTCCGCTTGCCCCCCCATCTCCCTCGTGCGCCGCGACGCATAAAAAACGCGCCTGAAAGTTTCCTGAACGTCCGCTAGGTGTCCGCCGTACTGCCGCTTGGCTTTTACTGGGTTTTGCTAAGCCCGGGGCGCAAACTTTGGGCGCGCGGCGGGGGAGTGTGGGAATTCGTTCGCCGCTGGCTATTTGGCCCATCGCGGCCACGGTCAAGTGACGAAGATTGTTCCTAGATCACAGATCACACCGATGGCCGGCGCGGTTCGTCCGCCCGTCACGGAAGGTTTTAAAAGGAGATTTGTTATGGCACGTCCAAACATTGCATTTGTGGAAAGCTCCCTGAGCGGCAACTCTTTCGAAGCGGATCTCGCCCGCAAGGCCATCGAGACCCTCGGCGACCGCGCCGACATCACCGAGGTGGATTACAAGGATCTGCCGCTGCTGAACGAGAAGGAAGAGTTCCCGGATCCGGACGCCGCCCTGGCCATTCTCGACAAGTTCAAGAACGCTGACGCCGTGTGGGTGTTCGTCTCCGAGTACAAGCACAACATCCCGGTTGCCGTCAAGAACCTGTTCGACTGGCTGACCACGGGCGACCGCCAGCAGGCCATCGATCAGAAGCCTGTCGCCATCACGGGCGTCGGCGGCTTCAAGGGCATCTTCGGCCGTATCCAGCTCGGCGACCTGCTCGAGGACAACGGCATGCGCGTCTTCCCGGTGGAAGTCGGCCTGTCCGTTCCGGAAGAGGCTTTCCAGACCGGTGACTGGGTCTTCAACGAGGCCGACATCGAGGCCGTGCGCATGCAGGCCGAGGACTTCCTGAAGTTCATCAGCATGAACGAAGTAAAGTGAACAGACGTCACGTGCGCTTTGGCGCATAAGGGCGTGTCGTAGCGAATCGCCAACGATACCGCCACTTTGAGGAGCATATACAACTGTTGCACATACAACGGTTGTATATGCTCCTTTTTATATTGTGTTCTGTTTACACGACCGCATATCGATATGCGAATGGATGAACAGAAAGCAGGTGAGATGGGAGACGATTGCGCTACGAATGTTCACCTGAGTGTGCAAATTCGTTCGTTACACAATCTGATTCGCCGTTATCTCAACGCCAACTTGTCCCATGAGACTCGATCGCTCACGGGAGTGAACATTGAATTGATCATGTTCCTGGCACGCCACAAGGACGAAGAGATTTTCCAATACGACGTCGAACGCCGCTTTTCCATCACCAAATCCACCGCCTCGCGCGTGCTGGGACTGATGGAGAAAAAAGGGCTGATTGAACGCCGCTCGGTGGAACGCGACGCGCGTTTGCGCCGCATTGTGCTGACCGACACCGCAATGGACATGGTCAACAGCATCGAGACGAACAGCGACGTCATGGAAGAAGTCCTCATGGAGGGCTTCAGCTGCGAGGATCGTGCGCGGCTCAATAAATATTTTCAACGGATGCGGCAGAATCTGCTGTCCACGGGAATGGTGGGCGGCTGCCACACGCATCCGAATCATGAGGAATTGAAGTAGTAACGAGAAGAGAAGAAAGGAAAGGTGTATGAGCGCCAGAACTGCTGTGTTGCAGGATGACGACTTGGCAACCAAGGTCGAACTGCCCGCGGGCACGCCGATTATTGGCACGCTGCTCAAATCGCTGCGTGAATACAAACGCCCGAGCCTGCTCTGCCCGCTGTTCGTGATTGTGGAATCGGTTCTTGAAATCGTGATTCCGAGCGTCATGGCGGTGCTGATTGACAAGGGCATCACGGGCAAGAACATGCCGGAAATCTGGAAGTACGGCATCGTGCTGATCGTGTTCGCATGCTGCTCGCTGACCGTGGGCTTCCTGGCCGGAAAGTTCGCCGCCATCGGCGCGGCCGGCTTCGCGAAGAACCTGCGCCACGACGAGTTCGCCCAAGTGCAGTCCTTCAGCTTCACCAATATCGACAAGTTCTCCACGGGTTCGATCATCACGCGCCTGACCACGGACGTGACGAACATCCAGAACGCCTACATGATGCTGATCCGTATGGGCATGCGTGCGCCTGTGATGATAGTGGTGGCGTGGATTTTCACGTTCCGCATCAGCCCGCAGGTCTCCTACGTGTTCCTTGCGTGCATCCCCGTGCTCGCACTCGGCCTGTGCCTCATGGCCTGGTACGTGCACCCGATTTTCGAGCACGTGTTCAACACTTACGACCGCCTGAACAATGACGTGGACGAGAACATCCAGGGCATGCGCGTCGTCAAGTCCTACGACCGCGAAGACTACGAGATCCAGAAGTTCTCGAAGATCTCCCAGCGCATCTACAAGTTCTTCGTCAAGGCCGAGCGTCTGCTGAGCCTCAACGCCCCGCTGTTCCAGGTCTGCATGTACGTGTCCATGATCCTCATCGCGTGGATCGGCGCGCGCCAGATTGTCGCTTCCGGCAACAACGCGGCGCTCGGCATGACGACGGGCGATCTTACGGCCCTCGTCACCTACGCGCTGCAGATCATGATGAGCTGCATGATGCTGTCGATGATTTTCGTGATGATCATGATTTCGCGTGCTTCCGCGGAACGTATTACGGAAATCATGATCGAGAAGAGCACGGTCACCGATCCGGACGAGCCGATCGAGACCGTCGCGAACGGCGACATCGATTTCGACCATGTCACGTTCCGTTATTCGAAGACGTCCGAACGTCCCGTCCTCGACGATATCGACCTGCATATCAAGTCCGGCCAGACCATCGGCATTATCGGCGGCACCGGTTCCGCAAAATCGTCGCTGGTCCAGCTCGTGCCGCGTCTGTATGACGTGACCGCGGGCAAGCTGCTTGTCGGCGGCCGCGATACGCGCGACTACGATCTCGTGGCGCTGCGCGACCAGGTCGCCATGGTGCTGCAGAAGAACGTGCTGTTCGCGGGCACCATCGCCGACAACCTGCGTTGGGGCAACCCGGACGCGACCGACGAGCAGGTGCGCCACGCGGCCCAGCTCGCCCAGGCCGACTCCTTCGTCCAGGAATTCCCCGACAAATACGACACGTGGATCGAAGAGGGCGGCTCCAACGTCTCCGGCGGCCAGCGCCAGCGCCTGTGCATTGCGCGAGCGCTGCTCAAGAAGCCGAAGATCCTGATCCTCGACGATTCCACGAGCGCCGTGGACACGAAGACCGACGCGCGTATCCGCGAAGCGTTCCGTACGGAAATTCCGGACACCACGAAGATCATCATCGCCCAGCGCATCACTTCCGTACAGGATTCCGACATGATCGTCGTTCTGCACGAGGGCAAGATCCTCGACAAGGGCACGCACGACGAACTGCTCAAGCGCTGCGATGAATACCGCAGCATCTACCTGTCCCAGACCCAGCAGCACGAAGGCCAGGATCTGGACAAGGAAGCCACTGATTACCACGAGGAAGAAGACGAAGCCGCGGCGCTGCGCAACATGCTGAACCATGGCGCAAACGCGACGGCCCAGGTGGTGGACGGTGATGCCGCAGGCAACGCCGACGCCACGGATACGCAAGGAGGTGACGCACGATGAGCGACGCAACCGCAGCAGTGACGGCAATGTCGGACGACGAAACGTTGAATGACGACGCCCGCAACCCGCAGGACGGCTCCGAACGCCGCAACAAGATCGCGCCGGGAACCATCCGCCGCATCTTCTCGTACATTTTCCAATACAAAGTCCATGTAGTCGTCGTAGTCGTCTGCATCATCCTGGGCGCCATCGCCCAGGCGGCCTCCGCGCTGTTCCTGCAGAAGCTCATCGACTCCTACATCCTGCCGCTGGTAGGCAAGGCCAACCCGAACTGGGAACCGCTGGTCAAGATCCTCGTGCTCATGGGAGTGCTCTACTTTGTGGGCACCTTCGCCACGTGGCTGTACAGCTTCCTGATCGTGACCGTGGAACAGGGCACACTCAAGAAGATCCGCGACGACCTGTTCGCCAAGCAGCAACGCCTGCCGATCAGCTTCTTCGACACGCACGAGCACGGCGACATCATGAGCCGTTACACGAACGATACGGACACCTTGCGCCAGGCGATCAGCCAGTCGTTCCCGCAGATGTTCAACTCGGCGATCAACGCGCTCGTGGCCCTCATCTCGATCATGTCGCTGTCCATTCCGTACGCCGTGTTCGTACTCATCTACAGCGTGTTCGTGATCGTCGTGATCCGCGCCATCGTCACGCGCTCGGGCCGCTTCTTCATGAAGCAGCAGGAACACTTGGGCGACGTGAACGCGTTCGTGGAAGAATCCGTCAACGGCCAGAAGGTCGTCAAGGTCTTCAACCACGAGCCGGCCATCCAGAAAACCTTCGACGACAAGAACGAACAGCTGTTCCATGCCAGCGCGAACGCCAACATCTACGGCAACGTCACGATGCCGGTGGTCGTCAACCTCGGCTACCTGCTGTACGTGATCTCCGCCATTCTCGGCGGCGTCGCGGCGCTCAGCGGCTGGGGCAACTTCGGCTTCGGCGGCGCCAGCGCCTTCACGCTCGGCACGATCATCTCGCTGTTGACGCTGTCGCGTTCCTTCGTCAACCCGCTCGGCCAGGTCTCCCAGCAGCTCAACATGGTCATGATGGCGCTTGCCGGCGCCTCGCGCATCTTTGAGCAGATGGACATGGAACCGGAAACCGACAACGGCACGGTCACGCTCGTGAACGTGGAACTCGGCGCCGACGGCAAGACGATGACCGAAGTGGACCATCCGACGGGCTACTGGGCTTGGAAGCGCGAGCCCGGCGACGACGGCCACCGCTCCATGGAATACGCCAAGACCTTGAGCGAGAAGGCTTACAAGATCGCCAAGGAATCGCGCGAGGAAGCCATCACCTCTCCGGACGGACGCCTGACGCTGCTGCGCGGCGACGTGCGTTTCACGGACGTGGTGTTCGGCTACACGCCGAAGAAGGTCGTGCTCCACGACATCACGTGGTTCGCCAAGCCTGGCCAGAAGATGGCGCTTGTGGGCGCCACGGGCGCGGGCAAGACCACGATCACGAACCTCATCAACCGGTTCTACGACATCCAGGAAGGCATGATCCTGTATGACGGCATCAACGTGCGCAACATCCGCAAGCCGGATCTGCGCAAGTCGCTGGGCATCGTGCTGCAGGACGTGAACCTGTTCACGGGCACGGTCATGGACAACATCCGCTACGGCAAGCTCGACGCGACCGACGAGGAATGCATCGCCGCCGCCAAGCTCACGAACGCGGACGGCTTCATCCGCATGCTGCCCAACGGCTACCAGACGGTGCTGTCGGGCGACGGCTCGGGCCTGTCCCAGGGCCAGCGCCAGCTCATTTCCATCGCGCGCGCCGCCGTGGCCAACACCCCGGCCATGATCCTCGACGAGGCCACCTCGTCTATCGATACGCGCACCGAGGAAGTGGTGCAGGCCGGCATGGACAACCTCATGAAGGGCCGCACGGTGTTCGTGATCGCCCACCGCCTGTCCACGGTCCGCAACTCCGACGTGATCATGGTGCTCGACCATGGCCGCATCATCGAGCGCGGTTCGCACGACGAACTGATCGCCAAGAAGGGCGAATACTACCAGCTGTACACGGGTTCGCTCGAACTCGAGTAATGCTAGGAAAACGCTGAACGCGCGTCCGCCACGGGCGCCGTTCGGGGGCATACAATGGTAGCCGCAACGCGTTTGGCGCGGGGCGGCTGCCATTCTTGTCTGAAAAACACATGGGAATGGCGTGAGAAAACGGCAGTTTCCTCTATGAACGCAACATCGCCCGACGTGCTGTAATTTATGGTGTTACAAAACGTATTGAATTGTCGCTCTGTGAAAAGAGGTAATCATGGACAAGGAAGCATTCGAAAAGATCGAAGAGAACATCGCCGCGAAGCGTGACGAGTTCGAAACCAAGGGCGAAGAGTTCGTCGGCAAGCTCAAGGACGCCAAGGAAGGTTGGGAAGATTCCCACGCCGAAGGCAACCATGCCGCCAAGATTGCCCATCAGGAAGAGACGCACCAGACTCACTGATCCGGCGCAAGGCCGCGTCTCACGGCGCAGGTCCGACATAAAAATCCCGCGGGAGTTCACGCTCCCGCGGGATTTTTTGTTAAGGCACATCCATCAATAATTGGTAACCATCAATGAGGTGCGAACGTAATGTTTCGCATGTTCTGGAAATCACCAGCGTTCTGGAAAATGCGTGGCATTACCTTAACGATTGTTCATCCACTCGTTGCCCTCGGCGGCCTCGGCCGCCATCATCATCTCGTGGTCACTCTTGTTGCGTTCCGCTTCCTGCTTCGCCGCAGTTTCATCCTCACCGGATTCGGGGGAGGGGGTTACCTCAGTTTCCGTAACGATCGACTTGAGCTTCGCGATTTCTTCGGCATTCATCTTGTCAAGGTCAATATTGGACATAATTGCCTCTCAATTCTAGGATAGTTGACTTTTGTCAGGATGAATAGGGCGTGTTGTCAGTTGCCACGCATTTCGTCGCCCCACATGGCGTCCACGGCGCCCTTGATCTCTTCGCCGTCGTGGGACTTGGCTTCCAAATCCTTGTCCAGCGCGACCTGGTCGGCGTGCTCGGCCTTCGTGGGCTCAGTCTCCTTCACGACCTGTTCGAGGGATTCGACCTCGGCGGGGGAGAGGTTGTCAAGATTCTTCTGTTCATCGACCATGGTGGCCTCCTTACCTTGATACAGCTTCGTATAGTGCTAACTATAGAGTCAGTCGGCCACCGGAACCGTGTAATAATCTCGAAGCTGAGCAAGTTTGGAATCGTCCACACCCAACCGGTCCTGAACGAATCCGAGAAGGCCCCCGTACGGTTCGGCCGCGGCCATCATCGCGTCGAAATCGCGCGGCTCGGCCGTGACGAATTGGTGCAAGTCGACTTTGACGGCGGGCGCGAGATATTTCCGCGCGCGTTTGAGCGAGGCGGGCAGTTCCGAAGACATGTACTTGTTCGTTTCCAGATAGTCGGCGCGGATGTCGTCCGGCGAGGCTCCCAGCGCCGCCTCGATGAGCGCGGCCGCCACTCCCGTCCGGTCCTTGCCCTGCGTGCAGTGCCACAAATAGCAGCCCGGTTCGTCCAACAGCAGCTGGAACATGCGCGTCCACTGGTCGACGGCCGTCTGCGACGTGATCATCACCGTATACAAGTCCATGATGAACGTGCCGGGATGTTCGACAATGCCGCGCCACTGCAGCGGGAACGCAGACGCCTCGTCAAAAATCGGCAGTTTCGTAACGGACCAGGACACGAGCAGGCGGTCGCGTTCCGCGTCGCGTTCCTGCTGCGTACGCAAGTCGAGCACATGTTCCAGCCCCATGTCGCGCAACGTCGCCAAATCACGGACCGACGCGCGGTGCAGATTCGCCGAACGCAACAGCGCATGCGGGCGGATCACACGTCCGTCCGCGGCAGGCATGCCGCCAAGATCGCGGCAATTGTGCACCTCTTCCAGCGCCACCAATTGAGAAACGTGAGCCATACGCGCCCCTTCCTTATTCATCGCCAATATCGAACCGATTAGTATGATCATCCCACTGTAACGGCCGCGGATAAAAATGTTTACGCGGACCAGCGTCGGTGGTACACTCACGATCAATAACTGAATTACGCGGCCATGATCCGTTATCAGCGGGGAGCCATCGGAAGAACAGCGCCGCCACGGCGCCCAGTAGAACCGGCGGGACCGGCCCGTCACAGCCGGACACAAGCGGTCGGCGGCATACGCGCCACCGGCAAGCGAGGTGGTACCGCGGTGCGCGCGCGACCAACGGCACGCATCGTCCTCGTACAAGAGTTTCAGCAATTAGGTTGACGAGCGAGGAGCAACGGTGAGCAAACCCACCAAGCATGTGTATCCTAAAGCTGCAGCAGGCGACGAAACCGCCAATGTTGCGCCAAATCCGAACTTCCCGGCACTGGAAGAATCCACTCTCGAATACTGGAAAGACAACGACACTTTCCAGAAGTCCATCAACGAAAACCCGTCCGGCGAAAACAGCCGCAACGAATTCGTCTTCTTCGACGGCCCGCCCTTCGCCAACGGCCTGCCGCACTACGGCCACCTGCTGACGGGCTACGCCAAGGACGTCATCCCGCGCTACCAGACCATGAAGGGCCACCGCGTCAACCGCGTCTTCGGCTGGGACACGCACGGCCTGCCCGCCGAACTCGAAGCACAAAAGGAACTCGGCATCGACTCGGTCGAACAGATCGAAGAAATGGGCATCGACAAGTTCAACGACGCCTGCCGCGCCTCCGTGCTCAAGTACGTGAACGAATGGCACGACTACGTGGACCGCCAGGGCCGCTGGGTCGACTTTGAACACGGCTACAAGACGCTCAACATCCCCTACATGGAATCCGTGATGTGGGCGTTCAAGCAGCTGTACGACAAGGGCCTGGCCTACAAGGGCTACCGCGTGCTGCCGTACTGCCCGAAGGACCAGACGCCGCTGTCCGCACACGAACTGCGCATGGACGCCGACGTGTACCAGGACCGCCAGGACACCACCGTGTCCGTGGCCGTCAGCCTCAAGGACGAAGACGACGCCTACCTCGTCTTCTGGACCACCACGCCGTGGACCGTGCCGACCAACTTCGCCATCGTTGTGGGCGCCGACATCGACTACGTGGAAGTCCAGCC
Source organism: Bifidobacterium magnum (assembly GCF_000741255.1). Taxonomy (GTDB): domain Bacteria; phylum Actinomycetota; class Actinomycetes; order Actinomycetales; family Bifidobacteriaceae; genus Bifidobacterium; species Bifidobacterium magnum. The sequence continues at coordinate 72,741 of NZ_JGZB01000001.1, forward strand.
CGTCGAAGGCAAATTCGCGGGCAAGAAGTTCTACTTCGCCAAGGCGCTGCTCAACTCCTACAACAAGGAACTCGGCGAAGACTACAAGGTGCTGCGCGAGCTCAAGGGCTCCGAAATGGCCGGGTGGCGCTACAGCCCCGTCTTCCCGTACTTCAATACGCCCGAGGCGCTCGCCGAAGGCGGCACTCCGGGCCCGAACGCCTACCAGGTGTTCACGGCCGACTATGTGGACACGGCCGAAGGCACGGGCCTAGTGCACCAGGCTCCCTACGGCGAGGACGATATGAACACGCTCAACGCCCACGACATCAAGAGCGTGGACGTGCTGGACGCGGGCTGCAAGTTCACGAGCCTGTGCCCGGATTATGAAGGCCTGTACGTGTTCGACGCGAACCTGCCGATCCTGCGCAACCTGCGCGCCGGCGACGGTCCTCTCGCCCAGATCGACGAGGACAAGCGTGCGATCCTGTTCCAGGAGAAGAGCTACGTGCACTCGTACCCGCACTGCTGGCGTTGCGGCACCCCGCTGATCTACAAGCCCGTGTCGAGCTGGTTCGTGGCCGTCACGAAGATCAAGGACCGCCTGCTCGAGCTCAACCAGGAGATCAACTGGATCCCGGACAACGTCAAGGACGGCCAGTTCGGCAAATGGCTCTCCAACGCGCGCGACTGGTCGATCTCGCGCAACCGCTTCTGGGGCTCGCCAATCCCGGTGTGGGTTTCCGACGATCCGAAGTACCCGCGCGTCGACGTGTACGGTTCGCTTGACGAGCTCAAGGCCGACTTCGGCGACTACCCGCGCGACAACGACGGCAACATCAACATGCACCGTCCGTACATCGACAACCTCACACGTCCGAACCCGGACGACCCGACGGGCAAGTCCGCGATGCACCGCATCACCGACGTGCTCGACTGCTGGTTCGAATCGGGCTCCATGCCGTTCGCGCAGTACCATTACCCGTTCGAAAACAAGGAATACTTCGAACAGCACTTCCCGAGCGACTTCATTGTGGAATACATTGGACAGACGCGCGGCTGGTTCTACGTGCTGCACGTGATGGCCACGGCCCTGTTCGACAAGCCCGCATACAAGAACGTCATCTGCCACGGCATTGTGCTCGGCGACGACGGCCAGAAGATGAGCAAGCATTTGCGCAACTATCCGGACGTCAACGGCGTGTTCAACAAGTACGGTTCCGACGCCATGCGCTGGTTCCTCATGAGCTCGCCGATCCTGCGCGGCGGCAACCTCATCGTGACCGAAGAGGGCATCCGCGACACGGTGCGCCAGATCATGCTGCCCGTGTGGAGCACGTACTACTTCTTCACGCTGTACGCCAACGCGGCCAACAACGGTGAGGGCTACGACGCGCGCAAGCTCACGGCCGGCGAAGTGCCGGGCCTGCCCGAAATGGACCGCTACCTGCTCGCCCGCACGCGCCAGCTCATCGCCAAGGTGACGGCCGACCTCGACGCGTTCTCCATTTCGGACGCCTGCACCGAAGTCGCCGACTTCATCGACATGCTCACGAACTGGTACATCCGCAACTCGCGCGACCGCTTCTGGAACGAGGACGAGAACGCGTTCAACACGCTGTACACGGTGATGGAAGCCTTCATGCGCGTGCTGGCTCCGTTGGCCCCGATGGAAGCCGAAGCCGTGTGGCGCGGCCTTACGGGCGAAGAGTCCGTGCACCTGGGCGACTGGCCGTACCTGACGGATCCGGCGACGGGCGAAGACACCGAACTCGGCAAGGTGCTGGTAGAGAACGGCGAGCTCGTGGCGGCCATGGAAAAGGTGCGCGAAGTCGTGTCCGCCACGCTGTCGTTGCGCAAGGCCAAGAAGATGCGCGTGCGCCAGCCGCTGGCCAACCTCACGGTCGTCGTGTCCGAGCTTTCCCAGGTGGACGGCTACGATGCGCTGCTCAAGTCCGAGCTCAACATCAAGTCGATCGACTACACGACGCTGGAAGAGGCGAGCGAGCACGGTCTGAAGATCATCGACGAGCTCAAGGTCAACGCCCGCGCCGCAGGCCCGCGCCTGGGCAAGCAGGTGCAATTCGCGATCAAGGCGTCCAAGACGGGCGCGTGGCACGTGGATACGGCCACGGGCCACCCGGTGGTGGAGACGCCGACTGGTGAAATCACGCTGGAAGGTGGCGAATACGAAGTCACCAAGCGCATTGAGGAAGCCGACGCCGACGCGCAGAAGAACACCGCTTCCGCCATTTTGCCGACGGGCGGTTTCGTGATCCTCGACCTGGCGCTCACCGACGACCTGGTCGCCGAAGGCTATGCGCGCGACGCGATCCGCGTGGTGCAGGACGCCCGCAAGGCCGCTGACCTCGACGTGACCGACCGCATCGACTTGACGCTGACGGTTCCGGCCGACGACGTGGCCAAGGTCAAGCAGTTCGCCGACCTCATCACGAAGGAAACGCTGGCCGTGTCCTTCAACGTGGTGGAAGGCGACGAGCTTTCGGCCGAGGTCGTGAAGGCGTGAAGCGCCAAGCAATCAAGCGCTAAGTAGCACATAACAACAATGGGGGCGGCGCAACCGCGATGCCCCCATTGTTGTTGCCGTTGTGCCGTGCCCGAAACGGTTAGATGAACCACGACCTATGGGTAATGGCCATGATCAATGCGATCACGCCCAGCACGACGGCCAGCAGGATGATCATGTTGTTCAGCGCCGTTTCTTTTTTGGTGCCCACGCGGTACAGGCGCACCATGTGGTGGCGGTTGACATGCGTGCCGCCGGGTCCTCGATGGTAGCGCGTGATGGGCCAGATCCAGCACACGCCTCCCGTGGACAGCGCGTCAAGGAAAATGTGCGTGGCCATGCCCGCGGCAAGCCATAGCAGCCACGGGATCGCGGGCGAGGCGATAAGGCAGGCGAGCAGCGGCCAAATGCTGTGCGTAATCGTGCGGTGAGGGAACGGCCATCGGATATGGCGCGTATGCGCCATGCGGCTTATGGAACTGGTGGGCGAATCGATGTCCGGCAGCAGCGTGCCGATTACAAATACGAGTCCGCCAACCAGCAGCGTGCCCACCCACGAGAGGAAGCTCATGTTGTGCATGCTCGTAAACCAGTGGTGCAACCAGTTGAACGCCGTGTGGCCCAACGCGCTGTTCGGATGATGTTCCACTATGGAGATGCCGGCGATTGTGGGCACGCTTACCATCATGGTTCCCAGCGCGATTCCTGAAGAAACATGGTGACGGCCCAGCATGGCATTGCCTCCTTAACATTCCGGTTCTCGTACAAACGTTCGAATATAGCAGACTGTAGCAGAAGAGGGGAGCGGGCGCATCGTATGCGGCGCGTGACATCGCGCAGCCGTTGAAATTAGCCGGATTCAAGCTTCCCGTACGAGAATGGCGTATGTTCGACTGTCCAGAATGCGGACGCGACACGCCATATTTTGCAACTTGGCGCATGTGCGCGTATATTAACTTTTCGTTGCGCGGCGCTAGTCCGCACACAACACGCATTCCTGCGTAGCTCAGTTGGCAGAGCGTTCGACTGTTAATCGAAATGTCGCTGGTTCAAACCCAGCCGCAGGAGCCAAAAGAAAAGCCACCTTACGGTGGCTTTTTTCATATCTATTCCATGGTCGCGTAGGCCAAGTGCATGAATTCGGGCACCTTGTACCATTTGACGGGGTAGCCGGCGCCATGCGCACAGAACACCGAATCGGGCGTATGCTCCAAATCGCGGTCGGGCAGGTAATGCGCCTCGCGCACCACTTCCTCCGCGTTGTGGCACGGCTTGTAGGAATCGAATACGCACGTGATATGGCCCATGCCATGCGTGTAGGCGTTCACGTCCATCGCGTAGTCGCGCATTTGACTTACGGGAGCCGTGCCCGAAAGTGTCGCGTAATCGCCGTCAATGAGCGGAGCGTCGAACGTGCCGCTCATGCGCTGCACATCCGCCATGGCCCGGCCGACCATATCCTGCGGCACCTCGAGACGGAAACGGTACCACGGCTCCAGCAGCACGCAGTTGCCCATCGCCATGCCGAGAGTGTCTTCCGTCGTTTCAGTTCCAGCATCTTCTTCTGCATTTTGAGACGCGAATCCCGGCGTGTCTGTCTCAAAATGCAGAGGGGAGGTGGATTTTTCCCGAGTCCCCGAATGAGTACCGGCGTCGGCATCGGCTTCGCCGCCTTCGAACCGCTGCGCCACCTCATACGGCTGGGTTTCAGTCGGCACTCCCGCGCGCAACTCCATCAATCCCTGACGGATCGCGCGGTACGTGGCTTGGCGGAAGTCGCCGCCCTCCGTATGTTTCTCGTGCACGCGCGCCGCGACAAGCGTGAGCTTCACGTCGGTAAGCGGGGCGCCCGTCAGCACGCCCAAATGCTCACGTTCGCGACAGTGCGTAAGAATCAGGCGCTGCCAGTTGCGGTCCAAATCGTCCTCGCTCATCGCGGACTCCACTTGCACGCCGCTACCGGCCGGCAGCGGATCGATCGCGATATGCGCTTCCGCATAATGGCGCAACGGTTCAAAATGGCCCACGCCCTCCACATGCGCGGCCACGGTCTCCTTATACAAAATGGAACCCGGATCAAACGCAACATCCAATCCGAAGCGGTCATGCATCAGCTGCTGCACAATCTCCAACTGGATCGCGCCCATCAACTGCAAGCGCACTTCCTGCAAACGTTCGTCCCACACCACATGCAGCAGCGGATCCTCATCATCCAACTCGCGCAACGACACCAGACAACGGTGCACATCATTGTCGCCCGGCAGCAGTGTATACGTCAGCACAGGCTGCAGCACAGGGGAAGCGGCATCCTCGCACGAACCCAACCCCTCGCCCGGATAGCTGCGCGTCAACCCCGTCACCGCGCACACCGAACCCGCCGGAAGCGACGTCACCGTCTCGAACTTCGCACCCGAATACCAGCGCACCTGGTCGATCTTCTCTTCCCACGCCTCGCCATTGGTCGTACCGTCCACCATCATCTTGGCTACAAGCTCGCCGCCCGTCACCTTCATCCACGACAAACGGTTGCCCGACCGGTCATGCGAAATCTTGTACACGCGCGCACCAAACTGCGCACCATATTCGGGCTCGCGCGCATAGGTGGCGAACAAATCCAACAGCGCATCCACGCCATCCAATTTCAACGCCGAACCGAACAGCACAGGAAATACCTTGCGCTGCGCAACCAGACGCTGGATCGTTTCCACAGACAACGAACCGTCAGACAAAAACTCGTCAAGCGCATCCTCATCCTGGCCTGCAATATTCTCCAACACAGGCTCCAACGCATCCAAATCGGTACCAGAATCGGCGACACCCTTGCACAGCCCCGAAAAATCGACACAACCGTCACCCAAACGGCGCACCAGCTGGCCCAGCACAGCATCTCTATCCACACTCGGCACATCCATCTTGTTCACAAAAATGAACGTCGGCACACCATACTGGCGCAACAGGCGCCACAACGTCTCCGTATGACCCTGCACACCATCCGAACCGGACACCACAAGCACCGCATAATCGAGCACACTCAACACGCGTTCCGTCTCCGCCGCAAAATCGACGTGGCCCGGAGTGTCAATCAACGTCAACTCGAGATCCGGCAAATCCAAAATCGTAGGCTCCGTAAAAATCGTAATGCCACGCTGCTTCTCAATCTCATTCGAATCAAGAAACGCGTCACCATGATCCACACGCCCCAACTTGCGCAAACGACCCGACTGAAATAGCAACGCCTCCGACAACGTCGTCTTGCCCGCGTCCACATGCGCCACAATACCCGTCACAATACGCTTCATGAGCCCACCTTCGCTCCAATATTCACCTACGGACGTTCACTACCGTCAACTTAACAGACAGCGTGGCACAATACAGAAAGAGACAACAACCATAAGGGGAACCATGACAGCGCACAATCGCAAAACCCAAGCCAAACGACGCATCAACAAACAAAAGCGCGCACAACTGCAAGAACGGCAAGCCAGAGAACTTGCGCAAGCGCAAATCAAGGCCTACAACGCCCACAAAACCGCGCCATTCACCTACATCACGGGCGCCATCATCCTGCTGGGACTCTGCCTGTCGATCTCGCCCGTCACGGCGCTCGCCGCTTTCATCGTGTCGATTGTCGGTTTCATTTGCGCGAGCATCAATGTGGTGATCGGCCAGAAGGAGCGCCGCAAGGACGCCAGCGTACGCAGGCCGGGCCGATACAAGTGGATGTGGGCGCTGTTCGCCGTCTCCATGTTCGCCGTGGTGGTCACCGCCATCAGCGTGCACTGGTGAGCGGCCGCACCTGGGCAAACGTTTGCGAAACCGTGCGAGCTGAAACTCGAGTAGCCGCATACACGGTCCAATAATCAATAAAGCCGTCTCCTTGCGGAGGCGGCTTTATCAATGACAACATACGCTTCTTTGCGTATTTAACTACAATGTTTACGTTATCATAGCGCTGATGGATCACCCGTGTTCGTCTATCATTCGAGACTGATACGCGGTAAAAAGTCCGCATCATGTTCTTTGCAGCCGCATTTTGATACGGTGTCCAATATGACGACTCATACGGCTACTCGAAACGGAATTATTGAATATATTGGCGAACATTACAGCGTCGATCCTGAATATTTATGGAAGAAATATCCCGATTATGCGGTGTTCCGTCATGCCGACAACCGTAAATGGTTCGCGATCGTGATGACCGTCACGGCCCAGCAGCTCCATATTGCTCCCGACAGTATTGCGGGGGAGTCCGTCGACATTATTGATGTCAAATGCGATCCCGATGTGAACGCCGCATTGCAGGGGCAGCCTGGATTTTTGCCGGGCTACCATATGAATCATAAAAATTGGATCACGATTATGTTGGACGGTCGCGTTCCGGATGAGCAGATTTTCGAGTTGATCGACACGAGTTACGATCTGACACGCCGCTGATAAGAGATTTTCTCCAAGTTTGCTGGGTTTTTGGTGCGGGTTTGCTGTGTGCGACACGCCGGTGGAGTGTTGGTTTTGCAAGGGTTTGTTCGGGGCGGGTTGCGTTGCTGGCGTTCGGGGTGTAAGTTGTTTTCTTGCTGCCGCACGGCGGGACGGTTTCTTCGAAAGGCTTGTCTTGTTGTGCTGGTGTGGTGGTTTGAGAACTCAAGAGCGTGTACTGTACTACTTAAACTTTGGAACCTTTTTGGTTCCGTCTTTTATTGCCAGTCCGGACGCCGCCCGATGTTTTGGTCGGGTACCCGAGGGGGTTTGATGGTGTCCGGGGTTTTGTTTTTCGGGTTTTCTGTTTTGGTAAACATGAGAATCCCGGTCAGTTTATGTTGTGAGAGCCGTTCGGTTTTCCGCAAGGTTTTTTGTGGAGGGTTCGATTCTGGCTCAGGATGAACGCTGGCGGCGTGCTTAACACATGCAAGTCGAACGGGATCCGGCCAAGCTTGCTTGGCCGGTGAGAGTGGCGAACGGGTGAGTAATGCGTGACCGACCTGCCCCGTGCTTGGGAATAGCTCCTGGAAACGGGTGGTAATGCCCAATGCTCCGCCCGGCCTCATGGCCGGTCGGGAAAGCTTTGGCGGCACGGGATGGGGTCGCGTCCTATCAGCTTGTTGGTAAGGTAACGGCTTACCAAGGCTTCGACGGGTAGCCGGCCTGAGAGGGCGACCGGCCACATTGGGACTGAGATACGGCCCAGACTCCTACGGGAGGCAGCAGTGGGGAATATTGCACAATGGGCGCAAGCCTGATGCAGCGACGCCGCGTGCGGGATGGAGGCCTTCGGGTTGTAAACCGCTTTTGTTCACGAGCAAGGCATTCTTTTTGGGTGTTGAGTGTAGTGTTCGAATAAGCACCGGCTAACTACGTGCCAGCAGCCGCGGTAATACGTAGGGTGCAAGCGTTATCCGGATTTATTGGGCGTAAAGGGCTCGTAGGCGGTTCGTCGCGTCTGGTGTGAAAGTCCGCCGCTTAACGGCGGATTTGCGCTGGATACGGGCGGGCTTGAGTGTGGTAGGGGAGAACGGAATTCCCGGTGTAACGGTGGAATGTGTAGATATCGGGAAGAACACCGATGGCGAAGGCAGTTCTCTGGGCCATTACTGACGCTGAGGAGCGAAAGCGTGGGGAGCGAACAGGATTAGATACCCTGGTAGTCCACGCCGTAAACGGTGGATGCTGGATGTGGGGCCCTTTTTCCGGGTTCCGTGTCGGAGCTAACGCGTTAAGCATCCCGCCTGGGGAGTACGGCCGCAAGGCTAAAACTCAAAGAAATTGACGGGGGCCCGCACAAGCGGCGGAGCATGCGGATTAATTCGATGCAACGCGAAGAACCTTACCTGGGCTTGACATGTTCCGGATCGCCCCAGAGATGGGGCTTCCCTTCGGGGCCGGTTCACAGGTGGTGCATGGTCGTCGTCAGCTCGTGTCGTGAGATGTTGGGTTAAGTCCCGCAACGAGCGCAACCCTCGCCGCGTGTTGCCAGCACATTATGGTGGGAACTCACGTGGGACCGCCGGGGTTAACTCGGAGGAAGGTGGGGATGACGTCAGATCATCATGCCCCTTACGTCCAGGGCTTCACGCATGCTACAATGGCCGGTACAACGGGATGCGACACCGCGAGGTGGGGCGGATCCCTGAAAACCGGTCTCAGTTCGGATCGCAGTCTGCAACTCGACTGCGTGAAGGTGGAGTCGCTAGTAATCGCGGATCAGCAACGCCGCGGTGAATGCGTTCCCGGGCCTTGTACACACCGCCCGTCAAGTCATGAAGTGGGCAGCACCCGAAGCCGGTGGCCTATCCTTTGTGGGGGGAGCCGTCTAAGGTGAGGCTCGTGATTGGGACTAAGTCGTAACAAGGTAGCCGTACCGGAAGGTGCGGCTGGATCACCTCCTTTCTACGGAGATTTTTGGGCCGCGGATTGCTCGTCCATGGTGGTGGACGGTTCGCGGTGCTGGCGTGGAAAAGGGTAAGAGGCTGTTTTTGTGGCCGGTGCATGCTGTTGGGTTCCCTGGCCGCGACACGTGGTCGGATCCGCATGGTGTCCCCCGGGCCGGTTGGTTCGGGCGCGCCGTGTGTGGTGTGGTGGTTTGAGAACTGGATAGTGGACGCGAGCGAGGCAAGCCGTACGGCTTGTTTTGTTTGTGCTGTGATTGTTCCAAAGAGTTTTTTGGATGTATCGATCGATTTGATCTGCTAGTTGTTTTTTGTGTGGTTGTTCGCGCGCTGTGAGCATTCGTGGTTTGCGGGTGTTGTGGCGTATGGTGGATGCCTTGGCAGACAGTACCGATGAAGGACGTGTGGGGCCGCGATAGGCCTCGGGGAGCCGCCGACAGGGCTTTGATCCGAGGATTTCCGAATGGGGGAACCCGCCGGCCGTATGGGCCGGCACCGGACTTGTCCGGGGGGTACGCAGGGAAGTGAAACATCTCAGTACCTGCAGGAAAGGATACTCCGTGAGTAGTGGCGAGCGAAAGCGGATGATGGCTAAACCGTGTGCGTGTGATACCGGTCAGGGGTTGCGCGCGCGGTGTCGTGGGAAAACCATGTCGGAACGCTGACTCGTTCCGGACGCAGTGACAAACCGTGGCGTGAGGTGAAACGGATTGAATGCCGTACCGTAGGGGGTGATGGTCCCGTAGCCGAAAGCGCCGTGGCTGTGTGGTGGTTTGTCCCGAGTAGCGCGGGCCTCGTGGAATCCCGTGTGAATCCGCCCAGACCGTTGGGTAAGCCTGAGTATAGCTGTCTGACCGATAGTGGACGAGTACCGTGAGGGAAAGGTGAAAAGTACCCCGGGAGGGGAGTGAAACAGTTCCTGAAACCGTGCGCTTGCGAACCGTCAGGGCCCCTTTGCGGGGTGATGGCGTGCCTATCGAAAAATGAGTCTGCGAGTTAGTGGCATGTGGCGAGCATAAGCCTTGTGGCGGATGCGTAGCGAAAGCGAGTGCGAAAGCGCGTCGAGTCGTGTGTCCTAGACCCGAAGCGGGATGATCTAGCCCTGGTCAGGTTGAAGCGCGGGTAAGACCGCGTGGAGGACCGCACCCACCTAGGTTGAAAACTGGGGGGATGAACTGGGGTTAGGGGTGAAAGGCCAATCAAATTCCGTGATAGCTGGTTCTCTTCGAAATGCATTTAGGTGCAGCGTCGGATGTTGCGTCCGGGGGGTAGAGCTACTGGATGCTTGCGGGCCCGTATCGGGTACCAACAGCAACCAAACTCCGAATACCCGTGGCGTTAGTCCGGCAGTGAGTCGGCGGGGGATAAGCTCCGTCGTCGAGAGGGAGACAGCCCAGATCGTCGTCTAAGGTCCCCAAGTGTGTGCTAAGTGGGAAAGGATGTGGAGTCGCATAGACAGCCAGGAGGTTGGCTCAGAAGCAGCCATCCTTGAAAGAGTGCGTAACAGCTCACTGGTCTAGTGGTTCCGCGCCGACAATGTAGCGGGGCTCAAGCACACCACCGAAGACGCGGCAACAGGCGTGTGCCTGTTGGGTAGAAGAGCGTCGCGCGACGGGGTGAAGCCCTGGGGTGACCCGAGGGTGGACTTCGCGCGAGTGAGAATGCAGACATGAGTAGCGAGACCGGGGTGGGAATCCCCGGCGCTGAATGACCAAGGGTTCCAGGGCCACGCTTGTCGTCCCTGGGTGAGTCGGGTCCTAAGGCGAGGCCGACAGGCGTAGTCGAATGGATGAACGGGTTGATATTCCCGTACCGGCTGTGGACCGTCCCGCCGATAGCGGTGTCCCGGTGGTTCTCCCGTATGGCGTGCGCGTTTTCGGACGCGCGGGCTTGTCGGGTGTTCCGTTTGGGGCCCGTGTGTAGGTAGCGGAGGAATGACGCGGTCAGGTAGCTTCCCGCGGAGGTGGTTTTCCGTGGCCAAGCGTGCGGCCCGGCCCCCGAGCAAATCTAGGGGCCATGCGGGCGAGGCGTGATGGTGGGCACCGTTTGGTGCGATATGAAGTGATCCTGGCGGCCGAGAAAAGTTTCGTCGCGAGGTCCGCGGGCGCCCGTACCCGAAACCGACACTGGTGGTCTGGTAGAGTATACCGAAGCGATCGAGTGAATCCTGGTCAAGGAACTCGGCAAATTGCTCCCGTGCCTTCGGCATAAGGGAGACCCCCGGCGGTGAGGGCCTTTGCGGCCGGAGCTGTTGGGGGGTGGCACAAGCCAGGGGGTAGCGACTGTTTACCAAAAACACAGGTGCATGCGAAGACGCAAGTCGCGGTATATGCACTGACGCCTGCCCGGTGCCGGAAGGTTAAGAGGATCCGTCAGCTTCGGCGAAGCGGTGAATTCAAGCCCCGGTAAACGGCGGTGGTAACTATAACCATCCTAAGGTAGCGAAATTCCTTGTCGGGTAAGTTCCGACCTGCACGAATGGCGTAACGACTTCCCCACTGTCTCGACCAGGAACTCGGCGAAATTGCAGTACGAGTAAAGATGCTCGTTAAGCGCAGAAGGACGAAAAGACCCCGGGACCTTTACTATACCTTGGTATTGGTGTCAGGTGGTTGTTGTGTAGGATAGGCGGTAGACTGTGAAGCGCGGGCGCCAGCCCGTGTGGAGTCGCAAGGTGAAATACCGCTCTGCGGCCATCTGGCGTCTCACCTCGACAAGTCATCCTTGTCAGGGACAGTGCCTGGCGGGTAGTTTAACTGGGGCGGTTGCCTCCCAAAGAGTAACGGAGGCGCTCAAAGGTTCCCTCGGCCCGGTTGGCAATCGGGTGTCGAGTGTAATCGCACAAGGGAGCTTGACTGCGAGAACGACGGTTCGAGCAGGGACGAAAGTCGGAGATAGTGATCCGGTGCCGGCGTACGGACGCGGCATCGCTCAACGGATAAAAGGTACCCCGGGGATAACAGGCTGATCATTCCCAAGAGTCCATATCGACGGGATGGTTTGGCACCTCGATGTCGGCTCGTCGCATCCTGGGGCTGGAGCAGGTCCCAAGGGTTCGGCTGTTCGCCGATTAAAGCGGCACGCGAGCTGGGTTCAGAACGTCGTGAGACAGTTTGGTCTCTATCCTCTGCGCTCGTTGGAATCTTGAGGAGGCCTGCCCATAGTACGAGAGGACCTGGGTGGACGAACCTCTGGTGTGCCAGTTGTCGCGCCAGCGGCATGGCTGGTTGGCTACGTTCGGATGGGATAACCGCTGAAAGCATCTAAGCGGGAAGCCCGCTCCAAGATAAGGATTCCTGGCCAACTTTCGGGTTGGTGTGAGGCCCCATGTAGAACACGTGGTTGATAGGCCGGATGTGGAAGCCCCGCAAGGGGTGGAGCTGACCGGTACTAATGGCCGAACCGCAAAACACATGCGACACGTTCGGGTGTTGGTGCTTGCGCGGGCAACACATAAGAAACAGCATTGATCGGATATAGCACGGACATTTCCCTTGTGCGCTCGCGTCCATTAGCCGGTTCCCGGACCGCCACGCCAACGACTGGTTTTTGCGGCGGCCATGGCCCAGGAGAGACGCCCGGTCCCTTTCCGAACCCGGTAGCTAAGGCCTGGCACGGTGATGGTACTGCACCCGGTAGGGTGTGGGAGAGTAACACGCCGCCGCATTCATTCTTCAAGTTGAGAGCCCTTTCCCCTTGCGGGGAAAGGGCTCTTCTCGTATATGCGGGCTGTTGCCGCGTTTCCGCGTTCCGGGACGGGCACGCCGGGGCCCGCGTCTCAAAACGCGGAAGAAGATAGCGAAACGAGCCCAAAAGCCCCGGATCCTTATCCTCTTCTGCAAAATGAGACAGACACGCCGCGGTTCACGTCTCAAAATGCAGAAGAGGAAGCCAAAGTTGCAGAAGAGCGCGTAGACGTCGGCGACAATGGCAGCTCCTACAGCAACGGCTTCCTGAGCACGAGGTATGGCGCGAACAGCGTCTGGAAAATGCGGTTCTTGGCCGCGTCGTTCGTAATGGAAATGAGCCAGTTGAGCATGCGGCTTGTCACTTTGCCGATCCATGTTTGGCGCGCGTGAATAAGCTGCGTGCCCGACGTCTTCCAGTTGTACACGTAATGCTGTTGCACGAACGGCTTGTAACTGTCCACATATACGAGTCCCGCGCGCGGATGGTCGTGAATATTGCCCACAATCGACGACTTCGGGATAAACGTGTGGATCAGCGGAGCGATGCGCGCATACGCCATGGTATTGCGATAGTGCGGCGCCAATCCAGGGCCGTCGAAACTGCAAATGCACAGGATGCGGTCGGCGGCTTCGGGATGGTTCTCCACCAGCTCGCGGCACGCATATTCCGCCAAATTGCCGCCCTTGGAATGGCCACAAATCACCATCGGACCGTCCCACGACGCATAATTGCGCTCCAAGAACGCCGCCGCGTCCGTCTGCGAACCAGTCGGCTTGTCCATGGACAGTTCGAGCGACTCCTGCCATCCCGTCACCGTCAAATCGGTGGCACGGAACGCGACGCACAGCACATTTTCACAAACCACGGCAAGCGCACCGAACTGCTGCTCATGATCGACATGATGTTCACGGAAATCGCGGAACGTCACATTTCTGTACCGCTTCGCCAACTTGACCATTTGGGCGAGCTCAAGATCCTCTTTATTGTCGAGCGCGACAATCGTGCGGCCTTCCGGATCCGTAATCGTCGGCAAGACGGCGGACTGAATGGCCTGCGCGATCGGCTCGCCCACATAATCGTGGTCGTAATTGAAATTCGACATTTCCGAGAAAATGAGCAGATCGATCGCGTTCGGCTTCACCTCGGCGAACGAATCATTGCCATACCGGCGGATGTAATTGAATATCATGCGTGGTCACTTCTTTTTGAACCATGCCGCAAGCGTGCGATCCGCCTGCAGCGGGAATACGTAAGTTTCTTTGTCATACAGCGGCTTGTCGGTGTCCGGATCGGCGCCTTGCTCGAACCAGCCGAGGAACTTCACATTGACGGCATGATGCGCGTGCACGATCGCGTGGTCTCCGTACGTGCCGTTGCGGAATCCGCGCGCGTCGCAGATGACCGTGGGTCCGGGGATCGGCATGGTGTGCGCGCCTTCTTTGTAGGAAGACACGAATGCTTCGTCGTCCTTGAGTTTACCGACGCCGTGCACTTCGACGTCCACATTGAGATTGTTGCAAGCGCCCGCTTCATGGCCTTGCAAGGTGGACTTGAGCTGGCCCCAGTCCACGGTTTCGTGCTTGGCGCACGGAATGGCGGAGTAGGAGGTTTGCGTAAGCGTGTGTCCCATTGCGTCGAGCGTGCTTTCGCGCATGTCGATCTCGCCGTGATCATAGGCGGTTAGCGCGATGGTGTACGCGCTGTTCTGCGGGATCCAGACGCTGCGTTCGTCGGTTTTCTCATTGACGTACATGGACAGGAATTCGTCCGTGTCGTACAGCTTCTCGTTGACGCGGCCTTTTTCGATTTGTGCGACGACATTGCCGGCGGCGTTCTTGACGGTGATATTGACAGGTCCGTACGCCGTCACGCGCGTGACGTCCGGAATGTCGCCCTGTTCAATGTCGATGTTGTGCGTGCAGCACAGCGCGAGCTTGATGAGGTATCCCTCTTCCTGGTGGGCGGCCGGCGCGTTGTGGCCGAAAATTTGATGGTGGATGAAGTAGCCGAGGAAGTCTTCGAACGTTCCGGCGCCGTATTTGCTGAATTTGGCCGCTTCGACTGCGAGCGTGTGGCCCTGCACGGCCGCCAGATCCGTAAACAGCGAGAAATACTGGGCGAACGTCAATGTGCCCGCGTGCGAGAAGCGCTTGTGCTGGTACATAAGCGCGATGTCGGGGCAAATGTTGAACAGTTCCGCTTCAAGCGCGTTCGTGTACGCGTTACCGTGGAAAGCCGGGAAATCCATGTGCGTCCACTTCGCGAACATGCGCAAAAAGTCCTTGCGATACGCGGTGTAGTCGGCGTAGCGCGTGGAGATCGTCGGCAGATACAGGTCGCGGCCGAAACGGCGGATGCCCCAGTCGTGCGGAGGCAGGCGCGGAATATAGTCTTCAGGATTGATGATGTTGAAGATGTTGCGGAACTGCTTGGCATTGTAGTCGGTGCGCAGCGTGGGGCGGCTGGCCGAGAATGTGTAGGCGAACATGCGGTCGGGCGTCATGCCGAGCGTCGTGTCCTCGTCGATGATGGCGGCCATCGCATTGGCGATGGAGGCGCCGCGGCTATGGCCGATTACCCACAGCTTCGCCTTGCCCATGTCGAGATTGTGGGCCTGCGTGTAAGACGTGAGGTCGTGGAACGCCTTGAGCGCGGTGTTGCGGAAACCTTCATGGTATTGGACATGCGAGTAGTCGCCGTTGGCGATCGAGTCGGCGACTTCGGAATTGGACAGCCATTCGACGGTGTCCGACGTGCCGCGCAGCATCATGACCATGAGATCCTGTTCGGTGCCGTCGGTGTTGCGCACCTTGCGGTGGCCGAACGCGTAGCTCACCTGGTCCACGTTATACATGAAGCCGATGGGATTCTCGTCGTTGAGATGGTAGTAGCTCGTGATGTCGATGTCTTCGCAGCCGAGGTTCGTGAACGAGGCGCGAATATAACGGTAGTCGTTCGACGGCACGTTCTTGTAGCCCGAAAGGCAAATGGCCATACCTGCCCACGCCATGTAGGGGTTATAGACGTCGGTCGGCTGGAAGAACCACGATTCGTCGAACGGGAACTCGATGTTGTTCTCGAACCGCTCCTTGGCTTTGCCGCACGCTTGAGCGAAATGCGAGAGGAACATGGTCGGAACCATGGTCATGGAAGTACTGCGTTGTTTCGCTTCTTGCGGTGTCATTGTGCCAATCCCTTCGTTGCCTGTTACCTCGGATTGTAAAGGGCAAGGAAGAGGTTGTTGCACTTACAGAGAAATGTGGTTACAGTTCCCCGACGGTGGAACGGATCACGAGATGCGGCTGCAGCAAAATTGTCTGCGCTTGCGTGAGCCACGGCTTGTCGGTGCCGTGCACGGTGACGGCCGCAGAACCGGCTTCCTCGGTTTCATTCGCGTCGCCCGCGACAGTGGCGGCAGCGGCAATGGCGGATTCGGAACCCGCGCGCTTCTTGCCGGCGTGCTGCAGTTCCTGGATACGCGTATGCAGTTGAGCCCAGCTTTTTTCCGCAAGCTCTTCAATGCGCTGCTCGACGGACGTGATTTCACGGAACAATCCGTAGCGTTCCAAAATATTGTCGTATCCGATTACGGAAATGTCTTGCGGCACCTTGAGCCCGCGTTCCGCGCAACGTTGCATGAATCCGGCCGCCATCAAATCGTTGCAGCAGAACACGGCTGTAGCGCCGCCGTCAATAATCGCGTCGGCAGCGTCATATCCGCCACGGAAACGGTAGCGGCCGTTGAATTCGAGATTCGGATCGCATGCGACATCATGATCACGCAAGTAATCCATGAATCCGTGCACACGGTCGGCGGCGTTGCCGCGCTGGTCGCCGCCCGTAACGCACCCGATAATACGGTGGCCGGCGTCCACGAGGCAGGCGGCAGCCAACTGGCCGCCCGAATAATTGTCGATCCCCGAACCGTCGCACCACTGTTCGGCGAACAGGCGGTCGACGAGCATGACAGGGCAGTCCATGCGTTCCACATCGTGCTGCAGGTCCTCAAGATGGTCATACGAATCGCGCGCCGCGATCAGCAGCATGCCGTCGATACCCAAGGACGCCAATCGCACCATGAGCTCATGTTCGTTGGCGCGTGAATCGTTGGAATTCGCCACGATCAGTGAATAGCCGTTCGCCTTGCAGGACGCTTCGATTTGGCGTGCGAGCGATGCGAAGAACAGGTTCTCGATGTCCGGAACAATAAGCGCGATAAGCATGGACTTTTTCGTCACGAGGCTGCGCGCGTTCTGGTTGGGCACATAATTGAGCGTTTTGGCGGCGGACAGGATGCGCTCGCGCGTGTCTCGGGACACTCGTGCGGGGCGCCCGTTGAGTACCAGCGATGCGGTAGTAACGGAAACTTGCGCCTGCGCCGCCACATCCTTAAGCGTTATACGATGCACGATGCCCCCTCGAATGGTGATGTATGAAGAGTATTCTCCGGCCGCCTCACACGATACACATGCCTATTGTGCAAAGGCCAATATAGTGCCTAGGATACTGCAAATTTCCAAGGAAATGCGCGGCGGCTTGCCGCGGGCCGGGGACGGGGGGTGTGCGGCGCTCGCCACGTCTGGCAGGGCGGTAATAGTCCGATTTGCAAGACACACTTGACCAATGTCAAATAAATATCCCCCCGATACTATGCACGATCCCGCCTAACAGTTATACTTTTCCTTTGGTAAATAACAGCTGAGAAGGACTGTAAGGGGTACCTCACCATTGGCCAACGCATCTGAAGATCAGAAGGTGAATGAGTCTGCGCAAAACAACGACGCCGCGCTGTTGAAGGAAGAGCACCGTAACGAGCGAAAAATCGTTATCGGCGCAATTGCGGCGATCGTGGTTGTGGCCATTGCGTTCTTTACCGTGTACAAGGTGATCGATTACCGGCGTGACTTGCATACGGCTTCCATGCTCACGTGCTCCACTAATTATGCGAACGCCACGGAAAGCGAACAAGACATGAAGGAGACGCTCGCCGACGCGAAGCAGCGCGCGGCCTATTCTTCTTCCGACGTGGCGGATCCCAATACGCTCAACGATTTGGCCGAGGCCATCTCGCGCGTCGATTCTTTGCCCGACAAGCCCGAGTGCTCTCCTGAAAGCTCCACGGACGCGTTGATGAACACGGCCGATTTGCTTATGATCTACAACGACGACGTGATCAACACGACGGCCGCACTGCGCTATGCGGCGAAGGCCGTTCAGGCCTCGCACTTGGAACTGCAGAACATTCAGCAGTGACCATACAGTGAATCACGCCCCCGTCATGCCGATATAAGCGTATGATGGGGAGACGTGAGGAGGGTTTCAGTGACGAAACGCCGAACGGGTTTCGCTTTTTGACAATTAATAGCAACTGACCTAGTATTAAGCATTGTCTGGTAAAACGTTTTACCAACTTGCTAGCTCACACACAGTAGTGAGAATAGTCAACGGAGACGGAGAGCCTCACAACGGAGAAAGGCGCACACTATGAGCAAGAAGAAAATGATTCTTGATTTGGACACGGGCGTAGACGATACGCTCGCCATTTGCTATGCCCTCGGCAGCCCCGAGGTCGACCTGATCGGCATTACGGGCACCTACGGTAACGTGCTCGTACAGCAGGGCGTGCGCAACGCTTTGGCCATTCTCGACCTGCTCGGCCACCCGGAGGTTCCGGTGTTCGCAGGCCTGTCCCACGCCAGCTTCACGGAAGAGGAATTCGAAGTCCTTCCGGTATCCGCCTTCATTCATGGCGACAACGGCATCGGCGATGTGGAAATCGAAGATTCCGAGCGTTCCGTGGAAGAGACGCCGGCTGTCGACTTCATCATCGAATCCGTCAAGAAGTACGGCAAGGACCTCATCTACGTGCCGACCGGCCCGCAGACCAACCTCGCCGCCGCCATCAAGAAGGCTCCGGAAATCGTGGACGAAATCGGCGCAGTGGTGCTCATGGGTGGCGCCCTGACGGTTCCGGGCAACGTGAACGCTTGGACCGAGGCCAACATCTCCCAGGATCCGGACGCCGCCAACTTCGTGTTCCGCTCCGGCATTCCGGCCACGATGGTCGGCCTGGACGTGACGCTGCAGACGCTGCTGACGTACAAGGACACCGCTGTGTGGCGCGAGAAGGACACCTACGCCGCCGGCAAGATCGCCGACATCACGGACTACTACATCAAGGCTTACGAGACCACGGCCCCGACGCTGCACGGCTGCGGTCTGCACGATCCGCTGGCGGTGGCTGTGGCCATCGACCCGACGCTCGTGGAATGCCTCGACATCAACATGAAGGTCGACGTGGACGGCCCGACGCGTGGCCGCACGATCGGCGACACGGACCGCCTCAACGATCCGGTCAAGACCATGAAGGTCGCCGTCAAGGTTGACGTTCCGCGCTTCCTCGACGAATTCATGACTCGCATTGGCAACCTCGTGGCTGCCGCAAAGTGAGAACATATCTCTGATAGCCATGTTCCAGCGGCCCTCCGCCGGTTTGCGTAACGGCGGAACGCCGCTGGAACAATACTTTTCTCGTGACCAAGCCCGTTTCGATCGCGGCGTTTGCTCACTTACGCAATCGATCATCAAGACTTTATTTATCCGGTTCGCCCGCGCGAACCGCTGCATTCTGGGTCGGCGCCGCCGGCACCATACCGCCGGCAACGGCACGAAAGGATCAATTATGACTGCGAAGACTCCGCTCGCTGCACTCGATACCATTTACGGTACCGTGTCCGTGGTTGGTTCCATGAACGCTGACTACACGGTCACCACCGAACGTCTGCCGAAGCCGGGCGAAACCGTCAACGGCGGTCCGCTGCAGGTGCTTCCGGGAGGCAAGTCCGGCAACCAGGCCGCTGCCGCCGCGCGTATTGGCGCCAAGGTGCAGATGTTCGGCGCCGTCGGTTCCGACGGCAACGCCGATTTCCTGCTCGCCAAGCTCGGCGAGGCCGGCGTGAACACGACGCACGTGCGCAAGGTTCTCGGCCCCTCCGGCACCACCGTCATTACCGTGGACGCCAATGGCGAGAACGCCATTGTATACTCTCCGGGCTCCAACGCCCACGTGACCGTGGAATACGTGGAATCCGAGAAGAAGGCGCTGACCGCCTCCAAGGTACTGGGCCTGTGCCTCGAAAGCCCGATTGAAACCGTCACGGCCGCCGCCAAGATGTGCCACGACGCGGGCGTCAAGGTACTGCTCAACAACTCCCCGTTCCGTCCGTCGCTGCCGAAGGATCTTGTCGACAACTCGGACATCCTGCTCGTCAACGAGCATGAGATGGCCCAGCTGCTGCAGATCGAAGAGCCGGAAAACGACGACTGGAGCGGTTTCGACTGGAACTTCGCGCTCGCCAAGATGCAGGAATTCGGCTACGACCAGGCCATCGTGACGCTGGGCGGCGACGGTTCCGTGGTGCTTGACGCCACGAGCGACGAGCAGGTCCACCGCATCGCTCCCGTGCACGTGCACGCGGTCGATACCACGGGCTGCGGCGACTCCTTCATGGGCACCGTGCTCGCCGGTCTCGCCTCCGACATGTCCCTCAGCGAAGCCGCGGAACTCGCTTCCTACGTGTCCGCATACGCCGCGACCTCTTACGGCGCACAGGCCTCGTACGGCAACGCCGCGCAGATTCGCGAAGCCTTCGAGGACAAGTGATCGAAAGTCTTGTCGGATCTTGCGTCTGATTGATGATCGATAGATCGGACGAATCGTAGATGCCGACCTTGTGAATAATAAAGAGCCGGTCTGGAACCCATTGCCAGACCGGCTCTCCTTATATTTATATATATAATATATATATGCCGACTATTTATTTATATATGTCGATCAAACTCACGCATAAATCGAGCGCGTACGGATATCCTCCGGAAGACCGTTGAGCAGCGTCGTCACGGAACGCGACTCGAATACGGAACGGATACCGGCGGCCAGCAGCGGCGCGATCGAAAGGATCGTCATATTGTCGAGGCGCTTCTCTTCCGGAATCGGAACGGTATCGGTAAGCACGATCTCCTTGGCTCCCGAATCACGCAAACGCTCCACGGCCGGGCCGGACAGCAAACCGTGCGTGGCGACGAGCGTCACGGACTTGGCTCCACGGTCCTTGAGCGTCTTGACGGCCTGCGTGATCGTGCCGGCGGTATCGATCATGTCGTCGATCACCACGCAATCGCGGCCCTCGACCTCGCCGATAATGCCGTGCGCTTCCACATGGTTCGGACGCGTGATGTCGTGCGTCTTGTGGATGAACGCGAGCGGCAGACCTCCAAGCTTGGCGGCCCACTGTTCAGAAACCTTGATACGGCCGGCATCCGGGGAAACAATCGTGGTGTTTTCCGGATCGATGCGCTTGGACATGTAGTCGAGCAGCACGGGCATGGCGGTCAAGTGGTCGACCGGGCCATTGAAGAAGCCCTGCTCTTGGGCGGCGTGCAGATCGACCGTCATGACACGGTCGGCGCCAGCGGTACGGAAGAGATTGAACACCAGGCGGGCGGTGATCGGCTCGCGGCCCTGATGCTTCTTATCCTGACGAGAATAGCCCAAGAACGGCGCCACCACCGTAATGGAGCGAGCGGACGCGCGCTTGGCGGCGTCGATCATGATCAACTGCTCCATGATCCACTTGTTGATAGGCTCGGTATGGGCCTGCATAATGAAAATGTCTGATCCGCGAACCGGTTCAGTAAAGCGGACATACATCTCGCCATTGGCAAAGTCGTATGCGGTGGTTTCCAGAACGTCGGTGCCCAAATACTTGGCGGTGTCCTCGGCCTGCTCGGGGTAGGCGCGTCCCGTGACCAAAGCCAGTTTCTTATTGGGAACGCCCTCGAGAATTGCAGACATAATTCACCTTTCCCATTGTTTTGCAATGGATATAACGGCCGTCAGAAAACAGACAACATAATAGCAATGAGCATGTATGTGCATTAAGGGACATCTCGACATGTTTGCGCGTGACGCCCATAACGTGAACGCGGGAGGGCGTGGCGACTGTCCTCTCAATACGTTACGCTAGGAAAGTTGCTGGCTTTGCCATGCCCAAATGCACTTTACGTATGGACGGCGGGCGGCTGCCGGCATTTTGCAAACACACTCCTGTTGTGGAAAGACCACAACCATTGAGTCCGAAGGAGGTGGGTGATGTCTGCACACAAGTATGAACTCATGTTCATCGCTAATCCTGAAATGGATGAGAACGGTCTGAAGAAGCTGACCAACCAGTACATGGAAACTGTCACCAAGAATGGTGGCGCTGTTGAAGATATCGATATCTGGGGCCGCCGCAAGCTGGCTTACGAGATCGATGGCAAGACCGAAGGCAACTACGTCGTCGTGACGTACACTGCCACCCCGGCTGACAGCGACGAACTCGACCGTCTGCTGAACCTGAACGATTCCATCGTTCGCACCAAGATCATTCGTAAGTGATCTGATCTTTCAGCTCTTTTCAGCCCAGCAATCGCACATCAACCAAGGTAAGGAACGTCATGGCAGGCGAAACAGTCATTACCATAGTGGGCAATCTCACAGCCGATCCTGAACTGAGGACCACCGGAAACGGCGCGACCCTCGCAAGCTTCACGATCGCATCCACACCGCGAACCTACAACCGCAATTCCGGACAGTTTGAGGACGGCACCGCGCTGTTCATGCGTTGCACCGCATGGCGCGATCTGGCCCAGCACTGCGCGGAAAGCCTCCACAAGGGCATGCGCGTAATCGCGACGGGACGCCTGTCCCAGCGCAATTACCAGGCCCAGGACGGTTCAAACCGTTCGGTTATCGAACTGACCGTGGACGAAATCGGTCCGTCCCTGCGTTACGCGACGGCGTCGGTAACGCGCACGCCATCGAGCGGCGGCTACAACCGCAACGCGAATGGCGGCAACGGCGGATACAACGGCGGTAACAACGGATTCAACGCTGGTAATGGCGGTTACAATGGCGGATCCACTTACGGTGCTCCGCAAGCCCAGAACAACGCTCCGGCCACCGACCCGTGGAGCTCGTCCGATTCCGGAGCTTCCTTCGGATCGTTCGGCGGCTCCGATTTCGGCTCGTCCAACGACGAACCGGAATTCTGATCCGATTGATCTGATTACTGAGCATTTTCAACACATCATTCATTTGTAAATAAGGAGACATCAAGATGTCACGCAAGAGGCCGCAGCCACCGGTCAAGCCGTTTAAGAAGAAGCCGAATCCACTGAAGGCCGCCAAGGTCACCGAGATCGATTACAAGGACGTCGCCCTGCTGCGCAAGTTCATCTCGGACCGCGGCAAGATTCGTTCCCGTCGCATCACCGGTGTGACCGTTCAGGAACAGCGCCAGATCGCCAAGGCCATCAAGAACGCCCGCGAAATGGCTCTGCTGCCGTACGCAACTACGGGTCGCTGAGTTTAGGAGGAATTCAAAATGGCTGATTCCAAGATCATTCTTACCAAGTCCGTTGCCAACCTCGGCAACGCTGGCGACGTGGTGACCGTTAAGGCCGGCTACGCTCGCAACTACCTGATTCCTCAGGGCATGGCTTTCCTGTGGACGAAGAAGGCCGCCGCTCAGGCTGAAGCCATGAAGAAGGCTCGCCTGGCTCGCGCCGCCGCAACGCGTGAAGACGCCGTTGCCGCCAAGTCCCAGATCGAAGGCAAGACCTTCGAAATCGCAGCCAAGGTTTCCGAGTCCGGCAAGCTGTTCGGCGGCATCTCCGCTGACAAGATTGCTGCTCTGCTGCCGGTGGCTGTGGATCCGAAGTCCATCGAGACCGCCGTCATCAAGACGACCGGCGAGTTCCCGGTGACCGTCGCCCTGCATCCTGAAATCACCGCCACCTTCGCGCTGAAGGTCGTCGCTGAGTGATTGGTCTGTCAGATTCTTTTCTGACTTCAGACTAATGAGTCTGAGCTTAAGCATTGAAGGTCCTCTTGGCCGTTTGGCCGGAGGGCCTTTTTGTATGTGTGGTTTTCTTCTTAATCGCACTTTTGTTGCGTAAAAATCTGCGGGTTGCTCCTTACCCGCGTAAAAATACGCAAGTTTCTCCTTATCCGCGCTTTTCGTGCGTTAATATTTGTAGTTTCCTTATTAGTCGCGTAAAAATACGCAGATTGCTCGTGATTCACACTTTTTGACCGTTAAATTTTGCAGTTTGCTTATTAGTCGCGTAAAAATACGCGGATTACCCGTTAACTGCAGTTTTATTGCGTGAATATTTGCAAATAACGACTAATACGACGATTATTCACGTGAAAAACTGCAAATAACGTCTTAACTGCAAGTTTCATTCGCGTTCCGCGGCGTGTCTCGACTAAAAACTGCAACTAACTAGTAATCTGCAAAAATTCACGTGAATAATCGTCGTCTAACTAGTAAATTGCAGATTTTCACGCACAAAAAGTGCTGATAAGGAGAAACCTGCGTATTTGCTTTTTTGCTTCCATTAAATCTTCCTTACTATATTCCATTGTTACCCTCCATAACTTCTGATTGTTGCCGTCTTGACGATTATGTATCTTTACATTACCTTCTGAAACATATGGCGCACCTTGTCCAGGCGGCTGTTTGGACGGCGGGGCTGGATGACCGGCTGACCGACAGCGGCCTGATATCCTTTCAGCTCTGTAAGGCATACGCTCCGCCCGTTGGTGTAAAAGGCCAGATCAGTACGGTATGCCTGTATACAGCGGGCGGGAATCTCGCCAGTAAAGACAACTTCATCCTTTTTTACCTGGGCCGTTTCGATGGTGGCACAGTATTTCGGTGCATCATGATAAGCCTGGAAAGGTATTCCTGGGGCGCATAGAGGATGAAGGAGAGATAAGGTTCCAGCAGCTGCGTCCCCGATTCCTTCAATGCCTGTTCCAATACAATCGGGGCCAATGAGCGGAAGTCCGCCGGCGTGCTGACCGGACTGTAATAAAGCCCGTATTCAAAGCAAATCTTACAGTCCGTTACGTTCCAGCCGAACAAGCCCTGCTCCAGCCCGTAACGGATACCATCCCTGACAGCGTTTTGAAAACTCTGGTTCAAGTATCCCAGCGAAACCCGGCTCTCGTATTGTACACCGGAGCCAAGCGAGAGTGGTGTAACAGACAGTCCTATGGATGCCCAAAACGGGTTGGGCGGCACCTCGATATGGATGGTGTGGCTGGCTGCTTTGAGCGGCCGCTCCATATAAATGACGGAGGGTTCCTTTACCACTGTTTCAAGCTTGTATTTTTCCGACAGCAAAGCGGAAACAACCTCCAACTGCACCCGGCCCAAAAAAGAAAGAATGATCTCATGGGTGATGGAATCCACTTCGCAACGCAAAAGCGGGTCAGTATCCGCAAGTTGCGTAAGAGCGTCCAGCAGCCGTTCTCTTTGCGCTGCCGTTTTCGGCGCAATCGTCGTCCGCAGCATGGGGAGGGGGTCCTCGCGCCACCTTTTACGAGGGAGCCGGGTTTGGTCCCCTAATACATCGTTTAACCTCACGCTGTCGCTGGGAAGGATAACAATTTCACCCTGATAAGCGGTGTCTGTCCGAACAATTTCCCCTTTGGATGGAATACGCATCTCTGTGATTTTCAGCTTTTCTCTCCCGGCCAGGGCCACCGTATCCCGCAGGCGCAGCGTTCCGCTGTATAACCGTAGATAGACACGCCGCTGGCCGCAATCGGTGTACTCAACCTTGAAAACGCTGCCGCATAGGGCGGCGCCCCCCTGTTCCCCAATCGGTTGGAACAGCCCTGTCACCGCATCCATCAACGGTTGAATGCCAAGGCCATTTTTGGCGCTGCCATGATAGACTGGGAACAGGGAGGCGTCTTGAACCCGCTGCTGTTCCTCCCGCGCAAGTTTTTCCCGGCTGATTGGTTCTCCTGCGATATACTTTTCCAATAATTCATCGTTATTTTCGATGACCGCATCCCATGCTTCTATGTCGGTATTTTCCTCCAGGACTATTTCCGGGGACAGCGACACCGTCTGCTTGATGATAATATCGGCGGAGAGCTTATCCCGAACAGACTGAACCACGCTCTGCAAATCAACGCCAGCCTGGTCGATCTTGTTGATAAAGATAACGGTGGGAATGTTCATTTTCCGCAGGGCATGGAACAGAATACGGGTCTGGGCCTGCACGCCATCTTTAGCGGAGATCACCAAGATGGCCCCATCTAAAACAGCCAAAGAGCGGTACACCTCCGCCAAAAAATCCATGTGGCCGGGCGTATCCACAATGTTAACTTTACATCTGTGCCACTGGAAGGAAGTGACTGCCGCTTGAATGGTAATCCCACGCTGCCGCTCCAAAAACATGGTGTCCGTCCTCGTTGTCCCTTTTTCGACGCTCCCCGGTTCTGAAATGGCTCCGCTGGCATATAGCAGGCTCTCCGTCAAGGTCGTCTTTCCAGCGTCTACATGGGCAAGAATTCCAATATTGATTATTTTCATGTGATTGTCCTCCCTTTACAGCCCCAAAGGGCATAAAAATCCCCAGCAGTAAAATACTTTTACCACTGGGGATTATAAGTTGCGGACATACACATATACAGCATACACCTGTTTGTGATTGCTGTTTTTGGGGATATGTCAAAATTGATAAGGCAAAAGTATTCTTAAATTGGGTACAAAAAACTAAGCCCCTACAAAAGGAGCTATCATAATCCTTTGTTCCCACTATTTGATTATAGTTTTATTTAAGAATACCTTGCCGCATATTTTTTACTCCTTTTCTGGATTAAATCATTGTATCACATCAGTTTTAGGAAAGCAAGTACCTAAAAGAAATTTTTCTTCCCCTTATATGTAACAATCATACCGGCTTCCTAGCGTTCAGAATGTTTTCTGCTGTCTGCTGTGGTGTTTGGTTGGAATTGTCCAACCAAAAGCCGATCCGTGGTGTTGTCTGCATTTTACTAAATACAAATTCAATGTATACAGAAAGATATAAGGAGTGGGAGGGATTCCGCCGTAGTTGGCATTGTAGGAAAATCCAAAAGTTTAGATTTTCCCACAATGCTTATCTTTTGGTCTTTGGTTCGGAATAGTGTAGTGCTGGCGGTCTATCTCTTGTTTTCGGTTGCTTGCTTCCTTACCGTACATGAGCATTTTACGCGGGTAAGAAGTAAATTGCGTATTTTTATGCACCTAATGGGGGAACCGCGTATTTTTACGCACGAAAAGCGCGGCTAAGAAGGAACCTGCGTATATTTACGCGGCTAAGACATAATCTGCGTATTTCTACGGTCGAAAAGTGCGGATACAGAACCGACCGTACAGAAAAGATAAATAAAGGTAAGTGAAAGATACATTTGGAAGTCGGCTGAGTAGGGGACTGAATAAAGGGATGGGTGGATTCGGATACGGGCAGTGCACAACGACCGCATGGGGGAGGCCGTTTGTGCACAAGCCTTCATGAAAGTGGAAGAAAGCGGGCCGTCGTACGACGATGGATGCATGAGACCGTATCCCCAAATAATAACGGCGCTGGAAGAGGCGCGGCATGATCGTCGGTGTGCGATTGCGAACAGTGCGAAGCTGCAGTCCGCGGTGCACAGGCGCGAGCAGACCGGCGAACTCGTGTGTCCTCTGCCGCATCTATTTTGCGAGACGCAGTCGTGGGCGCGACTCACGCCCAGTCAGCAAGTGCAATATATGGCTAAAGCGCTGTGCATACTCGATGCGGATCTCATATTTGCCGGTCCCACAGCGGCGCAACTGTATGGATGGGAAGTACCGTTTTCCGCACATCGGCGCGGACTGTTCACCGTATGTTCCTCGGCGCATCCCGCAAGCCGCGCCAGTATTGTGCAACTGAACAAAGGTGCGTGGAGAGTCATACCGATCGCATCGGACGGCGAACATATTGACGAGCGCAACGGATGCCACGTGACGCAAGCCGCACGCACACTTGTTGATTGTGCGCTATTGCTGCCTTTCGTACTGGCGCTTGTCGTGTGGGACTCGGCATTCCGGCTAACGCAAGTGAGCGCCACAGATGTGCTGCGTGCCGGCCAACGGCTGCGCGGCGCGCGTGAACGCATCGACCGGCTGCTTGAATATACGGATCCCAGGTCAGACAACGGCGGGGAGTCGTTCACACGGGCCGTCATGATCGAACAAGGTTTCCAGATCCCCGAATTGCAAGTGTGGTATCCGGAAAACGGGAACAGTGGCGCGCACCGTCGTATCCGCGTGGATTTCCGTTGGAAAATCGTGGGTCGGGACGGCTCACAGCGTGTAGTGGTCGGCGAGTTGGACGGTCGGGAAAAATACGAGAATCCCGAGATGACGCATGGCCGGTCCGCGATTCATGTGGCGCACGACGAGTCGCAGCGCGAGCGCGAGCTGTATGACTGTCACGTGGACACGATTGTGCGATTCGATTTTTCCGAAGTAAAAGCGCGCCAGCCATTCATTACCAAGCTCATGAAAGCTGGAATTCCGCGGTTTTATAGAGGAGAGCGCAATAAAAGATGTGCGGAAACGGTAGTGTTTCCGCACATCGATAAGGTGAATGAGTGAGGTGAATGAGGAGGCCGGCCACTTGCTGGTGTTACTTGCTTGACAGGGTAGTCAAGCGGCAATTGGCCGGCCCCGTGAACCAAACAAGGAGTTGATTCATGAAGAGTTGATTCGCTAATAATTGAGTTCAGTAATTTTGAGTTCGTCTCCCTCCAATTCGAATGTTCCGATCAAGTAGAACGTGGACGAGGAGTCGTCGGGTTCCCACTCGCTCGAATATGAGTAACGGTATTCATACGTCACGTCCGCAACGCCCTTGGAAGCGCTGAAATATCCCGAGGAAAGATTGAAATTCTCGACTTTCGGATACTGCGAAATCTTCCAGGAGAAGTTGCGGTAGTTCGACGACGACCATGTGTAGTACGAGAACGGGCAGCCCTGCGGCTCCGAGTCCGTGGACTTCGCGCACGTGTCCAGATAGTTGGCGATCTGCGTGTTGATCTCGTCTTCGAGATGCGAAGACGGTGTCACTTTCAGTACGGAAGCGCTCTCCTGTTCGGCCGTATAAATTGTCACGGGCGCGGCGCTGTAGTAGTCCGAATCGTCCGCGGTAATTTCATACGCGCCCGGATACACCTTGAACGTCCACGTATCGTCCGACGAACGGAACGCGTTTTCCTGTGAAACGGGTACGCCGTTCACTTTGATCGACGAGACGATCGGCGGCACGCTTATGGTGATCTCGTGCGTCAACGGTTGTGTAATTTCCCAATTGTTGAAGACGCCGAATTTGCGGCCTTCATTGACGAGTGTCACGGAACCGTCGTGCGAGGAGCCGTTCAGCGAGTATGTGAACGACACCGTCTTGCTAGCGCCTGCGTTTTGTGTGCCCGTAATGTGCACATTCGAGATTCGAGCGGTTTCATGCGCGGCCTTCGAAGTGAGTAACGCACTTTGGTCCTTCGTTAATTGCGGGGAGACGATGGACTGCGCCTGGTCATAATTGCCCGATTCCAGCGCCTGCAAATACTCTTGTGCCGCCGACTTGGGCGAGAATACGGTTGCGTTGAGTGTGCTGACCGTAATGAGAAGCGCGACAATCGCGGCGCCGATACTACATCCAATGATGATGTTGCGCTTTTGCTTGGCGGACATCGGCTTGGTCGCGGCAGGCGCGGACTCGGCCGGGAATACGGGTGCGGTTGCGGGAGCCGCGGTCGGTTGAGTAATCGGTGCTGCGGATGCGGCGGTCTGGGAGTAGACGGCTGAAGCGGCAGCGGATGTGCCGGGCGCGGCTGGCGCAGCGGACGGCGAACCTGACACGGAAACGCCTGCAGCGGTACCCATAGTTGCGGCGGCAGCGGCCTTGCGCTGCGGGCCACCGCAAGCGATGCGGTGCGCCGTTACCGTTTCCGGAGTGGGACGAACCGTGGCACCCACAAAAATCTTCCATAGCGATGTCATCGCGCGTACGGCCTGCTCACCGAATGTAAGCGCCACCGCTTCAGCGCCAAACATCCAGATCGCGGCGATCAGCGCATAAGTGGGGGAGAGCCCGATTGTCTGTCCGACCGCACGAACCGGAAGGAACAGGTACGTGGCCGCAAGCCATATGACGAGCATGGCTACGGGCGCCTTCCATGAATGTTGCCAACCCTTGTACGCGGGATCATACATGTTGCGGGCCGCCGTGCGCATGCCGATATACACGGTTGCGATTACGAAAATGATCAGGAACACCACCATGACGTTGCGCAATGTCGCCATACTCTCGTCCATGGCCGCAAGATTGTTCACCGTGGCGAATGAGAAGGATTGCCCCATGGCGCCCACGCT
Source organism: Bifidobacterium magnum (assembly GCF_000741255.1). GTDB lineage: Bacteria > Actinomycetota > Actinomycetes > Actinomycetales > Bifidobacteriaceae > Bifidobacterium > Bifidobacterium magnum. Next base: position 102,605 of record NZ_JGZB01000001.1, read on the forward strand.
GCCAAAACTCACGAACGCGATGAGATAGTACAACAATGCGGGCAGCAGTACGGGAAGCGTCAGCAACGCGGAAGCGCTTTCCGAATTGCCCAACACTGCCAGAATGAGCAGCACCACCAGTAATGCCCCGAACCACAGCGTATAGATCCATGCGGCGTCCACCACAGTACGGACCCATCCGCGGGTGCGATGCGCCCAACGCCAGCAGGCCGCGAACACATGGGGCGCGTCATAAGCGTATTGCGCCAACGCATAGCCGGCGCTCGCTCCAAGCGTGCCCAACAGGAAGGTCATGAAGAACGTGCCAAAGGTGGCGCTCGAAAGAGAAATCGACGCGGCGCTGGTGCCAAGCACATCGACCGAACCACTTGTGGAGAACAGCAACCCGAGCGCGAATACCACGGCGGCCGAGGCAAGTCCCACCAACGCCGAACAGGCCAAGCCCGTCCAGCGGTAGGCGATGGCCGTAGTGCGGGCCACACGGTATGCACCGAATGCCGCGCCTACCACCAACGCCACACCGATCAGCGAAACGGGTAGCGACACGGAGGCGCCCATGCTGGAAGTCAGCAGGCTGCTTGCCGAGAAATTTGCACTTCCGCCCATGCCCAGCGCCAGCAGATAGATGGCGAGCGTAAGGAAACTATTGCCGTTAAGCAGCGACTCGGCATACGGAATATCGCCCAGCATTTCCAGCTGCAGTGAGCTGGAAGCGGCCATCGTGAAGAACAGCGCCGTGATAAGGGCGAGCGCCACGGCAGCCCCGATGCCGATACCCAGCGAAACGCCGATTGATCGCGCGACCGCGGGCTGCTTGAGATTCGTGAACAGCTGCGGGGACTGTCCCGGCTGGCCCGGCATTCCCGCATCTGGCATGGCCGCAACGCTTGGAGGATCGGCGGGCGGCGGCGTGGCCGGCTTGGGCATCTGAGGGATGGGTTCAGTCGCCGGTTCCACTGCGGACGCGTCGCTCGAAGCGTCGCTTTCCGTGTTGGAAGTCGCGATGACCACAGTCTCCTGCAATACCGTTTCCTGTTCGGGAGCTTCGGGTTGTGGTACTGGCTGCTCCTGGACCGAAGGCTGCATTTGAGCGGTATCCTCCGCTTGCCCGGCCGGTGTCACTTGGACCGGCGTCCCGCACGATCCGCAGAATTTGGCGGTCTCACTGAGTGATGATCCGCAATGGGAACAATACATGATGATCTCTTCCTCTTCTCTGGCGCGGCGGCAGGCGTGGCACGAACCCCTTCGTCCGCAAATCCTCGCATGAGGAACAAGGCATGCCGGTGCCATGCGTATGGATGCATGGTAACGATGGCGCTTGTGGAAAGGCAATAGTGCCGTCCACACTGGGAACATGCGTCCGCACATTGGACACCTGTCAGGGATTCCTCTCACTACGTGAGGATTTTCGCAAAGCGCGCGCGTTTTTCGCTAGCGTGGATGGTCACGAGAGGGGAGTGGCCATGTTTTGTGAACATTGCGGTTCAAAATTTGAAGATGGTGGCAAGTTTTGTACATCGTGCGGTGCGCCGCGTCCGGTGGCGCAGCCGCCGGCCGATATGACGACGCCGATTCCTGTACCTAATACTGCGCAGCCGTCATTCGATACCGCGGCTCCTCCCGCGGCCGAGCCGCATATTACGGCCGATATTCCGCCCGTCTATGTTCCGCAGGATTTCGTGGTGCAAGATCCTCCTCAATCCGCTGAAGTGGCGCGGAAAAAGCCCGTATGGCTGTTCGTGACGCTGGCCGTGCTCGCGCTCGCATTGTGCGCGTTCGTGGGGTGGCGTATGTGGAGCGACAGCCACGCCGAATCCCAAGCTGTCGCCGAATTCTCCAAGGAGACCGTGGAGGTCGACGAGAAAACGGATGGCGGCGACTCTTCCGACAAGGCGCTGTCCGCGACTGAAAAAGACAAAGATACGAAAAAAGAGGAGCCGCAGCCGTGTACGGCCGTTCCGGAACTCATCACGAAACAGGTGCGCCGTGACGGATCGAATTTGGTGGCCACCGTGCAGTGGAACGCAAGTTCCTGCGAAAATGCGCCGTTGAAGTCGGACGGTGTGCAAATCGTGCTTACTGATAGTAGTAACGACACAATCGCCGCCGGAATTTTCGATTTTTCCAAACGTGACGTGTCTTATAAGGACGGCAAGCTGACCACGGAACTCGCGTTCAAGCCGACCCAATATTGGCGTGCGGTAACCGAGCTGGAACCGTCCCGACTTGATACGAGCGTGAAATTCGATCAAGAGGGGTTCGGCCGTGCCGCAGATGTCAACGGCGCGTTCGGCGCTCGCGATATTGATCCGTCGGATGCGGAACGTTACGCGCATCTGGCACTCAATTGGCAGCTCGACCATGACAAGTCGACGGCGTCCGATTTCTACTCCATCTACACCACGCAGCTTTCGAGCAAACGCTACGACATGGATGTGGAGGGCAAGATCTGGAAATACGCGGATATTTACGAACATTTCTTGAGCTTGAAAAGCAAGCATCCGCAGGCGCTGATCGTATGGGGCAGCGATTATCCCACGTATACGAAGCACGGCCATGACGCGAGCTATTACGTGATTTTGTCGGGCGAATCGTTCGCGAGCGAGACGGACGCGACGAACTGGTGCGGCGCGAACGGATACACGGCGAACGACTGTCTGGCCGTGGATCTCAAATAGCGCGACACGCCGTCTTTGCGTTTTTGGAGATTCTGAGTATATTTATCTCTTGGTCTTAACGACTACTAACTTGCCCCTTTAGCTCAGTTGGTTAGAGCAGCTGACTCTTAATCAGCGTGTCCAGGGTTCGAATCCCTGAGGGGGCACTTCTTCATGTAATGTATATTGCACGGAGATTACTGAGCTTGCCCCTTTAGCTCAGTTGGTTAGAGCAGCTGACTCTTAATCAGCGTGTCCAGGGTTCGAATCCCTGAGGGGGCACAAATGAAACCCAGTCTTCGGACTGGGTTTTTTGTATATTCAGCACACATCGTAGAAGGGCAGCAATCCATGCTTTTGGACAGCATCAACTCGCCTGCGGATCTCAAGAAGATCCCCGAGAATGAACTCGGCGAACTCGCCAAGGAAATCCGCCAGGTACTCATTACGAAGCTGGCGGCCCATGGCGGCCACGTCGGCCCGAATCTGGGCACGGTGGAGCTTGAAATCGCCATGCACTACGTGTTCAACTCGCCCGTGGACCGTCTCGTCTTCGACGTAAGCCACCAGAGCTACGCGCACAAGATCATCACGGGCCGCCGCGAAGCGTTTACCGATCCGAGCAAGTACGACGAGGACTCGGGCTTCACGAACCCCGAGGAAAGCGAACACGACTGGTTCAACATCGGCCACACGTCCACGTCCATCTCGTTGGCCAGCGGCCTGGCCAAGGCACGCGATCTGGCAGGCGACCACTACAACGTGGTCACCGTGATCGGCGACGGCTCGCTTTCCGGCGGCGAAGCGTTCGAAGGCTTCGACGTCGTGGGCGAAATGGGCACGAACTTCATCACGATTGTCAACGACAACGGCATGTCGATCGCGGAAAACCACGGCGGCCTGTACAAGAACCTCAAGGCTCTGCGCGAGGGCAACGGCGTGGCCAGCACGAACTACTTCACGGCCATGGGCTTCGACTACCGCTTCCTCAAGGACGGCAACAATGTCGAGGAACTCATCGCCGCCCTGCGCGAGCTTAAAGACATCGACCACCCCGTCGTGCTGCACATTTGCACCGAAAAGGGCCTGGGCTACGAACCGGCGGAAACGCACAAGGAAATCTGGCACTGGCACAATCCGTTCGACATCGCCACGGGCAAGACCGTGCACGCGGCCGCCGGCAAACTCGACGAAGTGCAGGCCGCCACGGCCGCCGCGAACAACGCGAGCGCCGCGGCCGACGAACTGGCTTCCTATGAGAAGTTGAGCGCCCAGTGGCTTATGGACAAGATCGAGCATGATCCGCGCTTCGTGGTCATCACGTCGGGTACGCCGATGGTGGTCAACTTCACAAAGGAACGCCGCGACAAGGCCGGCAAGCAGTTCGTGGACGTCGGCATCGCCGAGGAGACGGCCGTCGCCATGGCTTCGGGGCTCGCGAAGAACGGCGCGATCCCCGTCTACGCGTTCTCGGGCACGTTCGTACAGCGCGCCTACGACCAGATCATGCAGGACCTGTGTATCAACGACAATCCGGCCGTGCTGCTCGACTTCTCCTCGAGCGTCTACGGCATGAACGACGTGACGCACCTGAGTCTGTGCGACATCGCGATGATGGGCAACATTCCGAACCTCGTCTACTTGGCGCCAACTTGCGCCGAGGAATACGTGGCCATGCTGGAATGGGCCACCACGCAGCGCGACCATCCCGTCGCGATCCGCGTGCCCGCCACGGGCATGGTGGTTACGGGTGTCAAGGACACCACGGACTACTCCAAGCTCAACACGTTCTCGATGACGCACCGCGGTTCGGGCGTGGCCATCGTCGGCATCGGCGACTTCTTCCCGTTTGCCGAAAGCCTTGCCAAGCGCCTGAACGAGGAGCTCGGCATTGACGCGACGCTGATCAACCCGAAGTTCATCACGGGACTCGACACGGCCATGCTCGCCGACCTCGAGCGCGACCACACGCTCGTCCTGACGCTTGAAGACGGTCAGCTGCAGGGCGGATTCGGCGAGAAAATCGCGTCCTTCTACGGTCCGACCGCGATGCGCGTGAAGAATTACGGCATCCAAAAGTCGTTCCCCGACCGTTACGTGCCGGCCCAGTTGCTCGCGCAAAACGGCGTGACGCTCGCCGACATGACGGACGATGTACGCAAGTTGATCGCCGAATAGTCGACGATTGAAAATATAAACAATATCAATGGGCATGACGGCCGGATTCCGCGCGGAACCGGCCGTTTGCCGTATTCGAGATGCCGTCCGTTCTTGACAGTGCCAAGTGCTACGTTAAATGTGTGCCGGTTCGTATATTTTGTATCGATTATTCGGCACGAGAGAGATTGTCTATACAGCATTCCGCTCCATATCGCGAAATGTTCAAGAGAAGATAAGGCATTGTAAGTGGAGTACTCACTCTTTACCAAAGTGGCTGCGGAATTTGTAGGCACAGCCATTCTGATGATCTTCGGCAACGGCGCTGTGGCCAACGTCGAGCTGAAGAACACGAAGGGTCATAACGCGGGCTGGCTCAACATCGCCATGGGCTACGGTTTCGGCGTTATGTTCCCTGTGCTCATGTTCGGCGGCGTATCCGGCGCACAGATCAACCCGGCCATGACGATCGCCCAGGCCGTCAACGGCATGTTCCCGTGGAGCCAGGTCGCCCCGTACATCATCGCCCAGCTGCTCGGTGCCGCTGTCGGCCAGCTCGTGGTGTACGTATGCTACTACCCGCACTACAAGGAGACCGAGAACGCGGAATCCATCCTCGGTACCTTCTGCACCACCGACGCTTACGCAACGCGTCGCAACTACTTCATCAACGAGTTCTTCGGTACCCTCATCCTCGTGCTCGGCGCGCTGTGCTGCCTCGAGCTGCAGTGGGGCAAGTCGAACTACGCGTCCGCCTCGATCGTCGTCGGTTTCATCGTGTGGGGCCTCGTGTGCTCGCTCGGCGGTCCGACCGGCCCTGGCCTGAACCCGGCCCGCGATCTTATGCCGCGTTTGCTGCATCAGATCCTGCCGATCCCGCACAAGGGCTCCTCTCGCTGGAGCGAAGCGTGGATCCCGGTGTTCGCCCCGATCCTCGGTGCCATTGTCGGCGCTTGGATCTTCAAGATCACGTTCGCCATCTGATTGCGCTAGCGTAAAAAAGTTCCCCGCCCCCACAAGGAACCTTCTACCGTGTATACGGAACGTTCCTTGCGGGCGGGGAATTTTTATATGCGGCCGATTTATATGGCTTGGCATAGCGAAGCATTGTATATGGCTTATATGGAGCAGCATTCATACGGCAAACAATTCGTGCGGCGAACGAGAGGAATGAACGATGGGAAAACACAGCAACAACAATGACGGCGCTGCCGGTGGCAACATGGTGGCGCGCATTCTCGTGGGCGTGGTTGCGGCGCTCGCCATAGTCGCGGGTGTGGTCGTGAGCGTGGGCGCCAATCCGCTCGCGCATGAGGCGGCGTCTTCAAGCGCGTCGTCAGCGTCTTCTACGGCCGCGTCTTCCGAAGCCGTCTCCTCCCAGCGCTCCTCTTCACTAACCAAATCCGCTGCCAACGGCATGCGGGAAGGCGGCCACCGCATTCCCGAAGCCGACGAACAGCACACTGCCACAAACGACACGGACGCCAAAGTGCTGGAAGCTTTGGAAGCGCCCGTCAGCGCAACGCAGCGCAAAGACATTATTCACAAGGCCCAGCAGACGGCCCTCGAATACGATGCCACGCCGCAACTCATGAAATATTGCGTGGCCGGGCGCGGCAACGTGGGCTCGCTGGGCGGATTTGAAAACACGCTGTTCCGCGTGCTCAACAATCCCAAGGGATGGCCGCGCGCAGGCGTGTATTTTGAGCAGGCCAAGGCGCCCGAGTGCGATTTCACGATCTACCTGTCCGCGAGCGCCGACATGACCTCGTTCTCGCCGGCGTGTTCGAAAACATACAGTTGCCGCGTGGGCGACGACGTGATTGTGAACAAGGACCGTTGGGACCATGGCATTGCGGCCTGGTTGGCCGCCGGCGGTACGCTGAGCCAGTACCGGAGCATGGTGATCAACCATGAGGTGGGGCATCGTCTTGGACATATGGATAATGAGACGACGTGCGCGGGCAATGGCAAATCCGCGCCGCTCATGCAGGAACAGTCCATGCATTTGGACGGCTGCACGCCGAACGCGTGGCCGTTGGACAACGAGTTGTGGACTGATTTGAGCTACTGATCACCGGTTGAACAATTGTGGAAAGAAGCTGAATGACTGGACGTTTTGCTCCCAGCCCTACGGGCCGCATGCATATGGGCAACGCTTACGCGATGCTGGCCGCCTGGCTCTCGGCGCGTGCGCGCGGGGACCGCATGGTGTTGCGTATTGAGGATATTGATACGCCGCGTGTGCGCAAGGATGCGGATCGTTGGATTATGGACGATCTGGCGTGGTTGGGCCTGGACTGGGATGGCGATCCCGTCTACCAGTCGCAGCGTCACGCGCTGTATGCGGATGCGTTGGAAGTGTTGAGCGAGGCGGGCATGGTGTTCCCGTGCTTCTGTTCGCGCGCCGAGATCCGTGCGGCGTCCGCTCCGCAGGAGGGTGACGGATACGTGTTGTATCCGGGAACGTGCCGCCGGCTTATGCAGGATCGTCCCGACGCGGTGGCCGTCCTGTTGGATGCGGGCGAGCAGCATTCGTGGCGTTTGGCCTTGCCTGAAGCAGGCGACGATTTGGGATACGAATCGTTCGGCGACCGCGTGTACGGCTGGCAGCGTTTCGATTTGGGCCGCGATGTGGGCGACTCGATTTTGGTGCGTGCGGACGGCCTGTTCGCCTACCAGCTGGCCGTTACGGTCGACGATCTGCTGGGCGGCATCGACGATGTGGTGCGCGGGCGTGATTTGTTGCGTTCCACTGCTCTGCAGATGCGTATTCGTGACGTGCTCGTGGCGCGCGGTTTCCTGGACCGTCATGCCGATGTGGTGCGTGCGGAGGCGAATAGGACGCAAAGCGCCGCGCTGCCGCAGGACGATTTGTCGATTGAAGAGTGGGATGTGCCGTTGGCGAGCGCCAGCCATCCCGCTTACGCGCATATTCCTCTGATTGACAACGCGCAGGGCAAGCGGTTGGCGAAGCGTTCATATTCGTTGGATTTGGGTAAGTTGCGCGAAGCCGGCGTGCGTCCCGAGCAGATTGTGGGCTATTGTGCGGCGCTGCTGGGGCTTGATGTGCCGGGCGTGGTGCGTGACGGTGATGGCAGGATCGATCCGATGGACGAGCGATTCCGTCCCGAGCCGATGAGCGCCGAGGATGTGCTGGAACTGTTCTCGTGGGACGCCGTGCGTTCGGCGCGCTACGACAAGGCGTTGCCTGACGATTTGGCCGCGCGATTTATATCGGCACGCGAGTAGGCTGGCTATAGGCATGCCACAAGTGCAGATGGAAAGGGACGGCATGGTTTCATACATGGAACACAAGGATCTGGCGCAAACGGTGATTGACGAGGCTCGCGAGCGCGAGATCGCCGACAATGTGCACCGTACGCTGGAACGTTTGGCCAAAGCCGTGGAGGAGTCGGGCCGCGAACCGGGCGACGTGCAGCTGCTGGCCGCCACGAAAACTCAGAACGTGGGTGAAATCATGGCTGCGATCCGCGCCGGCATCCGCCTGATCGGCGAAAACCGTCCCCAAGAAGTCGTCGCGAAAATCGACGGTGTGCGCGCCGCGTGTGCGGATATGGGATTGACGGTCGGATTGGCGCAGCCGGAAGACGGGACGGATGGGGAGCCCGATATTCCGCTGCATTTGATCGGACAATTGCAGAGCAACAAAATCAACAAAATTTTGCCGCACACCAACGTGATCGAATCCGTGGACTCGGTGGCGCTCGCGCAGAAAATCGCGCGTCGCGCGATCGCGCGCCACATGGTCGCGCACGTGCTGCTGGAAGTCAATGAATCGGGGGAATCCAGCAAATCGGGGTGCGAGGCGGACGAGGCGCGCGATATTGCGGGCGAAATTTGCGCATGTGAAGGGGTACAACTCGTCGGACTCATGACCGTGGGGGCTCATGTGGACGACGAAGCGCGCATTAGGCAAGGGTTTATGCATTTGCGTGAGCTGCGTGACGAGCTGGTTGGATCGGGTGAGACGGGCACGCAATATTGCACGGAACTGTCGATGGGCATGAGCGGGGACGCGCATATCGCCATCGAGGAAGGTTCCACCCAGGTGAGGCTGGGACGTGCGATTTTTGGCGAACGCCTGTTTGTATGACGTGGCGGAAGTCGTTCGCGCCTTCCCAGATCCACGATGCGCTGATGATCGGCATTCTGGCGGGACTGGCCACATTGGCGGCAGGGCTCGTCGCTTGCACGCTGTGGGAAAAACGCCATGGGCAAGTGGGGCAGATATGTCATGCCCGCGTACGCTAACGGGATAGACGGCCACCGCCGGTTTTCGGGGTTGCCCATAATAAGGATTGAACCCGTGCGGGTTGGGATTTTGCGCATGGGTCCGCATGTACAGAAAATGCGGCATGGAGGCCGCGCGGAAAGCTGGTTGGCTTGATTCCGTGCGGCCTCAAAACGCCTGTTCCCGAAGACGGGACGGTTTGCGTGACTGGCAATGGGGAATTGCCGGGCTTGCCGCAAGGCTACTATCTGATTACCGATAACGGAGGCGCCCCGATTCTGGTGGGCACCGACATCACCGTCAACGGCACGCAATACACCACGTTGAACGGTGTGCCGCTGGGACTGGCCTACGCCAAGCCGACCTCGCAGGTCCCTACCAAAACGGTTAGTGGCGACACGAACGGCACTGTGACCGTGGGCCAGGATTCGTGGGAACTCGTGAACAGCACGATGAACAACGGCGTCACCACGGTCACCGTCAAGAACGTCAAGTCCGTCTCGCAGCTGCCAATGACCGGCGCAGCGGGCATCACGATGCTCGTCGTCATCGCGCTGATCCTCGCGATTATCGGCACGATTATCGCACTGCGCGTTCGTGCGGTAAAGAAGCAAATGCGCCGCGCATAAGCTGACGCACCACAAGCGCAATATGAAGGCGACGTCCCGGCCGTGAGGTGAAGGAGCGGGTGTCGCCGCGTGCGCACGCAACTGCCCATGCATGGATATTCCACGCATGGGCAGTACCATATGGGTACTATGGCGAGCCAGATTCCGTTCCAAGAAGCGACCGACATTCGCGACCTTGTCGCGCGTCAGCACAGGATTCGCCGGCACATGGTCATGTCGCGCGTCATCACAGTCGTACTCGCGTGCGCGGCGCTTGTCGCGGGCGCCACGCCGTTCGTATTGCAGGCGTTGAGCGCGCGATCGCTGGCTTCGCGCGGCGCCGTCGTACGCAACACCGTCAAGAACTGGCCCTATCCGCGCGCACAGGAAGAGCTGGAAGCGGCGCACGCCTACAATCGCAAACTCGCCGCGTCGGGCCAACCGATTCTGGGAGAAGTCGGCGACCCGTTCGCGAGCGACGCGGGCAGTTCGCATGTTGCCGCGGACCCTGGCAATGCCGGTACCGAGGGCGTTTCGGAAACGCAAGCCGTTTCCGGAACGAAAGACGCGGCGTCGCTGGCCGCGCGCGACCGCGAATATATGGGGCTGTTGCGCGCGCAAGACAGCGTCATGGGATCGATTATCATCCCTAAAATCAGCGTAAATTTGCCGATTTATCACGGCACGTCCGAACAGGCGCTCGCCAATGGCGCCGGCCATTTGTATGGAACGAGCCTGCCTGTGGGCGGCGCGAGCACGCATGCCGTGATCACGGGGCATCGCGGCATGGTGTCGGCGGCCATGTTCACGCGCCTCGACGAAATGCGCAAAGGCGACTTTTTCTATATCGACGTGATGGGAGAGGAACTCGGATACCAAGTCGACTCGATCCGTGTGATCGACCCGTCGGACGTGTCCCATCTGCGCATTGTGCCCGGCCAGGACCGCGTGACGCTTATGACGTGCACGCCATACGGCATCAACACGCAACGCTTGCTCGTCTCGGGCCATCGCGTGGCGATCCCACAACAGGCGCCCGAGCCGTCCCGTATCGCCGACGCCATGGCGCTCGCCATTGCGGCGGGACTCGTGACGCTTGTGCTCGGATTGCTCGTGTTGCACAGGCGCCGGCGCGTATTGCGCCGCGTCAAGCATGCGCGGCAGTGGTAACGGGCACTTCTCCTTTTCTGTTTCTTGTTTTGCGTTCTTCTTCTGCATTTTGAGACAGACACGCCGGGTTTTGCGTCTCAAAATGCAGAAGAAATGCAGAAGAAAAGTGGAAAATGTATGAAATCGTCAAAATATATACAGAAATCTGCATTAATATACAGAAATATTAGGCAATTTTGTGTTACTGAAGAAACATATGACCGCTTTAAGAAAAATAGCGCACATTTTTCGTGTGCGAAATTGCCACATCGCACCTCTTTATGTATGCATAGTTTGCACAGAACCGCAAGATGCCCCCCTTCCTACGGGGAAACCGGCGCAATTATTGATGTTCGGTATTTAGTAAAACGTTTTAGCATGTGAAGATTTTGTCATCGCGCTTTTGGTACAATGGGCGCCGTTGCTTATTCGCAACCGCAACACATTACTTGTTACCAACCAACTACAGCTTGGCATGTCAACCACTGGACGCGTCTGTCCGGATACCCATTGGTGAGGATGCTTGGAGAAACACGTACATGGGAACACCGCGCCATTTTGTCCGCCGTACCGATTGCCGAACCGGCCGTCACGCCGATTGGTTCGCCCGCCATATCTTCTCCGTCCGTCACATCGCGCTGATGTTCGCGGGCTGCTGCTGCGTTGTCGTGTGCGCATGGGCGGCATTTTCGGGAACGGCCAAGCGTGCGTACGCGGACGAGACGTCCGCGACTTCGGTCGGCGCCTCCGCAAATTCCGCAACCGCTCCCGTCTACAGCAAAACGATCACGCGCCAGAGCGACGGCACTTACGAACTCGCGATGAACGTGACGGGCAAGTCCACGGAAACGGCCACGCAGCAGGTACAGCCGCTTGACATCGCACTCGTGTTCGACGTGTCCGGCAGTATGGACGAGCCCAGTTCCTATACGCAAGTTTCCTATTCGTCGCTCAATTCGCGCGGCACGTATTACGTGCGCTCGTCCGAGGGCACGTACCAGCAGATTCAGTACCAATATTCCTGGCCCTGGGGCGCATATTGGACGAATGCGGAAACAGGTGACACGATCAGTCCCAGCGATCCCATTTATGTGGGATCGGGCAGCTCGCGCCTGCAAGTCCTGAAAAATTCGGCCGACAATTTCATGAAAAAAGTCGCCGAACAGAATGCGAAAATCCAGCACAATAAAATTCAGGTTTCTCTCGTTAAATACGCGGGCGATCAGAGCGACTACGAAGGCAACGACCAGTACTTTCCGTACCGCGTGAATTGTGGCACGAACGGCTGCAACTATTCGCAGATCGTCTCCCATTTGACAACCGATACGGCCGCAATTTCCAGCGATATCAACGCGTTGAAGGCGGGCGGCCCCACGCAGTCCGACTATGGACTGGGTGACGCCGAAGACGCGCTGACGGGACAGAACGGCAACCGGTCGGGCGTGCGCCGTCTCGTCATTTTCTATAGCGACGGCGAACCGAACGCGAGCCGCGGATTCGATACGACTGTTGCCAATAGCGCGATTAAACAGAGCTACGATCTCAAGCACCGTTTGAACGCCACGGTCTACGCGATCGGCGCGATGGGAGACGCGGACCCGACTTCCACAACGCTCGTCAACGAATATATGAACTATGTGTCGAGCAATTTTCCGGACGCCACATCGATGAGAGCGCCGGGAAACGGCGGCATGTATGGCGGACAGTACTACCGTGCCGCGTCGTCGGCCTCGCAGTTGCAGAACGTGTTCGACACGATCATCACGCAGGCCGTGGCCGGAACGGCCGTGGACCGCGTAAGCATGGAGGACACGCTTTCCCAATACGCCGAGTTCACGCAGCCCGAAACCGCGCATTACGGCGCGCAACTGCACGTGTACGATCCGCAAGGCAAGGAAGTGACGCCCGCGAGCGTGGGTCTGGCGGATGGCCAAGGCAATGTGACGGCGCGCATCACGTCCGATCCGTCGACGCGTTCCGTGGGCATTGCGTTCCCTGATTCCTATATTCTGCTCAACGGCTACCGCTATTCGCTCCAATACCCCGTCGTGCCAAGCTCGCCGGCCTATGAACTGTATGCGAACAACACGAGCAAGGACGCGGCCGCCTATACGGCCGACGACGGCGTGGCGCACCAGGGCGACCCGGGAACGGGCGCCGACTCGGCGCATAAGGACGGCTTCCGCTCCAACGACCACGCCACACTGACCTACACGCCGCGCGTCAATGGGCAGGAGCTTGCGCAAACCTCCACACGCTTCGCGCACCCCGTGCTGCAATTGGACGAAACACAGATGGCCCATCTGACCATCAGCAAGCGTTGGCTTGGCGCCAAGTCCTCGCATGCGAACGTGAAGCAGGTTGTGGTGAATGTGCATTGCGCGCTGGCCCAAGGGGGCGCCTGCCAAGGCTACGACCATGTGGCGCTGTCGGCGGACGGCAACTGGACGCGCGCGATCGCGATCCCGCAGTCGTCGAAGGAGCGCACATTCACTGTGACCGAAGAGCCTGTGGACGGCTACCGCACGGCCTATGACACGCACCGCACGTGGACGCTGGCCGCGAATGCCGCGGGGGAGTCGAGCACGGTAGTCACGAACTACCCCGATTCGGCGCCCGTGAACTTGAATGCGATTCGCGTGGGCAAAACCGTGGCGAACACCGACACGGACGACAGTTTCTCGTTCACGCTGACGCCCCAGCAGGCGGCAGGCTCGGCGGGGAACGCGGCGGAAGGCTCGGCGGGAACCGCCCGCAAGGTTGCCTCCACGGCCACCATCGCCGGACCGTTCACGCAAGGCCAGCAGCGCACGGCCGTGTTCAGCGGAACCACCACGATGGCGCTTGGTGAACAGGGAAGCGACAACCACCTGGACTTCGAGGTAGCCGAACAGCAGCCAGGCTCCGCCTGGCAAGCGGATACCGATACGGTCCACGTGCGCCTGAACGCCGTAAACGACCAAGGCGTTCCGCAATTCAACAATGACGGCAGCCTGCGCGTAACCGTCACTTACACGTACGGCGCTAACGACGCCGACCATACGGCGGCCAATAACACGCTGGCCGCATTCACCAACCGCCTGCGCCCCGCAACGCAGCTTCCCGTTACCGGCCAACATGGCGCCACGGCGCTGGTGTGGATCGGCGTCGGAGGCAGCCTGGGCGCGTTGGCGCTCGCAAGTTTTGGCATTGCCGAATGGCGCCGCAAGCGTCACGACGCGTAACCATGCCGCGATCCGTGGCGTACCGCGTACCATTGCGCGCCCGCGCCACGACCTGAAAGATGTGTGCCGGCATGCCGGCCGAAAGAGAAGGACCAACATGAAGAGAATGCAACGAATGTGGACCATGGTGTCGGCCGTGGCCGCGCTCGCCACAAGCCTGACGTGCGGCGCGGGCGTCGCCCAAGCTGAACAGACCGCGCCGGCGGCGCAGAACGCCGCGACCGCGAGCATCACGATTACGGGTGATGTGAAGGATCGTACGTTCACGGCCTACCAGCTCGGCACCTACGCGAACGCCAAGGCGAACGAAGATGAGACGACGGTCACCTCGGTGGACTTCAACCAGAACGCCGCATGGAACAACGCGCTCGAATCCGCCGCGCAGGCCGAACATATGCCGGCCGACTACCCGGCCAACGCGTCGCTGTCCTACCTGACCACGCTTACGGGAGACCAGCTGCGCGAAGCGGCCACGAAGCTCGCCGACGCCGTGACGGGCTCGGGCGTCAGCGCCACCATGACCGACACCGCTGCGCAGTTCGACGGCTTGGAGCCGGGCTACTACCTCGTGACCGACATGCAGAACGGTGCCCAGTCCGGCGCCCCGATGCTCGTGGGCACCGCGATTCCTTACAACGGCAAGATGCTCGCTTCCATCAACAATGGCGCCGAGCTCGGCAAGGCCGTGGCCAAGCCGAACAAGGGCACGCTGCCCACGAAGACCGTGACGGGCGACACGAACGGTACCGCCACGGTGGGCGACAAGCTCACCTACACCATCGCCACCACGATTCCGGGCACCGCCGGCTACAGCAACTACAAGCTCACGGTCCGAGACGTCGCGTCCGAAGGCTTGACGATGCCGAGCGACGCCGCTTCGTTCAAGGTGGCCATTGACGGGGCTCCCGTGGCCGCCGGCCAGTACACGGTTACGCAGAACATGCAGGATTCCGAGTTTCCGAACCAGACCGTCACGCTCATCACGCTGGCCAATGTGGCCGGCCAGGACGGCAAGAAGCTGACCGTCACCTACACGGCCATCGTAAACGCCAAGGCCCTCGACGGCGTGAAGAATTCCGCTTACGTGCAGCACAACACAGGCGAGTTCGGCGACGGCATCGACTCGCTGCTCAAGACGTACGGCTTCACGTTTACGAAGGTTGGCGCGGACGGCGTGACGCCGCTTGCAGGCGCCACTTTCGAGCTCAAGGGCGACAGTGTGGGCGCGGACTTCTCCCAGAACGGCGGCGCCGCCACGGCCACGTCCGACGACAAGGGCGTGGTGAGCTTCAACGGCTTGGGCGCCGGCCAGTACACGGTCAAGGAAACGAAGGCGCCGGAAGGCTACATGGCCACGATGCTGCCGACCTTCAAGGTAAGCATTGACGAGAACGGCAACGTGACGTTCTCGAAGGACGCCATGTGGAATCTCGTGACGCCGAGCGACGACAACGGCAAAAGCGCCCAGGCCACGGCCGCTGTCAAGAACGTCAAGTCCCTGACGCAGCTGCCGCTTACGGGCGCCGCGGGCATCACGCTGCTTGTGGTGGTGGCCGCATTGCTCGCCGCCGCATGCATGCTTGTGGCCATGCGTTCGCGCATGCTCAAGAAGCAGCTGGAGGACTAGTTCTTGTTGGTGTTCAGCGTAGCGGCGGCCGGCCTTGTATGCGCGCCGTCCGCTGCTACACTGGAACGCTATGAGAATTGCACGTTTTTCCCACAATGACATTCCGCAGTACGCTTTCGTCCAGCATGACGAAAACGACGGCAAGGACTATTTGGTAGCGCTCACCGGACATCCGCTTCTTGGACAAGTGGAACCGACCGGTGAGCGTTTTCCTGTTGATGGCGACGGCATCCGGCTGCTCGCGCCCGTCATCCCTTCTAAGGTGTATGGCCTGGCCAAGAACTACGAGGCCCATGCCGAATTCATGCACGAGCAGGGTTGGACCGAGCAGGAGCACGCTCCGCAGGACATGGTGATTTTCACGAAGCCGTCCACTTCCGTGATCGGCCCCGACGATCCGATCGTGTTCCCGTCCATCTCCCACGACATGAACTTCGAACCGGAACTGGCCGTGGTCATCGGCCGTATCGCCAAGAACGTTTCGGAAAAGGACGCCATGGACTACGTGGTGGGCTTCACCTGCGTCAACGATGTGACGCTGCGCGACCTGCAGAACCTCGATCCCATGTGGACGCGTGCCAAGGGCTTCGACACGGCTTGCCCGCTCGGCCCGTGGATCGTGACGAAGGACGAGGTCGACTGGACGGACGCGCATATTTCGTTCACGTTGAATGGCGAGGACGTGCCGGAAGCGAGCGGTACCACGGCGAACCTCATCCACAAGATCCCCGAGCAGATCGCCACAATCTCGCAGTTCGCCACGCTGCTGCCGGGCGACGTGATTCTGACGGGCACGCCGTACGCCACGGGAAGCCTGCATCCTGGCGACGAGGCGATTGTGCACGTGGAAGGCGTGGGCGATTTGCGCAACGTGGTGGTCCAGGGCTGAGTAACCCAAGCTGAAAGAACCGAGCTGAAAATCCCGCTCAAAACCCCAATCTGGGAACAAGGCGAATCTCTTGTGGGAATTCGCTGGGATTCGTAAGGCTGTCCGCATAATGCAGGCAGCCTCGTTTTATATGCGCGTGACAATGGCAGAGACAATACGGACTTCGGGGGTTCGTTCCGCGAATATCAAAAGTTGAGTCTTATTCACTCAAGTTTTGGAATAATTGGGAAGGCCCTGTGGTTGGAATTATCAGAAACATTGAGGCGTACCACAATGTGCCATGCACTGCGGTACGCGTGACATGGAGGATGATATGGAACAGAAGTACACGACCCTAGCTCAGGAGGCGCTCAGTGACGCCATTCAGAGTGCTGCGGCCGCAGGTAATCCGCAGGTGGATACACTGCACCTGCTCGATGTCCTCATGCGTCAGGAAAATAGCATTGTTGTACCGCTGATTGAAGCAGCTGGTGGCTCTCGCCAAATCATTGGCGCTGCAGTACGCCGTGCGTTAACCGATCTGCCGAGCGCAACAGGCTCGTCTACTTCACAGCCACAGGCTAGCCGTCAACTCTCGGCTGTGCTGTCTCAGGCTGCTGACGATATGAAGACCATGGGCGATGACTATATTTCGTGCGAGCTACTGTTGCTCGCCATCGCTCAGGCTATGCCGAACCGCGCTGGAGAAATCCTGCAACAGAACGGTGTAACCCCCGAAGCAATTGATAAGGCCATTCCGGAGCTGCGCGGTGGTGCTAAGGTCACCTCCCCAGACGCGGAAGGTTCCTACAAGGCTCTTGAAAAGTATTCGACCGACCTGACCGAGCGCGCCCGTGAAGGCAAGCTCGACCCTGTGATCGGCCGCGATCAGGAAATCCGTCGTGTGATCCAGATCCTGAGCCGCCGCACGAAGAACAACCCTGTGCTCATCGGCGAACCGGGCGTCGGCAAGACGGCCGTGGTCGAGGGCCTCGCACTGCGTATTGTGGCGGGCGACGTGCCGAGCACGCTGCAGAACAAGAAGCTTATTTCGCTGGATCTGGGCTCCATGGTGGCCGGTTCCAAGTACCGTGGCGAATTCGAAGAGCGCCTCAAGAGCGTGCTTGACGAAATCAAGCAGTCCGACGGCCAGATCATCACGTTCATCGACGAATTGCATACCGTGGTGGGCGCGGGTTCCGCCGAAGGCTCCATGGATGCGGGCAACATGCTCAAGCCGATGCTGGCGCGTGGCGAACTGCGCCTGATTGGCGCCACGACGCTTGACGAATACCGCGAGAACATTGAAAAGGATCCGGCTCTCGAACGCCGTTTCCAGCAGGTGTTCGTGGGCGAGCCGAGCGTGGAGGACACGATCGCCATTCTGCGTGGCTTGAAGGAACGCTACGAAGCGCACCACAAGGTGACGATCGGCGACGACGCGCTTGTGGCCGCCGCGACGCTGTCCAACCGCTACATCACGGGACGCCAGCTTCCGGACAAGGCCATCGACCTTGTGGATGAAGCCGCAGCCCACCTGCGCATGGAACTCGATTCCCAGCCTGAGGAAATCGACGAACTGCAGCGCAAGGTGACGCGCCTCGAAATGGAAGAAATGCAGCTGTCCAAGGAAACGGACGATCCGGCAAGCCAGGACCGCCTCAAGAAGCTGCGCGAAGACCTCGCCAACACGAAGGAACACCTCAACGGCCTCAAGGCCCGTTGGGACGCCGAGAAGGCCGGCCACAACAAGGTTGGCGACCTGCGCGCCCGCCTCGACTCGCTGCGCGTCCAGGCCGACAAGGCCACGCGTGACGGCGACCTCGCCAAGGCCAGCAAGATCCTGTACGGCGACATTCCGGCCATCCAGAAGCAGCTGGCGGACGCCGAGCACGAAGCCGAGCAGGAAGCCGACCTCGCCCACAAGGAGGAGCCGATGGTTCCCGACCATGTGGACGCGGATTCCGTGGCCGGCATTGTGGCCGAATGGACGGGCATCCCTGTCGGCCGCCTCATGCAGGGCGAAAACGAGAAGCTGCTGAACATGGAAGAGTACCTGGGCAAGCGCGTCATCGGCCAGAGCGAAGCCGTGCAGGCCGTGTCCGACGCCGTGCGCCGTTCGCGCGCAGGCCTGTCGGATCCGAACCGTCCGACCGGCTCGTTCCTGTTCCTTGGACCTACGGGCGTGGGCAAGACCGAGCTCGCCAAGGCGCTTGCGGACTTCCTGTTCGACGACGAACGCGCCATGGTGCGCATCGACATGAGCGAATACATGGAGAAGAGCTCCGTGTCGCGCCTGATCGGTGCCGCTCCGGGCTACGTCGGTTACGAAGAGGGCGGCCAGCTCACTGAAGCCGTGCGTCGCCGTCCGTACTCGGTGGTGCTGTTCGACGAAGTCGAGAAGGCGAACTCCGAAGTCTTCGACATCCTGCTGCAGGTGCTCGACGACGGCCGCCTGACCGACGGCCAGGGCCGTACCGTGGACTTCAAGAACACGATCCTGATCATGACCTCGAATCTCGGTTCGCAGTTCCTCGTGAACCCGGATCTTGACGAGAAGGCCAAGGAGAAGGCCGTGATGGACACCGTGCACGCGCAGTTCCGTCCGGAATTCCTCAACCGTCTCGACGATGTGGTCATGTTCCAGCCGCTGTCGCGCAAGGAACTGGGCCGCATTGTGGACCTGCAGGTCAAGCAGGTCGCGTCGCGCCTGACCGACCGCCGCATCACGCTCGACGTGACCGAAGCGGCACGCGAATGGCTCGCCAACACGGGTTACGATCCGGCATACGGCGCCCGTCCGCTGCGCCGCCTCGTGCAGACGGAAGTCGGCGACGCGATGGCCAAGATGCTGCTCGGCGGCAAGATCCACGACGGCAAGACCGTGCTCGTGGACCACACGGGTGGCGATCACCTGGAGTTCAAGGTCTACGACGTGGATCCGGAACTGGGCGACACCAACCCCGACGATTCGCAGCTCGAGATCAACGGCGCGGACGACGGCTGGAAGGCCGCGGAGTCGACCGACGACGAAGACGAAGCGCGTTGAGCAACACGAGGACGCTCGACAATAGCATGGCTGCGCAAGCCAACATCGGATTGAGCAGCCATCCCGTAAACGGGTAGAGCAGTCCTGCGGCCAGTGGAATGCCGATGATGTTGAAAATGAAAGTCCACGCCAAATTCTGTCGCACGTTACGCATCGTAGCGTGCGACAGTTGTATTAACGACAATATATGCGAGTGCGTGCTCGGATTGCACAGCAAATCCGCTTCCGTCGGATGGTAGTCGTCAATATTGTCCGTATAAATTACCGAAATATCGACGGCGTTGCGTATGGACTCCGCCTCAAGTCCCGTGGAGACGAACGCGACAAGCGCGACGCGATTTTTGGTGGACCGCAACGAATCGATTTGATTGGCGGCCGTCGCGAGCGCCGAAATCGAGTGCACGTCGAGTACGGACGTGCGGATTCCCGCTTTATTGAGCGCGATCATCGCGCTTTTCGCTTCCGTGGCGATCGTATTCGAAAAGACGACGGAACGGATATATTGGGCGCGCTGCAGCACGTTGAGATGGACGATGCGCATGCCGTCGCGGTGCGCGCGCTGCAGCGCGAACGAAATGCTCAGCGGCATCGCCCATCCCAGCGCGCACGGGCACGCGATAATGAGCACGCTGATCGCGCACAGTACCGCCGTTGGCAGCGCCGGTTGCGGGCCGAACGCGAGCCACAGCGTAAACGTCCACAGCGCGATGATGAGTACGACGGGCACGAATATGACGGTGACGCGGTCGACCATGCGCTGGGCCGGGAGCTTGCGCCGGTGCGACATCCAGCGGTCCGTGATGAGCTGGGCGAGCAGCACGAGCGTGGTGATCACGCCTACGAACGCGAAATACGTTTGGTTGTCGTTCCATGCGAGCAGACGCGGGAACAGGCAATCGAGCAGGCTGTACGCATAGGAGCCGATCAATCCGATCGAGGCGAGCGACATCATGTTCGGCGTGCGGTTCACCAGCGCTTTCCATCCGATGACATGGATGGGGGAGGCGCTGTAGAACATGACGGGCGTCGCGATGGCGGCCTGCAGCCACGGGTTGACAAGCCAGGCTTTAGCCCGCGAATTGGCGGCGAAATTGTGCACGGCGGGCACGAGCAGCACTAAACACAATATGGCGGCAACAATCGTGCGGCCTGTCAAATGGGCGATGGGCTGCAGCGAGGACATAACGGCCGGGGAGGTCTGGTCCGCGTCAGGATGCGTATGGGATGGCGCCTGGGGGCGTGAAGGAAAGAAAAACTGCAGGGCGCAAAGCGTGAGCACTATGGCGATCAACAGTGCCACCACGGTGAAAAAGATATGCAATCCCATGCCGTTCTCTCTCCAGTTTCAAGTACTACATGCCTAGTTTACGCCGGCACTGTGCCGCCTGACAACACGATGGCGCTACGTTTGGTTAGGCTGGAACCTATGGCGGAACATATGGATGCAAATAACGGATTTAAACCGACAGGCACAGTCGATCATTCCGATCGGGGAAGTGGAAAGACCATGGAAGATCAATTGGATTTCGCAATGATGCAGCCGCGCGAACAGCTGGCCACGATCATCCGCGACCACATGAAAGACCGCCCGTTCTCCGAGCTCACGCCCGTGACCTTCGACCATCGCGCATCCGCGCTGATCGGCCACATCATTCTCGACACGTTGGAAGAACAAGGCTTCGGCATTGACGACTTCGACGCCGTGGGCGCGCTGACGGCCGCCGCCGTGCCGATCGTATGCTCGGTGATGAACGCCGCGAACTCGCGCGGCGAAGATCTCGACGGCTTCGTCATGGACTTCGTATACCCGGCCATCAAGGGGCCGTCTATCGAAGGCAAGCGCGTCGTGCTCATCGACTCGTGGCTGTCGGAAAAGTCGTATGTGCAGACCTCCTCGCTCGTCACGCTGCGCAACGGCAACGAACTGGGCCTCGACTTCGGCATCATCAAGGCCGAAGGCGCCGAGCCTGTGGCCATCTGCTCGCTGATCGGCGGCGTGGATATGGTCAACCCCACGATCAACGTGGTCAACCCCGTAACGGACGACTCGCAGGAACTGCCGTTCGTGGAAATCTTCCAGGAATCAGAATTGAGGGACGCGCAATAGTGCATGAGCCTAACCCCATTGATGTAGCGGCCAAAGCGTCGGGAGAACCCGTATTCAGGGAAGTGGGCCTCGGCCCATGGTCCCAGACACATCCGGGCGAACCGCGCCCCGACGACCCGGCCAGCCCCAATTACGATGCACGATACGACACGGAACTGCTCGACGAAGGCGACCGCCGCAACGTGCTCGACCCGTATCGGTACTGGTCCGTAGAAGCCATCAAGGAAGACCTCGACCGCAAGGGACGCCACAACTTCGAAGTGGCCGTAGAAAACTGGACGCACGACTTCAACATCGGCTCCATGGTCCGCACGGCCAACGCTTTCACCGCCCGCACCGTACACATTGTGGGACCGCACAAGTGGAACCGCAAGGGTGCGCTTATGACCGAGCTCTACCAGCACATCGAAAACCACGCCTGCATCCAGGGCCTCGTGGACGACTGGCATGCGCGCATCAACGCGGAACGCGAAGACGCCCAGGCGCGCATGGCCGCGCTTGACGAACAGCATGCCAACGGCGCCATCGACGACGCGCAATACGAAACGCAATACGCCGCGGCACGCCACGATTACGAGGCGGCGCTCGCCGCGCGCGTGATTGCGCTGGACATTGTGCCGGGCGCCGTGCCCATGGAAACGTACGCGTTCCCTGAACGCTGCCTCATGCTGTTCGGCGCGGAAGGTCCGGGCCTCAGTGAGAAGGCGCTGGAGTTGGCGGACGACGTCGTGTACATCTCACAATTCGGATCCGTACGCTCGATCAACGCGGGCGCGGCGGCCGCGGTAAGTATGCACGCGTGGATCGCGCAGCATGCGCACGTGGCGTGATTTGTAAATTTTCACGGTCCGCTCGTCACAAATGAAACGTATAGTTGGGGCCATGTCTACATTCACACGCGAAGAGATCACGCATTTGGGTGACTTGGCCCGAATCGCGTTGACTGAAAAAGAGATTGTCCGCATGCAGGACGAACTCAACAGCATTGCGGAATCGATCAACACCGTGCAGGAAGTGGCTACCGACGACGTGCAGCCCACCGCCAACCCGGTACCGCTCGAAGCATACTTGCGTCCCGATGTCGCGCAGAAGCCGCTGACGCAGGAACAGGCCCTTTCCGGCGCTCCTGTGAAGGAAGACGGCATGTTCGTGGCACCGCGCATTCTTGGGGAGGAGTGATATGAGCGACACCGCAGCACTCGTACAATTGACCGCAGCCGAAATGGCTGAAAAGATCCGTAACAAGGAAGTCACGAGCCGCGAACTCGTGGAAGCCCACCTCGCCGTCATCGAGGCCGCCGAGCCGCAACTGCAGGCGTTCCTCAAGGTGAGCGCCCAGGAAGCGCTCGCCCAGGCCGACGAGTTCGACGCGCTGAGCGACGAGGACAAGGCCAAGCTCCCCGAGCTGGCCGGCGTCCCGATCGCCATCAAGGACATGATCGTGACGGAAGGCATTGAGACCACCGCCGCGTCTCGCATTCTCGAAGGCTGGGTCCCGCCGTACGACGCGACCGTCATCGAGCGCCTCAAGGCCGCCCACATGCCGATTCTCGGCAAGACGAACCTCGACGAGTTCGCCATGGGTTCCTCCACGGAGCACTCCGCCTACCAGAACACGATGAACCCGTGGAACACCGAGTGCGTGCCGGGCGGTTCCGGCGGTGGCTCCGCCGCGGCCGTGGCTGGCTTCGAAGCCCCGCTCGCGCTGGGCACCGATACGGGCGGTTCCATCCGCCAGCCGGGCGCTTTCACGGGCACCGTCGGTGTCAAGCCGACCTATGGTGCGGTGTCTCGTTATGGCGCCATCGCCATGGCTTCCTCGCTTGACCAGATCGGTCCGGCCACGCGTTCCGTGCTCGACTCCGCCCTGCTGTATGAAGTGATCGGCGGTCACGACAAGCGCGATTCCACGTCCATTCCCGAGCCCGTGCGTCCGGCCGCTGAAGCCGCCCGCGAAGGCGCCAAGCGCGACCTGAAAGGCATGAAGGTCGGCCTGATCAAGGAAATCGGCGGCGAAGGATTCCAGCAGGATGTGCTCGACCGTTTCAACGAATGCGTCAAGCTGCTTGAAGACATGGGCGCCGAAGTGGTGGAAGTCTCCTGCCCGCACATCGGCTACGCGCTGTCCGCGTACTACATCGTGATGCCGTCCGAAGCCAGCTCGAACTTGGCCCGTTACGACGGCATGCGTTACGGCTTGCGCGTCATGCCGCCGGTGGACGTGCCGCAGACGGCCGCCAACATGATGAGCTACACGCGTGAAGCGGGCTTCGGCGACGAAGTCAAGCGCCGCATCATCCTTGGCACCTACGCGCTGTCCGCAGGCTATTACGACGCCTGGTACGGCTCCGCGCAGAAGGTGCGCACGCTGATCATCGACGACTTCAACAAGGCATTCGACCAGGTGGACGTGCTCATCTGCCCGACGGCCCCGACCACGGCCTTCAAGTTCGGCGACAAGATCGAGGACCCGATGGCCATGTACGTCAACGACATCGCTACGATTCCGGCCAACCTTGCCGGCCTGCCGGCCATGAGCATTCCGGCCGGCCTCTCGGGCGACGGCATGCCTGTGGGCTTCCAGTTCCTGGCTCCGCAGAAGCGCGATGAAGTCATGTACAAGCCGGCCGCGGCCCTTGAAGCGGCATTGGAAGAGCAGTGGGGCGGCCCGGTGTGGAAGTCCATGAACACTCCGTGGCTCGAAGGCCTCAACAAGTAAGCGCGTGGAGAAGAAACATTATGGCTGAAAAGTTAATGAAGTACGCCGAAGCTACGGACAAGTACGACGTAGTGTTCGGTTTGGAAACGCACGTCGAGCTGAGCACGAACACGAAGCTGTTCTGCCCGGCGCACATCGAGTTCGGTGGCGAGCCGAACACGCAACTGACGCCTGTGAGCCTGGGCCTGCCGGGTTCGCTTCCGGTAGTCAACGAAACGGCTGTGGACTACGCGATCAAGCTCGGCCTGGCCCTGCACTGCCAGATCAACGAGTGGAGCCAGTTCGCCCGCAAGAACTACTTCTACCCGGACATGCCGCGCGACTACCAGATCTCGCAGTACGACAAGCCGACCAATGGCGAAGGCTATCTGGATGTGGAACTCGAGGACGGCACGGTGTTCCGCGTCCCGATCGAGCGTGCCCACATTGAGGACGACGCCGGCAAGAACACGCACGTCGGCGGCGCCGACGGCCGTATTGAAGGCGCCGACCACTCGCTCGTCGACTACAACCGCGCGGGTGTCCCGCTGATCGAAATCGTGACGAAGCCGATTACGGGCGCGGGCGACCGTGCTCCGGAAATCGCCGGCGCCTACATGCGCGCCATCCGCGACATCGTGCGCGCGCTGGGCATCTCCCGCGCCAAGATGGAGCAGGGCAACATGCGCGCCGACGTGAACGTGTCGCTGCGCCCGAGCGCGGACGCCCCGCTGGGCACGCGTTCCGAGACGAAGAACGTGAACACGTTCCGCGGCATCGAGAAGACGCTGCGTTACGAAATCCGCCGTCAGGCCGCGATTCTGGACGAGGGCGGCGAGATTCTGCAGGAAACGCGCCACTGGGACGAAGCCACGCAGACCACGGCCGGCGGCCGCGTCAAGTCCGACGCCGACGACTACCGCTACTTCCCGGATCCGGACCTCGTCATGCTGCACATCACGCAGAGCCACATTGACGAGATCGCCGCGCAGATGCCGGAAATGCCGCGCGAGCGCCGCAACCGCCTCAAGGACGAATGGAACTTCTCCGACATCGAGATGCGCGACGTCATCAACGCCGACGCGCTCGACCTCATTGAGGAGACCGTCAAGGCCGGCGCCACCGCTGCCGGCGCCAAGAAGTGGTGGCTGGGCGAGCTGAGCCGCGAGGCCAACAACCAGGGCGTCACGCTCGAAGAGCTGTCCATCACGCCGGCCGACGTGGCCGAGGTGGAGAAGCTCATCGCCGACGGCAAGCTCAACGACAAGCTCGCCAAGCAGACCGTCAACTTCGTGCTCGCGGGCGAAGGCACGCCGGCCGAAGTCGTCGAGAAGCGCGGCCTGAAGGTCGTCTCCGACGACGGTGCGCTGGAAGCTATCGTCATGGAGGCCATGGAAGCCAACCCCGACGTGGTCGAGAAGCTCAAGAGCGGCAATATGAAGCCGATGGGCGCCCTTATTGGCGCCGTCATGCGCGCCACGAAGGGTTCCGCCGACGCCAAGTCCGTCACGAAGATCGTGATGAGCAAGATCAAGTGACGCGTTGGACGTTGATCGGCCCCATAAACCGGCCAACTCCATAACAGTCACGTGACTTATGAGAGGGTCCGTCGTAAGACGGGCCCTCTTTTGTATGGATTTTATGCAGTAATGGCCATTACTGTGTGTGTTTCGTGTGCAATCGTCTACAATCGCAAATGATTGGAGGGATTTTCGCACTCTACAATGGATGTAGATGGTGCATGTAACCGAAGGAATGCTTATGGCCCAGACTGCTCAGCAACCGCATAATGTCAATGGTGAATGGCGCGGCTTACCTGATTCGATCACGATTCCCCGCATTTTCGGGGAAATGGTGACGTTGCGACCGGCCACCTTGGACGATCTTCCCACGATGGATGATTTGAATGCGTATCATGGGGCGTCTGGTATCACAGGCAAGGACCGCAAGGCCGAAAAGTCGGCCGTGCGCGCGTGGGTGCAGCGTTCGATCGCGTGGCAGGAAGGCCGCTCCTCGGAACGTGAGGGCATCCGCGATCCCGAAGAGCGCGGCACGATCGCATGGACGATCACGCGCCGCGAGGATGACGCCAATCCCGATTGCGCGGGCATCATGCTCGGCATGATTTTCCTCATCGATATTGACGGATGGTCGCGTTCGGCGCGCATCCAGGTCATTCTTGGCGAGGAGTACCGCGGACGCGGCTACTCGCGCGACGCCATGCCGCGCGTCATGGCCTACGGTTTCGCCGATACGCCCGAAGGTTTGGGATTGCACCGCATCTGGGTATCGGTGCCCGCGAAGAACACGCGTTCCATTTCCGTCTACCAGTCGCTGGGCTTCATGCTGTCGGGAACGTCGCGCGACGCGTTGTGGGACAATTCGCTCGGCAAATACCAGGACCTCATGGTCATGGACACGCTGGTGGACGAATACGATCCGATCAGCTCGCTCGAAGCGTTCGGCATGCACTGGATCGAAGGCAATCCGGGCATCCAGAAGGCGCTCGACTCGCACCGCCGTGCCGTCGAGCAGCGCAAGCACGCCCATTGCGCCGCAAAGGACGCCGTCGACTCCGCATCCTCCGCGCAATCGTCTACTATGAATCCGGACGTGTCCAACACGGCGCCGGCCGACGTTGCGCAATCGCACAAATTGACGGTGCAGCCGGACATCACTCCGGAAATTCCGGCGGACGCCACACCGGACGCGACCAATAGTGAGAATAGGTGGCCGTACAATGCTGCGGGTCATAACGCTTCAAAAAAGGCTTGGTGGAGAACGCTAGGTGCGCGCCGTTCGGAGAGTCGGAAACTCTCCATGAACGACGATAAATAACATGCATCCTGTCTACCAGCGCGGCCAGGGTAAAGGTAAACATGAGTGCTGAAGATCTTGATAATTACGAAACCGACGCGGAACTCGCGCTGTATAAAGAGTACCGTGACGTTATCAAACTGTTTACTTACGTAGTGGAGACGGAACGCCGTTTTTATTTGGCGAACAAAGTCGATTTCAACGTGCGTTCCGCCGGCCAGGACGTCTATTTCGACGTGCAGCTGTCCGACGCGTGGGTCTGGGACGTGTACCGTTCCAACCGTTTCGTCAAGAACGTGCGCATTGTGACATTCAAGGACGTCAATGTGGAGGAAGTGCAGAAATCGGATATCGACATTCCCGACGATATTCACTGACGTTCCCCGCTTTTCATTATTTGGTCATAGCAGCGCATAGAATTAGCCAAGATTACGACTTGTATTTTTATTAGGCGTGCAAGATGTGCTGTCCAGACGGCTCTTGCCGCACCGAACACTGTTGCGATCCATTGAAGGAGAGGTCCTATCGTGTCGCAGAAGCAATCCGTAGTAATTATTGGCGGCGGTCCCGCCGGTCTCACCGCGGCGTGGGAACTCGTGAAAGACGGGGGCGCGGATAATTACGAGGTCACGGTACTCGAGGAGTCCCAAGAATTTGGCGGTATCGCTCGTACCGTGAAGCACAACGGCAACCGCATGGATATTGGCGGCCACCGTTTCTTCTCCAAAGACGAGCGCATCATGGACTGGTGGAAGGAAACGCTGCCGCTGCAGGGCGCACCTTCCTACGACGACAAGAAGCTCGGCCGCGAGCATGAGCTGGAGCCGGGCGGCCCGGATCCGGAGACCACTGACAAGGTGATGCTCAAGCGCCACAGGGTGTCGCGCATCTACTGGAACAAGCACTTCCTGGACTACCCGGTCACGCTCAACCTCAACACGTTGCAGGCCATGGGTCCGAAGATCACGATGCAGGCCGGTTTCTCCTACCTCAAGTCCGTCTTCCACAAGCTGCCCGAAGACAATCTGGAGAACTTCTACATCAACCGTTTCGGCCGCAAGCTCTACTCCATGTTCTTCGAAGGCTACACGGAGAAGCTGTGGGGACGCCATCCGTCGGAAATTTCCGCGGACTGGGGCTCCCAGCGCGTCAAGGGCCTGTCCATCATGGGCGTGCTCAAGAACGCGTTCCAGAAGATGATGCCGAAGAAGCGCGATAACGCCGAAGTGGAAACCTCCCTTATCGAGGAATTCTGGTACCCGAAGCTCGGCCCGGGCCAGCTGTGGGAAACCGTGGCGGACAACGCCGAACAGGCCGGCGTCAAGATCATCAAGGGCGCCAAGGTCGTGGCCGTCAACCAGGCCGATGGCAAGATCGCTTCGCTTGAATACGAGGACGCCAACGGCGAGCGCCACACGATGGCCGCCGACCAGTTCATCTCTTCGATGCCCGTCAAGGATCTGCTGGAAGCCATTGACGAAGGCAAGGAACAGGCTCCTTCGGACATGAAGGCCATCGCCGAAGGCCTCCCGTACCGCGACTTCGTGACGGTGGGTCTGCTGGTCAAACGCTTGAAGCTCAAGAACGAGACGAAGATCCCGACGCTTGGCAACCCGCCGATCGTTCCAGATTGCTGGATTTACGTGCAGGATCCGGGCTACAAGGTCGGCCGCCTGCAGATTTTCAACAACTGGAGTCCGTACCTGGTCAAGGATGTGGACGATACCGTGTGGATCGGCCTCGAGTACTTCTGCGAGGAAGGCGACAAGTTCTGGAACATGTCCGACCGTGACGCCACGAAGTTCGCGATCCAGGAGCTCACGCGCATGGGCGTGATCAACGGCGAGAAGGACGTGCTCGACTCCCATAGGGAGCGTGTCAAGAAGGCGTATCCGGCCTACTTCGACACCTACGACCAGATGCCCGAGCTCGTGGAATACCTTGATTCCTTCGGCAACCTGTACTGCGTGGGACGTAACGGCCAGCACCGTTACAACAACATGGACCATTCCATGGCCACCGCGATCGAGGCCGTCGGCAACATCAAGGACGGCAAGACGAGCAAGCAGAACGTCTGGTCGGTCAACACCGACAAGTCCTACCACGAGGAAAAGTAGCCTCGAGCGGGACGCGGCGCACGGCGCATGATAGGTGACGCGCGACGTTGACGACATATGACAAAAGAGCGGCTTCATGCCGCTCTTTTGCGTATTGCGTGAATTTTGAACAACGAAACGCCCAAGGTCTGCGCAACGTTGTAAGGTATGGCTTAGTTCGAGTCATACAAATGGTTTTGTATGAACGTTTCATCGCGGGAATCGATTCCCGCAAACTCTTTTTTCGCAGCAGCAACAAGGTTATAGCTGCATGCCAAAGAAAGGCACACCAAGTGGCAACGAGCCCCAACTTACAAGATATGAAGCTTTCTGAACTCAAGGAGCTTGCAAGGCAAATGGGATTGCGTGGAACCTCTTCCATGCGCAAAGGGGATTTGTTGGCGACCTTACAGGCCGCCCGTTCCGGAGGCAAGGCACCCGCAGGCGTAACCGTGGAAATCGCCGTTCCGCAATCCGCCCCCGCCCAGGCGGACTCGCATGAGGAACCTTCCGCCAAGGATGCCGCCGAGCAGGCCGTAGCCGCAATCTCGCGCGCCGAAGTGACGGTCAAGGAAGACCGCGCCAACCGTGGCGAGCATGCTGAACGCAATGATCAGGCGGAAGTGGACGCGGATGGGGAAACCGTGACGCGCCGTCGCCGCCGTCCTGTGGAAGATCTGCCCGAGGAGCCGCTGACGGCACGTCGCGTGCGCAGCCGCCGTGGCGAGGCGAACCGCCAGAAGAACGCGGAACAGAACGAATCCGCGGACCGTTCGCAGCAGCCGAACGAAGCCGAAGAGCGCGACCTCAACGATATTCTCGCGTCCCTGCCGTCCGATCGCGACGCCAAGAACGGCAACGAAGCGCGCGACAATCGTGAAACTGATCGTGAAACAAATGATCGCGATAATCGCGGCGACCGTTCGGAACGCAATGACCGCTCGGATCGCTCCGATCGCAATGAACACCGCCGTGGCCGCAATCATGACCGCAACAACGACCGCAACGACCGTTCCGACCGTAACGAGCACCGCCGCGGACGCAACCGCAACCGCGACGAACGTGACGAAGAACGCAACGATCGCAACAATGACCGCAATAATGAGCGCAACAACGACCGCCGCAACGCGAACAACGAGCGCGAGCAGGAAGAACTCGTCCCGGTCGCCGGCATCGTGGACGTGCTCGAATCCTACGCGTTCGTGCGCACCTCGGGCTACCTGCCGGGCCCGAACGACGTGTACGTGTCGATGAGCCAGATCAAGAAGTACGGCCTGCGCAAGGGCGACGCCGTGCACGGCTCGATCCGTCCTCCACACGAGGGCGACCGCCGCAACCAGCGCCAGAAGTTCGTGCCGCTGCAGTCCATCGATTCGATCAACGGCATGAGCGTGGAACAGGCGCAGAACCGCCCGAACTTCAACAAGCTCACGCCGCTGTACCCGAACGAGCGACTCAAGCAGGAAACCACGCAGAACGGCATCACGGGACGCCTTATCGACATTGTGGCGCCGATCGGTAAAGGCCAGCGTGGTCTGATCGTGTCCCCGCCAAAGGCCGGCAAGACGATCACGCTGCAGAACATCGCCAACGCCATCGCTATGAACAACCCGGAAGTGCACCTCATGGTCGTGCTCGTGGACGAACGTCCGGAAGAAGTCACGGACATGGAACGCACGGTGCAGGGTGAAGTCATTTCCTCCACTTTCGACCGTCCGGCCACGGACCACACCACGGTCGCCGAGCTCGCCATCGAGCGCGCCAAGCGCCTCGTGGAGCTGGGACAGGACGTTGTGGTGCTGCTCGACTCCATGACGCGACTGGCTCGCGCCTACAACATCGCTGCGCCGGCCTCGGGCCGCATCCTGTCCGGCGGTGTGGACGCGCAGGCGCTGTACCCGCCGAAGAAGTTCTTCGGCGCGGCCCGCAACATTGAAAACGGCGGATCGCTCACGATCATCTCCTCGGCCCTTGTGGAAACGGGCTCGAAGATGGACGAAGTGATTTTCGAAGAGTTCAAGGGCACGGGCAACATGGAACTGCGCCTGAGCCGCGAACTGGCCGACAAGCGCATGTTCCCGGCCGTCGACATCAACGCTTCGGGCACGCGTCGCGAGGAGCTTATCACGAACCCGCAGGAACTGCCGATCATCTACCGTCTGCGTCGTCTGCTGGGCGGCATGGAACCGGAACAGGCCTACCAGACGATCGTGCCGCGCCTCAAGAAGACGGCCACGAACCGCGACTTCCTCGCATCCCTGCTGCAGGGCTGAGGCGGTGAAAAACTTCTTAAGCGATGAAAAATCCACAGATGTTTCCACATCTGTGGATTTTTCTCATTATGTGCCCATTAATGGAAATTTTTGGTCGTTCTGACGCACTCTAAAAGAGTAATTTGCTGTAATTTGTCGGTAGATTTTCTCGAATCGCGCTAATATAACCGTAGCCAAGTGGAAATATTACGGTTGCGGACACATGAAAGGTGGGAGTGGCATGGAACTCGCTTCTGAAGAGTCGTATGCGGGATCAGTCGTGCTCGACGAAAAAGATGAACTGATTTTGGATTTGCTGGAACGCAACGGCCGCGCCACGCTCTCTCAAATGTCGCAAGCCACGTCGCTGTCCGTATCCGCGGTGCAGTCGCGTGTGCAAAAACTCGAGCGCCGTGGCATTATCGAGGGATACCGCGCCATTATCAACCATGAAAAGCGCGGCGAGGCCGTCACGGCCTTCGTCTCCGTGACGCCGCTCAATTATGCGGAAGAATCGACGATTCCCGAACGACTCAAGGACATTCCGGGCATCCTGTCGTGCGACTCGATTTCCGGCGCCCCCAGCTTTATGCTCACCGTCCGTGTCGCCACACCCGGCCGACTTGAGTCGCTGCTGAACCTGATCCACAAAACCGTGCCCGTAAGCACGGAAACGACGGTGGTCCTGCGCCGCTATTTTTCGAAGTAAATCGGGAGCGCCATGACTGAGGAATCTGGCTGGCCGCAAACCGACGGGAGCACTGTCGTCACTTCCGTATCTGAATCCGGCGCGAGCGAGGATAATGGTACCGCTGGCACTGCTGTCACCGCAGGGTGCGCCGGAAACGATGCCAATACTATTGCCGACGAGGCCGCGGCCCAGATCGAGCGGTTGCGCTCGTCGATCGACAATATCGACATGGCTATCGTTGCGATGCTCGCGCAACGTTTTGAAGTGACGCGCCAGGTGGGGCAGTGGAAGGCGCGCGCTGGTTTCGACGCGTACGATCCGCAGCGTGAAGACGCCCAACTTGCCCGTATGACGCAACTTGCGCATGATACGGGACTTGATCCGCATATTGCGCGCCAATATTTGCATTTTGTGGCCGACGCCGCGAAGGAGCGGCACCGTTCGATCGCGCGCGAAATTGCGGACGAGTAAATTTGGCTTCTTAAGACTGTCTGTGCTGTCTCGAAAACTGGGGTCGTCGCCGTTTTCGTGCGTAAATATACGCGGGTTGTTGCTTAGGTGCGTAAAAATACGCGGATTGTTCGTTAACTGCGGTTTTCGACCGTTAAGATCTGCAATTTCTTTCTTAAGTGCGTAAAAATACGCGGATTACGCATAAACCTACGATTATTCACGTGAAAATCCGCAAATAACGTCTTAGCCGCACTTTTCATTCGCGTTCCGCGGCGTGTCTCGACTAAAAAGCGCGATTAAGATGCAAACCGCAAAAATTCACGTGAATAATCGTCGTCTAACCAGTAAATTGCGTATTTTTACGCAGGTAAGAAGAAAACCGCGGATATTCACGCACAAAAACCGCGGTTAAGAAGAAACCTGCGGATTTTAACGGTCGCAAAATGCAAGTAAGACATTAACTGCATATTTTTACGCAACAAAAGCGCGGTTAAGAAAGAACCCGCGTATATTTACGCAACTAATGAGGAAACCGCGTACTTTTACGCACAATAAGCGGACCAAATATACAAACAAAATATACAAACAAATATAAAAGGCCCGCTGCGGACCATCGTGATGATCGGCAGCGGGCCTTTTACTTACCACCAAGTGCGGCTACGAATGTCTCACTTGTTCTTCGGCTTCTTGGCCGGCAGCTCGCCCAGTTCGCTTTCGGAAACGATAATCGTCGTTTCGTCGGCGGAGGCGGCGTCGGAACCGGCAGCAGCATCAGCGGAATCGCCCGAACCGATGTTGAAGGTTTCGCCGATGACTTCGCGCACGTTGGCCAGCGAGAAGTCGCCAATGACACGGCCGGCTTCGGCGATGTCGTTCATGGCGCTCTTGAGCGACTCGGTTACGGCCTCCGGCACGGCCAGCTTCACGGACAGGATCGGCGTCTTCATGGAGACCTTGGCCTTGGACTTGATGCCACGCAGGGCCGCGAGGGCGGCGCCGGCGTGCGACAGCAGATCCGGGGACACCTGCAGCGCGGCGTTCGCGTACGGCAGGGCCTTCGGCCACGGGGCGCGGTGCACGGAACCTTCACCGGTGTGCATCCAGCTCCACACCTCTTCGGTCGCGTACGGCAGGAACGGCGCAAGCAGTCGGGCGAAGGCGTCGAGGCCTAGGCCCAGCGTGGTGCGCGCGGACTTCACGGCCGCTTCGCTCGGCACGTTGCCCTTGACATCCGGCGTGCCGTAGGCGCGGTTCTTCACGAGCTCGATGTAGTCGTCGCAGAACTGCCAGAAGAAGCTTTCGATGACTTCCAGAGCCTTGGAGTGCTCGTAGTTGTCGAGGAAGTTCGTGGCCTGGCGGATCACGAGGGCGAGCTTAGCCATGGCGGCGCGGTCGAGCGGTTCGGTCACGTCGGCCGGATCCCAGCTGATCTGGGCGCCTTCGGTCACCTGGTGCGCGTCGTTCTCGCGGCCAATGGCGAGCGCGAACTTCGTGGCGTTCAGCAGCTTGATGGCAAGACGGCGGCCGATCTTCATCTGGCCTTCGTCGTAGGTGGCGTCGAGGCCCAGGCGCGCGCAAGCGGCCCAGTAGCGCACGGCGTCCGCGCCGAACTTCTTAATCGGCTCGTTCGGCACCACCACGTTGCCCTTGGACTTGCTCATCTTCTTGTGGTCCGGATCGAGGATCCAGCCCGAAAGCGTGGCGTTGGCCCACGGCAGGCACTTGTTTTCCAGCTGTGCGCGGTCCACGGTGGAGAACAGCCAGGTGCGGATGATGTCCTGGCCCTGCGGACGCAGATCCATCGGGAACGTGGAGTGGAACAGGGCGTCGTTCTCTTCGCCCGGTTCGGCCCAGTGCGTCACGATCTGCGGCGTCAGCGACGAGGTCGCCCACGTGTCCATGATGTCCGGTTCGGCCATGAAGCCGCCGGGCTGGTTGCGCTGCGACTCGGTGTAGCCGGCCGGCACATCGCTGGTCGGGTCGATCGGCAGCACGTCCTCGGACGGCGTGATCGGGTTGTTGTAGTCAGGCTCGCCGTTGGCGTCGAGCGGGTACCACAGCGGGAACGGGACGCCGAAGAAGCGCTGGCGCGAGATCAGCCAGTCGCCGTTGAGGCCGTTGACCCAGTTCTCGTAGCGCACGCGCATGAAGTCGGGGTGGAAGTTGAGTTCCTTGCCGCGTTCGAGCAGCTTGGCGCGCAGCTCCATGTTGGTGCCGCCGTTTTCGAGGTACCACTGGCGGGAGGTGACGATTTCGAGCGGCTTGTCGCCCTTCTCGTAGAAGTTCGTCATACGCGTGGTCGGCTTCGGCTCGCCGTCCATCGCGCCGGCCTTCTGCAGCTCTTCGACCACAATCTTGCGGGCGCTGAACGTGGTCTTGCCTTCGATTTCCTCGAAGACGCGCTTGCCTTCTTCGCTCGTGATCCAGTCGGGCATTTCCATGATGATGCGGCCGTTGCGCTGCAAAATAGAACGCAGCGGCAGGTGCAGATCGCGCCACCATTCAATATCGGTCTGGTCGCCGAACGTGCAGCACATGGCGATGCCGGCGCCCTTGTCCATTTCCGCGGCCGGGTGCGCAAGAATCGGAACCTTCACGTTGAACAGCGGGGACGTGACCATCTGGCCGAAGTACGCCTTGTAACGCTCGTCGTCCGGGTGGGCGATCAGCGCGCCGCAGGCCGGCAGCAGTTCCGGACGCGTCGTCTCGATGTAGATCGGCGTGCCGTCTTCGAAGTAGAACGCGATCTTGTGGTAGAAGCCCGGGTATTCGCGGGACTCAAGCTCGGCCTGGGCCACGGCCGTCTGGAACGTCACGTCCCACAGGCCCGGAGCTTCCTTCTGGTAGGCTTCGCCGCGCTCGAGGTTGCGCAGGAAAGCCTTCTGCGCAACGCGCTGCGCGCGCTCGCCGATCGTGTGGTAGGTCTGCGACCAGTCGATGGACAGGCCGAGTTCGCGCCACAGCGCCTCGAACTGCTTTTCGTCCTGGGCCGTGAGCTTTTCACACAGTTCAATGAAGTTCTTACGGGAAATCGGGACCTGGTCCTTGGCCTGGATCTTCTTGCCCTCGGTGCCTTCGAACGGCGGCACGAAATCCGGGTCGTACTTCAGGGACGTGTCCACGCGCACGCCGTAGTAGTTCTGGACGCGGCGTTCGGTGGGCAGGCCGTTGTCGTCCCAGCCCATCGGGTAGAACACGTCGAAACCGTTCATGCGCTTGAATCGCGCGATGATGTCGGTGTGCGTGTAGGAGAAAACGTGTCCCACGTGCAGATGGCCGGACACCGTTGGTGGCGGCGTATCAATGGAATACACGGCTTTGCGGTCGCGCGTGTTCTGGAATTTGTAAGTGCCCTTGTCCTCCCAGACGTC
The DNA here is from genome assembly GCF_000741255.1 of Bifidobacterium magnum. Classification (GTDB taxonomy): domain Bacteria; phylum Actinomycetota; class Actinomycetes; order Actinomycetales; family Bifidobacteriaceae; genus Bifidobacterium; species Bifidobacterium magnum. Next base: position 138,687 of record NZ_JGZB01000001.1, read on the forward strand.
GCGCCATTTGTCTTCAAGACCATCAACACTGACTCGGTCGGGGAGTGCGGTGAGATTGGCTTGGATGCTAATATCTTGGCTTTCAGTCATGATGTTTAGTCTAAAAACTTACAGTGACAAAAAGCGCCAATCCCACCGTGCACGCGGGCCGTCAGCGATCGAGGTTGACGAGCGGCAAATAGTGGCCCGTCATATTCGTGGGGTAGCCGTGCAGGCGCGCCTTGGTGACGACGAAATCCTTGCGCGTGTAGAGCCACTCGCTGGCGGCGTCTTCGGAGACGATGCGCGCGAAATTGGCCAGGTGCTGCTTGTATTCGTCAAGCGTCTTCGAGCTGATCGCGGTGTCGTATTCCTGTTGCGCCGCCCCGTTTTCATAATGGAATACGGAGTTCGGGTCGAGGAACTGCGTGTAGTCGTACTGGTCGCGCATCATCATGATCGCCATCGTGTAGTCGCCCGCGTTGACGCGGTCCTGGAGCGTGGCCTGGTCGAGCACTTCCAAATTGACGGAGAATCCCGCTTCCGTCAAATTCTTTTCGATCATGCGTCCCAAGTTCTCATAATGGTGCTGTACGAGCATGTCGAGCGTTCCCGTGTATCCGGCCGGGAAATACGAGAGCATCTGTTGCGCCTTGGCCTGGTCGAACGGGAACAGGCTGTTGAGATTCTCATATCCGGGATTGAGTGGTCCGATCGGTCCGCCGAGCTGTTCCTTGGAGTCGGGCATCGTGCGCGCGATTTGCGGCGCGTTGATCGCGTAGCGTACGGCCTTGCGGACCTGCTGGTCCGAAAGCGGCGAATTGTTGGAACAGTTGAATCCCAGCAGGATTTTTTGCAGCGAGAATCCCGTGTTGATCGTGAACGTCGGGTTCGTGGACGCCTCTTCCAGCGAGGAGGCGTACCTGGGTAGCGCCATGTTGATCACATTGTTGTTCAGATCGTCCATAAGCGACGTTTCGTTCGAATAGTAACGCAGTTCGATCTGGGAAGCTTTCGCCTTCGTGCCCCAGTACTGGTTGTTGCGCTTGAGAATCAAGGAATGGTGGTGGAATCCGCCTACAATAAACGGTCCCGATCCGCTCGCTTCCTTGTTGTAATCGATGGAGTCGTCCTGTTCGCGGTCGTAGACGATGCCGGGACGGTCCGACAGCGCGCGCAGCAGGCGCGGGTTGGGCGAATGCAACGTGATGACCACGGTGTGGGCGTCCGGATTCTTGACCGACGCCACGTCGCCCAGGTTCTCATATCCCACGAAACGGTGGGAGAGGACCTGCTGGAGCGACCAGACCACATCCGTGGAGTTGAGCGGGTCGCCGTCCGCGAACGACATCCCGGAGTTCAGATGGAACGTATAGGTGAGCGCGTCCGGGGAAATGTCCCAAGACTTCGCCATGCCGGGCGTCAGAGCGTTCTTGTTGTCACGCTTGACAAGCGTCTCATAGACGTTGCCGAGCAGCGCCTGTTCCACGGTGCGCTCGTTATTGGTGCGAATATTGAGCGACGTGGGTTCCTCCGACAGTCCCACGACGAATGTCGAGTCCGATTGAACCGAGTGGATGGTCGGCTCCTGTTCGTCCTCACTTGAGGTGAGCGTGCGCACGCAGAGCGTGATCACCACGGCAAGCACCACAATGACGGCGGCTAAGATAATCCAGCGACGTTTTCCCCTAATCCTATTCACGTAGTTCTAGTGTAACGGGGCATTGAAGCAAAAGAGCATAAAACGACTTCGACTTAAAATGTGAACCTGTGAAAATACTGGGAAAGTGCCGGAAAATCGCAAAAAATGTCGCATATCATTCTGCTGACAGGAAAAATTGGGCACTCGGGCACGTGGTGTTGAGTGGGCAATCGGCGCAGTGCGGCTTGCGTGCGGTACACAGGGCGCGACCATGCAAAATCAAGCGGTGAGAAAGGTTTGTCCACTCGTTCGGGGGGAAGTATTGCGTAATCTCGCGCTCAATATGGACGGGATCGGGCTTGGGATTGTCCCAATCCGTACGCCAGTGCAAACGTCCTGTCACGCGGATCACGTGCGTGTCGACAGGGAATCCAGGCAGGTCGAACGCGTTGCCGAGCACAACATTCGCCGTTTTGCGTCCGACGCCGGGTAATGTGACAAGCTCTTCCATTGTGCGCGGGACTTCCCCGTTGAACCGCGACACGAGTTCCATGGACAGGTTGATGAGGTGGCGCGCTTTGGCGCGGAAGAATCCCAGCGAATGGATGAGGTTTTGTACGTCGAGTTCCTGGGCGCGGCTCATCTCGAATGGCGTGGGGTAGGCGGCGAACAGGTCGGGCGTCACCATATTGACGCGCTTGTCCGTGCACTGGGCGCTCAATACGGTCGCCACCAGCAACTGGAATGGCGTTTCAAAATTGAGCGCGCACTGCGGGTCGGGAATTTCTTCACACAATTGCGCGTACTCGGCGTGCATGCGGGCGACACGCGCTGCTTTCGATTCACGAGACATATGCCGCATTGTAGTCAATACGGTCTGTCAACGGAACGGATCAGTGGCCGGCGCCATCGGACCCATCGTCCGAAACGGTGGTCGAATGGGACGGGGACATCGATTCGGGAAGGTCGAATCGGTAGCCCACATTGCGCACCGTACCAATCAAATGGTCGTATTCGGTACCCAATTTCGCACGCAACCGGCGCACATGCACATCCACCGTGCGCGTACCGCCGTAATAGTCGTAGCCCCACACTTCCTGCAACAGTTGGGCGCGCGTGAACACGCGTCCCGGATGCTGCACCAAATATTTGAGCAATTCGAACTCTTTATACGCCAAATCAAGTGGCACGGAACGCAGCGACGCCGTATATCCGTCCGTGTCCACCACAAGCTCGCCGCAACGGATCACGCCGTTGACGTCGGCCGCATCGCTCGGCTCGTCACTATGGGACACGTCGGCCGTACGCTGGGAAGCGAGCCGGATACGGCACTCGACCTCGGCGGGAGAAGCCGTATTGACCACCACGTCCGTGACTCCCCACTGTGTATTGACCACAGTGAAACCGCCCTCAGTCAACACGAGCACAATCGGAATCGCCAAACCGGACGCCTGAATGAGATTGCAAATGGTTTTTGCCGTCGCAAGATCGTCACGCGCGTCCAAAAACAGCACCGTGTGCTCGGGCATCTTCACCATGCTCGCCGCATCCATCGGCAACACACGCACCCGGTACGACAGCAGGGCGAGCGAGGGCAGCACGGAAGCGGGATCACTGGAAAACGTCATGAGCGTAAGATCCGTCACAATAGCCCTTCCGTAAAACGCATTTTTCTAAAGTCTAATGGTAAGCCTCCAATCGGCACCACAAAAAACATAGAATATGGGCATTTGTGGGCGGCAACGACTACATTGGAACAACGGTTATATGCGTACAACAAGCAAGTGCGCCACACCTCTTACATGAAGGACGAGCATGGAGCAACCCAAGAACGCAACAGCAGCGACACCAAGCGCGGGCGACGCGAACGCCCATGTCATTGACGCACGGCCATGGGGCTGGTCGTTCGCCGTGCAAATCGTCGCCTACGTGCTGCTCGCAGTACTCGCCCTCATCTCCGGCGCCCACAGTGTGGCGCCAGGCGAATGGACCTTCTCGCTGACCACCACGGTCGTCGTGGTCATGATGCTGCTGCTCGCATTCTTCGACCCGTTCAATTCCAGCATTTCCGGACGCGTCATCGCGCTCGTGTGCGGACTGCTGTCGATGATCGTGGTCACCACCACCGTATTCGGCTCCTTCGTATTCCACGGCGTGGAATCCACGCGCATGAGCGACGGCAAGGAAGTCCAATACGTCATGCCGCAAGCGTGGCTCATGGGCGCCGGCTGCCTGCTCGTGTGCCTGATCATGGCCGGCTTCATCAGCCAAATGGCACGCGAACACCGCACGGACCTCATCGAGCACCTGTCCGCCAATGTGTTGAGCGGCGTATGCTCCATCGCGGCCGCCGGCTGGTGCTACCTGCCCGCCATGTTCGACGGCGCCACGATCGCGCGCGCCGACGGATCGCACGAACTGCACGTCGCATGGCTTGTCGGCATTATCGCCATCGTGGTCGTGGCCGTGGCTCTCGCCGTGGCGTCCTGGCGCTGGAATCGCGACCTTGAGCCGTATGCGGGCGCGCACTCGCCGTGGCTGGGCCTGGGACTTATGCCCGTCATGCTCACGGGAGCCGCCGTGGGCGTTGCGGCGCTTGCCAACGCGCTGTGCTAAGTCTCGAATATATAGATATATAAACGTATATAAAAAGGTCGGACCCTTGCGGATCCGACCTTTTTATATAAAGGATGCGTACAGGACGCGTTGCATCGAGCAACCGGGCGATCAGGTAATCAATTGATCACTCGATCACGCGATGCGGGCGAGAGGCTCACATGTCGAGCGTCTCATCCCTCTTTTCCTCGGCCTTGAGGGACTTGGCGAGGCGTTCGTGAGCCTCTTCAATTTCCTTGTTGGCGGTAGCGGCGTCTGCCCAGTAGTCGCCCGGCATGACTTCCTTGCCCGGCTCCAGAGCCTTGTACTGCTCGAAGAAGTGCTTGATTTCGTCCTTGTGGTAGGAAGACACGTCGGAAATGTCCTTGATGTCGTCGAAACGCACGTCGGCCGGCACGCACAGCACCTTGTCGTCGCCGCCCTCTTCGTCGACCATGTGGTACAGGCCAACAGCGCGGCACTCGATGATGCAGCCCGGGAACACGGAGTTCGGGATCATGACGAGAGCGTCAAGCGGATCGCCGTCTTCGCCCAGCGTGCCGTCGATGTAGCCGTAGTCGTCCGGGTAGCCCATGGACGTGAACAGCGTACGGTCGAGGAAGACGCGGCCGGAAGCCTGGTCCACTTCGTACTTGTTCTTGGAGCCGCGTGGAATTTCCACAACAACGTTAAACGTTTCAGCCATAGTTGTCTCCTTTAATTGAAAGACTTACAACGAAGCCAACAATACTCGTTGTTATGGAATGCCACGGGCGTTTCAGCTTACGACATTCCATAAACGGGCTGTGGGCGCTTTACAGTTCCACCGAAAGCACGTGCGCCACATCGGCCCACGGCGCGAGCGACACGTAGTTGTCCCAGCTCCACTCGAACTGGCGGCCCGTGAGCTCGTCCTTGACGGTGAACGGCTTGTCGGTCGGCAGGCCGAGCTCCTCAAGCGGCAGGTGCACGAGCGTGCTGTGCTCGTTATGGCCGTCGAGGTTGACCACCACAATAAGCAGATCGTCCTTGCCCGAGTTCGTCAACGCGGCCGGCGTGCGGCGCGCGAACGCGATGATGTTCGGATCGTCCGTGCCCAGCACCATGAGGTTGTGGTAGCTGTGCGTGGCCGGGTGCTCGCTACGTACGCGGTTCAAGGAGTTGAGCAGAATGCCGATGCCGTATTCGTCGGCCTTGCTCCAGTCGCGCACCTTGATCTCGTACTTTTCGTTGTTGGCCTGCTCTTCGAAGCCGTCGCGCTGCGTGTTCTCAATGAGCTCGTAGCCGTTGTAGATGCCCCAGCTCGGGCTGCCCATGGCGGCGAGCACGGCGCGGATCGCGTGGCCGGCCACACCGTTGTCGCGAATGTAGGCCGTCAGGATGTCCGGCGTGGTGGGCCAGAACGTGTTGTGCTGGTAGAAGCCGCCTTCGCCGTTCGTTTCCTTGAGGAACTCCTCGATCTCTTCCTTCGTGTTGCGCCACGGGAAGTAGCAGTGGGACTGCGTGAATCCCGCGTAGCTCAACGCGCGCACCATGGCCGGACGCGTGAACGCCTCGGCGAGGAACAGCGTTTCCGGATGCTTCTTCGTGACCATTTCAATGACGTCCTGCCAGAAGCGCACGGGCTTCGTGTGCGGGTTGTCCACGCGGAAGATCGTCACGCCCGCCTCGATCCAGTGGTTCATGAGGCGCACGGTTTCCTTCTCGATGCCCTCAAGGTCGGCGCTGAAATCGATCGGGTAGATGTCCTGGTACTTCTTCGGCGGGTTCTCGGCGAACGCGATCGTGCCGTCGGCCTTCGTGCGGAACCACGTCGGGTGTTCCTTGACCCACGGATGGTCGGGCGTCACCTGCAGCGCGAAGTCGAGCGCCACTTCAAGACCGAGCTCGTGCGCCTTGGCGCAGAATTCCTTGAAGTCCTCGTAGGAGCCGAGACGCGGATCCACGGTGTCGTGGCCGCCTTCGGACGAGCCGATGGCGAACGGGGAGCCCGGATCGTCGGGGCCCGCGACGAGCGCGTTGTCCTTGCCCTTGCGGTTCGTCTCGCCAATCGGGAAGATCGGCGGCACGTACACGATGTTGAAGCCTTCGTCGGCCGCGCGCTGCAGGCCCGACACCGAAGTCTTGAGCGTACCCTGCACAATCTTGCCCGTGTTCTCGTCCACAAACGCGCCTTCGGAACGCGGGAAGAACTGGTACCAGGCGGCGAAGCTCGACTTCGGACGCTCCACGCGGAACGGGTGCGGGCGGCTTGCCGTCAGGCCGTCGCGCAGCGGGTTCGTCTCGTGCAGGCCGGCGATGATTTCGTTGTCGGCAGCGGCCAGACGGTAGGCCGGCGTCAGCGTGGTGTCCATCATCGTCTTGGCGGCGGCGCGCAATTCCTTACGTTCCGCGGCGTGCAGGCCCGCGTCCTTCGTGCCGGCCCAGCGTTCGAGCATCTTGGCGCCGTACGTGAGCGTGTTCTCCACGTCGTCGTTCACATTGACCTTGATACGCGCATCGTGCAGCCAGGAAGCGTAGGTGTCTTCCCAACCCTCGATGATGACCGAATAGTTGCCCAGATGGCGCTTGATGGCGGCGAATCCGTCTTCCCACGGGGCCAGATCGGAATGTTCGCCGGCGCGCAGCGTGGCCGTCCACAAGTCGAGGCCCGCGTTCTCGCAGGTCATCGGCACGGACATGACGGTTTTGCCGCGCGACGTCTTCAGGACGGCGGTGGCGCCCACCTTCGTGCGGCCTTCAATGAAGACTTCAGCCGACACGTTGAACGGTTCGCCCAGTTCCACGCGCGCCGGATAGATGTCGTCCTCGGCGGTCGGCTTGAAATTGATGATGTTGATACGGCCGAACTGGTTCGGCTGGTGGATCGTGATCGGCTGTGCGGGCAGCTCCCCGGGTTCGGTCACGGCAGTATGCGCAGTGTGTGTTGCGTGCGAGCGCGTCGACTTGTGTGCGGTCTTGCGTGTGGCGCGACGAGTCGTTTTCGATTCTGGCGTCGATGCCTCATGCACGGCGTTCATCGCTGCGGAAGTATTTTCATTTTGTGTTTCAACCATAGCTGTCATTGTATGGGAGCTCGTAAAAATAGTGTGCGTGAATTGTTGATATTTTGCGAAAGTTTCAATTTTTCGGGGGTCAAACTCCCGACAAATAGGCGTTTGTGCGTGCGTTGTCCGGTTATCCGCATGATGGGACGCATGTGGAAAATGGACGCTGTTGTCCACATTTTTCTTGCGCTCGCCACCGGTTGTGCACAGGTCCGCTTCGATGTTGAGTCGCGCGGTGTACTCGCGCAGACTGGAACCGTCGATTCGTGGCGACGTATGTTCCATACATATATAAGGAATATATATAAGGAATGGATAGAGGAAGAGGTGCGGCGATGCGCGCGTTCATCGGGTTGATTATGGAAACGGATGGCGGGGGAGCGGTGGCGCTCGCTTTAGTGGCCGCCGTGATGCTTGTGGCGGCCATTGTGCTGTTGCGCAGCGTCCATATGCCCGCGGACGCCGTGGAAAACGAATATGAGGATACGGTGTACGACTATTCGCCGGGCTGCCCCTATGAAGTGGGACCCATACGTTGAGCTTTACGGGAACTTATGCAAAAAGCCAACCCGAAGGTTGGCTTTTCATAAGGATGAAAGCGGCGACGCGCTACTCTCCCACACCCTACCGAGTGCAGTACCATTGCCGTGCTAGGACTTAGCTTCTGGGTTCGGAAAGGGACCAGGCGTTTCTCCTAGGCTAAGGTCGCCGCAAAATCTGTAAGTTACTGATTTTGCAATAACTATTCAGTTGTAAGTAGCGGGGCATGGATTTGAACCATGGACCTCTGGGTTATGAGCCCAGCGAGCTACCGAGCTGCTCCACCCCGCGTCGGCTGTTTTGCAACAGCTCGCTCTAATTTACTCTGAGTCGAATAATTGTCAACCATCGGCGTGTCGTGCGCGTGCAATCATCCAAATCCGTTCATATTGCTGGACGTACGGGAGCGGGCAACGCGAAACTGCCATAATGGGGATCATGCCAATCAAGATCCCCGCCGGATTGCCGGCCAGAACCATTCTCGACGAAGAGCGCATCTTCGCGCTGGAAAACACGGAAGCGGACCATCAGGAAATCCGTCCGCTCAAATTGGTCCTGCTCAATCTGATGCCCAAAAAAATCGAAACGGAAACGCAACTGCTCCGGCTCATCTCGAAAAGCCCGTTGCAGACGGAAATCGATTTTATGAAACTGAACACGCACGAGGCGACGCATGTGAGCGCCGACCATCTCGTCAAGTTCTATGAACCGCTTGAGTCGTTCCGCGACAATTATTATGACGGACTGATCGTCACGGGAGCGCCAGTTGAACATATGGCGTTCGAAGATGTCGATTATTGGGACGAGTTCTGCGAGATTCTCGATTGGGCCGCCACGCACGTCTTTTCGACAATGTATTTGTGCTGGGGCGCGATGGGCGCGTTGTATCACCGTTACAATGTGAAAAAAATCACGTTGCCCGAGAAACTTTTCGGCGTCTTCCCGCAATTCTTGCAAGACGAATACTGCTTTCTGACCAACGGCTTCGACGAGATCGCGCTGCAACCGCACTCGCGCATTGCGGGAGTAGACGAGAGGGCCATTCGCGCCAACGAGGATTTGCAGATTCTGACATGGGGGCCGGAATCGGGGCCGGGGCTTGTGGCGACCAAGGATTTCAGCGAAGTATTTGCCTTGGGACACTGGGAATACGGCAAATTCACGCTCGCCCAGGAATACGAGCGCGACATGGCCAAAGGATTGGACAACGTGCCGTTCCCGAAGAACTATTACCCGAATGATGATCCGGCCATCACGCCGTTGTTCGCTTGGCGCGCTCACGCAAACCTGTTGTGGCGCAACTGGTTGAACTGGGTGTACCAGACCACGCCATACAATGTTCAAGAGATCCCGCAATTGCGAGAAACTAAACAATTGGGCACCGATCGAACAGTTCGACACGCGGCTGAGTCGCCAAGATATGACGATTTTCAGCCGTTTATGAACGACGGCTACGGACTGATCGTTCCACGTGCCTAAAGGTCTAGATTTTGGTGTAGACCTACGAATTGCAGTTTGCGGAAACGTTGTAGCAATACAGCGTCCGCGGATGAGTTGACGACTCAATGCGCATGCCCGTTTGCGGCCCGTCTTGCAGCTTTGCAACCCGCCCGGCAGCCCGCACGCGGCATTGAATGCCGGCATGGAGAGAACAATGGCGAATGTGTTTGATGCGCAACATGACCACATGCGTGTAATTGCGCAGGCTTCCCAGCGTGAAGCCGTGTCGGCCCAGAAAATTGAACGAACGCTGTACAGCACATTGCCGATGGCTGTCCCTTGTGCGGCCCATAATCCTGTACAGCTCTTCGATAGTCTCCAATTTGGCAACGGCAGCCAATTGTGGGACGGAAAACACTCAGCGTAAGACACGAACAGTTACAATTCGGGTGTTCGCTGGGGCTACACTTAATAGCTGACGGAAGAAAGACCAGGGGGTTTGAATGATTGATGTATTCAGCTCGGGCGTAACCACGCTTGCAGAGGCATCGATGGAAATGCCGAGCATCGATGACTTTCTGCCTCCGGAAATCTTGTTCCAAGGCACTCCATTCGCCATCAACCGCATTATCTTTGTGCGTATTCTCGCCACGATCATCATGCTGCTCGTGCTCGGCATTACCGCCGCTCGCGCCAAGCTGATCCCGGGTCGTTGGCAGGGCGCCGTGGAATGGTTCGTGGAATTCACCGAGAAGAACATCGTGTACCAGGTCATGGGCGAAGTTCGTGGCAAGCGTTACGTGCCGATGGTGGTTACCGTATTCGCCTGCATGCTCGTCTTCAACCTGTGTGGCGAAGTCCCGGGCTTCAACATCGCGGCCAGCGCCACGATCACGTTGCCGCTCGTGTTCGCCATGTGGTGCTTCGTGCAATACTGGATCGCCGGCATCCGCGAGAAGGGCCTCGGCCACTTCCTGCGCGATGAAATGTTCCCGAAGGGCGTCCCGGTTCCGGTATACATCCTGTTGGCTCCGATCCAGCTGCTTGAGCTGCTCATCATTCGTCCGTTCTCGCTGACGATCCGTTTGTTCGCCAACATGGTTTCGGGCCACCTTATTCTCGCGCTGTGCCTTTCGGCCACGCAGTTCTTCCTGTTCGAAGTGGCGAACAAGGCCATGATGCCGTTCGGCGTCATCACCTTCGCCGCCGGCGCGTTCATGTACCTGTTCGAGATGCTGGTCGCCTGCCTGCAGGCGTACATCTTCGCCATCTTGACCACCGCGTACATCAACATGAGCTATCCGGAAATCGACTGAGGTTCCGGGGAACACAGATTTTAAGATTTTGTTGCTTACCCAAGCAATAACCAGAAAGGAAACAACCATGGATATCGTTACCCTCGCTGAGGTTGCCGGCAACTTGAACGTCGTTGGCTACGGTCTCGCCGCTATCGGACCTGGCATCGGTCTGGGCTACCTGATCGGTAAGACGATTGAAGCCACCGCTCGTCAGCCCGAACTCGGCGGTCGTCTGCAGACCCTGATGTTCCTCGGCCTCGCATTCGTCGAGGTGCTGGCACTGCTCGGCTTCGTGGCAGCCTTCATCTTCAGCTGACCTGCGCTGGAACAAACCGGAAGATCACTAGAACATGAAAGGAGGAGAGCACATGGTCACACTTGCCGAAGACGGAGTTTCACTATTCCTGCCGAAGTCGTATGACATCATCTGGACGCTGGTCATTTTGATCATCGTCGCCGTGTTCTTCTACAAGTTCTTCCTGCCAAAGTTCCAGGCCATTTTCGATGAGCGCGCTGCCAAGATTCAAGGTGGCATCGCCAAGGCTGAACAGGCTCAGAAAGAAGCCGACGAGGCAAAGAACAAGTATGAGGCTCAGCTCGGCACGGCCCGCGTGGAAGCTTCGAAGATCCGTGACGACGCTCGTGCTGAAGCCTCGCACATCATCTCCGACGCCCGTGCGCGCGCTGAATCCGATGCTGCTCAGATCACGGCCAATGCTGAACGTTCGATTGAATCGATGCAGCAGAAGGCGATGGTAAGCCTGAAGGGACAGGTCGGCGATATCGCCACCCAGCTCGCAGGCAAGATTCTGGGCTCGGAACTCGAAAACAAGAATGTTCAGTCGGACATGATCGACAAGATGATCGCCGATCTGGACAAGCAGAACAAGTAATTCGAACCCTTAAGAAGGAAGGGAGGTGAACGTTGCGAGGAGAAGCCTCATGCATTGCGGACCGCACATCGCGTGATGCCATGGCGTCGCGTATCGCGGCCCTGAAGGATGACGCATGGAAGCTTGGCAACGAGATGTTCGCTATTACGAGCACGCTCGACGCCAACCCGCGCCTGTACCGAGCACTAACCGATCCCGGTCGTCCAACGCAAGACAAGGTCACCCTGCTGCATACGATTTTGGGCAACAAAGTGATGCCCCTGACGATGCAGATCATGGAAGACCTGGTCTCTCGCGAATGGAGCCGTGCACGTGACATCAACAACGCCGTGGAAGATTTCGGCGTGGATGCCATGATGTACAAAGCGGATGCGGACAAGACCACGCTTCAGGTATCCATTGAGCTCGCGCAGCTGCAGTCTGCGTTGCTCAACCTTCCCGTCGTTCGATCCCGCCTCTCCCAAGAGGCGGCACCAGTTGCTGCACGTTTGGATTTGATCCATGCGGTAATCGACCCGATGGGCTTCCATCCGGTAACGATTCGACTCGCTGAGCATTGCGCTGCGAATCCGCGCCGTCGCCGTTACCTGGAAACCATCCAGTGGCTCATTGGCAAGTTCTCTCGCCACATGGGCGAAGCGCTGGTAGTGGTGACCACGGCAACCCCGTTGACGCAGAAGCAGATCGATGATCTGATCAAGATCTATTCCAAGAAGGTCGGCCGCCCGGTACACATTAATTCCGTGGTTGATCCAACCGTGTTGGGTGGCATGCGCGTGCAAGTCGGCGACGAAGTGACGGACAACACCGTCGTGGCCCAGCTGGAAAACCTTCAACGCAAGGCGAAGGCCGGAGCTCGTATCTGAATCCGACTCGAAGACTTGACTGAATTTACAACAAACAATAAGGAGTGATCATGGCAGAACTTACCATTGATCCCGCCGCGATACGCAAGGCGCTTGACGACTTCGTGGGTTCGTATGAACCGTCGAAGACGCCGACGGCCGAGGTTGGCTACGTGTCAACCGCCGGCGATGGCATTGCGCACGTGACTGGACTGCCTGGTTGCATGGCCAACGAGCTGTTGACGTTTGAAGACGGCACGCTCGGCCTGGCCTTTAACCTTGATGCTCGCGAGATCGGCGTGGTTATCCTCGGCGATTTCACCGGTATTGAGGAAGGCCAGGAGGTCCGTCGCACCGGCGAAGTGCTCTCCGTACCTGTCGGCGATGGGTTCCTGGGTCGTGTAGTCGATCCGTTGGGCAACCCGATCGATGGCCTTGGAGAAATCAAGAGCGAAGGCCGCCGTATTCTTGAGGCGCAGGCCCCGGACGTGATGCACCGTCACCCGGTCGACCAGCCGATGGAAACCGGCCTTGTCGCCGTGGACGCTATGACGCCTATCGGCCGTGGTCAGCGCCAGCTGATCATTGGCGACCGCCAGACCGGTAAGACGGCTATCGCAATCGACACGATCATCAACCAGAAGAGGAACTGGGAATCCGGTGACCCCGACAAGCAGGTGCGCTGCATCTACGTCGCCGTGGGCCAGAAGGGTTCGACCATCGCTTCGGTGAAGCAGAGCCTTGAGGACGCGGGCGCCATGGAGTACACGACCATCGTGGCTTCCCCGGCTTCCGATTCCGCAGGCTTCAAGTACATTGCCCCGTACACGGGCTCGGCCATCGGCCAGCACTGGATGTACAACGGCAAGCACGTGCTCATCGTGTTCGACGATCTGTCCAAGCAGGCTGAAGCGTACCGCTCAATCTCCCTGCTGCTGCGTCGCCCGCCGGGACGTGAAGCTTACCCGGGCGATATTTTCTACTTGCACTCCCGCCTGCTGGAACGCTGCGCCCGCGTTTCCGATGATTTGGGCGGCGGCTCGATGACCGGTCTGCCGATCGTCGAGACGAAGGCGAACGACGTGTCTGCATACATTCCGACCAACGTGATTTCCATCACGGACGGTCAGATCTTCCTGCAGTCCGATCTGTTCAACGCTGGTCAGCGCCCGGCTGTGGACGTCGGTATTTCCGTGTCCCGAGTCGGTGGCGCCGCTCAGACCAAGGCGTTGAAGAAGGTTTCGGGTACGCTGAAGATTTCGCTGGCACAGTACCGTTCGCTGGAATCGTTCGCTATGTTCGCTTCCGATCTGGATGCGGCTTCGAAGGCTCAGCTGAACCGTGGCGCTCGTTTGACCGAGCTGCTGCGCCAGCCGCAGTACTCGCCGTACGCCATGGAAGAAGAAGTGGTGATGGTGTGGGCAGGTACCCACGGCAAGCTCGACGATCTCGAGATCGCCGACGTGCTTCCGTTTGCCAAGGGCATGACGGACTACCTGGACCACAACACCGACGTACTCAAGACGATTCGTGAGACCGGCGACTTCACCGCAGAAACAGAAGCTGCCCTGGATAAGGCTGTGGACGCGTTCCGTGAGACCTACGTGACGAAGGCTGGCAAGCCGCTCGTTTCGCATGAGGACGTCAAGGAAACGCAAACCCCTGTTACGCAGGAACAGATTCGCGCAGAAAAGAAGTAACCTATGGGATCGCAACTCGCATTAAAGAGCAGAATCGCCTCCACAGGTTCGTTGGAGAAGATCTTCAACGCCCAGGAGATGATCGCAGCTTCGCATATTGCACAGGCCCGTGAACTTGCGCAGGACGCGAAGCCTTACACTGATGCGATTTTCGATGCCGTCCAGACATTGGTATCCCACACGCATATCTCGCATCCGATCGCCGAGAAGAAGGACGACAACCATCGTGTCGCCGTCCTCTCCCTGACGGCGGATCGAGGTATGGCCGGTGCTTATACTTCGTCGATTATTCACGAAACCGAGGCTCTGCTGAGCCGCCTCGACAAGGAAGGCAAGAAGCCTGAGTTGTTCGTGTACGGCCGCCGTGGCGTGACGTATTACAAGTACCGTGGACGCAATCTCGCGCAAACGTGGGAAGGTGATACCGATAGGCCTAGCGTCGAAGTCGCTGACGCCATTTCTAGCGCGCTGCTGAACGCCTATATGAAGCCGGCTGACAAGGGTGGAGTTTCCGAACTCTACATCGTCTACACCGAGTTCATCAACATGGTGGTGCAGAAGGTTCGTGTGCTGCGCATGCTTCCTGTGGAGATCATTGGACCGGAGACGCCCAAGGCGGCGCCGATGGGCCAGGGCGCTTCCAACGAGACGCACCCGCTGTACGCATTCGAGCCGAGCTTGGAAGAGGTGCTTGACGCGATTCTGCCGAAGTACGTACGTGCCCGTATCCATGAGTGCCTTATGGAGGCCGCCGCTTCTGAAGTGGCCAGCCGCCAGAACGCCATGCATACGGCGACGGACAACGCTCGCAGCCTGATCAATGATTTGACCAGGAAGCTCAACGCCTCCCGTCAGGCCGCAATTACCCAGGAACTTACCGAAATCATCGGCAGTGCCGATGCATTGAACAATCAGGAAGAGTAGGAAACGCGAAATGGCTGATACTAAAGCCCAAGCGGCTTCCACCACGGCAGCGGAGCCTATTGTTGGCCACGTGACGCGAATTCAGGGTTCGGTTATCGACGTTGAATTCCCCGTTGGCCACATGCCGGACATCTATAACGCTTTGACCGTGGAAATCGCCCCGACTGGCTCCCAGGAGGAGGGCGAAGCCAAGAAGACCGTTATTACGCTGGAAGTCGAGCAGCACCTCGGCGATTCGACCGCTCGTTGCGTGGCCCTGAAGTCCACCGACGGCCTGGTCCGTAACGCCGAAGTCCACGACACCGGCGGCCCGATCACCGTGCCGGTTGGCGATGTGACGAAGGGACACGTGTTCGACGTGTCCGGCCACATCCTCAACAAGAAGCCGGACGAGAAGATCGTCATCAAGGAACGTTGGCCCATCCACCGCAACCCGCCGGCATTCGACCAGCTGGAGTCCAAGACCCAGATGTTCGAAACGGGCATCAAGGTCATCGACCTTCTGACCCCGTACGTGCAGGGCGGCAAGATCGGTCTGTTCGGCGGCGCAGGCGTCGGCAAGACCGTTCTGATCCAGGAAATGATCCAGCGTGTGGCCCAGAACCACGGCGGTGTGTCCGTGTTCGCTGGCGTTGGCGAGCGTACTCGTGAGGGTAACGATCTGATCGGCGAAATGGCCGAGGCAGGCGTGCTCGAGAAGACCGCACTGGTCTTCGGCCAGATGGATGAGCAGCCGGGTACGCGTCTTCGTGTGCCGCTGACGGCTCTGACCATGGCAGAGTACTTCCGCGACGTGCAGAACCAGGACGTGTTGCTGTTCATCGACAACATCTTCCGCTTCACGCAGGCAGGTTCCGAGGTCTCCACACTGCTCGGCCGTATGCCTTCCGCAGTGGGTTACCAGCCGAACTTGGCTGATGAAATGGGCTCCCTGCAGGAACGTATTACGTCGACGCGTGGCCACTCGATCACCTCGCTGCAGGCCATTTACGTGCCTGCTGACGATTACACCGATCCGGCCCCTGCCACGACCTTCGCCCACTTGGACGCCACGACCGAGCTTTCGCGTGACATTGCCTCGAAGGGTATTTACCCGGCAGTGGATCCGCTGAGCTCCACGTCTCGAATCCTCGATCCGCGTTACGTCGGCCAGGCCCACTACGAGTGCGCCAACCGCGTCAAGGCCATTCTGCAGCGCAACAAGGAGCTGCAGGACATCATCGCCCTGATCGGCATCGACGAACTCGGCGAAGAGGACAAGACCACCGTGAACCGCGCCCGTAAGATCGAGCAGTTCCTCGGCCAGAACTTCTACGTCGCGCAGAAGTTCACGGGCGTGGAAGGCTCCTACGTGCCGGCTGAAGAAACGATCGAAGCGTTCACTCGCATTTGCGATGGCGTCTACGACAACGTTCCGGAGCAGGCATTCTCGGGCATCGGCGGCATCGAAGACCTCGAGCGCAAGTGGCACGACATGCAGAAGGAATTTGGTGAGTGATGAGCGCAGCAATGGAAGTGAACATCGTGTCCGCAACGCGTCCGGTGTGGAAGGGCGAGGCGAAAAGCGTCACCGTTCCGGCCTACGCGGGTGGTATGGGCATTCTGCCTGACCATGAGCCAGTGCTGACGGTCATCAAGGAAGGAACCGTTATCGTTACCAAGCCTGAAGGCGGCAAGCTTTCCTTCGAAGTGACCGACGGTTTCATTTCCTTTGATTCGAACAAGCTCACCGTCGTGGTCGAGCAGGCTCGTTCCCTCGAGAATGTTCAACGCGACGTGGACATCATCTGATTCGCGTCAGTAGCTGATCATTGATCAACACATAAAGGCGGTTCCTCACGGAGCCGCCTTTTTTTATTTCTCTTTCGCTCTAGTTCGCCGACTTTCCGTATCGCAGACGGTACGGCGATACAAGATTCCATCTATCTTCTGCATTTTGCGACAGACACGCCGGGTTTCACGTCTCAAAATGCAGAAGGGGAAGCCGAAAACGAGATTATCAGCCCCAAATCCGCATCATCTTCTGCATTTTGCGACAGACACGCCGGGTTTCGTGTCTCAAAATGCAGAAGTAAGTGCGGGCGGTACCGTGAAAATGTGGACAGAAGTGCGGAGAGTGGGAGAAAGCGGATAGAAAGCGGGGAAGAGACGCCCCGGCCGCTCGACCTACGGCGCACATGATACGGTGGGTCACTATGCGAATTATTGTGGCAGATTGCTCAGCTGAATATTCCGGTCGACTGCAGGCGTCCCTGCCGCTCGCCAAACGTGTGCTTCTGATCAAAGCGGACAACAGTCTGCTCATTTTCTCGGAACTTGGCTCCTACAAGCCGCTCAATTGGATGGTGTCGCCGTGCACGATCAGCGACATCACTCCCGAAGACGGCGAGAACGAGAAAGTGATCCGTGTGAGCGCCACAAAATCCACCGATATTTTGGAAGTGTCGTTGCGCCACATCTACTCTGATGAAACGTACGATTTGGGCGAGGATCCGGGCCTGCACAAAGAGGGTGTGGAAGACCATTTGCAGCGGTATTTGGCCGAACAGATCGAGCGCATTGGCAAGGGCGCGACTTTGGTGCGCCGCGAATATCCGACTCCCGTCGGTCCCGTCGACATTATGGCGATTGACGGCGAAGGCCAGCATGTGGCCATTGAGATCAAGCGTCACGGCGGCATTGATGGTGTTGAGCAGCTGACGCGTTACGTCAAGCTGCTCAACAAGGATCCGCTGTTGGCGCCCGTGAGGGGCATGTTCGCCGCGCAAACGATCACGCCGCAGGCCCGCACGCTTGCCACCGAGCGCGGATTCTCATGCCTGCTGCTGGATTATGACGAAATGCGCGGCGCGGAAACGGACGACCTGCGTCTGTTTTAGCGGGGCCGCCCGTTCATCTGTACGGCTGGGACGCGGAGAAGTCCCAGCAATTCCGGCGGTTTAGTACTTCGCCAAAATATCCACGACGAACACGAGCGTGGAGTTGGCCGGGATGGATCCCTGCGCAGTACTGCCGTAGCCGAGATCCGGCGGAATGACGAGCAGCACCTGGGATCCGACCGTCTGGCCCGTCAGGCCTTCGGTCCAACCCTTGATGACGCCGCCCGACAGGTTCGCGTCGAAGGTCGTGTTCTTGTCCCACGAAGAGTCGAACTGCTTGCCGTCGAGCAGCCAGCCCGTGTACTTGACGACGGCCGTGTCCGTGCTCGTGAGCTTGGCGCCGTCGCCCTTGATCAGCGGCTGGACCACAAGCTTGTCGGAACCCTTGTAGCCGTTCATATCAATGGACGGCTTGCCGTTCTTGGCCACCGTCACCTTCGGCAGATCGGACGGAATGTTCTCCACCTTCGTGCCTTCGGCCTGGTTCAAGTCCTTGGACTGGGAGACGAGCGTGAGCACCATGACGTAGGACACGCCCGAGGAGGACTGGTCGTTCACACCGAACGCGATGGTCGTGTTGATTTTCGCGTTGTGCATGATCTGGTAGTAGTCGGGGCGCATCACGGAAGAGTTGGAGCTGACCACGATGGAGCAGTCGGGCGTGTTCTTTTCCCACGTGTTCATGAGTTCCGTGCCGTCTTTGGCGTTGATCGCGATGCCTTGCGCGCACACGCGGTTGCCGTCTTCGATGGTGGCGCCGTTGCCCTTCTGCAATATGGCGTAGCTGTTGTTTTCCACCGTCATTGGCGTCTTCATATGGATCGTCGGCTTCTTGCCGAGCTCGCCCGTGGCCGTAATGCCGGCGATCTGGTTCATTTTCGTGGACGAAGCGGAGGACGAGGAGGAGTCGGAGGAAGAATCGGAAGAAGATCCGGAACCGCAGCCGGCAAAGCCCACGCAGCACGCCACCGCGAGCGCCGCGGCCGCAATGCGCGTTACGCTAGATACTAATGTTTTTCGCATAGCTTTACCCTAGCTGTTGAGTACGATTAAATCATTGGCAAGAGGGCCAAAAACGTTAGGTTTTCACCATGTTTTTCCAACTAGGCAGCCAACCCCTGTAGAATAGGTGCCGTTATGAGTGATGCACAGGAAGCGCGAGACTCGTCTCGCCAAGTAAATAAGCCGACGCGCCATGCGAAAATCATGCGTGGCGTGGTTACCCCCATACTTGGTCTCATTGCAGTGGCGTGCATTGTGTTCGGAGTATTGAACCTTACCATTTGGAAGCCCAGCTCGCATATCAAGGCGACCGGAACGGTGAAAGGCTCACAATATATTGTGACCGATCCGGGCACGTTGAACATGGTGGATCCCACTGTCACGTTTACGGTGGCGGAGCAGGACGCTCCCGACCAGGACGTATGCGTGGCCGTAGGCTCGGCCAAGGACGCCACGGGCTGGACCGAAGGGTTTGATTACGCGCGTATCAAGGGACTGAGCGCGTGGGACCGTTTGGATGTGGCCGAGCAGAAGGCGCAGGGTGAGCAGCGCGTTTCCGATTCGGATGTCCCGTTCAACCAGTCGAACATGTGGACGCAGACGGTGTGCGGCAAGGGGAGCGCCACCGTTACCGCCGAAAATACGAATGCTTCGCAAGTCATTATTACCGATCTGGGTTCCGCTGACCATACGGCCACGGTGACGATGCAGTGGACGCGCCAGACGCTACCGAACTACGCGACGCCGTGGTTCGTGGTCGGCGGCCTGTTCGCGGTGTTGGCCGTGCTCGCGGCTTCCATTTTCGCGATGCCCGCCGAGAAGCGCCGCAAGTTCCTGCCGCATCGTTCGCATGAGAAGAATCCGGACGAGGTGTCGATTGGCGAGGCTGTGACGGGCACGATTGCCGTGCTCAAGCCGAAAAAGCGCACGTCCACGAAGCCGTACAAGCGCCATGGACGCCGCAATGATGGCGAGACCACGGGATCCATGCCGGCCGTCAGTGGCGACGGTCCGAAGATTGTGGATACGCGTTCGCACAATATGCTGGCCAATACGCCGTCCGAGACGGAAGGCGAGTCCACGACGACGATTCCGTTGATCGATACGTTGCACAATGCTCCCGCCGTACAGGATGCCGGTTCCGCGAATAGCGCGGGTGACGAGGACAATGCGCAGACCGCCGTGATTTCCGACGAGGAATTGCAGGCGTACTTCGCGCGGTTTGCGCGCGAGACGACGGGTGAGGATACGGGTCTGCTGGCGCTGAATACGGAACCGGTGACGACAGCAGAGGAATCGGAAGCCAAGGAATCCGAAACGGTCGAGCCCGATGACAAGCCGGCTGACGGTCCGTCTGATACGAACGTTCCAGCCGAGGAAACCGTGGAAACGACGGTTGGGGAAACCGCTAAAGTTCCAGCGGACGAGACTGCCGACGAATCTGCTGACAAATCGGCAGACAGGGCTGCGGATGATCCGGCTCCCGTCGAGGAAAGCGTGGAGACGGCGGTCGAGGAGACCGCTGAAGTTCCAGACGATGACAACAAGCCGGCCGACGACAACAAGACGGAAGACGCCGACAAGTCCGCCAAGCCCAAGGTCATGCTCACCAATAGCGCCCGCGCCAAGGCCGCGCGCGCCAAGAATTACGACAAGACGGGCAAGATCGGCAAAACGGCCAAGAACGCCAAAACCGGCAAGGGTGGCAAGAACGCCAAGAAGTCGGGCAAAGGCAAGAAGCCGAAGAACCATATGCAGGCTCGTCAGGGTGGCCAGAACAACCGCAAGCAGGAGGCCAAGTAATGAAACGTTCCCCATGGACTGTATTCGCCGCCGCGTTGCTCGTGGTGGGCATGGGTGTCTCCGTCAGCGCGTGTGAAGGCGAGCTGCCGCAACCGAAGTCGGACACGTCTTCCGCCGCTTCCGCCACTCCGGACCTGACGGAGGCCCAGGAAAAGGCGATGCGCGAAAGCCTGCTCAAGACGATCACCGAAGCGAACAACGCCAAGTCGACCGACGTGCTGCCGTCCGTCATGAGCGGACCGGAACTGCAGGTGCGCACCAGCGAGATCCAGATCGCCCAGAAAACGGGCCAACTGGACGCAAAAACGGAAATCCCGACCGACATTACGCAAACCGTAATCCCGACTGATACGGGCTGGCCGCGTTCCGTATTCTCCATCACCACGACCACGCAGGACCAGCAGAGCAAGCGCCTGCTCGTCTTCAATCAGGATTCCGCGCGCAGCAACTACAAGCTGTGGGCCGTGGCGCGCCTGTTCCAGGGCGTCAAGCTCCCGAAGTTCGCCATCGCGTCCATCGGATCGCAAATGGGCACGGCCGACGACCACGGCTTGACGATGACGCCGAAGGAAGCCGTGGAACGCTACGCCGACGTGCTCACGCACGGCGCGGACAGCAAGTATGCGGGCGATTTTGCGGACGACTACTTCCGCCAGGATCTCTCGTCGCTTGAAAACACCGTGGCCGAAGCCATGAAGAAGAACGACGGCTCCCAGCAGCAGGACTTCACTCCGGACCTGAACCAGATCCGCATCATGCGTTCGGCGGACGGCGGCGACCTTGTGGTCGCGCAGATCAATTCCGTCTGGACGCGTACGGCGGGCCAAGGCCGCGAATCACAGCCGGCTTCCGATTCGGAAAAGGCGCTGTTTGGCGACGGCAAGCCGACAAGCATCATGAAGGTCACGTATGTGAACGTGATCGCCATGTATGTGCCGCCGGCGAATTCGGGGCAAAAGGTCACAGCTGTGGGCGCAGAACGCCAACCGATCAAGGTTGAAGCTGTTAAATAGAGGAGCATAGCCGCACATGCGGCAACAGGAAGGCAATAAGGCATTATGGCACAGGAACAGTTCCGCCCGGGCTTCTCGCTCGCGGGCGCAGTGGATTTGGAAAGCTTGAAGCACAAGGTTGACGCCGAACCCGGCACCGAGGGCGGCGCTCCTGCCGCAGGCGGCTACGTGATCGACGCTACCGAGCAGATGTTCAACTCGCTCGTGCAGAACTCGGCCACCTATCCGATCCTGCTGTTCATGTGGGTTCCGACCGACAACCGCCTGTTCCCGCTGGCCACGAAGCTTGGTGACGCCGTAAACGCCATGAACGGCCAGCTCCAGATGGCGCGCATCGACATTTCCCAAGCGCCGCAAATCATGCAGGCGTTCCAGCTGCAAGGCGCTCCGGCGCTGTTCGCGCTGATCGGCGGCCGCCCGATGCCGATTATCGCAGGCATGCCGAGCGAGGAGGAGACGCAGCAGATTATCGATACCGTGCTGCCGCAGCTCGTCCAACTCGCCGCCCAGGCCGGCGTGACGGGCAGCGCTCCCTACATGGGCGGCGCGGAAGGCGCGAACAACGCGGGCGCCGAGGATGGTGCGGAAGATGCAGAAGCGGCCGAGCCCGCCATTCCTGCCGCACACGAGGAAGCGCACCGTTTGGCCATGGAAGGCGATTACGCCGGTGCGGCCGCCGCGTACGAGCAGGTGCTCGAAAGCGACCCGAACGATACGCTTGCCGCCCGCGAGCGCGCCAAGGCGCTGCTGCTGGCCCGTTCCGCCAACGCCGACGTGCGCGAGGTGCGCGAAGCGGCCGCCGCCAACCCGGATGACGTGAACGCCCAGCTTGCCGTCGCCGACATCGACATGATCGGCGGCCAGATCCAGGACGCCTTCGACCGTCTGCTCGACTTTGTTGCGGCCGGCCACAAAAGCGAAATCGAGCCCGTGCGTCAGCGCCTGCTCGAGTACTTCCTCATCCCCGACGCCACCGACGAGCGCCTCAACCGTGCGCGCCGCCGTCTGGCCACGCTGATGTACTGATTGCTGATTCCGGTTGCGTGGCGCCGGTATGCTGCAGGTTGGGGAGCGGCCGCCGGCGTCACGAAAATCGGTGCACTGGTAATGAAAGTTTGCGTGAAAGTCCATTGAGCGTGTAGAGTGTTCTCTGGTATGGGCCCGTAGCTCAGTGGATAGAGCGTTCGCCTCCGGAGCGAAAGGTCGTGGGTTCGAACCCCATTGGGCCCACCAATAAGGAGCATCATTATGGCGTTTCGCCATGCTCATCTCATGCGGCGAACAGTCCGTCGGATCATCCGTCGAGTACTGCGAACAATCATTCGTCGGACGACAAGTCGGGGACCCAATCGAATGCTCAGTCCGACCACAAACCCGACCATACGGACAAGGATCAGTCGAACGGATACGCCGCGACGAACGATATCAATGATGCGGTGACGATCCATTCGTACGGTGCGACGGGAGAGGCGGGCGCCACCTACAAAGACAACGTGGTGCAGTATGTCTCACGCGTCAACCCTGACGCGCAGAACCTTTCGGACGGCGCCAAACAGCTCGACTACAAAAGCACGCTCACCTACATGTTCAACCCGTATTACGGCAGCCAGCGCGTGGACCTCGTGTCCGGATCGTTGACCGTGTACTATGCGGACCGCTGTACGAAAACGCCCATGCACAACTCGGATGCCTTCGATTGGAAATGCCCGGCCAGCGCCGTTGTGCCCGCGCAGGATTACACGTACGAATACCATGCGGACAGTGTGGACACGAGTGCGCAATACCCGCAGCCCCAGCTGATGTACAACGTGATCACCATGCATCTGCCCAATCGTGTGGCGCTGCTCGTGTGCTACTCCTATCAAGGATTCAGCACAAAAGAAAACGGGCACGGCGCATGGGGAGGCCTCACCACGCGTGTGCGGCTTGACGGCTACCCGATGGCCGAAAACTATATCAGCATGCATTTCGAGGGCCTTGACCCCGTGGAAGCCTGGAGCGCTACCGAGCACGCCTGTAAAACATCCCGTGAAACAACTGCCCGCTACGGGCGATACGGGCGTCATGCCGTTCGTATGGGGCGCCGTGGCGCTGCTGACGATCGGACTTGTATGCATCTGGCGCATACGGAGGTATCGGCGCCAACGCGTAGAATGAACCTGTTATAGGTCGGCTAGGAAAGGTGGGCACCGTCATGTGTGCGCAGTGCAATCGTGTGAGCACTCGTATGGCGGGGAACCCGGAAGAAGGAACCGTGGCCTCACGGACTTCCGTATTGCTGATGATGCTCGCGGCCTTCATTACGCTCGCCATATGCGGCGTATGCTGCGCCTGGTGCACGCCGGCCGTCGCCTTTGCCAAGGAAACGAAAACCGAATCACGCTCCACCAAACATTCCGATACCGCGGACGGATCCGATCAAGACTCGGACCAAGGTTCTGTCACCGTGACCTACGCGTACGGGGACGACGCGTTGACGGGCGTGGCCGTATCGCTCTACAAAGTCGCCACCGTACATAATGAACATCTCACGGCCACGGCGCAATTTAAAAAATACGCAATCGACTGGAACCACGACGAAGGCGCGTCCACGGTGAACTGGACCGACTCGTGGTCCAAGAAACTTGCGCGTATCCTTGACGAAAACGCGCTCGCCGACGACCTGCATCCCGACGCCATCGACCATATTGACGCCGACGGCACCGTCACTTTCGACCATCTCGGATCCGGTTTGTATTTGCTGGGACTCGACTCCTACACGAACGCCACCACACGCTGCTCGCAGTCCGCGCAGCTCGTCTGGGTGGGCGCGGGACAAGGCTCGCGCAACGTGAGCGTCACGCCCGACGCCACCTGTCAAACGGACGCCACCACATCGAAGGCGAACACCACAGTAGGGCAGAACACGGAAGGCACGGCCGCTCCCACGAACCTCGTGCCGCACGCGTTCACTACACGCAACGTATTCGCGTTCGCCGCGGTCGGAGTGGCCATTGCGCTTGGTGTGCTCGTGACGCTCGCCGTATGCGACGCAAGGCGGCGGCGCAAAAGCAGCAAACGCTAGCTGGGCAAGCGGCAAA
This sequence comes from Bifidobacterium magnum, assembly GCF_000741255.1. Lineage (GTDB taxonomy): Bacteria > Actinomycetota > Actinomycetes > Actinomycetales > Bifidobacteriaceae > Bifidobacterium > Bifidobacterium magnum. Next base: position 163,367 of record NZ_JGZB01000001.1, read on the forward strand.
CGCTAGCCCGGCGGGCGGCAACTCGTGTGTCCGGAGCGGTTCGGGCTGTCAGCTTGGCGATTACACTGGTAAGAATGAGTCCAGAAGCGTTAAGTGAACTTATTTCCGGCATTGCACACGACTTGGTAGCCAACGGCCAGGCGGGCGATTTGACCGATGAATTGATCCCATCCATTGACAAGCTTGCGGTGATGCGTCCCAAGGACCGCGCCCACGGTGACTGGGCGTCGAACGCCGCCATGCAGCTGGCAAAGAAGGCCGGCATGAAGCCGCGTGACCTGGCGCAGCTGTTCGCCGACCGTCTGGCCGAAACCGAAGGTATCGCTTCCGTGGAAGTGGCCGGCCCGGGCTTCATCAACATTACGCTTGATTCCGCTTCCGCCGCCGTGGTGGTGGACGAAGTGCTCGCCCAGGGCGAGTCGTTCGGCAAGAACACGCATTTGGGCGGCAAGACCTTGAACCTCGAGTTCGTCTCCGCCAACCCGACGGGCCCGATCCACATTGGCGGCACGCGTTGGGCGGCCGTGGGCGACTCGATGGCCCGCGTGCTCGAAGCCAACGGCGCCCAGGTGGTGCGCGAATACTACTTCAACGACCATGGCGAGCAGATCAACCGCTTCGCCAAGTCGCTTGTGGCCGCGGCCCATGGCGAGGAAGCTCCGGTGGACGGCTACAAGGGCGCCTACATTGACGAGATCGCCGAACGTGTGATCAAGGAAGCCAAGGACGACGGCGTTGACATTCTCGCCCTGCCGCGCGTGGACGCCGGCAAGGACGCCAACGGCGAGCCTCTCGGCGAAGGCGACTCCGAGCAGCGTGAAGAGTTCCGCAAGCGCGCTGTGCCGATGATGTTCACGGAAATCCAGGAATCCATGAACAACTTCCGCGTGAACTTCGACGTGTGGTTCCACGAGAACAGCCTGTACGAAGACGGCGAAGTCGAGCGCGCCATTGAAGATCTGCGCGCCCGCGGCGACATTTACGAAAAGGATGGCGCCACCTGGTTCGCTTCCACGAAGCATGGCGACGACAAGGACCGCGTGATCATCAAGTCCGACGGCAACTACGCCTACTTCGCGGCCGATATCGCCTACTACCGCAACAAGCGCCACCGCGCCATCGATCCGGCCGACATCGCCATCTACATGCTGGGCGCCGACCACCACGGCTACATCGGCCGCATGATGGCCATGTGCGCGGCCTTCGGCGACGAACCGGGCGTGAACATGCAGATCCTGATCGGCCAGCTCGTGAACGTGATGAAGGACGGCAAGCCCGTGCGCATGTCCAAGCGCGCCGGCAACATCGTCACGATCGACGACCTCGTGGAAGCCATCGGCGTGGACGCCTCGCGCTATTCGCTGGCCCGCACCGACTACAACTCCTCGGTGGATATCGACCTCGACCTGCTCGCCTCCCACTCGAACGAGAACCCCGTGTACTACGTGCAGTACGCGCACGCGCGCTCCTGCAACGTGGACCGCAACGCGGCGGCCGCGGGCCTGACCTACGACGGTGCCGACCTGGGCCTGCTGAACACGGAGGCCGACGGCGAAGTGATGGCCATGCTGGCCCAGTGGGCGAGCACGCTCGCCACGGCCGGCGACCTGCGCGCCCCGCACAAGATCGCGCACTACCTCGAGGACCTCGCCGCCGCCTACCACAAGTGGTACAACGTGGAGCGCGTCGTCCCGATGGAGCTTGGCGAAGAGGACGCCAAGCTCCTGAGCGAAGAAGCGCGCATCGCCAAGGCTCCGGAACCGGCACGCGCCGCCGCACGTCTGAAGCTCAACGACGCCGTGCGCACGGTGATCGCCGAAGGCCTCGACCTGCTCGGCGTCTCCGCCCCGGACAAGATGTGATATAAGCGTTACGACCGCTGCACTTGCACGCCCGTGTGATTGACGGGCAAATGCAGCACACGCCAATGGCCGCCGTGCAATTCATCCACGGCGGCCGCATCTATATAACGGCTCGCATCGCCCGCATGCAACACAATCACGCACGGGCCCGCGCCCGAAATCATGGCCGCGAACCCCTGGGCGCGCAACTTGCGCACCAGATCGGCCGACGGCTCCATCAGCGGCATACGGTAGCGCTCATGCAACGTGTCCTCCGTCGCCTCGCATAGCAGCGTATTCATCGCCGCAAGCTGCTCATTCTCTTCCATCCACTGCGCCTCGGGCATCGAAAGTGCCACAGGATTCAGCGCGGCCGGCAGCAGCATCGCGCGCGACTCGTTGAACACGGCGTCCGCGAACGACACAGTCTCAGGCAACGCCTCACGCGCCGCCGCCGTCGACACCTCAAAATCAGGAATGAACACGCTCGACGTCATACGGCGGTCCACCGCGTACCGCACGCTCTGGAAACGGTTCTTGACCTTCCACGACGCCGTAAGGCCGCCATAGACGGCCGGCGCCACATTGTCGGGATGACCCTCAATCTCGGCGGCCAACGCAAAAATCTCGTCACGGTCCAGCGGACCGTCATACGCGAACGCGGCCGCCGCGGCCACACCCACCACAATCGCCTCGGCCGACGAACCCATGCCGCGCGCCTGCGGAATACGGTTCGTGCACTCCATCATGAAACCGAGCTGGCCCAGACCAAACTCATGGCAGGCGCGACGGAAGGTGGACACCACCAAATGGCGCTCGTCACGCGGCAACGAATCCGCGCCCTCACCCTCAATGAACACCTGCGCCACCGTATTGAGCGGATCCTGGCTCACACGGAACTCGACATCGTCAAAATATTCCAACGCCAAGCCGGCGCAATCGAAGGCCGGCCCCAAATTGGCGCTCGTAGCCGGCACGCGCACATGCACCGTTTTCGCAACGGGAGTCGTCATAATCTTCTCTTTCCGCTCAGTCGGACTAGTCGAGCACGCGCACAATCGACGGCTCGCCGATCACGCAATCCAGCTTGAGCACATCGTCAATCGTGGCGCGCAACGTCGTCTCGTCCGTAAGATGCGTGACGATACGCAGCTGCTGGCGCTCGCCATCGTATCCCGGCGCCACTTGCGTGGGCTTGAGGTCCTGGTTCACGCCGTTGATGGACACACCATGGGCGGCGAACACGGACGCGACCTTCGCGAGCACGCCCGGGCTGTCGAGAATCACGAAACGCACGGCGAACGCCGCCTTGGCCGCGTCGAGCGGCGCGATCGGGAAGTCGTTGTACATGCGGATGGCCGGGCCACGCGTGCCCTGCGCAATATGGCGCGCCTCGGTCACCACGTCGCCGACCACGGCGGAAGCGGTAGGGGCGCCGCCCGCGCCACGGCCGTAGAACATGAGATCGTCGGCGTACTTGGCATGCAGGAAGATGGCGTTGAACGAGCCGCGCACGGACGCGAGCGGATGCTCGTCGCTGATCAGCGCCGGATAGACGCGCGCGGAGACACCTTCCTCCGTGCGGCCCACCACGGCGAGCAGCTTGATGACCTTGTGCTCGGCCTTCGCGGCGGCGATGTCGGCCGCGTCGATATGCGTAATGCCTTCGACGGTCACGTCGTCGATGCCCACCTTCGTGTGGAATCCGAGTGTGGCGAGAATGGCGGCCTTGTTCGCCGCGTCATAGCCCTCGATGTCGCCCGTCGGATCGGCCTCCGCATAACCCTTTTCCTGGGCCTGGCGCAGCGCCACGTCGAAATCGAGTCCCTTCGTGGTCATTTCGTCGAGAATGTAGTTCGTGGTGCCGTTGACAATGCCGAGCATATGCTCGACCTGGTCGCCGGCCAGCGATTCGCGCAACGGGCGCAGAATCGGAATGGCGCCGCCCACAGCCGCCTCGAAATAAATGTCCGCATTGTTCTTTTCGGCCAGTTCATACAGTTCCGGACCATACTTGGCCAGCAGCGCCTTGTTCGCCGTGACGACGGACGCGCCCTTTTCCAGCGCGGCCTTCACGAACGTGTATGCGGCGCCCGTGCCGCCAATGAGTTCGATGACGATGTCGTTGCTCGTGGCCACGGCCATCGTGTCCGTGGTGAGCAGCGCCTTGTCGATCCACGGGACCGTCACTTCGGCCGGATCAAGGCATGCGACGCCCGTCAGTTCCAGCGGGCGGCCGATGCGCAGGGCCAGTTCCTCGCTCTGATCCACGATGAGCCGCGCGGTTTGCGAACCAACCGTTCCGGCTCCCAGCAATCCCACACGAATCGGTTGATCTGTTTGCAATGCCACGGGCTCAATCCTTTCCCTACGGTTTCGATGGTTGAGGCACATTCTACGGGAAAACGCGCCGCCCGCGCGCGCGATTTTTAGAAATTGTCCCGTAAGGTGGGGCGCAGGGCGCTTGCGGTGCTTTTCTTCTATATCTCTTCTGCATTTTGAGACATGAAACGCGGCGTGTCTGTCGCAAAATGCAGAAGTTGGTATGAGATATGGGGTTTCCGTACCGCGGGCGGACCGATTACTCACTCGCTGACGTCATACGACAGCAGATCGTCGATCGTCTGCCGGCGCATCATCAGATGCGCGCCCTTGTTGCCGACGGCGACCACGGCCGGAATAAGCGCCTGATTGTAGTTGCTCGCCATCGTGCGGCCGTACGCGCCCGTCACGGGAACGGCGAGAATGTCGCCGCGGTGAATGTCCGCCGGAAGTTCCACGTCCTGCACCACAATGTCGCCCGATTCGCAGTGCTTGCCGACCACGCGCGCCACTTCGCACGGACCCGAGTACTCGCGGTTGGCGAGCACAGCCGCGTACTCCGAGCCATACAGGGCCGGGCGGATGTTGTCGCTCATGCCGCCGTCCACCGACACATACAGGCGCTGGATAATCGGGTTGCCCGAAGAGTCCATGGCATTCGAAAGCGCCACGGGCTTCACGGTTCCCACCGTATACAGCGTCACGCCCGTCGGCGCGATAATCCAGCGGCCCGGTTCGAACGAGATGCTGGGCATCGGCATGCCGAGCACGGCGTTCGCGCTCGTGATCGCGTCTGCGAGACGCCCCAGTTCTACGGCGAGATCCATGGAATCCTCATGCTCCGTATAAGCCACGGAATAGCCGCCGCCCAAGTCGACTTCGGGCAGCACGTAGCCTTCGGTGGCATAGCAGGTCTTGCGCAGCAGCATCATGCGCTGGGCCGCCTGGATGAACGCGTCGGCGTCGTGGATGTTGGAGCCGATATGCGAGTGCACGCCCACAAGCTCGAGCTGCGCGTCGAATCCGCGAACCGTGCGGATCACGTCCATGGCCGGCCCGTGCGCCACCGTGTCCATCACGGTCATCAGCGCACGCAAATGCGCTTCGTCGCGCGTACCGTCCTCGTCAATGCTCGAGCCGCCGTGGTCGGCGCTGAAAATGGTGCTAAACGGCTCTTCCGTATCGTTTTCGCCCGGAGAGTTGATGGGCAGCAGCGCGATGCCGAACTTCTGGTCCTCGTGTGCGGTGGAGACGAATTCGTGGCCGCCCGCGTGAATGCCGGACGTGACGCGCACCATGACGCGCGCCCGCATGCCGAGTCGCTCGGCGATGGCGGCGATACGCGCGGGTTCCTGCGGTTCGTCGATTACGATTTTGTTGAAATGCTCGCGGATGGCGAGTTCGATTTCCTCATCCGACTTGTTGTTGCCATGCAATACGAGATGGCGGCCCGGAATGCCGGCGGCCAGCGCGATTTTCATTTCCCCGAGCGTGCACGTGTCGATGAGCATGCCTTCGTCCGAGACGATACGCGCGATTTCCTTGCTCAGGAACGCTTTGGCCGCGAAACTCACGTGCGTGGTGGTGTTCGGGAACGCCGTGGCCGCCGTGTGCACGAATTTGCGCGCGCGACTGCGTACGTCGTCCACGTCGATCACATACAGCGGGGATCCGAATTGCGCGAGCAGTTCGCGTGCCGTAATGCCGTGGAATGTGAGATTTCCGTCCGCGTCGCGCCGCGTATCGCATGGCCAAATATTGGTGCTCATAAATTGCCGCCTTTTGTTAGATTCCGGGCTCATGATCCTGTCATTGCATACCTTATGCTGTCCGGCGGCAAGCGTGCTGTTCTTCTTCTTTATGCGATACAGTACCTAACTATGAGCGTGTCACTGATTCTTGCTTCCCAGTCGCCTTCCCGCCAGCGCGTGCTGGTGGACGCAGGCATCCGTCCCGTAATTCGCGTCTCCCATGTGGATGAGGACGCCGTGGTGGCCGAGGAGGCCGCCAAACGTCACGTCAGTGTGGACGAGCTTCCGATTGCCGACCGCGTGCAGATTTTGGCCAAGGCCAAGGCCGAGTCTGTGGCCCGCGCCTACCGCGCCGTGATGCAAACGGCGATGGAAGCCCGCGGCGATTGCGTGGTGGGCCGTCCTCTGGATGGCGTGATCCATTCGAAGAATGTGGAGAACGCACGCGAACAGACCAGCGCCATTACGCGCGACTTTTCAGGTGTGGACGTGCCCAAGACAAGCGAGCCGATCGCCGCGAGCGTGGCGAACGCGGCGGGGGAGCGCCAGGGATTGGCGTCGGGCGATGGCGGCCCGCTGATTATCGGTTGCGACTCCATGTTCCTGTTGCATGGCGAAGCGCTGGGCAAGCCCCACAACGCCGAGGTGGCGCGCGAGCGCGTGCACGAGTTGAGCGGCAACACGGGCGAGCTGTATACGGGCCATTGCGTAATCAACCTCGGCAATGGGGAAGTGGCGCAGGGCGTGAGCCGCGCTACCGTGCATTTTGCGCAGATGAGCGACGAGGAGATCGACGCCTATGTGGCCAGCGGCGAGCCGTTGGAAGTGGCCGGATCCTTCACGCTGGAAGGTTTGGGCGGCGCGTTTATCGAGCGCATTGATGGCGACCCTTCGGGCATTATCGGTCTGAGCCTGCCGTTGGCGCGCACGCTCGTCAATCGTGTGGGCGTGGAATGGACGGATTTGTGGAACGAAACCGGCCAGCATTTCGACATTGACGATCCCGCTTCCACCGTGGCGCCCAAGGAGAACGTGCACCAGCCCGGTGACGGCTGGGTGCAGTGCAATTGCGGCCGCGCGCACTGGGGTCTGAACGGCGCCGCGGGCGTACTGCTTGCACGCCGCGACGCACAAACGGGCCTCGTCACGGACATTGTGATGCAGCATCGCGCCGCATGGAGCGCCGAAGGCGGCACGTGGGGCATTCCGGGCGGCGCCATTGCCGACGGCGAGAACGCGATCGAAGGCGCGTTGCGCGAATCCTACGAGGAAGCGAACATTACGCCCGAAGACATTGAAGTGGTCGGCTCCTACCGCGAGGACCACGGCAATTGGGCCTACACCACGGTGTTCGCGTTCGAAAAGCCCGGCCATACGGTCATCCCCGCGGCCAACGACGACGAAAGTATGGAAATCGCGTGGGTGCCGATCGACGACGTGCCCAACCGCAAACTGCTCACGGCCATGAAAACGGATTGGCCGCATTTCGCCAAGCGACTCGAGCAGTTGGCCGAGGAGCACGCCTCGGAATTGCTGTGAACGCTCACGGGCATCCGCGTATAATAAAACGAATCCAGTCCATTCCTTTGTCGTTGTGGAAAGAGGCTTTGGCGCAATGAGCGGTAAACGAACGTCGAGCAAACGCCCGTCCATGTTTGAAGTGGCCAAGTTGGCCGGGGTCAGCCACCAAACGGTGTCCCGCGTCATCAACCATTCGCCCGACGTATCCGCAAAAACGCGCGAAAAAGTGCAGCGCGCCATTGACGAGCTCGGCTACCTGCCCAGCAACTCGGCGCGCGCGCTCGCCTCAAGCCGCTCGCGCACCATCGGCCTGATCGCCGGAGGCAACCGCTTCTACGGGCCCGTAAGCACGATGGCCTCCATTGAGGAAGCCGCACGCCGCCACGGATTGTTCACCTCCGTCATGCTGCTGCAAGGCGCCGCCTGCACGCAAGAGGAATTCAACGGCATGTGCCGCACGTTCGAAGAGCAGAACGTGGACGCGTTCATCGTCAACGCCCCGACCGACATGATGTTCGAGGCGGCCCTGCGCGCGCCCGTACGTCAACCGCGCGTGCTCATCACCTCCACGCATGGCGCCATGAGCGTGGCCGAAGGCCTGCGCATGCTCTCGAGCGCCAAACGCCAAACCGTCTCCATTGTGGGCAACGACCAGTGGGGCGGCATGGAATCCGTGGCGCAGGTCGTCACCGAATACGGCCACAAAAACGTGCTCTACTTCGCGGGCCCGCGCGACTGGCGAGACGCCATGACGCGTCTGCTCGCATGGAACCGCAGCTGCGCCGATCTCGGTGTGAACTCCGTGACCGTCCAATGCGCATCATGGGATGCGGGCGAAGCGTACCGCCGCATGAACCATGTGCTCGAAAACATCGGCCGCACGGGAGTGCGTCCGCCAAGCTGCGTGGTTTGCGCCAACGACAACATGGCAGTAGGCGTGATGCGCGCCCTGCATGAGCATGGCGTACGCATTCCGCAAGACATGAGCGTGGTTGGCTTCGACGACCTGGCCGCCATGGACAACATGACGCCGCCGCTGTCCACCGTGCACCCGAACTTCGACGACCTCGGCACTGTGGCCATGCGCGAAGTGCTCTACCTGCTCGGAGAAGGCAAGGAGAACGCGTTCGCCATCTCGAACCACGGCGTAGGACTCATTCCGTGCGAATTCATCCGCCGTCGCTCACTCGGACCGGCCAATATCGCCTGAAATAACACTTCCTGAACCGTATGCAAAAGGGCGCGCCCGCAAGCGCGCCCTTTCTTCTGCATTTTTTCTGTATTTTGAGACAGACACGCCGGGTTTCGTGTCTCAAAATGCAGAAGGAGATACCGAAAACTGGCGTCACATATACAGCGTCTTGTCGCACACGCGCAGCGTGGACGGACGATGCGAGACCAGCACAATGCTCACGTCGCGTTCCTCGGCCATCTCGTTGATGGACTGCAGAATATACGCTTCGTTCAACGCGTCCAAACGGCTCGCGGGCTCGTCGAGCAGCACGAGATTCGCGTCGCGCAGGAACACGCGCGCCAAGCCGATGCGCTGGCGCTCGCCTTCGGACAGGAAGGAACCGAGCTCGCCCACGCGCGTATCAAGGCCACGCGGCAGCGACTTGACGAGTTCCGCGGCCGACGCCTTCTCCAACGCGCGCATTAGCGCCTGGTCCGTGGCGCCGCCGTCGGCAAGCTGCAGATTTTCGCGGATCGTGCCGTCGAACAGGAACGTCTCCTGGTTCATAAGCGTCTGCTCGCGCCTGCGCGTATGGGCGTTGACTTCCGGCAGCGCCACATCCGCCAAATACACGCGGCCCTGCTGCGGATCCCAGTAACGCATCAAGAGCTTCAACATCGTGGACTTGCCGCGTCCCGAAGCGCCATGAATGCCTAGAATTCCGCGGCTTGGCACGTCAAGCGAGAAGTTCGAAAGCACATTGCCGTGCACGTCGCCCTCAATCTTCTCATTCGGCTTGCGCACATGCGGCATCTGGACGCACGCGGCCAGCAGCGAGTTGCGCGTGAACGAGCGCGGGTCGGTGGCCAGCGCATCATCGGGCACAATCACGTCGTTAATGCCTTCCGCTTCGTCCACCGTGGCAGTATCCGGATAGGCGAACGTCACCTGCATCATCGTCATGCCGTCGAAAGCCGGCGTCTTCTCGCCGTCTTCCACCACGGCCGGGGCCTCGTCTTGCAGCGCGAACAGCCGGCGTGCGGCCGCGAACGTCTGCGCAAGGTTGCCCGGCAGCATGCTCAGCGCCAAGGTGGGCGCGAACGAGCTTACGAACAGCACAAAGGCCGTCACATTGAACGCGATATTCACAGGATGGTCCACGCTCGTGTTGATCGCGAGGAATGCGGCGCCCGCGCTAAACAGCACCACGAGCGCGGAGGACAGGCCCGCGAACATACCTTCACGCAGGGCCAGGCGCTCATGCGCGTTCCGAAGCGCCTCAGAACGTTCCATAATCATGCGCAGACGTGCGTCGCCTTGGTTGAAGTGGATAATGCGCGCCAAGCCCCGCATGTCGTCGAGCATCTGGTCGTTGAGCTGAGCCGTCTCCTCACGCAGTTGCGCGCCCACGCCGGCCTTGTTCAGCACCTTGTGGAACAGCTGCGGCACGAGCACGCCGATCACGAGGTAGGCCACCACCATGAGCAGCGCCGTCATCGGGTTGAACAGCGCGCACGCGGCGACAATATAGAGAATCGACGTGGCCAAGGCAATAATCACTGGCGAAATGGTGTGCGCGAAGAAGATTTCGAGCAGTTCCACATCCGTAGTGACCAGTCCCACAAGATCGCCCTTGCCGTGGTGAACGAGCTTGGCGGGGGAGAGCCTGCGCAACGCGTCGAAGGATTCATTGCGGAACAGCGCGAGCATGCGGAACGCCACATTGTGGTTCATGTACTGTTCCGCATATCGCATGAGACCGCGCAGCAGCGCGCATACGGCCATCAGCGTTATGGCAAGCGACATGTTCATGCCCCACACCTTGTTGCCCGTGGCGATGAACAGCGCCATCACGCCGAATACGGGCACCATCGTGCCGGCCAAGTGGCCCACCGTGCCGCACAGGCAGGCGAGCAGCATATGGGAGCGCAGCGGGCGTACCGTAGAGGCCAGTCGCGCGGCCACCTGCAGGTCGCTCAAATGCGCGTCGGCCGCCGGAGTACCGCCTTCCAGTCCCGACGCGTCCGCGGATACGCCAGTGGTACCAGCAGTACCAGTAGCGCCCGCAGTGGCCGGATCGTTGCCGAAGGCCGTGACGGTCTTACCATACTTGAGTCCGCGCTTGCCGTCTTCGCGGTGGCCAACGGACTCGACCTGCGCCTGCGTGCGGAACATCGTCGCGTATAAGCCGTTCTGTTTCATGAGATCGGCGGGTGCGCCGCATTCGGCGACCGTACCGTTGTCGAACACGAGCACCTGGTCGGACTGCGTGGTGTTCGCCAAACGGTGCGTAATCTGGATCACCGTCTTCGTACGGGCCAGTTCGCGGATCGTTTCGTTGAGATAATTCTCGCTGTCCACGTCCACGCTGCTCGTCACCTCGTCAAAAATAATGATCGGGGAGTCGTGCAGCAGTACCATCGCCATCGCGATACGCTGGCGCTGGCCGCCGGAAAGATTCGCGGAATCCGGAGCGATCGGCATGTCTAGACCGCCCGATTTCTCGACGAAGGTGTCGATATGGGCGCGCTTGAGCGCCGCCATCATCTCGTCTTCCGTGGCGGACGGACGCGCCATCAACAGATTGGAACGCAAGGTTCCCGTAAACAGGCGGCTCGACGCGCCCACCATTGAGACGGCCTGCGAGAGCGAGCCGACCGTAAGATTGGCGAGTTCCGTAACGGAACCGTCTTTCGATTCCAGAGAGATAATGCCGCGGTAGCCCGTCAACGAACCGTTGAGAATATGGCCGAGCGTCGTCTTTCCGGAACCGGACTTGCCGACGACGGTCGTCAGCGTGCCCGGACCGGCCGTAAACGTGACGTTCGTGAGCGCCATCGGTACGGATTCTTCCGTCTGTACGGACTCGTAGATCGGTGCGAGTGTATCCGTATACGCGTGCTGTTCGTCGATTTTCTTGCGGATCGATCCCGTGTTGCCGTTTTGCGAGGCGACATCCGCATACGAATAGGCGACGCCCTTCAGTCGCAACGTGAACGCGCTGTCGTGCGTAACGGGAAGCTGCTGCGTGCCGCGCTCCGGTTCGGGAGCGTCGAGCAGCGCGAAAATGCGGCTCGTGCTCGTCATGCCGTTCATTGCCACATGGAAATACGATCCGAGCTGGCGCAGCGGCAGGAAGAATTCGACCGACAGCAAGATGATGATCAGCGCGCCTGCCACCGTCAGCATCGGGCCGTTCAGGAACGCGTAAATGCCGAAATCAAGATGCAGATGTGTCGAACCGTTATGAATGTACTGCCACACGGCCGTGCCGATACCCGCGGCCATGCCGCCGTAGGCGACAATATCCATGGCCGTCAGCGACCGCAGCTGAATTTGCAGCACATTCATCGTCATCTCGCGGAAACGTTCCGACTGCTCGTTGAGCTTGCGCGCCGCATCCTCGTCGGCGTCAAAATTCTTAAGCGTCTCAAGACCAGCCACATCGTCGAGGAACAGCGAACCGAGATCCGTGTACTCGCCCCAATACTTCTTGAAAATACGCGAGGCGCGCATCGCAACCAGGCCCACGATCAGCACCATAAGCGGCGCGCACACAAGCAGCACGAGCGCAGCCGGCAGATTCACAGGCGCTAACACGCAAAACAGCGTCACGGGAGCAAGTACCGCGTACACGAGCTGCGGTAGGAACCGGTCATAGAAGCTTTGCACCTGGTCGATGCCCTCGCTCACGGACTGGATCACGTCCGCCGTTTTCACACGCTGCGCATAGCTCGGCCCCAAGGAGAGCATCTTGCGGTACACGGCCTCGCGCAACGCCACTTTCACCGACTCCGCGGCGCTCGAACCCAACCTCGCCACAAGCGTGGTGGCCAAAAACTTGATCAACGCGATGCACGCGAACAAAATAAGGTAGACCGCAATCACTTGGCCAGGCCACAATGTCTGCCAAATCAGCGTACGGTCCGAACCGATGAACCAGTAGGCGTTGATCAACGCCATAAGATCAAGGCAACCGCCATGGGCGGGAATGCACACATGCAGCTGCGGCGCGTGCTTGTCCGCAACATCCAACAAATAGCCCAACAACGAAACCGAAGTGAACACCAGCGTAATGTTCGCCAGCAAATTCACCCACATGCACGCGACCTTGCCGGCAATGCGAGAAGCAAGGCCCGGCACCAAAGAAAATAGTCGTCTGTCGAACATGCGCCCTCCTCATGGTTGTGTTGCAGCGACAAACCTGAACAGCAAGCCTAACGGAACGGCCTGAACAAACGCTGTGACCGGTGAACATATGGAAATACTGAGATTGTGCAAGGATGAAAGCATGACGTTTATACATAGCAAAGCCGCCGCCAGCGTACCGCGCATCAGCCTCGCGGACGGCGCCACCATTCCGCAAATCGGACTCGGCGTCCTACGCATCGACGACGAAGGCGTAACCCCCGTAGTCGAAAGCGCCATCGAATCGGGCTACCGCCATATTGACGGCGCCGCCGGATACAACAACGAAGCGGGCGTGGGCAGGGCGCTCGCCAAGGAAGGCGTGGCCGGCAAGCACGCCAACGCGGACCGCCGTGCCGCCATGTGGGTGACCACAAAACTCAAGGATTCCGAGCAGGGCTACGACAGCGCCATGCACGCATTTGAACGCCAGCTGCAACTGCTGCAGCTCGACTATGTGGACATGTACATGATCCACTGGCCTACGCCATTCGACTGGCGCGCTGCCGAAACGTGGAAGGCGTTCGTGAAGCTGCGCGAGGAAGGCCGCGTGCGCACGCTGGGCGTATGCAACTTCATGCCCTCCGACTTGGAGCGTTTGCACAAGGAAACGGGCGAATACCCGACCGTGAACCAGATTGAGCTGCACCCCACGTGGCAGCAGCGCGATGTGGTGGCCTGCTGCAAGCAGCACGGTATTGCCGTGGAAGCGTACTCTCCAATGGCCCGCGGCGCCGACCTCAACGCCGGCGACGGTGTGATCGAGAAGATCGCCAAGGCGCACAACGTGAGCCCCGCGCAGGTGATTTTGCGCTGGCATATTGAAAACGGCACGATCATTATCCCGAAGTCCGTACACGCGGACCGCCAGCGCGAGAACCTCGATTTGTTCGGCTTCTCGCTCACCGCCGACGAGCATGCGGCCATCGACGCGCTCGACGGCCCGACGCGCGCGGGACATGATCCGGCCACGTTTACGTATGCATAGAGAAAGTACCGCCAAAACGGAGATAGCCAACGTAAAATAGCCGTTTTGGGCAATTTTTGCCTTCTATCTCTGCTTTTGACGGTGTCTCCTGTGTGCTACTCGCAAATATGAAGGAATTGTGCGCATTTTAGAAAACCTCATATGACGAGCGTCATATGAGGCGTACGATGAATTTGGCGCTGGAAACATACCAACCTATGGGTCCGGCGCCATCTTTTTATGACGCCGTCTTTTTTATTCAGTCGTCATTCGGCACTTCTTGGCCCGGGCAGCCATGCAGCACGGACAGCATCGCCTGCTTCTCGGCGCTCGTGACCGTCAAATCGTATTTATCTTTCACGCCGATCTGTCGCGCCACATAGTCGCAGCGGTACGCGCTATTTGTGGGCAGCCAGTACGCGGCCGACGACGATCCCTTTTCCTGGTTCGCCGGCCCGTCCACAGCCAGCAAGTTGTACATGTCGTTGCCGAACTGCGTGCGCTTGGTCTGGTCCCACTTTGAGGCGCCCGACTGCCACGCGTTTTCCAGCGCCACCACATGGTCGATCTGTACGGCAGCGCTCGTCTTCTGTCCGCGCTGGAAATGGATGGTCGTGGCCGTGTACGGATCTTCCAAAATGCCAGTTTTCACAATGCATCCGCGGCTTTTGTAGATCACGTCCGTCATGTCGCGTGCGAGCACATCGTCACGTACGTCGCATCCGTTGCCGTCGTCATCCGTGGTGCGGTACCCGAATGAGTCGCGGTCGTAGCCCGCTTTGGAAGGATGATCGTCCACGGTGAGACGGTTCAGCGTTTCCGCCGCCGTTCCCGTGGCCGTGTACTGACCCGTTACCGATCCGACCGAAGAATTGATGCGCGGCAGGATCCAGCCGAGAATGACGCCGATTACGATGGCCGCGATAATAAGCAGCCCGACCAGATTCTTGATTTTCGCCTGCTTCGTGCGGGCGTTGCGGAATCCGTGAGCGTAGGAAACGGCGTCATTGAGCAAATCCATATTCGTTCGGGAGGAACGTTTTTTACGAGTCATAAGCGCTCATTGTACCTCTGTACATCAGTGCTGTGCGTCGGCGGCGTTCACGTGGCCGTGTGGATGCACGTGTTCTATCGCGCGGCGAGCAAGCGCGGAAGCCGAGCCCGCGTCGTATCCGCGCACGCCCACGATAACCGTGATCAGCATGAGCACGGAAATGCCCGAGCTGATCGTCAGCGCCCAACGGATGCCGAAAATGTTGGCCAAAATCGCGTTCTGCGCCGACGTGCCAATCACGGACTCGCGGTAGGCCGTGAGCGTGGACATGATCAAAATCAGCACGGGAGCGCCAATCGCGCCTGCGATCTGGCGCACGGTGTTCGTGACGGCCGAGCCTGCGGACACGTACTTTGGTTCGAGGCAGTTGAGTGACCATGTGGTCACGGGCATCAGCACGCAGCCGATGCCGAGCTGGCGCACGAACTGGCAGATGGAAATCGACCAGATGGGGGAGAGCGGGTTGATCATGAACGTCATGCAGATGGTGCCGATTACGAGCATTGTGGTGCCCGCCAAATTCACGGGGCGTGCGCCGAAACGGTCGAGTGCACGGCCGCCAATAAACTGCGCAATGGCCTGGCCAATGGCGCCCGGCAGCATCACGAGACCGGAGATTGTGGCCGAGTAGCCGCGGCAGTCCTGAATGAACAACGGCAAAATCACGGTAAGCGAGCTGAACGAGAAAAAGCTCATGGCCGCGATAATCGTGCCCGTGCGGAAACCGCGGTTGCAGAACACGTTCACATTGAGCAGCGCCGGCTGGTCGCTGTCGCCCTGCTCAAAACGCTTCGTGTTCTTGAGCTGGCGCAGAATGAACCATACAATGCCGGCCGCGCCCACGAGCATCGGCACCCACACCACGGGATGCGTGAACGGGTAAGCCTGGATGTTCGTAAAGCCGTACATCAGTCCGCCGAAGCCGATCACGGAAAGCGCCACGGAGAAGAAATCGGCCTTGGCGAGCTTGTCGGTGCCGCCGAAGTTGTGCAATACGAAGAACGCCAATACGAGCGCGGCGGCGCCAATAATCGTGAGCGACATGAAAATGGATCGCCAGCCGTTGAAGTCCGTTTGCAGACCACCAATGGTCGGGCCGATGGCCGGGGCCACGCTCATGGCCATGCCCACGGTACCCATGGCCACGCCGCGCTTGTCGAGCGGGAAAATGGAGAAGACCGTGATCTGCAGCACAGGCCACATGACGCCCGTGCCAATGGCTTCCAGCAAACGTCCCGTAAGCAGCAGCGGGAAGCTTGGCGCGAGCCATGCGCACAGGGAACCGATGGTGAACACCACCATGGAAGTGAGCACAATCTGTCGCGTGGAGAAGCGGCGCGTAAGGAATGCCGTGAGCGGCACCATCACGCCCATGACGAGCTGGAAAATGGAGGTGAGCCACTGGCCCGTGGTCACCGTGATGCCGAATTCGGAAACGATGGTCGGCAATGCGGCCGACAGCTGCAGCTGCGTGAAGTTGCCGAGGAACGTAATAAGAGTAAGGACCGCGAGCGAAAGGAACGCCACGTGCGTCAGATGTCCGTTGCGGTATGAATCGGTGCGGCTCAGCGGCATGGACAAGTCTTCGCGGTACCCGCGGAATCCGGGCTTGCGAACACGCTCCGGAACTTGTTCTTCTGCTGGTTTGGTATAAGGTTTTCCTACTGCTGTATGGGATTGCGAACTATGTTCCGGTGCGTCGTGTTCGTTGTCTTGTGCCATGTAAAAATGCCTAATGTGTCCTTTAAGTACTAGCTGATACTAGATTTCTTCCTAGTGCAGTTTTGACCTACCGTAGGACATACGGGGGGATAAAAGACACGAAAGCGCTTTACAGATCCTTGTCCACAATTTCTTGCGTCAGCTTGTCGTCGGCCGGTTCTTCCGGATCCGCAGACTCGTCTCCCTCATCCTCGTCCGATTCTTCATCGGCCGCGTCAGCTTCGTCCTGTGAATATTCGACCATGTTGAGCACAGCCACGCCGTCCGGAGTCTTGACGAGCACGTTGGCACGTCCGCCAATTTCCTCGAGTCCCTTGAGCAGGTTGGAAATCGGTTCGGAGTCGAGTACGGGAAGAATTTGCGCCACCCCCTCGGCGTCGATCACGCGCAGCGCCTGGTCCATGCTGCCCGTGGCAAGCATGCTGTCCACTTCCTGTTCGAACTCGTAGAGTTCCTGGTTGTCGGTATTAACGTTCTGCGTGTTCGTTTCGTTCGCTGCTGCGTTTTTCTCGGCGATTCGTTTGGCAATGCGCATGTTGTTCTCCTTGCTGTCGTTATGGTGCATATCCTAACGGTGAACATGTTTCGCCTTATGTTTCTTGCCTCACGGCGAAAGCTTGGAATAGAAGCTTTCCATAAGATTTTCGGGGGCATATTCATTTCACTGTGCAATACGACAATTTCGAGTTCAATATCGCATTATTGCTATAGTGAGCCGTATATTGGGGCAAAAATACAACGAAATTAAAAATTATTACTAGTAATAAAACCCCGTGAATATCTAAAAAAAATTACAATGAGTGTTGCATTGTTGAAGTGAACGCACCGAGAAAAATCAGCACGTAGATACGCATGCAGATTTGAGCAGTAAGGAGGACGCCTCGTGTCGCAGGGATTCGTATCTCAGCTGGCTGAGCTGTCGTCAGAACGATCATCGCAGGTGATGAGTTGGCGTTTTATCTTGAATTTCTCGTTGATGGTATTTGACGCGGTGGTGTATATTGGCGTCTCCCTGTTCTTTTTCCTCGCGATGTTCAAGAATGTTCACCCATATGCGGAGCGTTTCGATTTCCCGTTCCCGATGCCCGTGTATGTGATAGTGTGCGCGTTGATCTGGATTATTTCGACGCGTGTGGCGGGCGTGTACCACCGTCACATGCTGGGTGACGGCTACCAGCTGGGCATGGCGTTGTTCAAGGGCGCGTTCATGGCGTGGCTGTTCATTTGCGCGTTCGATTTCATCTTCAAGATCGATATTCCGATGCGCCTGATCGTGTATGTGATCGCCGTTTCGTGGTTGGTCACGCTGATCGCGCGTTGTGTGGTGAGCGCGTTTTTGAACCGTGAGCGCAAGCGCGGCTTGTACATGTATCCGACGGTGCTCGTGGGGTCTCCGGAGGGCATTGGCCAGGTGCTTACGTTCCTGCGTAAGCGCGGCCAGTTCAACTACCGTCCCGTGGCGGTGTGCCCGATTATGGTGGACCGCAAGAGCGGCGAAATCATTAGTGACCCGGACTACGACCTGATGCGCAAGGAGATTAAGAAGCACGGTGGCGCTTCGTTGCCGATCATGCGCTATGACGAGCATTTGGCCGAACGCATTTCGCGCATGGGCGGCCAGACCGTGATGGTCACGGATGTGTTGGAGCGTTTCTCGGACAATCTCAACACGTTCTCGCTGCGTATGGAGTCTCTGAATCTGGAGATGGCGTTGATCACGTCGGCGGTGGATATCGCGGGCCATGTGACGCAGATGAGGAATTTGCGCGGGGTGACGATCATGACGATCCAGTTGCCGCAGTATTCCTTGTTCGCCAGGTTCAAGAAGCGCTTGTTCGATATTGTGGTCTCGTCGCTCGCGTTGATTGTGTCGTCGCCGGTTATGTTGGGTGTGGCGTTGGCGATCAAGCTTGAGGACGGCGGCCCGGTGTTTTACAAGCAGGAGCGTATTGGTTTGCGTGGCAAGCCGTTTTATATCCACAAGTTCCGATCCATGCGCGTGAACGCCGATGCCTATTTAAAGGAGCTGCTCGAGGAGCAGGGCCAGGAGATGGGTGCGCGATATAAGCTCAAACAGGATCCGCGCATTACCAAAGTCGGCAATTTTATTCGCAAGACAAGCCTTGACGAGTTGCCGCAGTTCATTGATTCTTTCCTTGGTTCCATGAGTGTGGTGGGTCCGCGTCCGCAGCGCCAGTTTGAAGTGGACGAGTATGACTCCGTGTATGCCACGCGTTTGCTGGTCAAGCCTGGTATTACGGGCCCGTGGCAGGTGTCGGGCCGCAACGATTTGAATGAGGAGGAGTCGCGCCAGCTGGACGTGACCTATGTGCAGGACTGGAGCGTGCTGGGGGACATCGTCTACATTCTGCGCACGGTGGGCATCATGATCCACCCCATGGGCGCTTATTAAGGATAAAGAAAAGGGGCTTGGAAAACCAAGTCCCTTTTCTTATTACGACGTTTAATTAAGCGATCTCACGCGCGCACTTCGAGCAATGCGGAATCGATCTGGCTCAGCACAGATTGTGCGTCATCGGCGTCGTTCACGAAATCGAAGCGGTTGCCGTCAATGCGGATCTTCGGGCTCTTATCATAGGACTCAAACCACTTCGGGTACGCTTCGTGCACCTGGTGGTAGTAGGCCTGCAGGGACGGGTCGTTCTCCACCTGTTCGAAGGAACGGCCGCGAATCTTGATGCGCTCCAGCATCTTGTCGAAGGAAACGTCAATGTAAACAAGCAGATCGGGGGCCTTCTTCGGCATGCCGTCGAGCTCTTCCATCATGTTGTCGAGCAGCTCGTGGTAAATGCGCTGTTCGGTCTTCGTCACGTTGCCGTTCTGCACGTTGAGATCGAGGAACAGGGCATCTTCGAAAATGGAACGGTCGAGCACGTTGTTGTCCTGCTTGTAAGCCTTCTTGATGGACTCGAAACGCTTGTTCAGGAAGTGGATCTGCAAAAGGAACGCGTACTTCTTGGGATCCTTGTAATAAAGGTCGAGTACTGGATTGTCGTCAACAGACTCGTAGAACACGTCGGTTCCGTAATGGTTGCCAACGAGTTCAGCAAGTGAAGATTTACCGGCGCCAATGGTTCCCGCTAATACTAACAACAGTTGAACTCTCCTTTATTTAGTGTCTCTCTATGTGCGTTTCTCTAGATATGGGATTTAACGCGAAAAATATTATCTAGTGGCACTATGACAAAATCGGGGGCAAACACACCGGCCATGGGGTGACGTATCTTCTTTTCTCTTGAAAATCCGCTATTTTACGAATCTATGTGATGTACATCTCTTGCGTTGTTTCGGCGAATGCAGTAAGCGTTGATAATAGGAGATATTGTTCAGGAAAAGGCAGAACCAGTGGACGGTAATAGTCAACGCGGCATACATGAAGATCCGGCAACTTTGCAGCAACAACGCAAACGCGATCATCTCACCTTCGCGCAACGCTATTACGACCATACACATCAGGATTCCGTATTCCGTGATGTTCGTCCTATTCATACGGCATTGCCTGAATCTTCCGTTGCCGCTGTGGATACGCATGCGGATCTCATGCAAGGCCTTCAACTGGAATGGCCGTTCTATATTGAAGCGATGACGGGCGGAAGTCCCGAGAGCTTGCGGATCAACGAACAGTTGGCGGCGCTCGCCGCAAAATATCAGTTGGCCATGGCCAGCGGATCACAGAGCATTGCCGTAAAGCATTCCGATAATGCGGATATTCGGCGTTCGTTTACCGTAATACGAGAACAGAACCCTGATGGCATCGTATTTGCCAATGTGGGAGCCCATACGGGCGTGGGCCGGGCCCGTATGGCAGTAGAGATGCTGCAAGCCAATGTATTGGAGGTGCATGTAAATGCTGCCCAGGAAATCGTGATGCCTGAAGGGGACAGGGGCTTCTATTGGCTGGAAAACATCGCATCCATTGTGCAGGGTGTGGATGTGCCTGTAATCGTCAAAGAGGTCGGATTTGGCATGAGCAGGCGGGACATAGAGCGCCTTTCCGAGGCTGGCGTCCGTCTTATTAATGTGGGTGGCCGCGGTGGCACCAATTTCGTACTTATTGAAAACGCTCGCAACGAAGACTTGGACTTCAGTGAACTTGAAACATGGGGGCAAAGCACACCGGAAGCCTTGCTTGAAGCGCAAGCCGCTACACAAAAGATGACTAACCCTCCTGCAATCCTTGCGACGGGAGGCGTGCGCTCGCCGCTGGATGTGATTAAAGCGGGCATGCTCGGTGCGTGTGCAGTCGGTGTGGCAGGATACTTCCTTAATGTGCTGCTGTCTCAAGGATCCAATGCCTTGGATGAGACAGTTGACTGTTGGCAGCGCACGCTAGTGCGCATGATGACGCTGCTGGGATGTAAGTCTTTTAGCGAGCTATCTCAATGTGATGTAGTGCTTACAGGCAATCTTCTGGAATATGCCAAGCAACGCCATTTGCGATAAATTTCTAGAAGATCTTCCCAACTGTCTAAAAAATTGTTAATTTTAGTTCTTAGCTGAGAACTCTAGGAAGGTTGGGCTTCCAAGTATTACAGTGGGCGCGAATAATTTAGATAAAAAATTTATATAATAAATTTTTGGTTGTTTGAAAATTAAGAGATGAGGTGAGATTATTTTACTAGCATTAGTTGGGGTAACGGGGATTGGGAAATCCTATTTCACCGATCTTATTTCTGAACGCCTTGATGTAAAAAAAGTTCATACCATTCGGACGCGCCCCATGCGTCCTGGGGAAGTGAATGGCGTAACGGGCTATTTCATGACCGATGATGAGCTGGACGATCTCAAGCGACAAGGCAAAATCGCATATGATTTGCCGTTGTTTGGTGCACGATATGCATATTTGAAGGAAGAAGTGCTCTCTTCTGACCCGTATGTATTTGAGATGCATTACACCATGCTGCGTGACTGGCAGAACCTTGTTCCCGACTTGGTCACCATCTATCTCTTGCCAAAAGACGTGCATGAGGCCATCGACCATGTAAAACAGCGACACTTGCCGCCGGAAGTGGAGCAGGGCCGTATTGCCGAATTGGAAGAGCATTATCAAAAATTTATGAGCAGCCCGGAGTTGGAAAACAATTTCGATTACATTGTGTATAACAACTACGATGCCGCTTCCTCTGAAAAAATTATTCATTTAGTCAGCGATATTTTACAAAAGCAGTAAAGTAATTAGGTGAACTATGAGCATTTATTTCACATTGGATGATGATTTTGCGCCGATCATTCGTGAGGCGCTTCCGAACGCCACCGTCACCGATATGCATCAAATCACTACCGGTTGGACCAATATTGTGTACGAGGTGGAAACGGACAAAGGCAACTATTTCTTCCGTTTCCCGCGTGACGAATTCTGGTCCCGCACCATTGTGAAGGACTGCGAATTCGCTGACTTCATCAAGGGCAAGACGAATTTCCATACAAGCGAACTTGAGCTGCACCGGGACAACGGCCGTCCGTTCAGCGTGCACAAGAAGATTGAAGGCACGCCGCTTGCGGACAAGATGAAGGATCTGTCCGACGAAGAACTCAAGCAGGTGTCCGAGGAAATCGCACAGTTCATGGCCGAATTGCACCAAGTTGAATACACCGATGAGCACATCTTCGACATCGACAACATCGGTTTGGACCTGCATAGCTTCCTCACCGAGCTGCTGGCCAAGCATGTGAGCCGCGAAGACATGGAATTCTGGAAGCATGTGACGGCGGTGGAACCGCAGTGCTTGGTACATGGCGATCTCAACCTCTCCAACGTGCTGCTCGACGAGAACAACCATATTGCGGCCGTCATCGACTTCGGTTTCAGCGGCTACGGCAACAAGTATGACGATGTGGCCCGCATTCTTTCCAGGGACACCGATCGCAACTTCAAGAACGATGTGATCGAGGCGTATGAGGCGTACACGAAGTCGCCGCTTGACAAGGATCTGCTCGAGAACAAGATCGCCGAGTGGAATAACATTGATCAGGGCTACATCACTTACATGCGCGGCATCGGCATTTACGAATAATGCTGCGGCAGGTGGGCGTGGCTGCGCGGGCTATGCTCACTGAGTAGTTTCCGGCTGTTTGGCAAATCGCCGCTCTAAGCTCATACGTAGTTTATGCATGATTACGCAATGTCAAGGAGATGGTGATGAGCGCACAGAGCAGCCGGAAACCCCCAATTTCACGCGGTTTTATTGTTTGTTTGGTCCTGTTTGTAGTTTCGTTGATCGGACTGATTGCGTCGCTGATCAATGAAGCCCTGGGTCACGAAAATACCGTGGTGTTCAGCGATATTTGCGTGGAAATCTCCGTGCTCGTGCTCTTCATCGCGGGCTTCTTTATGGGCACTCGTCGCCAACAGTTCATCTATCTGATCGTGGCGAACCTCTACAACATTGTCTTCCTCGCCATTTTTGGCAAACTTTCCTATGACGCCGCCAACCACGGTATTGGGATCCTGTTCGCCATTCAGATTATCTTCCTCATCATCAATCTAGTGCCGATTGTGATCCATCACTTGGCGAAGAGTGACTTCTACTTCACGTATCAGAACCAGTTGATGTACCCGACGATGTTCTTCCTGTTCTTGCTACTTTCGCGTTTGCCAGGCAGTGAAGTGCTCGTGGAGCAGATTTCCCATGAAGTGTTCTCGCTGATCATCTTCTCTCAGGCGTTTAGCATGTTCAACGCATTCCACAAGATTGGTAAGGCTTATCACTTGGCTACCTTTGCTTCGGAAAGCACAGAAGCTGATGGCGACGATGAGGAAGCGGAGCTGTAAAGTTAGGTTCTGGATAAACAAAAATCCCCGCCAATGGCGGGGATTTTTTAAGGGAGCGGACAACGGGACTCGGACCCGCGGTCTCGACCTTGGCAAGGTCGCGCTTTACCAACTAAGCTATGTCCGCATGTTTCTTGGTAACCCAAGCAACAGAAGTAAATAATAGGGGAAGTGCGGGAGAAACGCAAGCCTCGGCGCGTCGCGGTAATGACAGCTACTGAACAAGTGTGCAATTTTCAGCGCGTCGCGTTCGTGGGAATCGCATCGCATCTGTGAGAGATAGCGCGCTGCTTCGCCAGTAGCTCAGGATTGGCGCTTTTCTCAGCAACCTATTTGACAATGAAAACCAGTCAATACTGTCAGTTGATATGTGATATGCGCGGTGAAACACTGCGTGAAACATTATTGTGGGGAGCGGAGAACTATGAACAGTGCGTCAACAACGGTGCAACAGCGTACCAACACCAAAAAGCCAAGAATTCCTTCGGGATTCATTGTGTGCCTAGTGCTCTTTATTGCATCACTCATTGGCCTGATTATCTCGTTAATTGTGGAATCGGTAGGATCCAATGCTGCAGTAACACTCAGTGACATTTTTATTGAAGTCTCTGTACTTGTGCTATTTATTGCCGGTTTCTTTATGGTTACACGGCATATGCAGTTTATATATCTGCTCTTCGCCAACCTGTATAACATCATATTTCTTGCAATATTCGGCAAGCTCTCGTATGACGCTGCTAATCACGGCATTAGCATTTTGTTTATTATTCAGATCATCTTTCTGGTAATTAATCTGATCCCGATCATCGTCCATCACCTCGCGTACCGTGACTTCTACTTCACGTACCAGCGTCAGCTTATTTACCCAACCATGTTCTTCCTGTTCCTGCTGCTTAGCCGTTTGCCAGGAAGTGAAACGTTAATTGAGCAGATTTCTCACGAAGTATTCTCGCTCATTATTTTCTCGCAGGCATTCAGCATGTTTAACGCTTTCCATAAGCTCGGCAAGGCCTATCATTTAGCCACTTACTCGGCAGAAACTCCTGATGAATATGCCGAAGAGGATGAGGAAGAAGAGTTATAGTTAATACTGTCTGGTAAGTACCAATGACTACGCGGAAGCAGGGGAGTCATGGCGCTCACGGAACGCGAACGGGAAATACTCGGGTAGATTCATCAGAACCCGATGATTAGCCAGCAAGAACTTGCCCAACTATGCGGCATCACGCGTTCAGGTGTGGCCGCACACATTTCCAAGCTTATTCACAAAGGATATGTGCAAGGCAAAAGGATACGTGCTCGCTCCGCCAGAATACACGGTTATTGTGGGCGCCATTAATATGGACATTTTTGCTATTGCTGACGAACATATGGTGGAACTGAGCTCCAACATGGGACACATCACCATGTCGCTCGGCGGTATTGCGCGCAACATTGCCTTTGAACTCACGCGACTAGAAGTACCCTGTTACCTTGTTTCCGTATTTGGCAGCGATCATAACGGGGAGCTGTTTAAAGTGGATGCGCGCGCCACTAATGCGGTTATTGATACAAGCCTGACTGCTGAGGCTATTGACTGGATTTGTGAACATGTAACGGGACGCATTTTTGCGAGAGTCGTGTCCGTGAATAAAGCGCAACGACTACTGCCCGTGCTTGACCATATTGATACCGTGGCGCTCAGCAGTAGTGAAACTGAAGTGCTGCTTGGCATTACCGTAACCGATGAGGCGTCGGCAGACGCATGCGCTGAGATGCTCATTAAACGCGGTGTAAAACATGTGCTGATATGCGTAGATAACACGGGCATGCTATATAGAAATGCTACGCAATGCTGCTTTATGCGCTTTAGTGAAGAAGAACGCGGGCAATGGTATAAAAATGGTGTGGCATCAGCCGCTCTTGCCGCATTGGTATGGGCTGCTCACGAGCGTTTGGAATTTGAGGAGAGCTCTCGCTATGCGATTGTAGCAGCGAATGTGACCATGCGTGGCATTCCTTCGACGAATCCTGATTTCTCGGAATCAGAACTTACTGAAGTGTTGCGTGCTCCAATCACTCAGTTTAGGGATTGCTGCAATTCCCGCGAATCTTCCCATGAATCGCGCGAATAAAACAAGTGAGAACCGGGGATAATAATAAAAATCCGGGGAACGGCGAATAGAGGCGGGCGCGTATCGATGAGGATACGCGCCCAAGTATGTGTATAGACATTATGCGTCATTGCGGGCCCTCACAATGCTTCCAAAACTATCGGCCGGGAACATTGTGGTGAAGACGCGCATGCAGTAGACACCCAAAGGAGCTGAATCATGGTAGAAAAAATTATTCTCGATTGCGATCCAGGACACGACGATGCGGTAGCTATTATTCTCGCCGTAGGAAACCCAAACATTGATTTGCTCGGAGTAACCACCGTAGGTGGCAACCAGAGCCTCGAAAAAGTCACCTACAATGCGCGCGCCGTACTCGAAATGGCCCACGCCACCAATATTCCGGTGCATGCCGGATGTGACAGGCCCATTGTGCAGCCACAAGAAATCGCCGCCTCAATTCACGGTGAAACAGGATTAGATGGCGTAGAACTTCCAGTTCCCAGCCGACCGCTCGACGAGGGCCATGCAGTGAACTGGATTGTTGACACGATTATGAACAACGAACCTGGCACAATTTCGCTGGTGCCAACCGGGCCGCTCACAAATATTGCGCTTGCTGCTCGGCTTGAACCGCGCATTGTAGAGCGCGTGAAACAAGTGGTACTCATGGGTGGCGCGTACCACGGTGGTAATTGGAGTGCGTGCGCGGAATTCAACATTAAAGCCGACCCTGAGGCTGCGCATATTGTGTTCAATGAATCATGGCTCGTAACCATGGTGGGTATTAATGTGACCGAACAAGCGCTGTGTACTCCGCCGGTACAGCAGAAAATTCAGGAAATTGGTACGGATTTATCTCAGTTTGTTTCTGATTTAATGGATTTCTTCCGTGATTCGAGTTATAAGAACGATCCTGATTTTGTGGATCCGCCAGTACACGATCCGTGCACTGTGGCATATCTGATTGATCCAACGGTATTTACTACGCGTCGCTGCCCGATTGATGTGGAATTGCGCGGTGATTTGACTGTGGGCATGACCGTGTGTGATCTACGTGGTTTGGAACCGAGTGCTGATGAATGCAATAAACAGGTGGCAGTAAAGTTGGACTTCAATAAGTTCTGGGGCTTGGTGGAGGATGCCATAGCGCGAATTGGGCGATGCTTATGACAGTAGCACGTACCTGTTGCATGACGGTGATCCGTACATATTTGTACTGGATTGGCATCATGCTGGGAATGTGGTACGTACCACTGAATGTACTATTTACAGCGATTTCTGATGCTCCTGTAATGGTGCCATACGGTATTGCAGGAGTGTGTTCAGTACTCGTATTGCTTAGTATTGACCGGCCTACTACGTGGGGAAACTATGTTGTGGGTCAGTGGATATTGCGATGCGGTGGAATAAGTCTTGCATCGCTTGCTTTCACCGTGCTTTATTGTTCCGACCGGTATAGTAGCTTCACAAGCCACGGATATACTCGAATCCGTAGTAATTGTGTATGTGTTCCCACTCGCAGGAATTCTCACAGGCATTATCCTCATGGGTGTTGATGGCCCAAGCAGATGGGCTGAAAATTCATGGTGGCAGTGGGCGGCCAAATGTATAGCAACACTAATTGCGACAGTATTGATTTACCCGCTTTTAGGCAGCGATTCGATGATTCTGCGGGCGTTTATAATAGCGGCTTGGGCGCTGTATGTGTTTGTGGCGTTGGGTGGAGTGGTTTCTAGAAAGCAAAATTAGAGATTAGTAGTTATTAGTAGTTAAAGGTACATAAGACTTAATGGATGTGTAATTCATTTTCAGTCGAGACTGGTGATTTCTTTCATATATGTTTGGAATCGTCTTCCACCCGTTCAATTTCGCATTGATCTAAGAGCCTTGCAAGGAAACTATATGCACCTAGTCGCTCCATAGCATCTTGCTCTGTAAGTTCATTGCGGGAATGAACACAAGGATTTCTTACAGTATTCGTGAGTCCCTCAGCAAAAAACATTAGTGCTTTTACCAACGAAGGGATACCCTTATTCATATCTTTTGAAACCATCGAGTTGTTGTGTTCTTTAGACCAACGTAATCTTGGTTGGCCTTTGTCTGCGGGATGCTCTGACAAGGATTGTTGCCAAAATTTCGTGCCATCTACATCCATTCTCTCTAATTTCTCGCGCCAATGGTTTGTGAGGGCATTTGCGGCTTCGCTAAGTGCTACGCGATACTGGTGGGTCGTCCAATGAGGTGCAGCGGCCTGCCAGATTAATTTATGCATACTTGCAGGTGAAAAAGTTGGGATAGCGTCTCCTGAGCCATCTACTCCCATTTCATTTAGGTCAATCATTTGTTGTAGCCTTCCGCGCACAGTGGAGATACAACGTCTGATTTCCTGAGGAGAAAGCACAGCTTTTGGCATTGACATAATGCCCCAATTAGATAGTGGATCTATTAAACCCATACCCTTTATCTGGATATATGCGCCAGTAATGCGTACGGCTGTAGCAGCTTGTGCACTTGCCTCTCCCAACTTCACTTCAGTTTCGTTGATGCGATCCTTTGGGATACCAGATTTATTAAAGACTGTAGGCATTAGGCCTGGAGCAAGTAAAGGATCAGTTTCTTCCTGAGTTTTCATCCATTCCGAGAAAGCCTCCTCATAGTGATCGAGACCATTTTGTAGGTATTGGAGATATTCGGTGGTATAAGCCATACATTTCCTTCAATATCTTGATATCTATAGAAAAACAGTAAGTGTATGGCAACTGAAATATCGATGATGCTAAAATTTCGCTTGCCGATACCGCTAGCTGTTCTTTTAATTGAGGGTTTTGTGTTTATTTTTGTGCTAGGGGAGTGGGATGTCTATAGGGTAGAGAGGAGATATTATTCTATAGAATAGATTGCTTTAAGTGTTTTAGTTTTTATGAATAGATAAAATATTTCTTAAAATGTGTAATGACTAAAACAATAGCGTGGAAATAAATAAGATGTGAATGGTAGAGGGTCATTGTGGCATCGATGTCTGATGAAAAAGGCACTTATGCAGCGACTAATGCTAACAATAAGGAACAGCATGATGGATTGACACTAATCGATCTTTTTCATGTCCTTTTTAAACACGCTATAACAGCTATTATTGGTTTTGTCGTGGTTTTTGGGTGCGCGTGCGTTTACTTATTAATGGCAACGCCGCAATATTCTGCAACAACGCAAACATTTACTACCTATAGTGATACGTCCACAGCAGACGACAATTATTCTTCACTTGGTAGCGCAGCCTCTTATATCAGCACTCAAGTAAAGTCCTATCCAAACCTGATTAAAACCGATGTAGTGTTACAGCCGGTTATTAATCAGTTGCATTTGGATATCTCAGTGAATGGTTTAGCAGGAATGGTTACTGCGACTAACCCAAGTAATACCGCTTTCATTAATATTTCTGTAACCTCTTCAGATCCTCAGCAAGCTGCACAGATTGCCAATGCCGTTGCCTCTTCTTTCCAAAATGTAGTGCAGTCTTCACTATATGCAGATGGTAAGCCTTCCCCTGTGAAAATTACCGTTGTACAAAATGCTTCGGTTCCTTCCTCTCCAACTTCTCCGAAAACAGCTCTTGTCTTACTTGCTGGCATTGTGGGTGGTTTAATTGTTGGAATAGTAGCCGCCTTATTAAAAGATATCTTCACTCGCAAGATCCAAGATGAATCCGAATTGGAATCCTATATTAATGCTCCGGTATTGGGTCGTATTCCAGAAGATGAAGAAATCGGTAAGGATGCTTCGGTAATCGTGAGCCAGCCAGGTAGTGTGGCTGCGGAAGATTATCGTCGAATCTGCACGAACCTTACCTTTATTGCTCCGGTTTCCGGTACAAATTCACGTCTAATTGTGGTATCTGCTGTTGGTGCGAATGAGGGTAAAACCACAACTTCTGTCAATCTTGCTGCGGCATTGGCTGAAAATGGTGCCACGGTATTGCTAATCGACGCGGATCTGCGTCATCCTTCAGTCGCTAACAAGTTGAATATTGACGGTTCCGTAGGCCTTGCGCATGTGCTGTCTGGTCAGGCTTCAGTTAAGGATGTAGTCCAGCGCTATTGGAAGTCTAATCTGCATATTATGCCGGCAGGCCCTAAGCCGCCGAATGCTTCCCAGTTGATTAATTCTCCGATTATGAGTGAGCTAATTGAACATGCGCTGCACCAGTACGACTACGTGATTATTGATACGCCGCCACTCGTAGTGGCCAATGATGCAGTAATCTTTGCTAAGCAGGGCGGCGGTCTAGTGATTGTATCCCGTCGCGCTATGACGCGTAAGAAAGAGTTGACAGATACTGCAAACGAGCTGCGTAACTTGCATGTTGACGTTACTGGCTTTGTATTTAACGGTGCCAAAGACGAGAAGACATCGCTATACGGCAGCAATTATTACTACTACAGTAATGATTCAAAAGGCTCGGGTGAACACCACCACCATACGCGCAAGTCTTCTACTTCTCGCTCGTTAAAGAAATAAGATTGCCATGTTTGGGCCGTTGTACACCAACGACCCATTTTTATGAGCTTTGGTACAACACAGACGCAACATAAAGGACAGTATTGTGAGTAATTCCACCAGCAATTTCAATGACTGGGACAGTATTATGCAGCAAGCGCCTGAACCACCCCAGCGTGGGCATCGTCGGTCGACTCAGAAAAAGCATCATGTATGGCCATGGATTGTGCTTGCAGTACTTGTTGCCATAGTGGCCTTTTTGGGCATACTTGGTGCACAGCTGTATTCACAGGCTAGGCAGGTAAAAGCTCACGAAGAACAAGCATTATCCGTGCTTAGCGACATGAATGGTATTTCAGATATATCTAAAGTTAATGAAATATCCGCCGGGCTTCCGCAAGTGCAGCAAGAAACTAAAGAAGCTAACCGTATTGCTCACGGATTTGCATGGAATGTGTATAGCAAACTGCCGTGGATAGGCAGTGATATCACCACAGTTCAAGGCATGACTGAAGTGGTTGATTCGCTCACCAACCAAGCCGTACCACAATTCGTTACTGTTGTAGATACGTTACAAAAAGCGGATCTGCAATCTGGTGACGGAACATTGAACCTGCAGCCAATTCTCTCTACAGAACAGTCGCTTGTTGCTGCGAATAATGCTCTTCAAGAGCAGGTGACAGCCTATAACAAGCTGCCGGGTGGTAATATCTCACTGGTTTCCAACACTTACGATGCGGGAAAGACTCAGTTGGATTCGTTGGCTGGAACTGTTAACCAGCTGACTAATACCTTTAAAATGCTGCCGAGTCTACTTGGCGGTAATCAGACCTATGCAATTATGGCTGTGACTCCATCTGAAACGCGTTCATCTGGCGGTTTGGTCGGATCAGTAGGCGAACTCAAGGTAGATAATGGCAAACTGTCCGTAGGCGACTTCCATTCAAATGGTGACTATCTTAAAGATACGCATAATCTCTCTGGAACACTCACCGATGATGAAGCACAAATCTTCAAAAATACGGGTCCAATGCGCATGTCCTTCGATATTCGAGATCTCGCAGCATTGCCAGATACAGCTCATGTAGCTACGGCTATGCAATCTATCTGGGATCGTACGTCATGGGGTAGTGGCACACCACTGAACGGCATTCTTGTGATGGACCCAGTATTCCTGCAGGAACTCATTAGTATTACCGGTAACGTACAGCTCTCAAACGGCGTAACGCTCACTGGCGAGAACACAGCACAATATCTGCTCAACACGGTGTATATCGATTATCCAAACGATAACCCCATGATGGACTCGCTCTTTGAAGAAGCAGCCACGCAGAGTATTGACCACATGTTTGCTAACACGGATCTGACTAAGCTTATGAAGGTCGGTACCGTGCTGGGCCAAATGGCCCAAGAACGTCATTTCTCCATGTATTCATTCGATGCGAATGTGGAGAAGAACATTGAGGCAGCCGGATTCACGCCTTCTTCTCCGAATAGCATTGAGCACCCAACTATTGGCGTCTATCTGAATGAACAAAAAGGCGACAAAATGGGCTGGTACCTCGACCGCAAGGCAGTAATAACGCCCACCTCCTGCAAAAACAACGCACAGACGTACCACGTAGAGTACGAGATGAAGAACACAATGACGGAGGAAGAAGTCAGTACACTACCCATTTACATTACGGGAACTACACCGGGTGAAGAAGGGTGGATATACGCTAAAACCCTGATTTATGCGCCGAAGGGTGGCGCTATTAGCAACATAACAGCCACCGGTACTGGTACGGCTGAACAGGGCATAAAGCAAGTAACTATGGATGGTGCACAGCCATATCTGACTACTGCGAAACTACTTCCGGGACAAACGCTCACGTTCTCGTTTGATGTAACAGTCTCTTCAGATGCAGTCTCCCAACTTGCTGTAGATCAAACACCACTGAATCAGCCGGGATCTAACGTCACTTACAACAAAGGAACGTCCTGCAAGTAGATAAGTAAAAGAATCTCTTTAAGATTTAAGAGAGGGATGCACGCCGCTGGAACGATATGGGGATCCGCCGTTGAACACCCCATCGCATATTCAAAACGACGGCCGCAAGTCGCTATGAAATTGTGCGGTAGCGGTGTCGCACAGGCAACCATAGACGCGGCACCGTTACCGTGTAAGGACAGCTGTGCGGCGCCTTTGCTGTGGTGCGGGGGGAGTGACCGTCAGGCACGGTTCCACGCAACTGTCGGTACTACATACGCTACGGGAGCCGGGAGCAGAATTGAAGTAATGTGGTGTTCGATGCCAGAGTATCGAAAAAATGCATGAAAAAACGCAACGTTATGCCGCATTCTTTCGATTTTGAACGAAATCAGCGGAAATGTTGCGTTTAATTTATTTAATCCACAAGTGCCTGCTGGCGTACATGACGGCCAGTGTGCGGAATTACTGCGGCAGCAATGGTTTCAATAGACTTACCAATCTGCTCATGAGCAGTCTCAAAAGCGGCAAATTCCTTACGATATGGATCGGCAATATCATTCGTGGATCCGACCATGGGCCTTACGAGCGACATGTTGTCCAAAATGGACTGCATGCGCTCTTCATAGGTGTCGCCTTCAATAAGGCCTTCCTTGGCGCAGTACTGTGCAGTGGCTGCGAAGTCGTTCAGCGTTACGGTTTTGCGTGTGGCGGGAGGGGCGATAGTCGCGATTTTCTGCTGCTGGTGCTTGCTGAAGCAGAAAATGATGTCGCT
Source organism: Bifidobacterium magnum (assembly GCF_000741255.1). Lineage (GTDB taxonomy): Bacteria > Actinomycetota > Actinomycetes > Actinomycetales > Bifidobacteriaceae > Bifidobacterium > Bifidobacterium magnum. Next base: position 196,037 of record NZ_JGZB01000001.1, read on the forward strand.
GCCCAGCGCAAGTTGCGGTGTGAGTCGCTTGGATCGGAACGCGCTGGCGTCAATGCCGTCCTGTGCCATGAGCTTGCCGCTGGACGGATCAATCGGGCTGTCCACAAGTCCGTTCGTTCCCGCCGAATCCACCTGCAAATCGGGATCGGTGAAGAACTGGGGGAACAGCAGTTCACCCATGGGGGAGCGGCAAATATTTCCTGTGCACACAAACAGAACTTTCATACACTTCCTTTTGGTCGGCTCTCCGCGCCACGTTGCGTTCCGTCACATTATAAGGAAATCGCCGGGATAAACCGGCACGGGAACGCCATTTGTTGGCTGTGAACGTAGCGGCATTTTGCTGGAATGCTCAATTCCGACTATCTTTATTAGATAGTCGGACCCGGATTATTTTACGGAATTTCACACCGTTATATCGATATCTGTTTATTTTTGAGACGATCTGTTTTAATTTATGGTCATTCTTGTTTATTTAATGATGATTTTTGATAGATAACGCTCATCAAGAGCACAGATTCCCGGAAATCTTATATTTAGAGATCCTGTGAATATCCATAAAATACGGGATTTGGATTTGAAAAAATGAAAAATAATACATAATATTCGTAGGAAAAAGATATCCCTAAAGTATGTAGTGAGAGGGTGAGAACATGGCTATTCTTCAAGGATTCGACCCAGTAAGTCCTTCTATCCCAACCGGAAAATCAATTCTGACGATTACGCAAAACAGTCTTCATTTTAATAAAAACACCGTGCTGGAACTTGGCAGCCCGGCCTATGTGAAGTTCCTTATCAATTCGCGCACCAAGCAGTTCGCATTGCAACCGTGCTCGGCCAATGATCCGAGCGCATTGCCGTTCTGCAAGCCCGATTCCCGCAGGGTGTCGGTAACCATGAAAAGCCCGCTGCTGCTGGACGCGGTGCTCAAGTACTTCACGTTCCCGAAGGCCGCGGACGACGAGGTCGCTTACGCGGCGCTTCACGGCGAGGAATTGCGTGAAGATGGCATCGTGATTTTCGACGTGGACAAGGCCGAGCTTGGCGTTATGAAGAAGCGTGGCCGCAAGAAGGGCTCCACGCTTAAATAAATTGTAGATTTTCCCCCAATAAAAATCCCCCGCAATTGCGGGGGATTTTCATATCTACGGCACTATTGCAGCGCCGGGCCACGCTTTAGTAGCAGTGGTTGGCGAGCCAGTAGGCGTACGCGCCCTGGATGGAACCGTAACGTTCCGCACAGTACTGCCAGAACCACTTGAGCTGGGTCTGGTAGTTGGTCGCCCAGTCGGCACCTGCGGAAACCATCTTGGAACCGGGCAGCGCCTGCGGCAGGCCGTATGCGCCGGAAGACGGGTTCGTGGCGTTGACGGACCAGCCGGACTCGTGGCTAATGATGTAGACAGTGGCCGTGAAGTCGGCTTCCGTGTAGCCGTTGGACAGCAAGTAATCATGCGCCCACTGCTGCATCTCGCCAATAGGAGTCGTGGTGCCGATGGAACTGGCGCCGCTGTTGCCCGAATTGTTCGAGCTGGAACCGCTGTTGGAGCCCGAGTTCGAAGAACCGGAGGTCGTGGCGGCCGGCTGCTTCGCCGGAGCCTTCGTGCCTACGAGCACCACTTTGTCCACCGGAGCCGTCTTCACATACGACGTGAGCTCGTTGGAAGAGATGACCTTGTTGCCGGAACGCTGCACGAGGTTCGTCACCTCGAGCACGCCGTTCTTGCCTTCGGTCTGCACCTTTTCGCTGCCCTGGGCCAGGTTCGGGTCTTCCTTGCGGATCGTGTTGTAGGCGATATCCTTGTCCACGTTCTCGATCACGGCGCCAGCACGGTTGATCGTGATGGTGGTGGACTCGTCCACCTTCGTGGTCAGGGACGGGGAAACCGTATCGTCGGGTTCGAGCGTGATGTCCGCATCGTCCAGAACGGATTTGACATCCGTGAAGTTCGTGCCGAGCACGGTCTGGGAAGCACCGTTGATAACCACCTTGATGGAAGCGGTGTCGCCGCCCAGCTGTTCACGGGCGTTGCCACGGCTTGCCGCTTCGGCGTTTTTATCGGTCGCCGAGTATGCGGTTACCGTTGGCTTCGGGGATGCGGTTGTTTTCATGTAATAAGAACGCGTTACCAAGCAGCCGGTCACTACGAGAGCGATTGCTGCAATCACCACGCAGATGCGGATCCACTGACGTTTGCTCAACGAGCGCAACGTAGGTACGCCTACCTTGCGATGGTTAGCCATTCTGCTCCTCAAAAATCGACAATATTACACACTAGCCAATAATTATAACTGACCTATCCGGCAAAATCTTAGGGGGTATCCTCTGTGAGATGATTCATCACACAATATCCACGCAATGTTCACGAATGGATATGGACGGGATAAACGGCGCGAACATACGAAAATGGCGGAACCCACAAGTAGGTTCCGCCATAGTCCAATTACTCGAGTGAGGAATTAATTCACTGCTTGTTGGCTTCTTCCTGGGCCTTCGCCAGTGCGGCTTCGACGTCGAGCTTCTTTGCCTGGTCGATGACGCTGTCGAGATCCTCGGCGCGCAGGGCACCGGCCTGCTGGAACACAATGTGTCCCTTCTTGGCGATCATCAGCGTCGGAACCGCCTGGATGCCGGCCTGGTTGGCCAGATCCTGGTTCTTGTCGATGTCCACCTTGCCGAAGTAGATGTCCGTGTTGGCCTCGGAAGCCTTCTCGAAAATCGGGCCGAAAGCGCGGCACGGGCCGCACCAGGATGCCCAAAAGTCAATAAAGACGAGCTCGTTGTCCGCGATCACCCGTTCGAAATTGGCGGAAGTAACTTCATGCGTTGCCATGGCCATTCCTTTCTATAGCTGCTTATGCAGTGGAACTCGTTACGGTGTTCGGTACATTCCGTTCGCGTATTCCATGCTTCGTACTGTTCAACAGAACATAGCGCGAAACATTTCAAAACCCCTTGAAATAAGCCTGCAGGGGAACTCGGGCATGTTGGCAGGATTCTCACAGCGAGTTTGGTATATGTATGCCCCCGTAACGAGGGAAGCGGCATTGCGGCTTGGCGTTTTGCATGGATAATAGAGGCATGCCAGTTTTGAATGACGAAGTTCCGGACAACGACGACTTCGACGCGAACCGTCACCGCGGGGAATTCGACAATATCAATCCGGAAGATTTTATGCATAATTCGGGCTCGGGGCGGGGCAATCCGCCAGGTTGGCTGAGCCCGAGCGAGCTGGACCGCGCCCGGCGCGAAGTGCCCATGGCTTACATCCAGATTGTTCCTGTGCGCACCGATTCCATGGGACGTGTCTCGCAAGTGGGCACGCTGCTGCGCGTAAGCGAAGACGGTTCGATTGTGGAGCGCACGCTTATTGCGGGACGAGTGCTCTACCACGAGTCGTTGCGCGAAGCGATCGCGCGTAATATCGCCCGCGACATGGGCGACTTGGCGCTTCCCGTGCTGCCGCAATGCCTGCAGCCCTTTACCGTGGCCGAATTCTTCCCGACGCCGGGCGTAAGTCCGTTCTACGACGAGCGCCAGCACGCCATTGCGTTGTGCTATGTGGTGCCGATTGCGGGCGACTGCAAGCCGCAGGATGAAACGCTTGACGTGGAATGGGTGGATCCGCATGGTGCCACGGTTGGTGCGCTCGTGGACCAGATGATCAACGGCTACGGCACGATTATGCGCCGTGCGCTTTCGTGGATTGGGTAGCGGCGAGCGCCGTGGCACAATAGGAGCCATGACTTTTGAGATTCGTAACCATGTTGTGCGCGGCGGCGAGGGTGTTCCGCTGGTTCTGATTCACGGCTTCCCGGTGGACCACCGCATGTGGGACCGCTGCGTGCAGGCGCTGTTGGAAAATTGGGACGCAAGTGAGCTTAAGCAGTTCCCCGTCTGGGCTCCGGACATGCCGGGCGCGGGCGGTGCTCCCGTTCCGCCGGTTGCCGAGGTCGGTACGGTCGCCGCCGACGGCGCGTATGAGGATGCGCTCGACTTGTTGGCCGACAGTTATGTGGCCATGTTGCGTGACGCGGGTTACGAGAAGGCCGTGTGGGCCGGACTTTCGATGGGCGGCTATGTGGCGCTCGACATTCAGCGCCGCCATCCGGAAGTGGTGGCCGGTCTCGCCCTGCTGGACACGAAGGGTGACGCGGACAAGCCCGAGTCGCGCGCGAACCGCATCAAGATTGCGAAACAGTGCGTGGAACAGCACACGGTGGAACCCGTGATGTTCTTTGCCGAGCCTGAGCCGGGGGATTCGAGCGTCAAGAAGTCGGCGGCCTACATTGAGCAGTTCACCGAGTGGATCCAAGAGCAGGATCCCGAGGGCATTGCATGGCGCGAGCTTATGGCGGCCGGCCGCCCCGACCTTAACGACGTGTTCGAAACGGTGACGGCTCCCGCCGCCGTGGTGTGCGGGGAAGAGGATCCTTCCAGCGCTCCGAAGGTGATGGTGCCGCTGGCGCGCAAGATGATCAACACCGAGGTTGAGGTGACGCAAATCGAGGATTGCGGCCATTTCAGCGCATGGGAACGGCCTGAGGCCGTGGCGCTCGCGCTGCAGAACTTGGTCAACCGTGTTCGGAAAGAGGCATGATCATGGCGGGATTTTCTCCACTCGCGCTCACGCAGGCGCTTCCGTTCCTGCCGCTTGCACAGGGCGACATCGACTATCAGGTGGAGCGGCGCAGTGAGCCCAATCTGATCAACCGTGTGCTTGCCGAGCCGAGCACCACGGTGATTTTGGTGCGCCATGGCAAAGTGGCCGTACCGTTCGGACAGAGCAACATCATGTACCACGCGAACGTGAAGATGCGGCTGGCCACGCTGCCGGGCCTGTATGTGGCGGCGGAACTCAAGGAGTTCCCCGAGGCCGTGGCCATGTATTTGGGCAGCTATGGCGGCAAGCGCGACGAACATGTGGTGGCCGTGGATATTTCCGCATTGGACGGTGGCGCAGCGAATGCGCGCCAGGAGTCGTCCACGGTGGACCAGGCGTTTGACGAGTCGGGCGAGGACATGCAGGAGGACCAGCCGTCGGCTTCGCTGTTGCGCAATGCCGTGACGCGTTTCGACTGGGTGGATTTGCGCGCTTTCGCTCCGCACGCGTCGATGCGCGAAGTGGGCCAGGCCGTGACGGCCGTATGTCTGGGCGGATGGCAGGAATCGCAGCATTTCTGCCCGGCTTGTGGCGCTCCCACCGTACCAGCGTTGGCCGGATGGGCGCAGCGCTGCACGTCTCCGGACGACGGGCGCATCCTGTTCCCGCGCATTGAACCGGCCGTCATCATTACCGTGGTGGACAGCCAGGACCGTCTGCTGCTGCAACACAACAAGGCATGGCAAGACCCCGACTTCTATTCGGTGAGCGCCGGATTCGTGGAAGCGGGCGAGAACCTTGAGCACGCGTGCCGCCGCGAAACGATGGAAGAGACGGGCATCAAGGCCGGCGAAGTCAAATATTTGGGTTCCCAGCCGTGGCCGTACCGCGCCTCGCTCATGATGGGCTTCAAGGGACGGGCCCTCTCCACGGAAATCCAAGTGGACAATGCGGAAACCGTCAAGGCCATGTGGGTGACGCGCGACGAATTCACGAACGGCGTGATCGAGGGACGTATCCACGTTCCCAAGAAAGCCACGATCGCACGCTACATGATCGAGGAATGGCTGGGCCGTCCTCTCGACTGACCGTCACGTATCGCTCAGCGGGCAATAGTCGGGCGCGGCCCATATTGCTGGCCCATAATCGAAAAGAACACCAACAGGTAAGGGGAAAGCCATGAGCGCCACTTTAGATATCGATGTGCCACGTCACTTGCTGTACTCGGACGACCATGTGTGGGTCGACGAACATGTGGAGCCGGCCATGCTCGGCATTACGCAGTACGCGGCCGACCAGCTCGGCAAACTCGTGTTTGTGGACCTGCCGGACGTGGGCACGCATGTGGAAGTCGGCGACCAGCTGGCCCAGCTGGAATCCGCCAAGTCCATCGAACCGATGATTTCCCCCGTCGCCGGCACGGTACGCTACGTGAACAACGCCGTGGACGACGATGCGGAAATCATCAACGACGATCCGTACGGCGAAGGCTGGATCGTGAAGATTGAACTGGACGACGACGAACCGGACCTGCTCGACGCGGAAGCGTACGAAAAGCACATCCAGTAAGCGGAGCTATGGCGAAAAGATCAGCACAAGAACAAGAACTGCGCAACGTCAAACGGATTCTCGAATACGCTCTGCACGACGTGAAACACGAGACGCAGCACGTGCGCGCAAGCGTGACGCACGGCACGAAGACGGCGCAACCAGAATCCGCGGCTGCGTCGAAGACGGACGGCGAGGCTCCTGCGCAAAACGCGCAGTCCGTCAATACGGAAGTGGCACAATCCGCGGACGTTACGGAAACGGTGCCGGCGGAAACTGCTGTCGCCTTGCCGACCACGAGTGTGGTGACGGCGAACGACGCGACGCCCACCGTGCTCATTCCGCTCGGATCCGTGGCGCATACCTCGATCACGGCCGAGGAAGAGGGCGGCTCGTGCCCCGTTCCCGAACCGACGCGAGTCCGCAGGCGCGTACGCAGACGCACGAAAGCGGACCTGTTCGGCGACATTAAGAACATGGCGCGCGGCTCGATCACGGGACTGTTCTCGTTCTGGCTCAACATCTCCACGACGCTCGCCAAAATGCTCAACTGGTATCCGTGCGTCAAGCCGTACGTGGGCTACGGCACGGAAGAGTTCTCGCGACTGATCTGCCGCACGCTGTATGCGCCGCACAACGCGCGCATCGACCGGCCCGAGCGCGGCATCCGCGAAATGTTGCAGGTGCCCGCACCACACCAGCGCGTGTACATCAACATTGACAACGTGCCGCTGAAAACCGTGCAAATCGGCGAAATGGAAATCTACGATCCCGTGGATCCGGCCAAGAACAAGACGGCCAACTATTCCGTGTCCGACTCGTGCGGATATTTGGATTTGCTCGCCGAGCACAAGCTCGCGCCCGGCACGCACACGTGCACGGTACGCGTGAAGCACCGTCCGCCAGTGGACGCGCCGCTGTACATTATTCCCGACGACTGTCCCGTCGGCATCATTTCCGACGTGGACGACACGATTATGGTCACGCAAGTGCCGACCGTGTGGAAAGCCGCCTATAACATGCTGTTCCTGAGCCCGCACAAGCGTGCGAGTGTGCCCGGCATGTCCGTGCTGTACACGAAGGTACGCGACCTGTTCCCGGATGCGCCGTTCTTCTACCTGTCCACGAGCCCGTGGAACGTGGAGCAGCAGATTCGCGGATTCATTCGCGACTACGGTTTCCCAGATGGCCCGATGCTGCTGCGCGACCTGGACCCTAGGCCCAAGCGTTTCGTGCCTTCGGGCGTGGACCACAAGCTTGAATATGCCGAGCAGCTTATGGAGGACTTCCCGAACATGAAGTTCATCCTGTTCGGCGACGACGGTCAGAAAGACCCGACCACCTACGCGACGATCGCGAAACGGTATCCGGGACGCGTACTTGCAATCGGCATCCGCCAGCTGTCCGCAAGGGAAGCGACGGGCGGCATTGTCGGATCGCTCAGCGGCCTGTCGCTCTCGCATCCCATGCCTGAAGTGGACGTTCCCGTGTTTACAGGCAACACGGGAACGAACATCATGAAAACGATGCTGCCGTACCTCAAGCAGTTCGCCAAGGAGGCGGCCCGCGGTACTTCGGCTACTCGGTGATACCCATCACGCCCAAGCACCAGGAGTTCTCGTAACTGATCTGCTCCCACTGCTTGTAGCGTCCCGAAGTGCCGCCATGACCCGCTTCCGTTTCCACGCGGATAATCGCGTCCACGTCGGCAGCTTGGAGTCGGGCCACCCACTTGAGTGGTTCGACCACCATGACGCGCGTATCGTTCATCGACGTGGTGATGAAAATCTTCGGGAACTTTTTCGCGAACGCCTCGTTCTCAGGTCCGTCCTGCGCGCTGCCGCGCGGGGCGGGCGCGTTCTCATAAGGCGAGTACGACTTCATGTACTCGTACACCTCGGGATTGTGCAATGGGTCGCCCCACTCGTCCCATTCGGTCACGGTAAGCGGAAGCGTCGGGTCAAGCATCGTGGTCAGGGCGTCCACGAACGGCACGTCCGCCTCAATGCCCGCGAAACGTTCGGGAGCCATGTTTGCCACGGCGCCCATCAGCAGGCCTCCGGCCGAGCCGCCATTGGCCACCGTGCGCTTGACGTCAATAATGCCGGCGTTCTGCAGCGCCACCGTCACGTCGATAAAGTCCTCGAACGTGTGCTTTTTGTTAAGCTGACGTCCCTGCTCGTACCAGGCGCGGCCCATTTCGCCGCCGCCGCGCACATGCGGCAGCACGTAGACCACACCGCGGTCCAATAGTCCCAGGCGTCCCACGGAGAAACTCGGATCCGAACTGATCTCATACGCGCCATAAGCGAGCACAAAGGCCGGCGCCATATGCGGCAGCGGACGGCGGTCGGCGAAGTGGGCGGCTGCTGTTGCGCCCTCTGCGTCCTGCTCCAACTCCACCTTGTCTGTACGCCACACAAGCGAGACGGGCACCTGCTCGCCGTCGCGCACGGTAATCCATTCGCGGCGCTCCTCATAGTCGGCGGCGTTGAAGTTGAGCACGGTGGCGCGCTTGAGCAGACGGTCGTCGCCCGTAGCCGGATCGAGGTCATGCAGTTCGCCTGGGCGCGTGTAGCTGCTGAACGAGTAGCGCATACGCGGAGCATCGTAATTCGGGTTGCCGCCCGCGCCAATCGAATAGACATGCGTATCGCTGTCCGGAGGTGTGACGGCCTCAAACTGCCACGGCTCGTTGTTCAGGAAATTCTGGGCCGCGCGGTCCTTCGTCATGACGGCCAAATGCGGCAGGCCGTCTGCACGGTAGGAGAGTGCCACATAATGGCGGTGCATGGCGATGCCTTCCATCGCAAGACCCTTGGCGCCCTGCAGCAGCGGCGGATTCGTATCGCAATACCAAGGCGTGCTCACGGGCTGGGACGCCACATCGCGCGGATCGGCGCCGGTGTCGCCCTTGCGCGGCTGGCGCTTGTGGACGTTGCCACCCGTTTCGCCCCCCGGCTCCTCGCAGCCGTACGGCGAACCGCAGGCGATGCAGCGGCCTTCGCCCAGCTTGAACGGCGGCTGGTGGCCGCGCATGTCGATCACGTCGATCTCGAAATTCGGGTTCGTGCTGTTGTGGTAGACAATCGCGAGCGGAATGTCCTCGCCGTTGTCGCCCGCGCCTTCGAAGGACGCGAAGCTCACGTCATATTCCACGCCTTCCTTGCGTGGAATGAACGTTTGGAATTCGCCCGTCGGGTCGCTTACGGGCAGCATGAGTACTTCCGTCGTGGTCTTTGAACCCGTGCCGATCACGAGCAGCTTTTCATCGAACGACAGCCCGATGCCGGCCCAGAAACGCTCGTCATGTTCCTCGAATACCGTCACATCCTCGCTGCGAGGAGTGCCCACGCGGTGGCGCACAATACGGTACGGGCGCCATGCATCGTCGATTTCGGTAAGGAACACCCATTGCGCGTCGGGCGTGAAACAGGCGGCGCCCACCTGGTCGAAACAGTCGGGCAGCTCTTCGCCCGTCTCAAGGTCGCGGATGCGGAAATCATAGCGTTCGTCGCCATGCACATCCGTGCCGTACAGCATCCAACGGCCATCCTTGCTGATGTCCATGCCACCTAAACGGAAGAAATCGTGGCCTTCGGCTTCCTTGTTGGCGTCGAAAATAATCTGTTCGCCCTCAATCGAGCCCGGCTCGCTCGCCGCGTCAATGACGGGCGGATCCCAATCGTCCTTGTTTTGGATCGGAATGCGGCACTGGATCGCGTACTGCTTGCCCTCTTGCGTACGCACGAAATACCAGTAGTCGTCAATGCGCGTCGGCACGGACATGTCGGTTTGCTGAACGTGGCCCACGAACTCGTTGAACAGGGCCGTACGCAACGGTTTCAAATGGGCGTTGCGCTGCTCACAGTAAGTATTTTGCGCTTCCACGAACTCGCGGACGGGAACGCTGGTCTTGTCGCGCAACCATTCGTAATCGTCAATAAATGTGTCGCCGTGTACGGTACGCGCGTGCGGCTCGCGACGGGCGGCCGGCACTGCAGTGGGATCGAAGTCCTTACCAATCATGAGGTGCATTATAGAACGGAGGCGACGGGGGAAGCGCGCGGGCGCGCAAGATCGCGCCAAATCGGCATCTCATATTCCGTCTCATAATTCATCTCAAAATCCGGACGATATCCCACACGATGGGATTCACTCTCGCGGGCGCGCGCAAAATGGGTATCCTCACGGCATACATGTGGCGTAAAGGTAGGAACAGAAAGGCCTCAACATGCCAACGAACACGTACACAATCGCGGTCATCCCCGGCGACGGCATCGGCAAGGAAGTGACGCCGTGGGCACAGCGGGCGCTGGAACGCGCGGCCGAAGGGGTGGCCGAATTCACGTTCGAACCGTTCGATCTGGGAGCGGAACGCTATCTGCGCGACGGCGCGATCCTGCCCAAGGAAGATCTCGACCGCATCAAGACAACCGACGCGATTTTGCTGGGAGCCGTGGGGGACCCGCGCATCAAGGCGGGCATTCTCGAACGCGGGCTGCTGCTCAAACTGCGCTTCGAGCTCGACCAATATGTTAATCTGCGTCCGTCCAAACTCTATGAAGGCGTCACCTCGCCGCTGCGCGATCCGGGCACGATCGACTTCGTGGTGGTGCGCGAAGGCACGGAAGGGCTGTACTGCGGCTCGGGCGGATCAGTGCGCGTGGATACTCCGGAAGAAGTGGCCACCGAAGTCTCGATCAACACGGCCTATGGCGCCGAACGCGTGGTGCGATACGCGTTCGAGCTGGCCAACAAGCGGCGCAAGCACGTCACGCTCGTACACAAGAAGAACGTGCTCGTGCATGCGGGCGACATGTGGCAGCGCATTGTGGACCGCGTGGGCCGCGAATATCCGGACGTCACGCACGACTATTGCCACATTGACGCGGCTACGATCTATCTCGTGTCCGACCCGAGCCGTTTCGACGTGATCCTCACGGACAACCTGTTCGGCGACATCCTCACGGACGAAGCGGGCATGGTCGTGGGCGGCGTGGGCTATTCGGCGTCGGGATGCATCAACGCGTCGCGCGAATATCCGTCCATGTTCGAGCCGATCCATGGATCCGCGCCCGACATTGCGGGCCAGGGCAAGGCGAATCCGACGGCGGCCATTTTGTCGGCGGCCATGCTGCTGCGGCATCTGGGATTCGAGGAGCAGGCGGACCGGCTGGACGCGGCTGTCGAAGCAGACATCGCCGAGCAAGGTTCGCTGGAACGCACGACGGACGAAATCGGACAGGCCATTCTCGACCGGATCCGACGTTCCTTATTCGCACAATCTGCACGGCGGCTGTGAATTGGCGCCACCTTTTCCGACAGCACATTCACGGACCGCAATCCAACGATGCCGCTAGATTGATTCATGAGGGCGAAAGCCTGACCAATGAACGTTGAGCCGTTCTCGGACGGTTCATATGAAAAGAGGTACCTTATGTGCAACTGCGATTGTGATTACGACGTAATCATGTCCGACGAGTCCGACGAGAACTACCTGCACTGCTCCAACGGTGTACAGTCCTACGCGGCTCCGTCTGCCGGCCCGTACATCGCCGCCACGCATGTGCCGAGCGAATTCGGCCCGACTTACGTCGCCTGAGCGTAGCTCAATCAAAATTTGAACAGAACTGGTGGGCGCCGGTACTTGTGCGGGTCCGGTTTCCACTAGGGACGTTAGGCGTCCACAAATGCGAACAATTTGGAAAAATGCTTGCATTTGCGGGCGCTTTTTAGTTGGCTGTCAATAGTCATATCGAGTAAATGAGCAGTGGAAAAGGGGACCGTTATGACTGATCAGCGCAACAATAATGACGAATACTCGGCTATGGACGACGCAACGCGTCCCGTCGAACAGCATGCGAACGGATCGGAAGAACCGTCGTATCCGGAGCCGTCGTATCCTGACGCTTCCGGCACTTCCGGAACTGCCCCGACTGGCAATTCCGACGCTTCCAGCATTTCCGGCGCTTCCGCGGCGGGTTCCTCTCCCGCGAATGCTTCGTCTGCAAATGCTTCGTCCGTAAATTCTTCATCTGCGCCGGCCGGTTCCGAGGAACCGTCTTATCCGCAGCCTGACGGATCGTCTTATCCGCAGTCGGATACGTCGTCTTACTCGCAGACCGGCTACAGCCAATATGCGCAGCCGGCGTACGGCGATTACCAGTCTTCTTATGCCGCGCCTTCGTATACGACCGACCAGACGTACGCGACAGGCCAGACGTACACGGCGCAGTACCAGACCGCGGACGGTACGTATCAGAACGATCCGTACCAGAACTCCCAGAACGCCGCTTCCCAGACGGGCGCGCAGTCTTCCGGCCAGTACGCACAGTATGCGCAGGACCAGTCGCAGAACGCCCAGCAATATCAGGGCGGCCAGCAGTATCAGAACACGCAGCAGTACCAGTACACGGGCTCCGACAACACGGCCTACGGATACCAGCAGTACAATCCGGTTCCGACGGGCTACATTCAGCGCAACAAATATGTGGCGGCCGCGCTTGGTCTGATTTTCGGTACGCTCGGTCTGCACAATTTCTACCTGGGCAACACGGGCAAGGCCGTGGCTCAGTTGCTGATTACGGTGCTCGGCGCCGTAATTATTGTGGGCCCCATTGCATCGGCGATTTGGGCACTTGTCGAGTCGATGATGATCCTGTGCTCGAATTACGGATCCAAGTGGCATCAGGACGCCCACGGACTGGAATTGAAGGACTGAATCGGCCGGCCCTCGGGTACAAATGAATATGTGAGGGATCAAGTGGTGCAACGTGGCATCCACGTGATAATAATTGAATACAGTTAAATTGTGTGTCGCAAACGCGCAACATAATTGAAGAAATAGGAATGCGTGAGCAGTCTCGTGGTAGATTGCTCACGCATTTTTATTTGAGGTCTGTTTAGTGGCTGATTCGGTGGCTTATGTTGGTCAGTATGGGCGCGAGTTTGCGTAAAAATTTGCGGTTTGCTGCTTAGTTACGTATATATACGCAGGCTGTTTGTTATTTGCAGTTTTCGACCGTTAAAATTTGTGGATTGCTGCTTAGCCGCGTAAATATACGCAGTTAACGTCTTATCTGCATTTTTCGACCGTTAAAATCTGCAATTTCCTCGTTAGTTGCGTAAATATACGCGGATTACCCGTTAACTGCAGTTTTATTGCGTGAATATTTGCAAATAACGGCTTCGACTACAGTTTTTCACGTTAAAAACCGCAAATAACGTCTTAACCGCGCTTTTCATTCGCGTTCCGCGGCGTGTCTCGACTAAAAACCGCAACTAACTAGTAATCTGCAAAAATTCACGTGAATAATTGTCGTCTAACGAGTAAATTGCGTATTTTTACGCGGGTAAGAAGCAAACTGCGTATTTTCAGGCATAAGAAGCGCGGTTAAGAAGAAACCGGCGTATATTTACGCAACTAATTAGTAAATTGCAAATTTTTACGCAACAAACGTGCAGATAACCCGTGAAGTGCGGCTCAATTATGATTGCAGCATGCAGTCGAGCACGAAATATGAAGAACAGCCGGTCGAGGGCGAAAGGCACGGCAACGGTGGGATGGTCGAAGCGAAGATGCCGGGCGGAAAATTCGTGCGGCTGGCGCTTGACGGGAACGGCCAGATCCATATGGATGGCGACTTTTTTATTGAGGATCGTGGAAATGAGCCGGTCCGCAATATTGAGCGGCTGTTAAGTGCGCTGGTGCCTAGGGGTGTGGAGGATACCGCAACCGCCGCCGGATCCGTGAAAACCGTGTCAATGGGAAGCAGACCTAGAGAAAGCGGATCAATAGAAACCGGATCCATGAAAACCGGATCTAAAGAGACAATGGAAGATATGACGCCCGCGGCGATGTTCGGGGCGGCGGCGAGCGCCATCGACGCGGACATGCGCGCGATCAGCGGCGTGACGACGGGTCTGGTCGCGCAGTCGTTCGTGCGGCTCGTCTATCAATATTTCGGGCGTCTGTTGGAAAGCGCGGAAGAACGGGCGCAGCTCGATCGCGCGTACCGGTCGTGGGTTGACGAAACCGAGTTTGACGATACGGTCAGCGAGTCAGAGGCGCTTGATTTTTGGCGGAATTTGGCGCCGCAATTGCGGATCGTGCGCGACGTGCCGCGAAGTCCGCAAGAGCAAATGCAAATCGAGTCCGCATGGTCCGGCGAGGTTGCGTCGGGGAAGCGGCCGCCGACCTTGCGCGTGTGGGACTGGGCGTCGCGCGCGGTAGTACTCGGCAAATTCCAGCGCGAACAGAGGGAAGTCAACGAATCTGCGGCACGCAAACTGGGGTTCGATATAGTGCGGCGCGAGACGGGCGGCGGCGCGATGATCGTCGTTCCGGAAGACACGATCACGGTTTCGCTGTACATGCCGCTCGACTTGACAGACGGAAAATCGGTGGCGCAAATGTTCCAGCTGTGCGACTACTGGCTCGTAGAGGCATTACGGAACGCCGGAATTCCGGCACGCTTCGCGGGACTCAACGATATTGCGGGGCCCAACGGCAAATTCGGCGGCTCGGCGCAGCGTATCTATAAGAAAAGCGGCGCTCGCGGATGTCTATTGCATCACACGACGCTCGCGTACGACATGCGGCCGGAACTGTTGGCGACAGTACTGAACACGAGTCCCGTAAAGCTTTCCGACAAGGGCGTGGCGTCCGCGAAAAAACGCGTGGATCCGCTGCGCAACTACACCGATTTGAGCCGGACGGAACTGGTCGACGTGTCGGTCGACTGGGTGGCGGGCATGTAGAATCGGAATACTAGCGTCTATGGGAAGAGGTGGCTTGTGGCAATTGCGCGTTTGGCTGTGCAAAAGGAGTCGGATCGGGAAGCGTTGCTCAATACGGCGCTGTTCAAGCAGGTCACGCCGCAACAAGCCCAGGAACTCATGCCATACATGGAAAGCGTGTCCGTGCGCAAAGGCGAGGCCATTTTCCATGAAGGGGACACGGATCACCGCCTTTATGTGATTGCGAACGGCATGGTCAAGTTGACGCGCGTGGCGGAGGACAAACGTGTGCGACTGCTGAGCATTCAGGCGCGCGGCGAGATTTTGGGCGAGATTCCCGTGTTCGATCCCGAAGGCGGCCCGCGAACGGCCAACGCGATCGCGATGGTGAACAATACGCGCGTGGTCTGGCTTGACAATGACACGATTTATGCGTGGCTCAACCGTTATCCGGGTATCGCCGTGGACATGATGCAGGTGCTCGCGCACCGTATGCGCGAGAATTACGAGCGCATCTCCGACCTCGTATTCATGGATGTGCCGGGACGATTGGCGAAAACGCTGCTTGATTTGGCGAGCCGCTTCGGCCAGCCGATCGAGGACGGCCTCAAAGTGCCGCACGACTTGACGCAGGAAGAGATGGCGCAGCTCGTGGGCGCGTCCCGTGAAACGGTAAACAAGGCGCTTATGGACTTCGTAAACCGCGGGTGGATCGCGCGCGAAGGCCGCACGATCATCATTTACCAGCCGGGCGCGCTGATTCGCCGCTC
Source organism: Bifidobacterium magnum (assembly GCF_000741255.1). Taxonomy (GTDB): domain Bacteria; phylum Actinomycetota; class Actinomycetes; order Actinomycetales; family Bifidobacteriaceae; genus Bifidobacterium; species Bifidobacterium magnum. The sequence continues at coordinate 211,701 of NZ_JGZB01000001.1, forward strand.
GCATATGTAAGAACGTGCAACACAAGGCCGGCGCTGACCGGCCCTTTTGTTGTGGCCAAACGTAAAAAGTGCAACAAAAGGCGAGTACATTACCGCCTTTTGTGACGTCGTACACGGATTCGCCCAAATCTTTGCGAATTTTTTACAGTATGTTCAGGGACATAGTAGGCCTTTCGCTTTAGAATAAATCCCATGCCCAAGAACACATCCAAGAAGAAGACGTTGAGCGGACGCCGCATTGTGGCGTTGCTGCTCGCTTTTATTACTTTATGCGTTGCTGGTGGCGCGGTCACCAGCCTGCTGTTCCTTCCTGCGGTGCTCGGCGCGAACTCCGTAGTCAAGGCAGTTTCGCCGTCTCTGGAAGTGGAAGGCATTGATTTCGACGTCACGTCGTTGCCGCAAAAGTCGACGATGTACGCCAACGACGGCAAAACCGTCATTGCGGAATTTTATGCGCAGAACCGCGAGGTGGTTCCGCTCAAGCAGATTTCCACGGCCATGCAGCAAGCGGTGGTGGCTCGAGAAGACAAGCGCTTCTTTGAACATGCCGGCGTGGACGTTCAGGGCGTGATGCGCGCATTCGTGCAAACCTATGTTCGCTCGGGCGGCGACCAGCAGGGCGGATCATCCTTGACCCAGCAGTATGTGAAGAACGTGCTGGCCACTCAGGCGCGCGAATCGGGGGATCCGATCGCCGAGTACCAGGCCACGGAAGACACCGTTGCGCGCAAGCTGCGCGAGATGCTTATCGCGGAACAGTTGGAAAAGAAGTACACGAAGCCGGAAATTTTGCAGGGCTATCTCAACATCGCCCAGTTCGGCAACAACAGCCTGTACGGCGTGCAGGCCGCCGCGGAACGCTACTTCAACACCACGGCCGACAAGCTCACGCCGATCCAGGCCGCCACAATCGCCGCCATCACGAAGAATCCGGCGAAGTACGATCCGTCGATTCCGGCCAACCAGCCCGAATCCCAGCGCCAGCGCGACATTGTGCTCAAGCTCATGAACCAGCAGGGTTACATTGACAAGGCCGAGTATGAGAAGGACATCGCCACGCCGCTTGTGGATACGCTTGATGTTCAGGACGTGTCCCACGGCTGCATGGCCGCGTCGTACGACGCCGGCTTCTTCTGCGATTTCGTGGTCCACAAGATCGAGAACTCGTCCGAGTTCGGCAAGACGGCCGCAGACCGCGAAAAGCTGCTGCAGGAGGGCGGCCTGAAGATCGTCACTACGCTCGACATTGACGCGAACACGGAAATGATGGCGCAGGCCAACAAGACGATTCCGGCCAACGATCCTTCGGGCATGGAAATCGCCATCGCATCCGTCAAGCCCGGCACGGGCGAAGTGCTCGGCTTCGGCCTCAACCGCCAGTACGACACGACGGAAGCCGCGAACACCGACCAGACGAAGTCCGCCATGAACTACGCCGTGGACCAGGTGGACGGCGGCGGCCGCGGATTCCCGATCGGCTCCTCGTGGAAGCCGATCAACTTGATCGCATGGATGCAAGCCGGCCACTCGATTACCGAGCCGCTCGTAACGACCACCTACTACCAGACGAGCCTGTTCAGCTGCAAGGGCTACACGGGCGGCACCGACATGTGGCACGTGACGAACGCGCTCACGAACGGCACCGTTTCCCCGGAAAGCCCGCTCGACGGTCTGGCCCGTTCGCACAACACGACGATGGCCGCCATCGGCGCCAAGATCGGCTTGTGCGCAGTGGCCGACGCCGCCAAGCAGGTGGGCTACCACAACGCGATCGAAGGCCAGGAGGACGTGTACAGCTCGATCTCCATGCACCCGTCGCTGCTCATCGGCGGTACGGCGTCCGTGTCCCCGCTGACGATGGCGAACGTGTTCGCCACCTACGCGGCCAACGGCATTGAATGCACGCCGATCGCGATCAAGTCCGTCACCGACACCGACGGCAAGTCGCTGCAGGTGCCGTCCGCCAACTGCCACCAGGCCGTGGACAAGGACATCATCCAGACGCTTGCGTACGCGATGAACCAGGGCGTGGTCCGTCCGGACGGCGCCGCCACTATGGCGCAGCTCGCCAACGGCCGCAAGTCGTTCGCGAAAACCGGTACGAATGAGGATACGTATTTGACGACGGGTTCGTTCATTCCGAACCAGATCGCCACGTACGTACTCGTCGGCGACGTGCAGGACCCGATGAATCATCGTGTGGCCAACATTGCGATCAACGGCCAGTACCATTCCTATTGGGATGGCGGTACGATCGCCGCGCCGGCCGCGCGCGACTTCCTCAATACGTACGCGGAGAAGAAGAATCTGCCGATAGATAATAATTACGGCACGCCCGTCGCCAAATATATGGGCGGCAATGTGCCGAAGAGCTGACGCTGACAGCATAAGATAAAAGGCGGGGGAGACCCCGCCTTTTTTGTTGGGTGTGGAGAAAAGTGCGACGGCAGATGCAACGGTGTTGCTTTTTTGTTGCGGTTTCCTGAATATAGGAACGGCAAAAGGGCTGATATATGGCCGTTTTATGTCACATGTACCCGTTTCGCTGTGAGAAAGTGAGCGAGAATTGTGAACTTTAGGCATGTCGCTTTCCAAATCGAACAGATTTGTGCGATAATGTTCATATGATTTCATCACAACGTCAACATCTCATCGTGAGCAGGCTGCGCGCTCGCGGTGCAGTGCGCATTACCGCGCTGTCGAAGGAGCTGGGTGTGTCAGCGATGACCATCCGCCGCGACATCGCGGAGTTGGCCGATAAAGGGCTGTTGAAGCGCGTTCATGGTGGTGCGGTCTCGACGAGCACATTGTTGAGCGAACCGCTGTTTTCGGTGAAGTCGCAGATGGACATCGGCCTCAAGGACGCCATTGCCCAGGAAGCCGTAAAGCTTGTTTCTCCCGGTGACGTGATCGCCATTGGCGGCGGCACCACGGCCTACGTATTCGCCCAGCACTTGCTGGAATCGCAGCAGTCGAGCGGCATCACGATCCTGACCAACTCCATTCCCGTTGCCGAACTCGTGCAGGCGCTCGAATCCAAGGATGTGGAAGTCATCGTGACGGGCGGCGTCATCACGCGCTCCAATTCGCTGGTCGGCCCGATCGCGGACAAGGTGATCGCCTCACTGCGTGTGAACACGGTCTTCCTCGGTACGCACTCGGTGTCGGTGCCGCGCGGATTCCTCATGCCGAATTCGCTGGAAGCCGCGACGGACATGGCCATGATGGACATCGCCGACCGCACGATCATCCTGACCGACCACACGAAGTGGAGCAGCACGTCGCTGTCGCTGTTCGCCAAGTTCGAGCAGGTCGACACGGTGATCACGGACGACGAACTTGATCCGGACTCCATCATGAAGACGCGCGACCTCGTCAAGGAACTGATTCTCGCGCATCCGGCGGAACCGGAAAAACTCGAAGCGTAAATGAAGTCGGTTGCCGGTCGCCGCTGACCCACGACCGACTCGCGCCCCGAAAAATTTGATGTGTTACGCCTGTAGGGACACCGTGGTCTTTTTTTCACAGTCGAACTCACATAACGCAACAAAAATCAACAAAACTGAAAATCAAATATTTTGCCCACCCCTCACCAAAAGGACATCACTATGACCGAGCAGAAGAGCCTGACTCCGGAATTCGCCCATTACAAGCCGGGCGAGTATGCGCAGAACAACATCCGCATTACGCCGACCACGCTGGCAGACGGCCGCGAATTCTACTATCTCGACGACGATCCGGCCTATGTGTCGGGCGAGAAGACGCGCGAGCTGAAGGATCCACGTCCGTTGGCCCCGCGTTTTGATCCGCAAATCGACGCCGACGGCAATGAAGTGCCGTACGCGGCCCCGCAGATGCGCCGCGACCCGCTCACGGGCGACTGGATCCCGATGGCCACGGCACGCATGAACCGACCGATCACGGCGGGCGCTGGCGCCACCGCAAGCGGCAACCCGCTGGCCGCGCGCAAGCCGGGCGACCCGTACCAGGACGGCGAAGTGCCGGACACCGACTACAACGTCGTCGTATTCGAAAACCGTTTCCCGTCCATGGTGCGTGTGCCGGGCATGTCCGACGCGCCGACGCTCGTGGACAACTGCGAACTGTGGGAACAGAAGCCGGCCGCGGGCCGCTGCGAAGTGCTGTGCTTCGACCCGGACGAGAACGGACTGCCGGCCAACCTGCCCGTACGCCGCCTGCGCACGGTAGTGGAAGCATGGGCGTTCCGCACCGCCGAAGACAGCGCCATTGAAGGCATTGAGCAGGTCTTCCCGTTCGAGAACCATGGTGTGGAAATCGGTGTCTCCCTCGCCCACCCCCACGGCCAGATCTACAGCTACCCGTTCATCGCACCTAAGCTGGAAACGGAATTGCAGCACACGCAGGCCTACCACGAACAGCACGGTGGTAACCTGTTCAAAGACATCATGAACGCAGAACTTGAGCACAAGGAACGCGTGGTCATGCGCAACTCCAGCTGGATCGCCTACGTTCCGGCCGCGGCCCGCTGGCCCCTCGAGGTGCACGTGCAGCCTGTGCGCGACGTGCTCACGCTCGACCAGCTCAACGATCAAGAGCGCTGGGACCTGGCGGAAATGTACTCCACGCTGCTCAAGCGCGGCAACGCATTCTTCGACAAGGGCGACGGCAAGGGCATGGATCTGCCGTACATCGCCGCCTGGCACCAGGCTCCGGTCCACGATTCGCGCCGCGAGAACTACCGCCTGAACCTGCAGTTCTTCTCGTTCCGCCGCGACGTGAACAAGATCAAGTACCTGGCCGGTTCGGAATCGGGCATGGCCGCCTGGATTTCCGACACCACGCCGGAACTGATCGCCAAGCGCTTCCACGAGATTGGCGCCGTCGATATCGCTGACTGAGTTCATATAGCCGGCACACACTCAAAAACACCAAGCACACACTAAGGGGATAACGATGTCTCAAGTCGAATTCATTGAACCATTGACCGACGCGGAAGGTTCCGCAAAAGCCGCCGACCTGTTCACCGAGGCCTTCGGCGAGCAGCCGAGCGGCGTGTGGGCGGCCCCCGGCCGCGCCAACCTCATTGGCGAGCACACCGACTACAACGCGGGCCTGTGCCTGCCGATCGCGCTGCCGCACCGCACCTACATCGCGTTGAAGCCGCGCACGGACCTCAAGGTCCGTCTCGTCTCCGACGTGAACCCGGCCGATGTGGAAGAAGTGGATCTTGAAGGCCTCGAAGCCAAGGGCGTGGAAGGCTGGGCCGCATACCCGGCCGGTGTGGCGTGGGCCATGCGCAAGATGGGTCTCGACACCGTGCGCGGATTCGACGCCGCATTCGCCAGCTGCGTGCCGCTGGGCTCGGGCCTGAGCTCCTCGGCAGCCATGACGTGCTCCACGGCGCTCGCGCTCGATGACGTGTTCGGCCTGGGCTACGGCAACACCGATGAAGGCCGTGTGACACTTATCGAATCGGCGATCATGTCCGAAAACGACATGGCCGGCGCCTCCACGGGCGGCCTCGATCAGAACGCCTCCATGCGCTGCAAGGAAGGCTACGCGCTGCGCCTCGATTGCCGTCCGGAACTCAACGCCTTGGAGAACGTGCGCCAGGAGCCGTTCGACCTCGGCAAGTACGGCTTGGAACTGCTCGTCCTCGACACCCAGGCGCCGCACCAGCTCAACGACGGCCAGTACGCGGAACGCCGCTCGATGTGCGAGCAGGCCGCCGAGCTGCTGGGCGTGGCCAACCTGCGCGAAGTGGCCGACAAGGTCAACTCGCTGGACGATCCGGCCGCGGGCCTGGACGAAGTGCTTGCCAAGCTGCCGAGCGAAGTGATGAAGAAGCGCGTGCGCCACGTCATTACGGAAATCGGCCGCGTGGACGACTTCATTGAGGCCTTCGCCAACGGCGACGTGAAACTGACGGGCGAGCTGCTGAACGCTTCGGGCGACTCGCTGCGCTACGACTACGAGGTTACGGTTCCCGAACTCGATGTGGCCGTGGACACGGCCCGTGCAAACGGCGCATATGGCGCCCGCATGATGGGCGGCGGCTTCGGCGGCTCCATCATCGCGATTGTGGACGCGGGTAAGAGCCAGGAGATCGCGCAGAAGATCGCCGACGCCTTCGAGCAGCACGGCTTCAACGCTCCGCGCGCCCTGCCGGCCTACGCCGCCGCTGCCGCCACGCGCGTGCAGTGAGGGCTGCACGCAAGTCCGAGCATGGTTCTGTGCTCGGGCTTGCGGTTTTAGGCGGAATTGCGCAAGTGGGAGCAGGATCCTGTGGTCTCGGGCTTGCGGATTCAAGCAAAAAGCGCCAGTGACAGCACGGATCTGTGCTCCCACTGGCGCTTTTCTATGCCTTAAGTGGCTTAAATGCCCTAAGCGCCTTTAACGTCCTAAACGCGCACGCCCATTCACGCATCCACGCCAACGGCGTCGCTTACCTGTGCGAAACCGTCGCGCGTGAGCAGGTCGGCCAAGCCGCGCTTCAACACCGTGATCGTTTGCGGACCGCGGTACATCAGGGCGGAGATGAACATCACGAGGCTGGAACCCGCGCGGATCTTCGCGTACGCCTGCTCGGGCGTAAACACGCCGCCCACGCCCGCAATCGCGAAACGCTGGCCGTATTCGCGGTACGCGCGGCGGATGATCTCGTTGCCGAGCGCATAGCACGGCGAGCCCGACAGGCCTCCAAGCCAGTCGCGTGGAATGTCCGGCATGCCCGTGCGGTCCTTTTGCAGATTGGCGATGGTCAGGCCCTGCACATTGTGGTCCGCCAGCACGTCGATAAGCTCGCGGAACTCGTCCCACGTCTTGTTCAGCGGCATCTTCACAAGCGTCGGCTGCGGGCGTTCAATCTTGTCGAGCGCCGTAAACAGCTTGTCGAGCGCCTCGGGGGAGTCCGTAAACGGTTCGCCGACGGCCGTGTTCGGGCAGGAAATGTTCACTTCCACCATTGCGGAGCGTCCCGTCGCGCGCTTCATGGAGATGCAGTAGTCCTCGATTCCCTCTTCGAGGTCGCCGCACAGCTGGTCGTTCGAGCGTGCGATCGAGACGGACAGCTTCATGTCCTTGACGTGGCCGCGCGCCTGGTCCACGCGCGAAATCACTTCGTTCGAGCCGTCGTTGGCCAGTCCCACATGCACCATCATCGAATCGTATTCGGGCAGGCGGTGGAACCATGGGCGCGGATTGCCCAGGCACGGGCGCGAGGTGGTGGAGCCCACCGTTTCGAAGCCGAATCCCGCGTTGTCGAGCAGCACGGGCATGTCGCAGTCCTTGTCGAGGCCGGCGGACAGGCCGAACGGGTTGTCGAAATGGATGCCCATCACGTCGGTTTCGAGAATCGGATCCGTGTAGTTGAGCATGGAACGCAACGCCCACATCAGCGGCGGAATATTGCGCGTCGCTTTGCAGAATTCGATCATCTGGTCATGCGCCACGTCGGGCGTCTTGTTGAATACGAAATGCGGCTTGACCACGTGTTTGTAAGAGAAGGTGAACAGGTCCGTGGCGGCCTTATTTACGGCATCATGCAAACTATTTTCACAAACGTACGTCATAGTGCCATTGTGCCATGATGGAACGCGAGAAAGAAGCAAGTGAACGAAACTGTTCAGTCGTCAGGCGAATCGACCAATTTCCCCGTTCTTTCTACAGTTGGCCTGCTAAACCTACGTTGGATTGGAAAAGCCGCGATATAAGGAGGCGAAATGAAAGCTCGAATTTGCGTAGTCATGCCCACCTATAACGAGCGCGGGAATCTGGAACCGACATTGTCGGGCCTGTTTGCGCGCAACGCCGGTGTGGACGTGCTCATAGTGGATGACAATTCCCCTGACAAAACGGGCGATCTCGCCGACGTGATCGCGCGAGTGACGGCGTCCGCCCGCGATACGGTCCGCAGTGTGGCGCTTGACGACGTGAGTTTCCGTCTCAAAGACGTGGCGCGGCCGAGTTGCGAACTGTCGATCGGTTCCAGCGGCGCGCTGTCCGATGCGAACGTGAGCACGGCCGATATTGCCGTGGCGAACCGTCTGAATTCGTGTACGAACGGGTCGCGCGTTTTCGTGCTGCACCGCCCGGCGAAAAGCGGGCTCGGCTCGGCGTATGTGGACGGTTTTACTTGGGCGCTCGAGCGCGGGTACGACCTGATTTGCGAAATGGATATGGACGGTTCGCACCGTCCTGAAGACTTGAACCGCATGTTGCAGTACATGGAAGAGCATGCGGGCGTGGATTTGGTGCTCGGGTCGCGCCGTGTGCGCGGCGGCCGTACGGAACGCTGGGCGTGGTATCGCGACTGGATTTCGCGCATGGGATCGCTGTATGCGCGCACGATGCTGGGCTTGCGTGTGCGCGACATGACGAGCGGATTCCGTGTGTATCGCGCCGAAGTGCTGCGCAAGGTGGGTCTTGAAGAGATTGCCGACAACGGGTACGTGTTCCAGATCGACATGACGCGTCGCGTGGTGGGTGCGGGCGGCATTGTGGTCGAGTTGCCGATCGTGTTCCCGGAACGCGAGATTGGCGAATCGAAGATGAACGGCGCGATTGTGCGCGAGGCGATGGTCAACGTGACGCGCTGGGGATTCGAGCGGATCGGCAAGCGCGGATCCAAGAAATCGAAGTGACTGTCCGCGGGCGAGAGCGCGACGCCGTCTGCACGGGTCGAAGCCTTTCTGAAGGAAAGTTGACTATCGTCAGTATTTGAGATTTGTTTACCGCTTTTTGCCGTGAGTGAAATGATTGATAAGCGTCATATGTGAAAACGTATATGACGCTTGTTTTGTCTTTCATGAACGGAAGGGATTTCCCACGCCCCTGCGCCGCGTAAAAGCAAGGCATAGGGGAAGCGCGGGAAAGGTTGGAATCTCATGCACCATCGCCATGTACCCCTTCGTCATGCCGGCCGCACCACGGTGGCCGCCGTTTTGGCCGTATTCATGCTGCCGGGCGCTGACGGACGCGGCCGCGATCACAAAAGCCGGATATATGCTGAGCTACCGTCTTACGGATCCCTATTTAATCGAGCTGTACGGCGGCAATATTGACGGTCCGATCACCACGGCGGGCGGCAGCGAGCATATCGGAACGTTCCATGTCGACAAGGACGGCGTGGTCGTGATCCGGCTCGACGAATCGTATATCGACAACAAGAATCCGCCGTACCGCGGGTCGGTCGAGATGTTCGCGAACGGTGACGCCAATAAAGTCGCGCACGAAATCACGGTACGCAAGGAAGATACGCAGACAAATACGCCTGCGATTGTGATCAAGCCGAACATTACGCCCGCAACCGACATTTCAATTGGGAAAAACGGAAAACTGCGCAAGCATGACGGCTCCCACATGGCCCAATATTCCGTAACCGTTTCGAGCAATCGCGGCACCGACGGCAAACTGATCACGGTTGCCGATTCGGTACAGGGACTTACCTGCGAACAGCTGACGCTCAATGTGGAACGCAGGAACCGCAACGGTCAAGTCGAACGGAGTTTTGCACAGCCGGTGGATTGCGCCGTGGATAACGACGGCGCCGCGAAGTTTTCCACACAACTCGACGGATTTGACGCGGACGGCGGCAGCTATGTGCTCACCTATGATCTGGCCGTTCCCGCGGACATGGTCTACGACACGGTGCACAACTCGGCCACGGCCAGCTATATCGATCCGCATGGAACCGAGCAGAGCAAAACTACCACACACGTTGACTATCGACACGCGCACGCTGGAAGTGCGTAAGTCCGCGAGCGAGCCGGACCTCGCCAAAGGCACCGTCACATGGACCGTAACAGTGAAAGACACCGCTCCGCTAGACGGATACGTGCTGCATGACGTGTGGAACGGCAATGCGCTCGCGGCCGCGGATATGACAGGCGGCTCGTTCACGCTTGCGTTCACGGATGAGCATGGTTATGCCGACCCTGTGCAAACGATTGCGGGTACGCCTGACGGCTATGTGTTCCCCGCGTCGAGCGCGCCCGGAGCCTATGTGTTCACCTATACGACGCCGATGAACACGGCGCTCGCCATGGCCGTGGCGTTATACCGCAAAGTTCAGCATATCTAGATGCTATCTAGGCGGAAACGAGTGCGCCGCCGCACATGGCGGCCGCCCGGACCCACCTATGACGCCCCACGCTGAGAAGTGCAAAAATCTCAATATTCGTAACGATCCGCAGCTTTCTTCACATAGCTTTCATGTTGTGGACAACAGGCAAAAAAGTATGGACAATTGCTGGCGCGAATATTTGATGTTTGTCATAATTGGAAGTGGATCGGCTACCAGGCAACACGCAGCTTGGTGGACCGCCGAAGAATGAAAATGAAGAAGGATGCTCTCTCGTTCTTTTACAGGTTCCCAGCGGGAGAGTGGGGCGGCGACTGTTCCGGGCAATTTTGAGCAGCCGCCGCCCGCCTTTCTGGGCCACCGATGTTGGGGGCCTTTTCATTTCCCCATTCAAGTCCGCAACATTTCCATTCTACTCCGGAATACCCCCTCAAGTTGAACGTCTCCGTGATTAACCCGAACACGAAAGTGAACGCGTCCCTGTATAGCGGCACGCTCTACTCGGGTTCCGTCGCGAAGCTTACCTTCATTTGGAACAAATGGTGGCTTGACAGCGCCGACTACCAGATAGTCGTCAATGGCGCAATGCTCAATAAAGCGGATCTGCAATGGATTGACCTTGGTAATGAAGTACTCCAGGCCGTATGGGAAGGTACGCTGCATGGCGACACCACGGTGGAAATGTATGCGCAGAACGTTCCCGAAGACTACACCAGAGTTACTGTCCAAATCGAATCCGTGGGAGGGGAAGCGCAACCCGACCCCGACTTCATACGCCACGGCACACTGCCGTCTGCGGGCGCCCAAGGACGCATGACATGGCTGCAGATAGTGATCGGCGCGGGGCTCATCATGATGGTGCCGTTCATCATGCGCAAGGAACTGTTCCCCGAAATCGCCGAAAGCACGGGATTGGGAGGTTCGCGGCACAAGGCGCAAAAGTTGTAAAATTTGTGCGCAAAAATGCGGGACAATCTTGAGAAAACGGCGCAATTCCAAGCATAATGAAGTGTTATTGGAATACGGACGCGGATTGCTATGCGTGAGGAGGGCACATGAGCACGTCGCATGGCCCGACCACAGGTTCCACCGCGAAGAAGCCGAGCGCCCGCGAGAACAGGCGGTTCTGGATCATGGCCGTTTCCATGATCCTGCTGCTGATCGTGGGCGTCGGCATCATTTTGTACCCGTCGATCGCGGACATGCACAACCGCAGGGTCTCGAGCCGCGCGGTGGCGACCTATGTGGAGGCCACGGAAGATTTGGGCAAGGAAGAGCGTGAGCGCATGCTCGCCGACGCCCACCAGTACAACGCCACGTTGGTGGGACAAGGCAAAAGCAGGTTCTTGCCCAACGAGGAACAGCACAAGCACTATGAATCGTTGATGGACGTGACGGGAACGGGTATCATGGCTTACGTTTCCGTGCCGAAAATCAGCATTCGCACGCCCGTCTACCACGGCACGTCGGACACGGTGCTGCAGATCGCCGCCGGCCATTTGGAAGGCACGAGCCTTCCTGTGGGCGGCGAGTCGACGCACGCCGCGTTCTCGGGCCACACGGGATTGCCGAGCGCGCTGTTGTTCACAGGGCTCGACCGGCTCGAGCGCGGCGACACGTTCACCGTGACGGTGTTCGACGAAGTGATGACCTATGAGGTCAGCGACATCCACGTGGTGGTGCCGACGAATGTGGACAATCTGGAAATCCAGGAAGGCAAGGACCTCGTAAGCCTTATCACGTGTACGCCCTACGGCGTCAACTCGCACCGACTGATCGTGACGGGCCACCGGATACCGACGCCCGAAAGCGTGGAACATCCCGTGGATAAGGCGCTCGTCAAGGACATTACGCTGGTCGTGGTGGCCGTGGTCTTGACGATTGCGGTGGTGGCGAACGTGTTTATCAAACGCCGGCGCATGATGCGCGGCCAAATTGGCGGGCGGCACAAGAAATAAATCAAATAAACCATGAGTACGGACGGATCCGGCGGCAAGTCGGATTCCGTCCGTTTTTTATATGCCCGATTTTTATGGGCACATCGACTGACAGTACACAAACGTCACTTATACTGGGACAACTTACGAAACCCGGCAATGTACGAAATCTAGTCCGCAAGGAGCAGCATTGAACAAGGCCATCATTACGGTAGTCGGCCAGGATACGGTCGGCATCATCGCGAAAGTCTGCCTGTATCTTTCCGAACATCACACGAACGTCCTTGACATTTCCCAGACGATTATCCAGGGCTACTTCAATATGATGATGATCGTCGACTATGGCCAAGCGGACGTGAGTTTTGAGCAGATCGTGACGGACCTCGAGGAACTCGGCGAAGAAATCGGCGTGCGCATCCGCTGCCAGCGCGAGGAAATCTTCACCAAAATGCACCGTGTGTGAGCGAGGGGAATGCACATGCTGAACATCATGGAGGTCCACGAGACCAACCAAATGATCGAGCAGGAGAAGCTCGACGTGCGCACGATCACGATGGGCATCAGCCTGTTGGACTGCGCCACCACGAACGTGCAGGAAACTTGCGAACGCATTTACCAAAAGATCACCACGAAGGCGCGCGACCTTGTGGCGACGGGCAAGTCGATTGAACGCGATTTCGGCATTCCGATTGTCAACAAGCGCATTACCGTCACACCGATTTCCCTCGTGGGCGCGAGCTGCTGCAAGACGAGCGAGGACTTTGTGCAGATTGCGCACGCGCTCGACCGTGCGGCCAAGGAAGTGGGCGTGGACCTGATCGGCGGCTACTCGGCGCTCGTGTCCAAGTCGATGACGCCGGCCGAGGAGCTGCTGATCCGCTCGCTGCCGCAGGCGCTGAGCGAAACGGATATCGTGTGCTCGTCCGTGAACGTGGGCTCTACGCGCACGGGCATCGACATGAACGCCGTCACGATGCTCGGACACATCATCAAGGACATCGCGGCCGCCACCGCGGACAACGATTCCTACGGATGCGTGAAATTTGTGGCGTTCTGCAACGCTCCGGACGACAACCCGTTCATGGCGGGCGGCTTCCATGGCGTCACGGAAGGCGACGCCGTAATCAACGTGGGCGTTTCAGGTCCGGGCGTGGTTTCCAAGGCTTTGGACGCGGCGCGAGGCAAGGATTTCGAGTTCCTGTGCGAAACGATCAAGCGCACGGCGTTCAAGATCACGCGCGTGGGCCAGCTTGTGGCGCAGGAAGCGTCCGCAAGGCTGGGCGTGCCGTTCGGCATTATCGATTTGTCGCTTGCGCCGACACCGGCCGTGGGCGACTCGGTGGGCGAAGTGCTCGAGAAAATCGGTTTGGCCCAGGTGGGCGCGCCGGGCACCACGGCCGCGCTGGCCATGCTCAACGACCAGGTCAAGAAGGGCGGCATCATGGCGTCCTCGTATGTGGGAGGCCTTTCGGGCGCGTTCATTCCCGTTTCCGAAGACCGCGCCATGATCGAAGCGGCCGCCGACGGGTGCCTGACGATCGAGAAGTTGGAAGCCATGACGTGCGTATGCTCGGTGGGCCTCGACATGATCGCGATTCCGGGAGACACGACCGCCGCCACGATTTCCGGCATCATCGCCGACGAGGCCGCGATCGGCATGGTCAACCAGAAGACCACGGCCGTGCGTGTGATTCCCGTGGTCGGCAAAGGTGTGGGCGAAATGGCCAACTTTGGCGGCCTGATGGGCTACGCGCCGATCATGCCCGTGAACACGGCCTCGTGCGAAGAATTCGTCTCGCGCACGGGCCGCATTCCCGCACCGATCCACAGTTTCAAGAACTAGTTCAAGAACTAGTTGGCGTTAGATTTTGGCATCCCCTTCTGCATTTTGAGACAGACACGCCGCGTTTCATGTCTCAAAATGCAGAR
>NZ_JGZB01000002.1 GCF_000741255.1 Bifidobacterium magnum
CGGCTGGGGCGCGGAGGCAGCGGGTTGCGGCGGCGCCGGCGCAGGTCGTACAGGCTGGGATGGCGCGGAAGCGGGCTCCTGACGCACGGCTCCCGTACCCGTGGCGTTGTTGATCATGGCTTCGTTGCGCAGCAGCGTATTGACGGTCACAGTGCTCGGTTCGGCCTGCGACTTGCGTTCAATGTGCTGCTGTTGCGATTCGTTACGGTGGCGCGTCACACCCAGCTGGTGCGCGAGACGGTCCACTTGCGCCTTGAACTGCATGATCTTCTCATTGTCGCCCTTTTGGATGGCGGCAATGAAGTCGCCGACCTGTTCCATTTGCACCCACAGGTTGGCGCGCAGCATGATCAGGTCGTCGAGACGGTTGCCGAGCATGCGTCCATAGGCGGCGAGCACGGCGTTGCGGTGCGTGTCGTCGAGCTGGGAGAAAATCCATGCCAGGTCGCGCGCCGGATCGTTGATCTGCATGTGCTGCCAGTTGGTGATGGTGGTGATCGTCGAACCCGAGAAAATGAAATCGCCGTCGCTGAAGCCGCCGTGGACTGGGCAGGTTTCAAACGACCACAATCCCTCGGTTTCCATGATGCGGTCCCAGTTGTTCGTGATTTCCTGGGGAACATGGCCAGCCGCACGCAGGCGCTGGATCCACGCGACCAGCTGCATGCGGATCTGCTCGGTCGTGTACGCCGGGTAGCGGGAGTCGACAATGAATTTGGGTCGCATGCGGTGGATTGTGGCGATCGCCGTGCCGATGCTCGCGCAATCATTGAGCGTCAGCAGGTCCAGCGAACGCGACTGTCCGTCGGGGTGGCGCGTGATGAGTACCGTGGGACGGCTCAGGTCGTTGGCTCCGTTCGCCGCGGAAAACGCGACAATTTGGTCAATATTGAAACTCAGTCCCGCGAACTCGCGCGAGATTTCGATCGCGGCCGCGGCCCGCGTGCGGTTCGTCAAACGTTTCTTTCCGGCGGGCATGCGCGACGCGTACACGTTGTAGAGGTTGCCCTGCGTATCTTGTACTACGGCCTGATCAATTCCAGCGTCTTCGTCGGTTTGATTGCGCTGCTCGCTCGTGCGCACGCCGGCCACATTCAGATTGGGCATAGCAGACGATGCCAGCGCCGCCAACATAAGATTGTTACGTTCCATCACATTCTCACATTAGTACATAAAAGAGCGCGAAGCTCCCCGTATTCTTCTCCGTGACAAGAGTAGATGATTTTCTCGACGCGCCGGGCCAAGACCGGCCATGCCACAATAGGGTGCATGGATGCTCAATCGCTGCTTGCAGGTTTGGACGACGCGCAACGTGCGGCGGCCAGTAGTGTGATGGGCCCCGTACGCATTATCGCGGGCGCCGGCGCCGGAAAGACGCGCACGATCACACGGCGTATCGCCTACGGCATCGCTTCGGGCAAATGGGAGCCCGGACGCGTACTCGCCGTTACCTTTTCGGTAAAAGCCGCCAACGAGATGAAAAGCCGCCTGGCGGGATTGGGCGTGACCAACGAGGTGCGGGCCGCGACGTTCCATTCGGCCGCTTTGCACCAGCTGCGCGACGTGTGGAGCGACATTTGCGACGGCGACTTCCCCTATATCAGCGAACGGCAGACGGAAACCGTCCAACGCGCCGTGGCGCGCGCCCTCAACATGCAGGATCCCGATCCCGTGACGGTGCGCGACGCGCATGCGGAAATCAACTGGTGCAAAGTTTCGCTGATAGCGCCAGACGACTATGCGCGCGTGTGCGCCGGGATCGGCAGGACCGCGCCCGCGGGATTGGACGCGCAACAGTTCGCGCGCGTCTACACGATGTACGAGCAGGAGAAAACAAGCCGCAACGAAATCGACTTCAACGACATCCTGCTGCTCGCAAGCCATGTGATCGAGGCGTTCCCGCAGGCCGCGCGCAAAATCCGTTCGCGTATCGGCTGGCTGACGGTGGACGAATACCAGGACGTGTCACCGTTGCAGCATTTGCTGATGACACGGTGGCTGGGGGACAACCGCAACGTGTGCGTGGTAGGGGATCCCGCGCAGACGATCTACTCGTTCGCGGGCGCAACGAGCTATTATCTGACGCATTTCGCCGACGAGTTTGCGCCGTTGCACGCCAATATCACGTTGGATCGTGATTATCGTTCATTGCCCGCCATCATTCACGCAGCCAACCAGGTGCTCAGCATGTCTCCTGAGCGCGGCGACTATTTGCGCTTGCATGCGGTGCGCGAAGGCAGGCCGAACGTGACGCGCATCCGTTACGCGACGGACGAGGAGGAGGCGCGCGCCGTGGCACACATGATCGAGCAAATCGTGGCCCATGGCGGCAGCGCCGCGCAGTGCGCGATCCTGACGCGCATCAACGCGCAGCAGCCCATTTTTGCGCGCGCGCTTAAGGAACGGCATATCGCGTACCAGCGCAAGCGCGACACGAATTGGCAGCAGACAGCGTTAAGCGACGAGTTGCGCGAGGAACGCGAGCGGCTCATGCAAGCGGAGCGAGAGAATTCGGCCGAGGCGGAATCGGCGGCCGAGAGCCATATGGCACATGTGGGCGAAGACCGCGCCGCCGCGCAAATTGCCAAACTCGAGGGTCTTCATGTGGACCATGACGGCGGCAAAGTGACGATTTCCACAATCCACGCGGCCAAAGGCCTCGAATTCGACCATGTGTTTCTTGTAGGGTGCTCTGAAGGGTTGCTGCCGTTCGGGGCTCTGCAAGACGAGGACCATATAGAAGAGGAGCGCCGGCTCATGTATGTGGGCGTCACCCGCGCGCAAGACACGTTGCACATGTCGTATGCGGAACGGAAAAACGGCCAGATTTCCATGCGCCGCGCTCCCAGCAGATTCGTAATCTGAAGATTCGCGATCTTGAATTATCTATCGCAGCCGGTATGGCCCGAATTTATTCGCCCGAACCGGACTGCGGTTTCTCGTCGTCGGAATCCGTGGGATCCGTGGAATCCGTACCGTTATCGGACTCTTCCGCAGTGTTCTGCGGATCGTCCGAAGACTCGGCTGACGAATCTTCCTTAGGCTCCTCCTGCTTGGGATCGCTCAGCTCGCCATTGAGCAGCTTGCTGAGC
The DNA here is from genome assembly GCF_000741255.1 of Bifidobacterium magnum. GTDB lineage: Bacteria > Actinomycetota > Actinomycetes > Actinomycetales > Bifidobacteriaceae > Bifidobacterium > Bifidobacterium magnum. Next base: position 3,093 of record NZ_JGZB01000002.1, read on the forward strand.
TCGTCATCCCAATCAATGTTGGCGCCCTTGGACGCGGACTGCGCCTGGTCGGCGCTTGCTGAACCGGCGCCCGCGCCATTGGCGGAACCGGAGGCCGCCGCGGACTCCTCGTCGGGGAGTGCCGGCAACAGATCCGGATGGCTCCACTTGGCGTCGCGCGCGTCGGCGCCCTCCAACGTGAGCTGCTCCCACAAAGCCGCCGCCTCGCGCATGCGCTTGGGGCGCAGTTGCAGGCCCATCAGCGCCTCGAACGTGCACTCGGCCGGGCCGCCCACGGCGCGTTCGCGGCGCATCATTTCCCGCAGCTGTTCCATATGGGCAATATGCGGCATGCCGGCGCGCCACACGACGCAGTCGACCCAGCCTTCCACCAGGGCGAGCAGCGTCTCGATGGAACGCATCGCGGCGCGCTGTTCCGGAGTGTCCGTAATGCCCACATTGGCGAGGTTCACGGCGCCCGAAAGTGATTCGGGATCCATGGCCGCCGCCTCGCGAAGCTGTTCCTCCATGGCGTCCATGTCGATCGTGATGCCGCGCGCGTACTTGCCGAGCAGCGCCTCGAAACGCGGCATAAGCCACGGCACGTTCGCGTACAGGCGCGCATAGGCGGCCTCATGCAGCGCGAGGAATTCCATGACTTCGGTTTCGTCAAGGTCAAGGGACTTGGCGTACTCCTTCACGTTCTGCACGATCAGGCCGCCCGCCGGGTTGTTCAACAGCGCAATGCCCTGGTCGAAGCTTCCGCGCACTTCGCGGCTCAAATCGCCGGCCGCCTGGCCCAGCTGCATGGCGTAAGACGTGTTGGCGAACAATTTCATGATCTGCTTGGGATCCTTCATGTTGTCCGGAATCGGGATCGGGACGGGGCCTGCGAACATGCCCGTGATTTCCCCCTGCATGGCGTCGCCCAGACGCTCGGAAATCACGGACGTGAGCGCCTCGTTCATGGACCGCGCCACGGGAGCGGCGAAATTGGCCCACGAATCGATGGTGCCCTCGACCCAGCTGTCGCGCGTCAACGCTTCCGCCTCTCCGGCGGGAGGGTTGAACTCGCAAGCCGTGTCGAGCCACAAGTTCACTTCGCTCATGATGCGGCGCATCTGCGCGCCGTCGGTGGCGGACACGCTTGTGTCGCTGCCGGACGCGTTGGCCTGCTGCAATGCCAGCGACTTGGCCAGCGCGATATTGATGGGCCCCTGGTCCACGGCGTTTTGCATGCCCGTAAACGAATTGAGGCCGCCGGCGTTCATCGCCTGCATCATCGCACGCATGCGCGCCGGATCCGGCAATTCCCCTTGGGACGCCAACTGTTCACGAATCTCGGGCGGAAGCTGTTCCAACTGTTTCCAAGCCATTTCGCCCTGAACGGGACCGAAACATTCGATCAACCACTGGTGGATCGCGTTGTCATCCATAGTATCTTCCATCCATTCACATTCAATGAGTAGTACTCAACATGATGTTCAACCGCCATAAGGCGCATTGTGTTCCCGTTTACGCTGCAGATTCACAATAACGTCAACTTCGTCAATACTATGGAAGGCATGTCAACATTGCACACCACAGACGTTCCACCGTCCCAGGCCGGGCAGTCCCCGGACGAATCCCGGCATGCGCGCGGGGGCGTGCGCGCATTCTTCCATGGCAAACCGCGCAAGTATTTCGTAGGACTGTGCGCCGTGCTGCTCGGCGTGGTCATCCTGTGCCTGCCGAGCGCCTATGTCATGGAAATGCCCGGGCCGACGGCCAACGTGTTGGGCAAGGACGAGGGCAAGGAAATCATCAGCGTACAAGGTGTGCCCGTCCACAAGGACACGGGCAAGCTGCTGCTTGTGACGGTCAACGCGTCGGGAGTGCCCGGATATCCCGTGACCAACGCGCAAATCGCGTACGCATGGCTGAGCGGACACATGACCGTAATGCCGCGCGAAGCCATTTTCCCCGTGGGCCAAAGCGCCGAGGAATATGAGCACGAGTCCGACAAGGAAATGACCACGTCGCAGGACGACGCCGTTGCCGCCGTACGCAATTTCGCCAAATCGCACCACATCGATACCGACGGCATGAAAGTCACGATGCATGTGGACGACATCGGCGGCCCGTCCGCGGGCATGATGTATGCGCTGGGATTAATCGACAAGCTGACGCCCGTCAAGGAGGTGAACGGCACAGTAATTGCCGGCACGGGCTCGATCAACGCGGACGGCAAAGTCGGATCCATTGGCGGCATTGATCTGAAAATGCTGGGCGCCAAGCGTGACGGCGCCACGTGGTTCCTGGCCCCCGAATCAAACTGTGACGAAGTGGAAGGCCATGTGCCCGGCGGATTGCGTGTCGTGAAAGTCGCGACGCTCGACGAGGCGTATGACGCGCTTGTCACCATCGGCAACGGAACGGCGCAATCATTGCCAAGTTGCAGCGCCAAGCAGTGACATACTGCGCCACGGTGCACAAAATCGGCGGGTAGGTATTTTTCCGCGCGAAAAATAGGTTCGAAAATCGCGGGAAAAATATGGAACGGAAATGTGCTGTTCCCGCCGTTTTGCTATATTGGCGAACGTGAACCAAACAGCATCTAAGAAAGCCGAGGAGTTCGGGTTCCACGCCGGAGACATTGTCCAGGAATGGCTCTGGGACGACGACGTGGACGATTCGATCCGAGAAAAAATTGAAAATCTGACTGGTGAAGAACTGGTCGATGAGGACTATGATTCCGCTGTGGATGGTGTGATCCTGTGGTGGCGTGACGGCGACGATGAAGATGAGCTGTCGGACACCATTGTGGACGCCTATGCGGTATTGGGGGAAGATGGTCCGCTGTGGGTACTGACACCGAAGCCGGGCCGTCCGGGTGCTGCAAGTTCCATTGTGGTGCAGAATGCGGCAAAGACCGCCGGCATGAACGCCGCGATGCCGCTTACGGTAAGCGACGATTGGAACGGCATTCATCTGCGCGCCTTTGGTAAGGGCCGCTGATTCCGGCTGTCAACTACAACGTTACGGGTTTCGCAATACTATCGATATATTTGATATATTTTGATATGTTGCGGAGCCCGTTTTTCTATTGCCGTAGCTTTATTTTCTTGGTTTTCGTGGGCTTACCGATTCTTCTGATCTTCTTAATCTCCCTGACGCCGCGTAAAAAATTGCAATTAACGACTAAACCGCGCTTTTCGTGCGTAAAAATCTGCAATTTACTAGTTAGACGACGATTTTTCACGTGAATTTTTGCAGTTTGCTCGTTAACTGCGGTTTTTAGTCGAGACACGCCGTAGAATGCGAATGAAAAGCGCGGTTAAGGCGTTATTTGCGGTTTTTCACGTGAATAATCGTAGGTTTATGAGTAATCCGCGTATTTTTACGCAACTAACGAGCAAACCGCAAAATTTAACGGTCAAAAACTGCAGATAACGCGTAATCTGCGTATATTTACGCAGCTAATAAGGGAACCGCAGATTTTAACGGTCGGAAAATGGAAGACGGAATACGGCAATAAAAAACCGCCGGAGTCGAACATGATCTCCAGCGGATTGACAGTGGGCGATAAGAGACTCGAACTCCTGACATCCACCGTGTAAAGGTGGCGCTCTAACCAACTGAGCTAATCGCCCGCGAAGAGACACTATACACTACATTTAAAATTTGTACCACCGGCGTGGCGGGATTGCTACAATAAAGTATTTTCTAGCGTGATCGCGTCGGCTCAGTCACGTAATCTGTTGCATATATGGCAATTTGTAGGGAAGGACGATAGCTTATGGCTCAGGATCAGCAGTCTGAGAAAAGCACGTCTGGCATTGAGCATGCCAAGAAAAACAAATGGGGATACGACCCGCGACAGGTCGATGAATTCTTGGAAAAAGCCCATGCCCAGTACGAGGCTGAAGGATTGAATCTGACACAAGGCGAAATCCAGAACGTGTCGTTCGACCTTAGCAAGGGCGGCTACGTCATCAGCCAGGTCGATGCGACGCTGGAACGCCTGGAACGCGCGGTAGTGGACAAGCAGACGTCGTACGAGATCGCGCAAAGCGGCCGCGTGGCATGGAAGGCGCAGACCGAAGAACTGTTCCGCCAAGTGCGCGATCATGCCAAGCGCGCTGAAGGCCAGCGTTTCGCGCCAGGCAAGGGCAAGAACCCGTCGTACGACCGCAAGCAGGTAGACCGCCTGATCGACGGCATCATCACGCGCGCCCAAGTGGATCTCGATGAGCTGCCCGAAGGCGAGGAACTGACGGCCGAACGTAGCAAGGAACTCGACAACATCACGTCGTCGAGCGTGGCGAACACCGTGTTCACGCAACGCAAGGGCAAGCATGGCTATGACGAACGTCAGGTGGACTATTACCTCAATTCGTGCGTGGAACTGCTTAGCCGCCTCGAATCGTATGAGCGCATCGCCGACTATGTGAATTCGGACGCCGCGGACCGCATCGCCATCGTGAACTCCGCGCAGGGCACGAACTCGCTGTTCAGCAGCGCCCAGCCGTCCACCGTGGCGGCTGCGGCGGCAGGGGCTGTCCAGTCCGTCAAGACGGAGCCGACGGAAAACTTCGACGAGCTGCAGAAGGCCGAGCAGGCGATGTATGAAACTTCGCTGCATACGAGCGACGAAGGCACGAACGTCTATGAAACGGCCTCACTGGTTTCGCACATGCCGCAGGAGGCCGCGGCCACGACCACAGCCGCAGCCGGAACCGCATCCGCAGCTACGCAGACTCCAAACACTTCAGGAACTTCGGCATCCGTGCAAGCTCCGTCCGCCTTCGAGAGTGCCACGGAAACGGAAACGGTTTCCGTAGGCGAGACTACGGCCGCATGGAATCCTCTCGAAGACATGGAAGAGGACGCGGTCCCGCCAAGCTTCACGCCCGCGGAAACCAGCCACACTTCTCGTGGCGCGCGCCATGCGGCCCACGCCGAGCATGCCGCCGGATCCCATGCCGCGCAAGCGGACAATAGCCAGCCGCGCATCATCGCCGAAGCCGAGGAAGTGTCGGTTACGGCCCCCGCGCAGTCCACTGCGTCCGTGCTGCCGCAAGACGCCATGAACGACCATATTCACGGCCACCAGTCGGATTCGCTGAGCGCCCTGGCGCACATGGTCCAGGCCACGCAAGTGTCCGCGCAAGAAGCGGCCAACATTCCCGACCTGCCCGTCAACCATCACCACGATGGCGACCAGGGCCAGAAGCCGGGGGAGCAGACCTCCAACATTTCGTTCCGCTCGCTGAACCCGCAGAGCGAATCAATCCATATCGAGATCCCGGATTTGTCGTTCCCGACTTTTGACGACGATTCCGAGGGAAAGTCACAGCAGTGATACAGCATCAGACAGTAGTTATTCTCGGATCCACCGGCTCCATCGGCACGCAGGGACTCGACGTCATCGCGCGCCACCGCGACCGTTTCACCGTAATCGGTCTGGCCGCGGGCGGCAGCCACGTGAAATTGCTCGCCCAGCAGGCCGCGCAGTTCAACGTGCCGGAAGTCGTGGTCGCCGACGAATCCAAAGTCGCCGAGCTGCGTGAAGCGCTCGACGCCGCGGGCGCCAGCTTCACGCAAATCCGTGCCGGCCGCGAGGAAGTCAACGCTCTGGCCGCAAGCGGCGCCAGCGTAGTGCTTAACGGCATTACGGGCTCCATCGGACTCGAACCGTCTATCCACGCGTTGAAAGCGGGCTCCCAGCTGGCGCTCGCCAACAAGGAATCCGTGGTGGCCGGCGGCCATCTGCTGTTCAGCGCCCAGATCCGCGACGCACAAATCAATCCTGTCGACTCGGAACATTCCGCCATCTGGCAGAGCCTGCGTTCGGGCACGCATAGCGAAGTCTCGCGCTTGATTGTGACGGCTTCGGGCGGCCCGTTCCGCGGCTGGACTCGCGAACAAATGAGCACGATTACGCCCGAGCAGGCGCTCAACCATCCGACTTGGAACATGGGGCCCGTCGTGACGATCAACTCGTCCACGATGATGAACAAGGGCCTGGAAGTCATTGAGGCGAGCCGTCTGTTCAATATTGACGCCGACCACATTACGGTGACCGTGCACCCGCAGTCGATTGTGCATTCGATGGTCGAATTCCGCGATGGCGCCACGATTTCCCAGGCTTCGCCGCCCGACATGCGCCTGCCGATCGCGCTGGGCCTGTCCGCGCCCGAGCGCATGGGCGATGTGGCCGCGGGCTGCGACTGGACGAAGGCCGCCACATGGACGTTCGAGCCCCTCGACAACGAGGCGTTCCCGGCCGTGGAGCTGGCACGCCACTGCCTGAAGGCTTCAGAGAAGCACACGACGGTACTCAACGCGGCCAACGAGCAGGCCGTGCATGCGTTCCTCGAGAAGCGCCTGCCATACTTGGGCATTGTGGACACGGTCCGTGAGACCATTGACCATTTGGATGCCGAGCTGTCCGGAAATCCGCTGTTCGAAAACGTGGCGGAAATGGAAGAGCTTGAGGATCACGCCCGCCGCGTCGCCGACGAGCTTATCGACAATCGCTAAACACAGCTGAAATTACAAAGTTATTAATGGGGTGATGTGATGGACACGCAGTCCATCGAGACAAGCGCGGCCGAAGAGGTCTCGCACGAGTTCCGTAAAACAGGCGTAGCCGGTATCAGCGAAAGTCCGCTGCACCCGCGCCACCAGACGCGCCGCATCATGGTCGGTCCCGTTCCGGTCGGCGGCGGTGCGCCGATCTCCGTACAGTCCATGACGAACACGAAGACGGCGAACGTGGGCGCCACGTTGCAGCAGATCGCCGAGTTGACGGCGGCCGGTTGCGATATTGTGCGCGTGGCCGTTCCGACCCAGGATGACGCCGACGCGTTGCCGCGCATTGTGCAGCAGTCGCCGATTCCCGTGATCGCCGACATCCATTTCCAGAGCAAGTACGTGTTCCAGGCGATTGACGCCGGTTGCGCCGCGGTGCGCGTGAACCCGGGCAACATCCACAAGTTCGACCAGGTGGGCCCCTCGATTTGCCAGGCCGCCACGGACGCGGGCATTTCGCTGCGCATTGGCGTGAACGCGGGCTCGCTTGACAAGGAGCTGTACGAGAAGTTCGGCGGCCCGACTCCCGAAGCGCTGGTCGCGTCCGCGCTGAAGGAAGCGCGCATGTTCGAAGACGTCGGCTTCCATGATTTCAAGATTTCCGTAAAGCACCACGATCCCGTCACGATGGTGGAAACCTACCGTCTGCTCGCCTCCAAGGGCGACTGGCCGTTGCACTTGGGCGTCACCGAAGCTGGCCCCGCATGGCAGGGCACGATCAAGTCGTGCCTCGCGTTCGGCGCGCTGCTGGCGGAAGGCATTGGCGACACGATTCGCGTCTCGCTGTCCGCGCCTCCCGTGGAAGAAGTGAAAGTCGGATGCAAGATCCTTGAATACTTGGGCTTGCGCCAGCGCCACTTCGACATTATTTCCTGCCCGAGCTGCGGCCGTTCCCAGGTGGACGTGATCGCGCTGGCCAACGCCGTGACGGACGGCTTGAAGGAAATTACGGCCCCGATCCGCGTGGCCGTCATGGGCTGCATCGTCAACGGCCCGGGCGAAGCCCGCGAAGCTGATCTTGGTGTCGCCTCCGGCAACGGCAAGGGACAGATCTTCATCAAGGGCAAGGTTGTGGAAACCGTGCGCGAAGACCAGATTGTCGAAACACTGCTCAGGTACGCCAACGACATGGCGGCCAACATGCCGGTGCAGGAAGGCGTTCCGCAGTCCGGCCCCGTCATCGTCCCCGTCCACGCCTGACAGGCGTTTTCCGGCCGCCACGACTTTTAGGTGGCGGCCAAACCATCTGCCCGACGGACGACGGTTCCTGTAATCTGTTGGTGTGAATCAGAGAAACGAACCGAACGGACAACAGACGGCAGGATGGACTCGAGCGCGACGGATGATGGTCGCGCTTCCCATTTTTATTGTGCTGATGGCCGTGCTTATCGGCGTTTCCATGAACACGCGCGTCAAATGGGACTATGAGCCCACGGGTCAGCATCTGCAAACCTTGGCCAGCAGCACGGCCATCTCGTTTGCCAACGCCAATGGCGAAGGCGCCGCAAACCTTCCCGCCCGTGACACCTATGAGGTGCAACAACACTATGAAACGCTTGACGTGCGCGAACCGTCCACAGGGGACGTGCAGCATATCAAGATTCTCGTGCGCGAGCCCAAAGCGCCGCACGTCTCCAATCTTCCGGGCGTCGTATTCATGCATGGTGCCGGTTACGGCACGTGCGACAACTCGTTCGGCGATGTGGCCACGGCGCTGTCTTCGGCCGGCATAGTGACGGCCGTGCTCGACAAGCCCGTGTGGAACACCAACGACGCCACACGCGACTATCCGGGATCGGCCTACGCCTACGACCAGGTCATCAACCTCGTACGCGGCATGAGCAACGTGGACGCCAAAAAAGTCGGCATCTACGCCACCTCGGAAAGCACGTGGATCTCCTCCTACCTGCTGGAACAAGACCACAACATCGCGTTCCAAGTGTTGCTCAGCCCCATGGTGTTCTCGCCGCGCGTGGCGCTCGGATTCCTCGCCGCGCAAGACTTCGCGCTGGCCGGCGCCCATGACGGCTACCAGTCCATCGTGCGCCGTGTCTTCTCCTTCGACACGGCCATGTTCGGCCTGACCAACATCGATCTCAACACGTTGAACCCGCAAGCGTACTCCATACCCACGCTCGTGGCCTACGGCTCCAAAGACGTCATGACCGCACAAGTCGAAGGCGTCAAGGAAATCCTGAAAAACGCCCATGAAGCCGGCAACCGCAACGTGACGATCCGCTCGTATCCCGTGGCGAACCACGTGCTGCGCCTGGGCAACGAAGCGAACGCGGGCACGCCGCTAGCCGACAACTACGTCAACGACGTGATCGCCTGGACCAACGGCACGGCCGACGGCCTGAAAGAAACCACGCCAGCCATCGCCGGAAGTGAGCTCTACCAGTCCATCGCTGTGCCCACCGACCTGCACGCGCAGCGTTCCATGACCATCTATGCCGTCGTCATCCACCTGCTCATGGCGCTTATGCTGGTCGTGACGCTCATTATCTGGCTTGTCGCCGTAATCCGCTGGATCGTCGACCGCGTACGCAAACGCCCGCGCCACAGCACGCTTGGCTTCCAAAACGGGTTCGGCAAGGCCATGCTCACGCTTTCCGTGGTGACGATGGCCATGCTCGTGCTGTTCTTTGCGGGATTCGGCGAAGTGGTTATGGGTGTCGTGCAACTCGCATGGGGATCGGCTCCGACCGACGACCCCGGCGTCATGTACTGGAGCTGGCCCGTCATCCAAATCGTATGCGTGGTAGTGGTATGGGCCTGGTCGCTCGTATTCCGTCGCATGATCGAAGTCGCGTCGCTGCGCGGCATCGCGCAATGGCCCATGCGCAAAGGCGCGGTCCGTGAAATCGTACGCGGCGAACGTCCCGTGCTCGCCACCACGCGCTTGGGACGCGTACTGTTCTGGGTGAGTGCCGCCACGATGTTCACGATCCTGCTTGTCTTCGCGTTTTGGGGAGTGTTTGTGTACTGATGCCACGGCTATATCGAGATGAAGGCATAGTGTTGCGCACCGCCAAACTGGGGGAGGCGGACCGCATCATCACGCTGCTGACGCAGCACCACGGCAAAATCCGCGCCGTCGCCAAAGGCGTGCGGCGCACCAAATCACGCTTCGGAGCGCGTCTCGAACCGTTCATGCGCGTGGACATGTTGCTCAGCCAAGGCCGCACGTTCGAAGGTATCCGCCAAGTCGAATCGCTGAACGTGTACGCCGACCCGATCTCGCGCGACTACGAATCTTTCACGGTGGCCAGCATCATTGCCGAAACGGCCAACGACCTCGTGTCCACGGAACACGAACCCGCTTACGCGCAGTACCGTCTGCTTGTCGGGGCGTTGCACGCGCTCGCCAACCGGCGCCACCGAGCCAACGCGATCGGCGAATCCTATGTGATGCGCGCGCTGGCGCTCGCCGGCTGGACGCCGCGCCTCGACGCCTGCGTGGTATGCGGCACACAAGAAAACCTGCGCTATTTTTCCAGCCGCGCCGGCGGCGTGATGTGTACGCTCGACCACACGCCCGATTCGAGACCCGTATCCGCCGTTTCGCTGCGCCAGTTGCGCGCGCTGCTGGACGGCGACTGGAACGAGCTGGACCGCAACGAGCTGGAGCCCGCCACCATGCAGGCCGTGGAGCATTGGGCGCAAACGATTCTCGAACGGCCGATTCGTTCGATGCGGCTGTTAGATTAACGGTATGGCTTTTGAACATGTCGATACTACGTCGCTGGACATTCCGGCGGCCCCATTCTCGGATCCCTCGATCATTCCGGATTTTCCCAAAAACAAAGTGCCGCGCCATGTGGGCGTGATTATGGACGGCAACGGCCGTTGGGCGCAACAGCGCGGCCTTATTCGCACGGAAGGCCACAAGGCCGCCGAGCCCGTGGTGTTCGACACGATTGCCGGTGCCATTGAGGCGGGCGTGCGCTATTTGAGCCTGTACACGTTCTCCACGGAAAACTGGAAGCGCAGCCCGCAGGAGGTGCGTTTCCTCATGGGCTTCAGCCGTGACATCATTCGTCGCCGTGTGGACCAGATGAACGAGTGGGGTGTGCGCGTGCGCTGGAGCGGCCGCCGTCCGCGCCTGTGGAAGTCAGTGATCGACGAGCTGGAAGTGGCCATGGAAAAGACCAAGCACAACAAGACGCTTGACGTGGTCTTCTGCATCAATTACGGCGGCCGTGCGGAAATTGCCGACGCCTGCGCCGAGATCGCCAAGGAAGTGCGCGACGGCAAGATTTCCGGCGACAGGGTCACGGAAAAGATGGTGGCCGATCATCTGTATAATCCGGACATTCCCGATTGCGATCTCGTGATCCGCACGTCCGGAGAACAGCGTACGAGCAACTTCCTGCCGTGGGAAGCCGCCTACGCCGAGCTCGACTTTGTGCCCGAGCTGTTCCCGGACTGCGGCCGCAATGTGCTGTGGCGTTCGATTGACGACTACATCCATCGCGACCGCAGGTTCGGTGGCGTCAAGAAATGACGCCATGTGAAGCGGTGGCGGAGCTCGTCACTGCTTCACGAATTCGTTCGTGGACATGTCCGCGGCCTTTGGCGCTTCCTTGAGCTTGTTGCCGTTCGCGTCCACATACGTGTCGGACGTGTCGGACAGGAAATCGAAGTAGCGCTGCGTCTGCGTCGTGTCCACCGTGCCGATGGTGAAGGTGCCGTCGGCAATCTTGTTGGCGTCTCCCCAATAGTCGCCGTCGATGATCGTGTGCATGCTCTTCTTGACCATGTCGAGTTCGAGATTGGCGTCAGGAGCTTCCTTCACGAGGATTTCCGAAGCGTCGTCCGGATGGTCGTAAGCGTACTGGTAGCCCTTTTGCGTGGCCTGCACGAATTTCTTGACGGTTTGCGGATGGTTCTTGATCATCTTCTCCGACGTGATCACGCCGATCGAATCGGCGTTGCCCGGAATGCCGTAGTCGGGTTCCGTGAAGCAGTTGAGCGCCGGCCCGTGCAGCTGAGCCTGCACACCTTCCCAAGTCGCGTAGAATCCGCCGAAATCGGCGCGTCCGCTGGTAAGCGTCTGGAACGTGTTCGTACCGGCCGTCACCTTGTCGAACACGCCCTTGCCACCGTCGTTCTGGATCATGCGCTTGACGACGGCGTCCGATTCGCTGGAACCGGCCGTGGCGAACGTCTTGCCGTCAAAATCTTTCGGAGACTTGATCGACGCGTTCGACTTGAGTGCGCACCAAATCGAACTCGGCTTCTGCTGGACCTGCATCACCATCTTCAGATCGCCGTGCGTTTTCGCGTCGTACTGGCTCAGAATAGTCATTGTGGACAGCGCGAAATCGGCGACTCCCGTATCCACGGCCGTTTCGCCGCCCGTCTGGGAGACGGCCACAATATTCACGTTGAGTCCGGCGTCTTTGTAATATCCGAGATTTTGCGCCACATAGACGCCGATATGGTTCGTATCGGGAGTCCAGTACAGCATGAACGTCACGTCGGTCGGATCTTCGGAAGCGGACGACGATCCGCAGCCGGCCACGCCAATAATCGTCATGATGGACGTGAGCGCGGCGATAATCGATACCATAATGCGACGGAAATTGATCATATGTTCCTCACAGAATCGAATGATTATTGAACAGTTGAAGAAAATTTATAAAAATCACAGTTGGTCCGCGTCGGGATCCGCATTGTCCGCAGGATTGCCCAAGATAACGCGTTCCGCGACATGAATGATGACCATAAGTACGACCGTCATGAGCACGATCATGATCGTCGCGGCGAAAATAAGCGGCGTTTGGAACGAATTGTAGGCCGACTGCAGCCAGATGCCGAGTCCCTTGCGCGCGCCCAAATATTCGGCGGTCGCAGCCGTGGCGAACACGTAGGCCGCCGACACGCGCACGCCGCCGAAAATCGCGGGAGCGGCCACGCGCAACTTGACATGCCACAGCGTCCACGAAGGGGTGGCGCCGCATGTGAGCGCCACGTCGGAATAATATTGCGGCACCGATTCCAGTCCGCGCACCGTCTGCACGACGACAGGGAAGATAGCGAACAGGGCCACGATCACGACTTTGCCGACGGGCTCGAATCCGAACCAGATGAGGAATAGCGGCGCCACGGAAATAAGCGGCAGCGTCTGCGCGGCCACAAGCAGCGGATAGAACGCGGCGTGCGCGATTTTGGAACAATACAGGCCGATGCCCAGCAGCACGCCAAGCGCCACGGCGATCGCAAATCCCAGAAATCCCTCCCAGAACGTGACGACGGTGGCCGGCCACAAGGTGGGCCAGGTGCGCACCATCGACTGAACCATGGCGGTGGGAGAGGCGAGCAACGTGGACGGAACATGGCCCTGCACCACCCACACTTGCCAGGCGACGAGCAGTACCGCAACGGTGACGCATGTGGGTACATATCGTTTGAGAGTGCGCGAGGGTGCTGTCGGATGGTTGCGTTGAGCCACGAGACACCTTACTTTCTGCACGATCACGTGCTTGCGACCCGGAGCGGGAAGCGGCAAGGTGAGGAGTCCGCGCGCACCCGGATCAGAAAACTAAACCTATACGTTGCGTCATTGTAAGGTAGGCGGCCAACAAGCGCCGGACACGCGCCCGCGGCCGCCGAGTATCAGTGCTATGAATCAGCGCCACATCCACGCGTGGTCGAACGGGCCCGAGCCCGCGCCAAGATTGAGCATCTGGCGCAACGCACCCGTCAGGTAGCGCTTGGCATGTCCGATAGCCTGCTCAAGCGTCTCGCCCTGCGCCAGGAACGCGGCGATCGCGGACGAGAGCGTGCAACCCGTACCATGCGTGTTCGGATTGGCGATGCGCTCGCCGCGGAACCACGTGACGGAGCCGTCCGCGCACACGAGCGCATCGCTCGCGTCCTGCGTGCCATGGCCGCCCTTGACGAGCACGGCGCAGCCGAACTTGCGCGCAAGACGTTTGCCGGCTTCTTCCATGTCATGTTCGGTGGCAATATCCATGGGCTCGCCGATCGCGCTGAGCAGGACGCGCGTCTCGGGAATGTTCGGCGTGATCACCGTGGCCATCGGGAACAGGCGCGTGACCAGCGCCTCGATGGCGTCGTCGTTGATGAGTTTGGCGCCGCTTGTGGCCACCATTACGGGGTCGGCCACAATGTTGTCGGCATGGTTGGCCTCAAGCGCGTCGGCAACGGCCGTAATGCCCGCAATGCTGGGCACCATGCCGATTTTCACGGCCGCGGGACGAATGTCCGCGAACACGGCGTCGATTTGTGCGGTAATGGCTTCGGGGGAGAGCTCCTCGATCAGCGTGACGCCCGTGGTATTTTGCGCGGTGATGGCCGCCACGGCGCATTCGGCGAACACGCCGCACGCCATCATCGTCTTGATGTCCACGGGAACGCCAGCGCCACCCGAGGAATCCGTCGTGGCCACAGTGATGGCGGCCGGCAGCGTGGTTTCACGCAACTCGGCCGCGGGATGCTCAGGAACCGTGCCGCCGCGCAGCTTGTCCCACCCGTCCACCAACGCGCGTGCGGCACGTTGCGGATCGTGCGCGCCCGCAATCGCGGACACCACAAACCATCCCGCCGCATGTGTGGACGCGAGCAGCGGCAAATCGGATTCGTGCACGCCGCCGCCCACAATCACGGGCAGTTCGGTGGCGTCGCACAGTGCATTGATGCGTTCCGTATCCAACGTGTGCTGCGAACCGTCGGCGTCCACCACAATGCAGTCGGGCTTCGTGGCCGTCTTGTGCAACGGGCCCGCCCCCAGATAATCGACCGTGCCGAACGGCAGCGCGTTGGCGCGCGCCACATCCTCGGCGGTTTTCGCGCTCAATCCCACAATCGCGTCGCGGCCCAGCAAACGGCGTGCTAGCACAGGATCGAGATCGTCCTGACCCACATGCACGCCGTCCACCTTGATGCCCTCGGCGCGCGCCTGTACGGCCGCGTCCACGCGGTCGTCAATGACGAACGCCACCTCCTGCTCACGACTCGACTCGCGGATCACATCGGCGATCTCGCGCACCTCGCGGACGAGCGTGGACACGTCTGCGCCCTTGTCGCGCAACTGCACAAAAGTGATGCCGCCGGCCAACGCCTCGCGCACTACATCACTAAGGTCGCGCCCCGCGCAATCGGAAGGCCCGACCACCAGATACTTGCTGATATCGCATGTGGCGCGCATGGACGCGTATGCAAACTGTTCCATAGATTCCCTGATTTCCTGAATTGTCTGCCGCGGCATGGCGTCACGGCGGCGAAGCGCGCCTAGTCGCGCACCTCGAAGAGTTCACCGTTCGCAATGTCTTCCGGAGCGCACGTCCACAGCGCATCCAGGAACTCCGCTTGGAACGAGCCCGGACCATGGGCGTGTTCGGCCGCCATCTCGGACGCGCGGTTATAGAGCAAAGACGCGGCCAGCGCCGCCGTCAGCGGATCCGTCACGCACAAATATGTGGCCGTCACGCCGCCCAACGAGCATCCCGCGCCCGTAATCTTCGTCATGAGCGGGCTGCCGCCCGGAAGGCGGAACGTGCGATCGCCGTCAGTTACCAGATCGATCGCTCCGGAAACGGCCACGGCGCCTTCGCCGCGCTCGGTCGTGATGAACTGTGCCGCGGCGCGGGCCGCGGCGGCCGCCGATTCCACATCGTCCACGGATTCGACGCCTTCCGGGCGCGACGAGCCATCCGCGCTCTGCAGGCCCCACATGGAAGCCAATGCGATCAATTCCGAAGCGTTGCCTCGCACAATATTCGGCGCGGCGTTGGCCATGTCGGTCAAAATGGCCGTACGGGCGGCGCCAAGGCCGGCCGCCACAGGATCGAGCACCCACATGTGGCCCGATTCCTTGAATGCGCGGACAATGGCGTGCAGCGCGTCCTGGTAGGAGGGCAGCAACGTGCCCACATTGATGTAGGTGGCGCCGGCCACGGAGGAGATCTCCACAATGTCCTGGTCCAGCAGGCTCATGGCGGCGCTGCCTCCGGCGGCAAGCTGCGCGTTGGCCACAAAATTCATCGTCACGAAATTGGTGAACGACTGGGCCAGCGGCGTGCGTTCGCGAACGTCGCGTGCGGCTTGGACGATACGGGCGCGGATTGGATCGTCGGCGTCGACGGCGTGCCACGTGGATGGTGTGATGGTATGAGAAGTCATGATGAACGCTCCCTACGATGGTATTGGCCAACAGGTTCGAAGGGTCCGGGCATACGCCCATCTCAGCTTTTGCGTTGCCGTGTCCCATGTGTGAAACACGCGGCGGCGGCACGAAAAAGCCCCCCCTGCTTACTCTACGAACGTTATGTGCAGAGTAAGACAAGGAGGCGTTTGCTAGATCCGGAAATCTCGCGGATTAGTCGACCGTGTCCAGCGAAGACGACGCGTCAAGCCCGATAGACGCGAGTTCGTGGACGCGGACCGACGAAAATACGCAGGATCCGGATTCTGAGACAAGCTCAATGGCGCGCGGCCCTTCGCTTGCGAACGAGTAGGAGCTCATGACCTGCTTGCCGCCGTTGATGTACACTTCCACGCAGCCGCGGTCCACGAACACGTGCAGGTTCAGCGTGCCGCTGGCCAGTTCCTCGGCGCTCAACGGCGCCGCGCGGTAGCCCTTGTCGCCGTTCGCCATGGCTTGGCGGTCGATGACGACGCGGCCCAGCTGGGCGTCGAAGACGATGGAGGTGTAGCTGCCGTCCGGCGTGGCGTTCACATGGAGGCCGGCGCGTTCCGCGGTCAGGTTCGCCAGGTCGAGCGTCAGCTCGATTTCGCAAGCCTGCGCGTCCGGCGTCAGCGTGAGCGACGTGTTGGGACGCAGCGCGACGTTGTCGCGTTCGATGGTGCTCGTGCGCAGCTCCTCGGTTTGGGCCACAGGAATGGTGTGGATGTCGCCGTCTTCGCCGAGCACGATTTCGCGCATCAGCGTGAGGTTGCCGCACCAGCCGTCATGCTCCATCGGGATGGGCTGCACGAACGGGCTCATCCAGCCGACCATGAACTGGCGTCCATCCGCCGTGAAGGACTGCGGGGCATAGAAGTTGTGGCCCCAATCCCACAGGCGGAATTCGGTTTCCGGTACGAACTTGCCGCCCGGCGTCCACGAGCCGATCATGTAGCCGGCGTTGCTCACATTGCGGTTCATGAATCCGTCCGGCTTGGCGCCCATGGCCGAGAATCCGATCACCCACTTGGTCTCGCCGTTCTTGTCGGTAAGCGGGAAGAAGTCGGGGCACTCGAGCATGAACACGTCCGGATCCGGGTGCTCGAACAGCACGCCCGCATAGGTCCAGCGCACCATGTCTTCGGAGGTGAACAGCCACATCTGGCCGCGCTTGTCCTTGGAGGAGACGCCGAACGTCATGTACCAGGTGTCGCCCGTCTTCCAGACCTTGGGGTCGCGGTAGTGGTGGTCGACCTCGTCAACGGGGCAGTCGATGATCATGCCGCGCTTCGTGAAGGAAGTGAGCGAATCGTCCTCAGGTTCGGCGAGCATCTGGACCTGCCAGTCGCCGCCCGTGTTGTCCTTGCCGTTGGCCCAACGGTGGCCCGTGTAGAAGATTTTCAGGTCGCCGTTATCGTCCACCACGGCCGAGCCCGAGAAAACGCCGTCCTTTTCCTGTTCGAGGCTGGGCGCGAAAGCGATGGGTTCGCGCTTCCAGTGGACAAGGTCCGTGGAGGAGACGTGGCCCCAGTGCATCGGTCCCCACTGCGTGCCGTAGGGATGGAGCTGGTAGAACACGTGCCAGCGTCCGCCGTAATAGCACAGGCCATTGGGATCGTTGATCCATCCGCCCGGCGAGGCGATATGGAACTTGGGGTACCAGCGGTCGTTGCGGCCCGCGGCGAGCTTGGCCACGCCGCGCTCGGCGAGTGCGAGCTGCTCCTTGTGGTTGGCAATCGGCGTGAGTACCGGCTGGGATGGGGTGAAGTTGGTCATGATTGATATTCCTTGAACGATTCGAATAGTGGTTGTGGACTGCGGCCGGAGGCTCAGCTTGCGTATTCCGGCTGGGCCGCGCGGTTGTCGCGCACCCGTGCTGCGACGCCTACGGGGCTCGTTTCCAGCTCGGCGTCTGGCTGCAGGTTCTCTTCGATGAGTTCCATTTCCTTGCGGTCGCGGTCACGCAGGAACGGATCGCCGTCCACGTGCTCGTCGTCGCGCTTGATGACGAAGAAGCCGTAGATCGTTGCCAGCAGCACGATGCCGCTGATGGACAGGAAGGTGGTGCGGTCGCCGAAGCGGTCGTGCAGCATGCCCAGCGGGGTGGAGAAGATAACCTGGCCGATCTGCGAGGCGATCTGGAAGCCCACCATGTACAGCGTGGCCGAGAGCTTCGGGTTGAAGTGCAGCGTGAAGTAGCGGAACGCCGGCAGGCAGAACAGCGGAACCTCGATGGCGTGGAACATCTTGACGATGGAGATGGCTACCGGGTCGTGGAAGATGCCGCACAGGCCGATGCGCAGGAACATGACGGTGGCGCCCAGCAGCAGCGCGTTGCGCACGCCGATCTTGCGCATGATGATCGGGACGACGCCCATCATCGCGGATTCGCAGAAGACCTGGATGGAGTTGAGCACGCCGTAGACCGTGTTGCCCGTTTCAATGCTCGGGAACAGCGAGGCGTAGTAGGTCGGGAACATCTGCTGGTCGAAGACCGTGTAGAACGTGTTGGTCAGCAGCATGAAGATGATGAGCACCCACAGCGTCGGCATCTTGAGCACGTTGGCCATGTCCTTGAAGGACGGGTTGGACTTCTCGGCGTTCGGGTCGGCCGCTTCCTTGAGGGCCTGGCGCTGCTCGGCCGGGTACCACGTGAGGTACACGATGAGCATGCCCACGCCGAATGCGGAGCCGAGCCAGAAGTTGATCATCGGGTTGATGTTGAAGACAATGCCGGCGATCAGGGCCACAATGGCGTAGCCGAAGGAGCCCCATGCGCGGGACTGGCCGTATTCGAAGCCGAACTTGCGGCTGTAGCGTTCGGTAAGCGCTTCAATCAGCGAGCATCCGGACATGAAGCCGGCGGAGAGCACCACGGAGCCGATCAGGGCGGCGGCCATGATGTTCGTCTGCATGAGCGGCGCGTACACGAACTGGACGAAGGGGCCGATCAGTGCCGCGATGGTGGCGATGACGACCACGAGACGGCGCTTGATGCCCAGGTTGTCCTGGATGATGCCGTAGCCGAACATGAGGATCAGCGTGGCCAGCGAGTTGATGGAATAGACGGTGCCGACTTCCGCGCCGTTCAGGCCAATGGTATTGAGCCAGCGCTGGAAGAAGGACCACCAGATGCCCCATGAGCAGAAGAACAGGAAAATGCCAAACGAGCTCTGCAAATAGGACGGGTTGGACCAGATTTTTGCGGTCTTCGGTTTATTCACCATGGTGACACCTCGTCGTTGAGATCACGGAATAATGGACAAACTTCAGGAAAAAGATTCCTACTGCGAAGTTCTTGCTTACGAATATAACGCGTCAAACGTTTGACGTCAAACGATTGACGCACTTTCTTCACGAAAGGGTCACAGTAGTGCGTCAAACGATTGACGTTCCGCCATTTCCGATATTGCCGGTTTCTGAGATCCCGGCGTGTCGCTTATTGCGGGCGCACCGATTCCTTCTCGATAAGCACGCAGTGCATTTTCACGGGCTCCTCGCCGTCCAGCGGCGGGATCGGCGCAAGCATAAGCGGATTGGGCGTGGGCGCGATATCGCGATGTTCCACGATGCTGATGAGCTTGTCGGCGGCCCAATAGCCCATCTCATAGTGGGGCAGCGCGATCGTGGTCAGCTGTGGCGCGAAGGTTTCCGCAATGACGCGGTGGTTGTCCACACCGACAACGGAGATGTCCTTGCCGACGATCAGCCCTTGCCTTGCCGCACATTCATACACGTACCAGGCGCGCGAATCGTTGAAGCAAAAGAATCCGTCGGGATGCTGTTCGGCAAACAGGTGCTCCACCGCCCGCAACGCCTCTTCATTGCCGTCCACATTGCATACCAGAGCTTCGTTGAATTCCCTGCCGTGGTCGTCCAACGCGGCACGGTAACCTTCCAGTCGCCCGCGCTGGGCGATGATGGGGCCCGGCGTCGTGCAGCCGACATAGGCGATGTTGGCGCATCCGGCCTCGATCAGGCGTGTGGTGGCGTCGTAGCCGATGCGGAATTCGTCCGGCTCGATGGCGGGGAAGCGGTTGTCGCGGTCCGTGGCGTCGGCCAGGACCAGCGGATAGTCGGCCAGGCATTGCGGGATCGTGACCACGCGGTTCGACATGGCCGAATAGATGAACGCGTCGATGCCGTAGCGTTTCAACGCGAGCACTTCCTGCTCAACGGTGGCCGCGTCGTCGCCGCTGACGGTAATGAGCAAATATCCCAGTTCCCGCGCCGCGTCCTGCGCGCCCTGGATGATGCCGCCTGCATACGGCGTGGTCGCCACTTCCTCGCTGACGAATCCGATAATCGGGATTTTGTTGGTGCGCAAGGAACGCGCAAGCGCGTTGGGCTGATATCCGAGTTCCTGCGCAGTGGTGCGCACTTTGCGCGCGATGTCGGCTTTGACGCGCCCTTCGTCGCGGTGGTTGAGCACAAGGGAGACCGTGGAGACGGAAACGCCCGTACGCTCGGCAATTTGCTTCATGGTGACCATATGTTCCAGAGTAGCCACTGGTCAGACGCGACGCCATGGGAAAAGATCTGGAACAGATGTTTTCACTATGTGGACGCTATCTGCGGCCTGTACAAGGCCGTCAAGTATCGTGGCATATCAAGCGAATCGAACAGTACATCACAATCAGTCGGTTCGTGAATCATCGTAGGGAACATTTCATGGAAAGGACGGCACAAAAATGAACACCATCATCATCGAGGCCGGCGTCATGAACTGTGCTGTGTGCGCCTACGCCCGCCGTATGATCGGTATGGCCTGAGGGCCGTTTTATTTCTTTCCAATATTGCATGGGTGACCTGTAACGGTGCGCCGGCATGACCGGCCCGTCATCCAATCTTTCTCTCGCCGCTCGCCGTGGCGCAATTCATATATGTAAATTTATGAATTATTGATATTCCGCGATCCGAATCAAACGAATTGAATACGTATTCAGCATCGTCGGAATTGCATTGCCAAATATTGTAATTTTTTCACGATATTTCGCGACATATATGATTCGCCGATGACGTCTGCCGGGCGCATATACGGGTACCACCGTATCTTTTTCCCACTTTTTTCATACTTTTTCTCTATTTCCAGGAGCACTGTACCCATGACTACTATCGCCAATTCCATTAAGAAAACGATTGCAGTAACGTGCGCGGGCATTATCGCGCTGACCGCATGCGCCTGCGGATCCTCCTCCTCGCAATCGGGCCCCGCGGCCCATATCGCCACACCCACGGCCGACCACACCGTGCAGGTGAGCGTGGGCGTATGCCCCGGACCTTACGGAGACATGGTCAAGGACGTGATCGCGCCACTGCTCAAAGATGACGGCTACGACCTGACCGTCAAGGAATTCAACGACTATGTGCAGCCCGACAAGGCGCTCGCCTCCGGCAGCATCGACGCCAACCTCATGCAGCACATCAACTATCTGACCAAATTCCGCGCCGACAACAATCTCGATATCGCCTCCGTCGGCCAGGTCCCGACGCTCGGACTGGCCGCCTACTCCAAGAAATACGATTCGATCGACGCCATCCCCAACGGCGCGACCGTGGCCGTGGCCAACGACGGCTCCAATCTTGCGCGCACACTCGGCGTATTGCAACAGAACAAGCTCGTCACACTCAAAGACGGCGTGGACAGCACGAAAGCCAGCGTCTCCGACATCGCAAGCAACCCCAAGCAGCTGAACATCAAAACGCTTGATGCCGCCCAACTCGCGCGCTCGCTTGACACGGTGGACGTGGCGCTCGTTCCCGGCAACTACGCGTGGGCGGCCGGATTCGACCCGGCCGACGCGCTCGCCACCGAACAGCAAAGCGAAGGCGTGATCAACGTGTTCGCCGTACGCGGCGGCGATGTCGACTCCGACTTCGGCCAAAAGGTGAGGGAACTGCTCAACAGCGACGAATTTAAAAAAGCCATCGCCGACAGCGACTTCAAGGATTTCGGCAAACCGACCACATGGGCGTAAGCCAGCCGCAATGAACTGACACGGGAAACGGAAATACCAGGGAGCACAACATTATGGAACAGCCGGCACCAATTATTGAACTGCGCGACATCTGCGTACGATTCCAAGACGGCAAACGGACGGTCGACGCCGTCAAGCATGTGAGCCTGAACGTACGCAAAGGCGAAATTTTCGGCATTGTGGGATTCTCGGGCGCGGGAAAATCCACGCTCGTGCGCACGATCAACCTGCTTGAACGCCCCAGCGAAGGGCGCGTGATCATCTCAGGGCGCGACGTGACGGACCTGCGCGGCAAACAGCTGCGCGAACTGCGCCGCGACATCGGCATGATTTTCCAAGGGTTCAACCTCATCGGCAACGCTACGGTGGCGCGCAACATCGCGTTCGCGCTTAAAGCCGCCGGAGTCCCCAAACAGGCGCGCGAACCGCGCATCCGCGAACTGCTGGCGCTGGTGGGGCTGGAAGACAAGGCGGACGTGTATCCAAGCCAGCTGTCGGGAGGACAAAAGCAGCGCGTCTCGATCGCGAGGGCGCTCGCCAACAATCCGCAAATACTGCTGTGCGACGAGGCCACAAGCGCGCTCGACTTGGAAACCACTGAAGGCATTTTGTCACTGCTGCGGCGCGTGAACCGCGAACTTGGCGTCACCGTCGTGTTCATTACGCACCAGCTTGAAGTGGCGCAGCGCATATTCGACCGCGTGGCCGTGATGGAGTCCGGGCGCATCGTGGAACACGGCCCCACCTTCGACGTATTCCGCAACCCGCAAGAAACCGTAACGCGCGGCCTTATTGAGCAGTTCCTGCTCTCGTACCGCAACGTGGGCGCGCTGCTCAGCGAAGAAACAGGGGAGGCCGCATGAACTGGCAATCCACACTCGAGATTCTGCAAGACAATCTGGGCAAGGCGCTTGCCGACACGTTCTTCATGGTGTCGATCGCCACGGTGGTCGGCGTGGTGTTCGGCACGCTGCTGGCCATCGCGCTGTTCCTGACGCAACACCACCTGTTCTCCCCGAACGCGGCCGTCAACAATGTGGTCGGATTCGTGGTCAACGCCATCCGGTCCATGCCGTTCCTCATTTTGCTCGTGGTACTCATCCCGCTGATCCAGCTGATTATCGGCGACCCGTACACGCCGCTGGGCGGTGCGATCGCGCTATCAATCGCCGCCATCCCGTTCTTCGCGCGCATCGCCGAAAACTCGTTCACCGAAGTGGACTCGGGACTAATCGAAGCGGCCATCGCCACGGGCGCGCCCACACGCCAAATCCTGTGTGACGCCATATTCCCGCAAGCGCTGCCCTCGTTCATCCGCGGCATTGTGCTCACGGTCATCTCGCTGCTCGGCTATTCGGCCATGGTCGGCACGATCGGCGCGGGCGGGATCGGAGACATGGCCATCCAATTCGGCTACAACCGCTATGAAACGGGCGTGCTTATCGCCATCGTGGTACTGCTCGTCGTGCTTGTGCAAGTCATCCAATGGGTTGGCGACCTCATTGCGCGCGCGGTAATTCACTAACCCCCGCGAACCACCATGGAGACCTATAGAGGAAGCATATAGAGGAAGAAAGCACTATGACCCAGCACACGCCCTGGAATGCCGCGTCGATCACATTCTCGCCAACCGCACGCGCCATCGGGCCCAACGTATTCGAACATTCGATGACCATGGTCGCCCAGGCCCGGGCTGCCGGCCGCGACGTCATCGACCTGTCCGTCGGCAATCCCGACGCGTATCCCGCCCGATTCATCCGCGACGAAGCCGTTCGCGCGGTAAACGTGCCGGATAATGCGCGGTACGCGTCCTTCGACGGCAAACGCTCGTTCCTTGAGGCGGCCGCCCACTGGTATGAGGCCGAGCATGATGTGCGCCTCGACGCCAGCAAGGAACTCTTCGCCGTAGAAGGCGCCGTGGACGGGCTCGCCTCGCTGTTCAACGTGCTGGTGGACGCGGGCGATACCGTCGCGTTCACCGACCCGTACTATCCGAGCTACCACTGCATGACGGCCATGCTGCGCGGACGCGAACTGCATTTGCCCGCGCGAAGCGAGCTCGGATTCCTTCCCGACCTTGACGCCATAAGCCCCGAACAATGGGACGACGTGCAACTGCTCGTGCTCAACTATCCCAACAATCCCACAGGCGCCCAGGCGCCACGCTCGTTTTTCGAACGCGCCGTACAGCTCGCCAAAACGCACCATTTCGCGATCATCCACGATTTCGCCTATGCGGGCCTGGGCGTTGACGAACAGCAGTGCAGCATCCTGGGCGTGGACGGCGCTCGCGATGTGGCCGTCGAAATCGTGAGCCTTTCCAAAATGTATGGCATGGCCGGCTGGCGCGCAGGCTTCATCGCGGGCAACAGCGCGCTTGTGGCCGTCGCCAAACAATACCATTACCAAATGGGATCCATGGTCACCACTTTTGTGCAGGACGCGGGCGCCGCGGCGCTGAGGAGCGACCAAGAGTGCGTGCGCCATTTGGCGGCGTGCTATGGATGCCGCCGCGAGCTCGTGGAAGCGCCGCTGCGGGCCTTGGGATACGAAGTGTTCCCGGCCAGCGGCGGACTGTATACATGGATGCGCGCGCCGGCGGGGGGAGACGGGCCGTTCGTTCTCCTCGCGCCTGTTGCGCGAAGCGGACGTATGTGTGCTTGACGGCGCATGTTTCGGCGCGCAAGGGGAGCAGTGGGTGCGGCTGAGCCTGTTGCAACCCGAAGCGCGCCTCGCGCAGGCCGTGGATCGCGTGCGCGCATGCACCCGCGCCTGACGTTGCCATAGTCAGCATGAGGCGGTAGTTTGGAATGGTTAATCAAACCCCAAACCGTTCAAACCAGAAGGTGCATTGTGGCTGTTTCCAAACTCGATGAAGTCGTTTCCCTTGCGAAGCGTCGTGGTTTTGTATTCCCCGCCGGAGAGATTTACGGCGGAACGCGTTCCGCATGGGACTACGGTCCGCTGGGCGTGGCGCTGAAAGATAACATCAAGCGCGAATGGTGGCGCTCCATGGTGGTGACGCGTGGCGACGTCGTCGGCGTGGACACCTCCATCATCCTGCCGTCCGACGTGTGGGTGGCTTCCGGCCACGTGTCCGTATTCAACGACCCGCTGATCGAATGCCTCAGCTGCCATAAGCGCCAGCGCGCCGACAAGCTCGAGGAATCCTATGCCGAAAAGCATGGCGACAAGCTGCCGGAAAACGGTTTGAAGGACATCGCCTGCCCGTTCTGCGGCACGCGTGGCGAATGGACCGAACCGCGCGACTTCAATATGATGCTGCGCACGCACCTGGGCCCCGTCGAAGACGAGAACTCGCTGCACTACCTGCGTCCGGAAACCGCGCAGGGCATTTTCGTGGACTTTAAGAACGTGATGACCTCTTCGCGTTCCAAGCCGCCGTTCGGCATCGCCAACACGGGCAAGAGCTTCCGCAACGAGATCACGCCGGGCAACTTCATCTTCCGTACGCGCGAGTTCGAACAGATGGAAATGGAATTCTTCGTGGAGCCGGGCACCGACGAGGAATGGCAGCAGTACTGGCTCGACGCCCGTACGAACTGGTACCTCGATCTGGGCATCAAGCCGGAGAACCTGCGCCACTACGAGCATCCGAAGGAGAAGCTCGCCCACTACTCCAAGCGCACGGTGGACATTGAATACCGCTTCGGCTTCCAGGGCTCCGACTGGGGCGAGCTCGAAGGTGTGGCCAACCGCACCGACTTCGACCTGTCCGCCCACGCCGAGCACTCGGGCGAAGATCTGAGCTACTTCAACCAGGCCACGGGCGAGAAGTACGTGCCGTACGTCATTGAACCGGCCGCCGGCCTGAGCCGCTCGCTTATGGCGTTCCTCGTGGACGCCTACGACGTGGACGAGGCTCCGAACACGAAGGGCGGCGTGGACAAGCGCACCGTGCTGCGCCTCGACCCGCGCTTGGCCCCTGTCAAGGCCGCCGTGCTGCCGCTCAGCAAGAAGCCGCAGCTGCAGGAAATCGCCCACAATCTGGCCGCCGACCTGCGCCTGAACGACTGGATGATCGACTACGACGAGTCCGGCGCCATCGGCCGCCGTTACCGCCGCGAGGACGAAATCGGCACCCCGCTGTGCATCACCGTGGACTTCGACACGATCGACGACCAGGCCGTTACAATCCGTGAGCGCGACACCATGCAGCAGGAACGCGTCGCCCTCGACAAGGTCGCCGACTACGTGCGCGCCCGCATCGAGGACAAGCGCGTGCGCGTGCCGCAGAAGCCTGTCGAATTCGGTGGCGAAGCGTGGCCGGATTCGGTCAAGATCGCCGAAGCGGGCGGACTGTACTGATCGCGCCGCATTGATCGGTGCCGAATAATCCGGCATCGATTAAACACCGGCATAGTACTGATATATGAAGGCCTCCGCATCATGCGGAGGTCTTCATATTTTTCTATGCTGAATACGATATTGACGAAAGGAACGCACGTGAGCAGTAAAGGTCCGGAAACGGTTATTTCTGGCCGCCAGGATGAGATGATTCTCACCGCCGCGAATGAAACGGAACAATTGGATCCCCGTACGGACGCGACGGTCACGGACCGCAAAGTCCGGCTTGATCCCATGGAACTCGGCCCGCTGCACGTGCAGACTCCTGTTATTCTGTCCCCGATGGCCGGCGTGACGAACTGGCCGTTCCGCGTGATCTGTGAAGAATACGGTCCCGACGGCCTGTATGTGGCCGAAATGATCACGGCCCGCGCGCTCGTCGCGGGCAACCCCAAGGCGTTGCGCCTGTGCCGTTTCGCGCCCACGGAAAAGATCCGTTCGCTGCAGCTGTACGGCGTGAACCCGTCGATTATGGAACAGGCCGCGCGCATTGTGGTCGACAACAACATGGCCGACCATGTGGACCTCAACTTCGGATGTCCCGTGCCCAAAGTGACGCGTCGTGGCGGCGGTTCGGCTCTGCCGTGGAAAACGGACCTGTTCCAGGACGTGGTCTCGCGCGTGGTGGGCGTGTGCCAGGAAGCCAATATTCCCGTGACGGCCAAGATTCGCGTGGGTATCGACCACGAACACGAAACGTTCCATGAGGCCGGCAAAATCGCGCAGGAAGAAGGTTGCGCCGCCGTGACGCTGCACGCGCGCACCACGGCCGAATATTATGGCGGCCACTCCGACTGGACGCGCATCGGCGAGCTTGTGGAACAGCTGTCCATTCCAGTGTTCGGCAACGGCGACATTTGGGGCGCCGACGACGCGCTGGCCATGGTGGAGCAGACGGGCTGCGCGGGTGTGGCGATCGGCCGCGGCTGCCAGGGCCGTCCCTGGATTTTCGCGGACATCAAGCACGCGTTTGCGGGGGAGGACGAGCGTGTGCGCCCCGACCTCGGCGAAGTGTGCTCCGTCATGTTGCGTCATGCGCAGCTCATGTGCGAGTTCTACGACGGCGACGAACGTCAGGCCGTGCACGATATGCGCAAGCATGTGGCGTGGTATGTCAAGGGATTTCCTGTGGGAGGTTCCGTGCGCCGCGCGTTCATGGAATGCGAGAGCCTCGACGACATGCGCAAGGTGGTCGACACGCTCGACCTGTCCGCGACACTGTCCGAACGCGTGGTCGACAAGCCGCGCGGCCGTGTCCGTTTCGCACGCAAAGTGCACTTGCCGTACGGCTGGCTCGAGTCGCGCACGACCACGCACGACGAGCGTGAAACATTGTTCGGTGACGATCCGATGGATGCAAGCTATTAATTTCGGTTTTTTGCCGCGTTCCCGATTATTTTGCTCGGGTTTGTCGATTTATATTGTTGTATCGAGCACTCCGTATAGTAAGGACGTTGTTCTGTTCACTGATCGTGAACTGTCCGAGATATGAAACGGTCTTATTGCTGGCGAATAAAACGATAACAATGTACTTCAATGTTTCACACAAACAACTGGCGCTGGGGCACACGTACGTACTGAATCGTTATGGAAAACCATGGAGTGCTGCGAGGGAACATCGGCGAGACACGTATGTACGAAATGATCCAGAGTAAAGCGTAAATATATCGGTGAAAAAATAGGCGCAGTCGGCAATTATCACAATGTTTGCGATACAGTAGAGCAATAGACCGTGAGTGACAGGAGACTATGGTGAGCGAGATTGCCCAGTCAGACAATTTCAAAGACTACGACAGCTATGATTACGATCCATCTGCCGATGATGGCATGATGCCGTTCGAAGAAGAGACCATCATCAAGGTCATCGGCGTGGGCGGCGCCGGTGGCAACGCGATCAACCGAATGATTGACGACGGTCTTTCGAACGTGGGATTCGTGGCGATCAACACCGATAAGAAGGATCTGTTCTATTCTAAGGCCGACGCGAAGATCGCGTTGGTGGACAAGAACAGCCGCGGCCTGGGCGCAGGCGCCGATCCTTCCCGCGGCGAACGCGCCGCCGAGGCTCACAAGCAGGAAATCACCGAATGCGTGCAGGGCACCGACATGGTGTTCATCACGTGCGGTGAAGGTGGCGGCACCGGTACGGGCGCAAGCCCTGTGGTCGCCCGCGCGGCCAAGGAGGCCGGCGCACTGACCATCGCCGTGGTTACCCGTCCATTCTCGTTCGAAGGCCCGCAGCGCGCGGGTGCCGCGGCTGGCGGCATCGAGGCGCTGAGCCATGAGGTCGACGCGCTTATCGTGATCCCGAACGACCGCCTGCTCGAGCTGGGCGACCGTTCCATCACCGTCATGAACGCGTTCAAGGCCGCCGATTCCGCTCTGCTCGCTGGTGTGCAGGGCATTACCGACCTGATCACCATGGACAACCCGTACATCCACGTCGATTTCGCCGATGTGACGGCCGTCCTGCACGATTCGGGCTCCGCATTGTTCGGCATCGGTTCCGAGCAGGGCGAAGATCGCGCCATCAAGGCTGCAGAGAAGGCCATCAACTCCCCGCTGCTGGAATCCAGCATCGAGGGCGCCAGCGGCGTGCTGGTCAACGTGGCCGGCCCGACCGACTTGGGCATGTTCGAAGTCAACGACGCTGTGTCCATGGTCCGCAAGGCGGCCCATCCGGAAGCCCAGATCATTTGGGGTATGTCGCTTAACGACAGCTATGGCGACGAGGTCTCCGTCACGGTGATCGCCGCCGGATTCGACGCCAACAGCAACGTCGACCACAAGAAGGTTGAGGATCTCAAGCAGACCGCCGAGGACCAGGTCAACGAGTCCAAGAAGGCCGCCGAGCAGCCCGCTGCCACGCAGCAGCCGGCGCCGCAGCAGTCCCAGCCCGTGCAGCAGCCTGTGCAGCCGGCCGTTCCGCAGCAGACCCAGCAGCCCGTGCAGCCGGTCCAGCCCGCTGTGCAGCCGGTCCAGCCCGTGCAACCGGCGCAGCCGACCCAGCCTATGTATAATCCGAACTTCGGAGGCTATCCGTTGGGCAACGATCCCGCTGGGGATCTTGACCTCCCGGATTTCCTTCGCTAATTCACAAGCGTGAAAGAAAAGGGAACTGTCGATGCCTGCGTTAGGTAAACTCAAGACATATTTAGGTCTTTCCGACGTGGTGGACGAAAATGACGACGCCTACGTAACCGAGGAAGAGGACGAGGAATTGGAGTCCACGATCGAACCGGACTACACGCCGCAGTCTTCCGTGGCGCCGTCCGCATCCTCCCAGAAGTCCGCGAATCCGTTCGCGGGCAAGTTTAACAGGATCACGACGATCCAGCCGCGCAATTTCGACGACGCCCACTTGGTCGGCCGTTCGCTGTGCAGCGGCATTCCGGTGGTGCTCAATCTCGAGAGCCTGCCGAAGGACGTCGCGTTGCGCGTACTCGACTTTTCTACGGGTGTGGTGTTCGGTCTGTCCGGATCCGTGGAAAAGGTGACGTCCCGCGTCTACCTGTTGAGCCCGGCCCAAGTGAATATTGTGTCGGAAGAGGCGCAGGACGGCATGGCCCGCGATCTGTTCTCCGACTGAGCGCCCACAATAATAAATTTATAATTTAAGATTAAAAAAATACGGAGTTTTCGTAAAAACTCACCTGTCACCGGAGATCATGTTCTATCCCTTTTTATAGGCTTAGAGCATGATCTCTGCTTTTGTGTCGCTTGTGTTAGGCATTATCGACATCCTCATCGAGGCATACATTGCGGTATTGTTCGTCCGCATGATTCTCGACTGGGTGCAAGTGCTGGCGCGCCACTGGTATCCGCACGGGTTTGTGGCGACGCTTATCCGCATCGTCTACGCGCTTACGGAACCGCCATTGCGCTGGCTGCGCCGATATATCAAGCCTATCCCAATGGGACGCGTCTATTTCGATACGAGTTTCCTCGTATTGTATTTCGCGCTGATAGTGCTGCGCATTCTAATTTAAGTTCGGCAGCAGTCGAAAACAACGGCAAATCGCAGTGATGCGACATGTTTCGTGTTACCATCAGAAATTAAGTCCAATTTAGCGAGGCATTGCCCCAAAGTGAGGTGTATAATATGGCTCTTTTGACGCCTAATGACATTAGGGAGCATACCTTCCAGACTGTTCGTTTTAAGGAAGGTTATGACGTCGACGAGGTCGACGATTTTCTTGATCAGGTCACCGCTACGGTGGAAGCTTTGGGTCGCCAGGCGGTAGCCGGCGGAGCCGGTGGCCAGGCCACCCAGGCTCTTGGTCCGGATGTTTCCGCTCTTAACACCAAGATCTCGGAGCTGACTGCGCAGGTGCAGTCGCTTTCTCATGAAAACCAGAACCTTAAAGCAGCTGCCGCGGCTTCGAACGGCAACAACGAGCAGGCGGCCAAGGCCGTCGAGGCGGCCCGGTCCCAGGCGCAGGCCGTGGAAGGCAAGCTCAAGGAATCCGAGCAGAACAACCACGCGTTGACTTCCCAGAACGAGCAGCTCAAGGATCAGGTGGACCGTCTGTCCGCCCAGGTCGACCAGCTGACCGCCCAGGCGGCCAAGGACGCCGCCCAGCCGGATCTCGGTCGACAGATTTCCGAACTCACCAAGCAGCGCGACGAGCTGACGGCCGCGAACGCGAAGTTGCGTAGCGACCTCGACGCCGCCGAGCGCAATGGCGCCGACGCCGGAGCCCAGCAGGCCAAGATCCAGGAGCTCACCAAGCAGCTCAACGAGTCCAAGCAGCGCGAAGAGCATCTGCGCGACCAGGTCTCCAAGATGGAACCGAACACGGAGACGGGCAGCCTGCAGAAGATCAAGAGCGCCGCCGCCACCGCTTCCACCGAGCCGGAGCGCGCCACCGCCATGCTGACGCTGGCCATGCAGCTGCACGACCAGTATGTCGACAAGGGCAAGGCCAAGGCCAAGGAAATCACCGAAGAGAGCCAGCGCAAGTACGAAGACCTCATCACGAAGGCCAACGACTACTCGAACCGCACGCGTTCCGAAGCCGACGAGTACAACAAGCGCACGCACGAAGGCGCCGACGTCTACAGCAAGAAGACGCGCGACAACGCCGACGACTACTCGGCCTCCACGCGTTCCGACGCCGACAACTACGCGGCCCAGACGCGCGAAAACGCCGACACGTACATGAAGAACAAGCACGCCGAGGCTGACCAGTACGTGACGGACAAGACCGCCGAAGCCAACAACTACGCGGCCGCGAAGTCCAAGGAAGCCGACGACTACGCAGCCGGCAAGGAAGCTGAAGGCAACCGCTACGCCGAAGAGAAGAAGAGCGAAGCGGACAAGTACGTGATGGAACGTCACAACGAAATCGACGCGTACAAGGCCGACGCCGAGCACCACGCCGACGAGTACGACAAGAAGACGCGTACCGCCGCCGACGACTACTCCTCCAAGACGCGTGCTGCCGCTGACGATTACGCCCAGCAGGTGCGCGAGAACCTGGAGACGCAGTCCAAGGTCATTCAGGGCAACATCCAGGGCCTCAAGCAGTTCGAGACCGAATACCGTGCACGCCTCACCGAATTCCTCGGCCAGCTCCAGGCCCAGGTTTCGGACACGAACACCTACAACTCCGTTGAACAGAACAACTGAGGACTAGGGAC
This sequence comes from Bifidobacterium magnum, assembly GCF_000741255.1. Lineage (GTDB taxonomy): Bacteria > Actinomycetota > Actinomycetes > Actinomycetales > Bifidobacteriaceae > Bifidobacterium > Bifidobacterium magnum. Next base: position 34,791 of record NZ_JGZB01000002.1, read on the forward strand.
GCACTCAATTGGCGAGCAAGTCTAAACAGCAAAGACGGCTGCGTGAACGCGTGGCCGTCTTTGCGTGTATATCTGTTATCGCGTTGATTCTCGACCAGCTCACCAAATGGTGGGCCGTCCATACGCTGCACGCGGGCGAGCAAGTGGTAATCATTCCGCGCATGCTGTCGCTTACACTCGTGCGCAACCCCGGCGCCTCGCTGGGCATGGGGTCGGGCATGACATGGCTGATCAGCCTTATCGCATGCGCCGCATGCGTGGTGCTGGTATGGCTTATGGTCAAAACGATTTCCATGGCGTGGACGGTAATGTTCGCCTTGGCGTTCTCGGGAGCGCTGGGCAACCTGATTGACCGCATCGCCTATGCGGACGGATTCCTCAACGGCAAGGTCATCGATTTTCTCAACTACGGCTGGTCCGTGGGAAACGTGGCCGACGTGTTCCTGTGCGTGGCGGGCGTGGGCATCGTGATCATGCTGATCGCGGGCGTCCCGTTCAGCCAAAAGGAACTCGACAGGGAAATCGCCCACTACAAGGAAAATGAGGCCGCTATGCTTCATGGGTCTTCGGGCCCAGTTCAGGAAGGATGACAAGCTTATGGAACACATGGTTCCTGCACCTGATGCGTTAATCGGCAAGCGTTTCGACGTGGCCGTGGCGAAGATGCTGGGGATTTCCCGCGCCAAAGCCGCCGACGTGGTGACCACGGGACAGGCGCGCGTGCTGGGACGCCATGTGGACAAGGCCGCCGCGCTGCAGGCCGGCGACCTCATTGAATTCGATCTCGTGGAGGAGCGCAAGGAACCCGAGCCGATCGCCACCGACATGCGCATCGTGTATGAAGACGACGATGTGGTGGTGGTCGACAAGCCCGTGGGCGTGGCCGCACACGCGTCGGTGGGATGGACGGGCCCGACGGTATTGGGTTCATTGCTCGACCGCGGCGTGCATATCACGTCGTATGGCGCTCCGGGACGCCAAGGCATCGTGTCGCGTCTTGACGTAGGCACGTCCGGACTGATGCTCGTATGCAAGTCCGAGTTGGCCTACAAGGAGATGCGCCGCCAATTCGCCGAGCATGAAGTGGTGAAAACCTACCACGCGTTGGCCCAAGGCAACCTCAAGGAAGACAAGGCCACCATCGAGCTCCGATCGGACGCGCCAAAGTGTCCGACTTCCGCTTCTGCGTCACGCCGGCCGGCAAGGAAGCCATCACGCATTGGGATGTGCTGGAACGCTTCGGCGAGGCGACATTGGCGAAAATCAATCTGGAAACGGGACGCACGCACCAGATCCGCGTCCATTTCTCCTCAATCGGCCATCCGCTGGTGGGAGACCCCATGTATGGGGCCAATCCCGTATTGTCGCATGAGCTGGGGCTGGAACGCCAGTGGCTGCACGCCATGCAGCTCGAGTTCCGACATCCGCGCACGCATGTGTGGACGACGGTTTCCTCCCAATACCCGGCCGACCTGCAACACGCGCTAGATACCATGCGTTCGCTGCATGCGGCGTGACAGCGCCAGCGCTCCCGTAACTATTGCGCCAATACAGCAGCCGACCGTGGGAATGGCTAGATAGAGTAGTGCAAGCATGACCAGCGCATCCAACGGATGGTAGACGCCACGGTTGAGATACGCATGCCCCGCAAGTTCCAGTGCTACAAACACTATTGACGCGATGGCCAGTGCGAGGCTCGTCACGGCAAGCGCGTCGCGCGCCGGACGGTTGGTGTGATGAAAGCGGACCATACTGCACCTCTTCGGATATGGGTGCTACCAGTGTGGTCCGCTTGGCGTCCGTTTGCAAGCGGAGGCGCAGTATGTGCACGGCGGTGCCTGGTATGCACAGCCACGATGTGTAAACGTGAATTTCCCGGAATGTTGTGACGCGGGCACTGGCGCCCGTCGGTTCGGTCTATTAAATTAGTGTGCTATGACTTCTTCCGGCAATTTTGTTCAGCTGCACAATCATACGCATTATTCGCTGCTCGACGGGGCCGCGAAAATCCCCGAGCTCGTGAGGGCTGCAAAAGATTTGAATATGCCGGCCATAGGCATTACCGACCATGGCAACATGCATGGCGCCTATGAGATGTGGAGCGAGGCCGTCAAGGTCGGTGTCAAGCCGATTATCGGCATTGAGGCGTACCAGACGCCGGAAACCGACAGGCATGACAAAACCGTGGTGTCGTGGGATAAGAATTGGGTTCCCGTGCCGCATCACCAGCGCAACCCCGATGACGTGTCGGGCGGCGGCCGCATCTGCCATTTGACGTTGTGGGCGGAGAACGACGAAGGCTTGGTCAATCTGTTCAAGGCGTCGTCCATCGCCAATCTCGAAGGCCGCGTGATGCGGTATCCGCGTATGGATTACGACACGTTGGAAAAGCATGCCAAGGGCGTGATCTGCGGCTCGGGATGCCCGTCCGGCGTGATCCAGACGCGTTTGAAGCTTGGCCAGTTCGACGAGGCGTTGCGTGCGGCGGGCAAGCTGCAGGACATTTTCGGCAAAGAGAATTTCTATATTGAGCTCATGGACCACGGGCTGACGGTGGAGCAGCGCGTGTTCAAGGAGCTGCTGGAGATCGCCAAGAAGCTGGACGCCCCGATTGTGGCCACGAACGACGCGCATTACGTGTTGCGCGAGGACGCGGGCGCCCAGGACGCGATGCTGTGCATCAACTCGGGCTCGCACCTCAACGACCCGGACCGTTTCAAGTTCGATGGCGAGCCGCTGTATTACTTGCGTTCCTCGGAAGAGATGCGCGAACTGTTCAAGGAACTCCCTGAAGCTTGCGACAATACGCTCGAGATCGCCGAACGCTGCAATGTGATGTTCGACGACCACGAGGACGGCGCGTTCATGCCGCAGTTCGACTGTCCGGAAGGCTGGGACGAGACGAGCCTGTTCCTCAAGAAAGTGGAGGAAGGCCTCGAGAAGCGCTATGACGGCAATGTGCCCGAAGATGTGGCCGCCCAGGCGGACTACGAGTGCGGCACGATTTGCCAGATGCAGTTCTGCGGCTACTTCCTCGTGGTGGCCGATTACATCAACTGGGCCAAGGAACATGGCGTCATGGTGGGGCCGGGCCGTGGCTCGGCCGCAGGTTCCATGGTCGCCTACGCGATGGGCATCACCGAACTCGATCCGCTTAAGCACGGCCTGATTTTCGAACGCTTCCTGAATCCGGAACGTGTGTCGCTGCCGGATATCGACGTGGACTTCGACCCGATCGGCCGCATGAAGGTGCTCGATTACGTGGCCGACAAGTACGGCCACGACCGTGTGGCCCAATGCGTGATTTACGGCACGATCAAAACGAAGCAGGCGCTCAAGGATTCCGCGCGCATCATGGGCTACGACTTTGCGACGGGCGAGCGCATCACGAAGGCGCTGCCGCCGAGCAAGAACGGCAAGGACGCGAGCCTCAAGGATATTTTCGACGAAACGTCGAAGCGCTATGAGGAGGCGCGCGAGTTCCGCGAACTGTACAATTCCGATGTCGACGCGCAGCAGATCACGCAGGAGGCGCGCGGTATCGAAGGCCTGATCCGCCAGACGGGTGTGCATGCGTGCGCCACGATCATGGGTTCCGAGCCCATCACGAACACGTCGCCGCTGCTGGAACGTACCGACGGCACGGTGACGACGACGCTCGAATACCATACGTGCGAAACGCTGGGCCTTGTGAAAATGGATTTCTTGGGCCTGTCGAACTTGACGGTGATCCGCGACACCTTGCACAACATTGAACGCAACGGCAAGGGCGTTATCGACCATACGCAAATCCCGATCGACGACAAGGAAACCTACCAATTGTTGAGCCGCGGTGAAACGCTGGGCGTGTTCCAGCTCGATTCCGACGGCATGCAGTCGTTGCTCAAAAGCTTGAAGCCCGACAACTTCAACGATATTTCGGCACTGATCGCCCTGTATCGTCCGGGCCCGATGGATATGGACTCGCACAACAACTATGCCAAGCGCAAGAACGGTTTGCAGGAGATCACGCCAATCCACCCCGAAGTGGCCGAACCGCTTAAAGAGGTGCTCGATGAAACTTACGGCCTGATCGTCTATCAGGAGCAGGTGCAGTCTGCCGCGCGTATCTTGGCGGGCTATTCGCTGGGCAAGGCCGACGTGTTGCGTCGAGCCATGGGCAAGAAGAAGCCCGAGGTGCTGGCCAAGGAGAAGATCCCGTTCTTCCAGGGCATGAAGGACCACGGGTATTCCGAAGAGGCCGCGCAGGCCGTGTGGGACATCCTCGTGCCGTTCTCGGGCTACGCGTTCAACAAGGCGCATTCGGCGGCGTACGGCCTCATTTCCTATTGGACCGCCTACCTCAAGTGCCACTATCCTGTGGAATTCATGGCGGCGTTGTTGGAAAACAACAAGAACAACAAGGACAAGACGGCCCTGTATTTGGGCGAGGCGCGCCGCATGGGCATCAAGGTGCTCTCGCCGGACGTGAACGAGTCGCAGTTCGAATTCTCCGCAGTCGGCGATGTGGTGCGTTTCGGATTGGGCGCCGTGCGCAACGTGGGCCAGGAGCCTGTCAAGGCGATTATTCACGAACGTGAGCAGGAAAAAGGCAAGTATGTCAATTTTGTCGATTTCGTGCGCCGCGTTCCGTTGACCGCGCTCAACCGGCGCATGGTCGAATCCCTGATCAAGGGCGGCGCGTTCGATTCGATCGAACCGAACCGTCGCGCCATCTACCAGATCCATGAAATGGCCATCGATTCGGTGATCGGCGTCAAACGCAAGGAGGCGACGGGACAGTTCGACTTGTTCGCCGATCTTGACGATTCCGAAAAAGAGGACACGTTGGGCGACATTACGATCACCGTGCCCGATTTGGAGGAGTGGGACAAGAAAACGAAACTCAATTTCGAACGCGAGATGCTGGGCCTGTATGTGTCCGATCATCCGCTAAGCGGCATGCAGTCCGTGCTCGCGAACTTGCGCGACATGTCGATCGCGCGCCTGATCGCTTCCGCACAAAACGGCGCCGACGGACAGCAGGTCACACTGGCTGGTCTGATCACGAACGTTGACCGGCGCGTATCGAAAAAAGGCGTGCCGTGGGCGCTGATCACGATCGAGGACATGGAAGGCTCCATCCACTGCACGCTGTTCCGTTCCGCATACGAGCGCGCCGCCGCAGACCTTGTGGTGGACAACGTAGTGCAGGTCCAGGGCCGCGTACGCGTGGAAGACGAAACCGTCCAACTCAACGTGAACGACCTTGTGGTGCCCACGCTTACGGCCCAGGACGAGCGTCCCGTAACGATCATGCTGCCCGTGGCGGCCATGGAGAAGCACCGCCTGCAGCAGCTGACGCATATTCTCGGCACCTATCCGGGCTACTGCGAAGTGCGTATCGCCGTCATGGACTCGAACGGTAACGCGCAAGTGTTCACGTTGGGCGACAAGTTCCGCGTGGAGCGCGACACCAGCCTGTTCGCCGAAATCAAGACGCTGTTCGGTCCGGCGGCCGTGGAAGCGTAGCACAGTTCACGCTCCTAAGCACGATGTGCCACTGAGGTCAACTTCAGTGGCACATCGTGAGACGCGCACAGGTTGCCCACCCGATTATTGTTACTCTTTCGCTCATGAGCGAAGAAACATACATGCGCGTCATCGACTTGCGCGACCAGGACCTTACCCGTTCCCAGCTGCTGGAAGCCATGCCGCGTGCCGAAATGGGCACGAGCGAGGCGAGCGAATTGGTGCAGCCGATTCTCGACAATGTCAAGGCCAACGGCGCCGCGGCATTGCGCGAATACGAGGAAGCGTTCGACCATATCCACGTCACGAATCTGCGCGTGCCCAAGGAAGCGATCCAGGCCGCCGTGGACGACTTGGATCCCGTGGTGCGCGCGGCCATCGAGGAGTCCGTGCGCCGCGCCCGCGCTGTGGCGCAAAGCCAGGTGCCCGAGCCGTTCTATACCGATCTGGCCGACGGCGCGCGCGTATCCGAACGCTGGATCCCGATCCAGCGCGTGGGCCTGTATGTGCCGGGAGGCAAGGCCGTATACCCGAGCTCGGTCATCATGAACGTGGTCCCAGCCCAGGCCGCCGGCGTCGAATCGCTGGCTATCGCCACGCCGCCGAGCAAGGCCACCAATGACGGTCTGCCGGACAAGACGATTCTCGCGACCTGCGCGATTCTCGGCGTGGATGAGGTCTATGCCGTCGGCGGCGCTCAGGCCGTCGCCATGTTCGCATATGGCGCCATGGGCACCGAACCGCAGGACGGTGTGGTCCTGTGCGAGCCCGTGGACAAGATCACGGGCCCGGGCAACATTTTCGTCGCCACGGCCAAGAGCATGGTGTCGGGCATTGTCGGCATCGACGCCGTCGCGGGCCCCACGGAAATCGCCATTATTGCGGACGACACGGCCAACCCGGGATGGGTGGCGGCCGACCTGATCGGGCAGGCGGAACACGACGAGCTCGCCGGTTCCGTGCTCATCACCACAAGCGAATCGTTGGCCGAAGCCGTACAAGCCGAACTGCTCAAGCGCGTCCCGCGTACGAAGCACGCCGAGCGTGTGGAAACCTCGCTGCGCGGCCGCCAGTCGGGCATCATTCTCGCGCGCGACCTCGCACAGGCCATTGACGCGGCCAACGCCTACGCCGCCGAACACTTGGAAGTGCAAACGGCCGACCCCGACGCCGTGATCGGCCAGATCCGCAACGCGGGCGCCATTTTCCGCGGCAACTATTCCCCGGTGCCGCTGGGTGACTACATGTCGGGCTCGAACCACGTGCTGCCCACCTCGGGCACGGCCCGCTTCATGAGCGGCCTGGGCGTGCACACGTTCATGAAGCCCGTCGAAATCATTGAATATGACGAAACGGGACTCAAGGACCTGGCCGCCAAGATCAACGCGTTCGCGGTGTCCGAAGACCTGCCCGCGCATGGCGAAAGCGTGCTGAGCCGCTTCGTCGTCGACCCGTATGACAAGGAAACGTTGGCCGAACAGGAAGAAGAAGCGGGACTATGAGCGACGCATCCATCATTCCCGCGGACCTGCCGCTGCGCAACGACCTGGTGGGGGAGGAGCCCTACGGAGCCCCGCAACTCGACGTGCCCGTATGCCTCAACGTGAATGAGAACCCCTATGACGTGGCCGACGCGGTAGCGGACTCCATCGCGCGCCGCGTACGTGAAGTGGCGCCCTCGCTCAACCGGTATCCCGACCGCGAGCATATCGCGTTGCGCGAGGCGTTGTGCCGGTATCTCGAGCGGGAATCGGGAGCCTCACTGAATGTGGATGAAGTGTGGGCGGCCAACGGGTCCAACGAAATCATGCTGCAACTGTTCATGGCGTTCGGTGGACCCGGCCGCAGCGCGCTGAGCTGCGATCCCACCTACTCGATGTACCCCGAGTATGCGCGCGACACGTTCACGCAATGGGAACTGTGCCCGCGCAACGCCGATTTCTCCATCGATGTGGCGGCCACCATGGAACGCATCGCGCAAGTGCGCCCATCCATGGTGCTCTTGACGAGCCCCAACAACCCGACGGGAACCCCGCTTCCCATGGACGAATTGCGCGCCATTCTCGACTACTGCCAGACGGTGGGTGTGGCGGATGCGGCCGAAGGCACGCATCCCGTGGTGGTCGTGGACGAGGCCTATATCGAATTCCGTGATCCGGGAGTGCCCAGCGCCGTAACGCTGGTCAACGACTACCCGAACCTCGTGGTGAGCCGCACGATGAGCAAGGCGTTCGCGTTCGCGGGCGCGCGCGTCGGATACGCGGTGGCCAACGCGGGCATCATCAACTGCATGCGCATCGTACGCATGCCCTACCACTTGTCCGCCGTCACGCAGGCCGTCGCGCTCGCCGCCCTCGACCATACCGACGAACAGCTCGCGCAAGTGGCCCATTTGCGCGACATCCGCAATGACACGGCCCAATGGCTCGCCGGCCAGACCTACCGCGGCATACCGCTGCAGGTGGCGCCCAGCCAGTCGAACTTCCTCATGTTCGGCGGATCGTTCGACGACCGCGACGCCATATTCAAGGATCTGCTCGGCCAAGGCGTGCTCATCCGCGTGGTGGGACCCGACGGATGGATGCGCGTATGCATGGGCACGGACGAAGAAATGGAACAGTTCAAAACCGCATTGACGCAAACGCTGCGCCGCATGGAACAGGACGCCTGACGCCGTTCGCGTCGGTAAAGGAGAAACTATGGCACGCACCGCACACATCGTCCGCGAAACCAGCGAATCCTACGTGGACCTCACGCTGAATCTGGACGGTACGGGCAAAACCGACATCGACACCTCCGTACCGTTCTTCAACCACATGATGACGGCGCTGGGCAAGCATTCGCTGATCGACCTGACGATCCGCGCCCACGGCGACACCGATATCGACGCGCACCATACGGTGGAGGACACGGCCATCGTGTTCGGCGAGGCGTTGCGCGCCGCGCTCGGCGACAAGCGCGGCATCCGCCGGTTCGCGGACGCGACCGTGCCGCTCGACGAGGCGCTCGCCAAAGCCGTGGTGGACGTGTCGGGCCGTCCGTACTGCGTATGTTCGGGGGAGCCGGAAGGCTTCCAATACTGCATGATCGGCGGCCATTTCACGGGTTCCCTTGTACGCCATGTGATGGAGTCGATTGCGTTCCATGCGCAAATCTGCCTACATTTACATGTGATATCAGGAAGGGATCCGCACCATATCGCGGAAGCGGAATTCAAGGCGTTGGCCCGCGCGTTGCGGTTCGCCATCGAGCCGGACCCGCGCGTCGACGGGATCCCCAGCACGAAAGGCGCATTGTAATGGCGGAACATAACGACGATGCATTCTCGGACGACGGACTGCATTTTGATGATGCACAGCTCGAGGCCGCGCTCTCGGACTTCGAAAAGGAGTTCCAAGAGCAGGAAACCTCGCAGGACCATGGCTCAGACGAAGCGGGCGTAGCCGATTCCGGCTCCGACGATTCGGACATGGTGCACGCCGCCGAGGACGCATTGCGTTTTGACGAAGATCTCGAAGGCCTGCTGGGCAACCGCGCCAAAGTGGCCATGCTCATCACGCGCATCACGGCCGCAGAATTGCTCGCGGCCTTCTGCCAGATCTCCGACATTTCCGCCACTTGCGTGGAATCGCACCAGGGCGCAGTGGCTCTGCTGCACAACCTTGACGGCGACGGCCCGGAAGCGGCCGCGCGCGACCTGACACAAGTCGTGTCGGGACTCGGCGTGATCCTCGCCGTCAACCGCGCCGACAAACTGGAAACCACCGTGTACCTGGACGGCAACGCGGGACAGACCATGGCGCCTCCGATCGTGTTCACCACCACGGAACCGTTCGTGGAAGACCTCATGCTCGGCATCGACACCCCGCAAGGCGTCATCGATTCGGGCCGCCCCGTCCACGAGTCGGGCGATTTGACCACCGAGCAGGCTTACGACGTGCTCGCCAAATATTTACACACGAAGTGGCACTGACCCCGCGCCACCGGGCGCCGCTTGCGCAAGCGCAATAACGCAACAAGGAGCAGCAATGACCTCAATAGTGGTGTTCGACTACGGCTTCGGCAACGTGCGGTCGATGGTTCGCGCGCTGGCGAACCTCGGCGTCGACGTGTCGCTTACCGCCAACCCCGTGCAGGCCATGGAGGCCGACGGGCTCGTGGTGCCCGGTGTGGGCGCGTTCGCCGCATGCATGCGCGGTCTTCACGCCGCGGGCGGCGACGACATTGTGCACAGGCGGCTGCGTGACAACCGTCCCGTGCTCGGCGTGTGCGTGGGCGAGCAGATCATGTTCGCGGCCGGCAACGAGCATGGCGAACATGCCGAGGGACTGCACCTGATTGATGGGGAAGTGGTGCGGCTGGACGCCGACGTGGTGCCCCATATGGGCTGGAACACCGTTGAGGCCGCTCCCGGATCCGTACTCATGCGCGGCGTGGAAAACGAACGCTTCTATTTTGTGCACTCCTATGCCGCCACACATGCCGATCCGCTTCCCGAAAGCGAAGCTGCCAACGTGGGCCATGCGTTCGCCCAAGCGGACCAGTGCGTGAGCTACTGCGAGTACGGGCGCGGCCCCTTCGTGGCCGCCTACGAGCGCGGACCGCTTTCCGCCACGCAATTCCACCCCGAAAAATCGGGAGAAGCCGGCGCGCAACTGCTGCGCAACTGGATCGGCACGATGCGCGCCTGACGCGCCGTCATAAACCGACCAACCGCTACGGATACCGACCGTCCACCATTACCCACCACCACTACTGACAAGGACAGGCCAATGACGCTCACGCTACTTCCCGCCATCGATGTACGCAACGGAAAGGCCGTGCGCTTGCGCCGCGGCGAATCGGGCACGGAAACCGATTACGGCACCCCGCTGGACGCTGCCGCACAATGGGCCGACCAGGGCGCCACATGGATCCATCTCGTAGATCTCGACGCAGCTTTCGACACGGGCGACAATCGCGATATCGTCACGCAGATCGTGCGCAATTTCGGCGACCGCGTCCATATTGAAGTTTCGGGAGGCATCCGCAACACGGCGGCGCTCGAAGGCATGCTGGAAGCGGGCGCGAGCCGTGTGAGCATCGGCACGGCCGCCATGGAGCAGCCCGAATGGACGGCTTCGATGCTGGCACAGTACGCCGAACGTGTCGCCATCGGACTCGATGTCAAAGGTCACACCGTCGCTTCGCACGGCTGGGTCAAGGACGCGGGCAACCTGTTCGACGCGCTCGACTTCTTCAACAACGCCGGCTGCACGCGGTATGTGGTCACCGACGTGGCGCGCGACGGCATGCTGAGCGGCCCGAATCTCGAACTGCTTGCCGAGGTGGCGCGCCACACCGACGCGCGCGTGACAGCTTCGGGCGGCATCGCGACGCTGGAAGACCTGGAGCATCTCAAGGAACTCGTGCCGCTGGGCGTGGACGCCGCGATTCTCGGCAAGTCGCTGTATTCGGGCGCGTTCACGTTGCGTGAGGCGCTCGAAGTGTCGCGTTAGGTCAGTCCTTGGAGCATGGCAGCGTGCCGTCCGCGATAAGTTCGCGGAACACCGCGTAATCCTCGTCGTTCTGGTCCGCGTACGAGTCCGCGAAGCTCATCATGGCCACGTCGAACGAGTCGGAGCCTCCCAGATAGTTCGCGATGGCCACGCTGTCTCCCGTACGGGCGTGCGCGTGGGCGAGGCACCATGCGCACATGCGCGCCAAATCGGTCAGCGACTGCTCGGTCAAATGGTCGATGTCGATCGACCCTTTGCCGTTCCACAATTGGCGTACGTAATAGTCGCGCGTGTGCCCGTCGCGCGGCGTGAATTTCGTCCATCCGAGCAGAATGTCGGCCGTGGTCTGGATGATCTTCTGTCCCTGCACGACTCGTTCGCCGTGCGACGGGTACTGGTTGCGGCCCACGAAACGTTCGAGTACGGATTCGGTAGCTTCCTTCATCTGCAGCATCAGCGGATCGTCAATATCGCGGCCCGTCAAGACGCTGACCCACGCGCGCGTGCCGACGGAACCGACGCCCACGACTTTACGGGCCGTGTCATGGTAATGGTACTGTTCCAGCACATGGCGGCGGTCCTCATACAAGCTGTCGCGATACGCGGCGAACAGCTGGTGGATGCGGTCCCTGAGACTTTCGAGATCCTCATATCCGCGCAGTTCGCTGATCGGGACGAGTTCGGGAGGCATCGACTTGAATCGCAGACGCCCGTCGATTTCGGTAGTGAGTTTGCCCGTGGCGCGCTCCGAATCTTTCGATTTCGCCTTCATGACGGCGGCACGCAACGTGCGGTTGCGCCGGCCGTCCGACTCCGATTCGAAATAGTCGAGCGTGTTCTCGACATCCAGATGGTCGTACCACATGTCCAGATAATCCATGTTCGCGAACTCGTCCATGAATTCGCGGTACGCGCGCACGCACGCCTTGACGGCATGGTGGCACTGGTCGGCATGCAATTTGTTGGCGCGGCCACAGATTTCCACGGACGCGGCGAGACGTTTGATGTCCCATTCCCACGGTCCCGTGGTCGTCTCGTCAAAATCGTTGATATCGAAAACCAGATGCATCGTCGGCGAATAGAAAATGCCGAAATTGCCGATATGCGCGTCGCCTACACATTGGACGGGGATGCCCGTGACAGGGGTTTTCGCCAAATCGTTGGCCATGATCAGCGCCGTGCCGCGGAAGAACGTGAACGCGGACTGGCTCATGCGCCAGTAGCGCAATGGCACGAGGTCGGGGACACGCGAAGCGCTTTGCTCCTCGAGCAGCCCGATCACATCACGCCGGTTCGGTGCCAGATGCCAATAGGCGTGCGTTTGCAGCGGAACGTCCTGGCGCAGCCGGATGCCGGCCTGCCCGCGTTCGCGAACGGAAGAGTATGGTTGCCAGCGCGTCATGTCGATAACCGGACGGTCGGCGCTTGATTGCACAAGATTGCCCATAAGCCCATATGTTAACGGAATCTGTAACATACGGATGCAACGATGAACGCTATGGATAAACAACAAGAATTCGTGTTGCGTACGGTTGAGGAACGCGACGTTCGATTCATTCGCTTGTGGTTTGCCGACGTGCTCGGAACATTGAAATCCGTGGCGATTTCTCCTACGGAGTTGGAAGCGGCGTTCGAAGAGGGGATCGGCTTCGATGGCTCCGCGATCGAGGGCATGACGCGCGTGTTCGAAGACGATATGATCGTGCGTCCCGATCCGACCACGTTCCAGATTTTGCCATGGCGTGGCGGCCCGCAAGGTACGGCGCGCATGTTCTGCGACATTTACACGCCAGACGGGTCGCCGTCCCTGGCGGACCCGCGCCATGTGATCCGCAAGACGCTCGCGCAGGCCAAGGAAAAGGGCTTCGCGTTCTACGTGCACCCGGAAATCGAGTTCTACCTGTTCAAGAAGCAGGAGGACTGGTCCCAGCCTCCGACGCCGATCGACGATGGCGGCTATTTCGACCATGTGCCGCGCAGCCCCGGCATGGACTTCCGCCGTGCCACGGTGAACATGCTCGAACAGATGGGCATTCCCGTGGAATATTCGCACCATGAGGCGGGTCCGGGCCAGAACGAAATCGATTTGCGCTTCGCCGACGCGCTCACGATTTCGGACAACATCATGACGTTCCGCACCGTGGTCAAAGAGATCTCCCTGGAGCGCGGCATTCACGCCAGCTTCATGCCCAAGCCGCTGACGCATGCGCCGGGATCGGGCATGCATTCGCATTTGAGCCTGTTCGAGGGCGATACGAACGCGTTCTACGAAGCGGGCCAGGAATTCAACATGTCGTTGACGGCGCGCCAGTTCGCGGCCGGCATTTTGCACCACGCCGCGGAAATCAGCGCCGTAACCGACCAGTATGTCAATTCCTACAAGCGCTTGTGGGGCGGCAACGAGGCGCCGAGCTACATTTGCTGGGGCCACAACAACCGTTCGGCCCTGTTGCGCATTCCGCAATACAAGCCGGGCAAGGGCAACTCGTCGCGCATCGAATATCGTGCGCTCGATTCGGTATGCAACCCGTATTTGGCGTACTCGCTGCTGCTCGCCGCTGGTCTCGACGGCATTGACAAGAAAATGCAGTTGGGTGAGCCCACAAGCGACGACGTATGGGAGCTGACCGACGAGGAACGCCAGGCGATGGGCATTCAGCCGTTGCCGGGTTCGTTGGGCGACGCCGTGAAGATTATGGAGAAGTCCGATTTCGTGGCCGATGTGCTGGGCGAGCACGTGTTCGACTACTTCATCCGCAACAAGCGCCAGGAATGGCACGAGTACCGCGAACAGGTCACGCCGTTCGAATTGCGCAAGTATTTGCAAAAGCTCTAACGCACGAGCTTAAGGTGGTCGGGGACCGGAGCCGCAACACGGCTGCGGTTGGCGCGAAAGTCAGGAAACGCGCGGGTCCCCGAACCAGCCTTGGTAAATCAGCGAGAAATTGCGGTTGCCGTACGTGGAGCAGGCGTCGCCTTCGCCCGCTCCCGCGGCCAGCGCCGCCGTATTGGGCTGGTACGGCGTATAGATGTATAGCAGCGCCGTGGCGCGGTTGTGGATGTACACGTCGGTGCCGCCGCAAGCCGGATCCGGGTTGAAGCGCACATAGTTGAGTGCGTGCGCATGGTAGCCGTACTCGTTCTCATGGTGCACGTAGTACTGGTAGCGTTGCGCCGAGCCGAACACTTGGTTGAAGAATCCCGCGTACGCGGTGTCGCAGGCTTTGTCGTCGGGGCAGCTCAATCCCATGGCGGACCGGTATTGTTGCGCGGTCGGGTTGGCGGCCGTGACGAGCTGCTGTTCCTTTTGCAGCATCGTCAGCAGTACTTTGGCGGATACGGCGCACGCCTGCTGGGTTTTGTAAATGATGCTCGCCGCATGTTCCTTGTGGCTTTTGTCGGCCACATATTCGTTGCAGTAGCGGTCCGCTTTGCGGTTGGCGACCGTGAACGTCGCGTTTTTCAGGCATTCCTTGCCCGTGCACGCTTCACCCTGTTCGTTGAGGAACGATTGGATGTCGTGCTCGCTCATGGCGTCGCGGTCGAAGAATTGGTGTTGGGAAATGATGTTGCCCGGGTCGAATCCGTAGAGCTCAACGAGTTCGGCCTGGCGGTCGAGCGCGGTTTGCATGTTGACGCGTGCGAGGGCGGCGTTGGAACTGCAGACGGTGGCGGCCACCAGCGCGGCCGCGCAGACGATGCCGATAATGGCGGTGCGTACGCGCTGCGCTGGTGTGGCGCGCGTCCAGGAGTCGCGCAGGCGGTTGGTGCGTTTGGATTGGTTTACGGAAGAGTTGTGTTCGTGCATGCTGTAGCCGGCGCGGTTGACGGATAGGATTCAAGGCAAATACGAAAATAGTGTGGCCGGTTGTTCACCAAGGCCACACTACCACGCGAAGTTTGGCTCGCTACTTGAGCGCCTTCATAATGCGTTGCAAGCTGATTGGCTGCGATGTGCCCAATTCCTGCGCCCACAACGAGACGTAGAATTCCTCGAGCATCCAACGCGCTTGCTGCGCCTTGGCCAGCGCCTCGTCCCTGGTTTTGCCCACGGGCAGCGTGGTGGCGCGCTGTCGCGCCTTGTCCACGAGCTGGCGCGCCTCGTCGGCCTGCCATGCCCAGCGCACGTCGCGGTTGCGGTCCGTTTTCGCCTTGTTGATGCGCATAAGGTCCGCCTGCAAATAGCGCGACAGGTATTGGAACGGCACGGCCGGGGTCTTGCCGATGAATCCCGGGTACACAAGGCCGGCCATATGCTCGCGCACGGATTGGAGCACCGAGAGCATGGGCAGGTCGGCTTTGCCAGACACGGCCTTGTCCACCTGCGCATGCACTTTGAGGATTTCAATGGCGTCCTTGGCCACGTCGTACACGGTGTCCTCGAACACTTGCGTCACGCCGGCGACGGCCTGGGCGAGCTCCTCGTCGGAAGTGATGGAGCCGATGTCGGGCAGCAGCCGCTTGACGGCGGCCAGCTGCAAGTCGTCGGCCAGTTCCTTGGCGCTGTGGTACGGGGCGGCGGCCAGTATAAGCGCTTCGGCGCCGAGCCAACGCGACGTGATACGTTCGGCCGGCAGGCGCAACTGGTCGAGCGCGGCATGCCACAGCATCGATTCGCGCGACTCGTTCGTGGCGCCGGCCTTGTGCAGCAGGTTCGCCTGCGTTACTTTCTTGCCGGCGCCCGCGGCCTGTTCGGCGCGCTTGTGGATGGCTTTGCGCGCGGACTCCTGCGCCTGGGCGGCGAACTGCTGCTGGAGTTCACGCAACGATTTGCCGCGGCCGAGCTCCTTCATATGGCGACGGCCCTTGTGATGGCGGCTCGTGGGGGCTGCGGGCTGCTCCACAATGAACGTCATGCGCAAATAGGGGGCCAGTTTGGCCAGCAAGCCTTCCAAGTCTTCCGGATGGATCGTGGCGCCCACCACCGCAATCGCGGCCTTCGTGAACACGTGCGCAATGTCGGGCCATGTGGATTGCGCGTCGTCGCCCTCGTGGGGGCGGTTCGGATGCTCCATGCTTCCCGAACCCGGCAGCGCGTCGTAATGCTCGCCGATCCACGCGCGAATCTTGCGGGCCGTGTCGGGGGCGGGCACGAATTGCACGCGCAGCGCCTTCGGCAGCGCCTTGATCAGCGCCACGATCAGCTCGTCGAGCAGGCCCGGCACATTCCACGTGAACTGTGCCGGCTGGATGCGGCTCAACACGTTGAGCGGAATATGCACGCTCACGCCGTCCAAAGGATCGGCCGTGTCGTACACGTAGCTCAACCGCAAATCGATCGGCATGCCGTCGGAACCGTAGGTGTGCCAATGGTCGGGGAAATCGTCCATGCTTACCGAAGCGGCGTCGTCAAGCCGCTCCACCTTCGACGGGTCGAACGTGAGCAGATCGGGATGCGCATCATGTTCCTGCTTCCACCACTTGGCCAAGTCGGCCACCGAGATGGCGCTGGCGGGCAGCACGTCGTTGTAAAAGTCGTACAAGTCCTCATCGCTGACCGTTTGCGCCACCTGGCGCGTACGGTTCATGTCGTCGGCGGCGGACTCGAGCACGGCAATGTTGCGCGCAATGAAATCGTCATACGAAAAACGCTGGTGGATGTCGCCTTCCACAAGTCCCTGGCGGATCAGGAAATCGCGGGCCTCACCCGGATTGATGCGTCCCCACATCACGGGACGGTCCTGCACAATCGGCAGTCCGTACAACAGTATCTTCGCTTCCGCCACGGCCGCGCCGCGGGACGCGGACCAATGCGGGTTCGCGTACGTGGTGCGCGTCAGGTTGCCGGCCAACGGTTCGGCCCACGCCGGATCGATTTGCGCGCAGTAGCGCGCCCACAAGCGGCTCGTCTCCACCAATTCCGTCGTCATCAGCCACGACGGCGTGGACTTGGCCACGCTGGAAGCCGGGAAAATCGCGAAATGCGTGCCGCGCGCGCCCTGATAGTCGTTCTTCGCCATCTTTTGCGCGCGCTTCATGGCGCGGGCGCGGGCCGGACCGCGCAAATGGGAAAAATCGGACGCCTTCGGGTCCCTCACCACCTGCATGCCCATCATCGACAGCAATCCGGCGAGCATGGACGTGTGCACGCCCTGCGCGTCCCACGAACAGCACAGCGAATGCGCGGGCTGCTGGTTGAGCGGCAGCGCATACACGTCGCGCGACGGGCGCGAGGACGGCAGCGGCTCTCCCACGGAGAACTTGAGTTCCTTACACATCTGGCGCAGCTGGGAGACAAGGTCCTTCCACTGGCGCATACGCAGGAAATTGAAATGTTCCGTCTTGCACCAGCGGCGCAACGCGTGGTTGCTCATCTCGCCGTCCACCTGGAACGCGCGGTCCCAAATGTTCGCGGCCGTCAAAAAGTCGCTGGTCGCGTCGGCGTAACGATTATGGATGCGGTCGGCCTCCTCTCGCACCTCGTCGGGGCGTTCGCGCGGATCCTGCAGGCTCAAGAACGCCACGATCACGAGCACCGTGGCCAACGTGTTGGGAGTCGTATGGGCCGCCGCCTCAATGATCATGCGTCCCAGACGCACGTCGATCGGCAGCCTCGAGAGCTGGCGGCCGATGCGCGTGAGCTTCGTCTGCCCGTGCTTGCGCGAAATGGCCTTGAGCTCGGTCAGCTCGTTGAAACCGTCCGAAACGGCCTTCATGTCCGGAGGATCGATAAAACCGAAATCGGTAATGTCTTCCGCAGTTTTCGCCACGCCCACCGAAAGCATGTGCAACACCACGGCGCCCAGCGACGTGCGCAAAATCTCCGGTTCGGTGAACCGTTCCCTCGTCTCGTAGTCTTCACGCGAATACAGGCGAATCGCGATGCCGTCGGCCACACGGCCGCAGCGGCCCGCGCGCTGGTCGGCGCTCGCCTGCGAAATGGGCTCGATCGGCAGTCGCTGGACTTTCGCCGTCTTCGAATAACGCGAAATGCGCGCCAGGCCCGGGTCGACCACGTAACGGATCGAAGGCACGGTCAGCGACGTTTCCGCCACATTCGTGGCGATCACGATGCGCTGGTGCGTATGCGGTTCGAACACGCGGTGCTGCTCCTTGGCGCTCAGGCGCGCGAACAGCGGCATGATCTCGATCGCGTCGGGGCGGCGCATGTCCGCGGCGCGCGGACCGTAATGGTGGCGCAACGCGGCCTCGTATTCGTGGATGTCGCGCTCGCCGGCCGCGAAGACGAGAATGTCGCGCGGACCTGTCGTGTGCTGCGAGAGGATCACGAGTTCCGCGCACGCCCTCGCCACGGCCGTGGGCATGTCCTCGATGTCGTCGTCCGCGCCATAATCGTCGTCGCCCGGACGCGCGCCGTCGGCGAATCCCGGCACATGGTTGACCAGCGCGGGCGCCGCGCCCAGCGGCTCGTAGGCGATTTGCACGGGATAGGTGCGGCCCGACACTTCAATGACGGGCACCTTCGTATGCAGCGCCTCTTCGAAATGGCGCTGGAACTTGACCGAGTCGATCGTGGCGGACGTGATGATGAGCTTGAGGTCGCGCCGCTTGGGCAACAGCGCCGTCAGGTATCCGAGCAGGAAATCGATGTTGAGGCTGCGTTCGTGGGCCTCGTCGATCACGATCGTGTCGTAGCGGCTCAGCGTCGGGTCGCGCTGGATCTGTGCGAGCAGAATGCCGTCGGTCACCACGCGCAGGCGCGTATCGCGCGAGCTTTCGTCGGTGAACCGCACCTGGTAGCCGACCTCGTCGCCAAGGCGTACGCCCAATTCGCTGGCGATACGCTCGGCCACCGTGCGCGCGGCCAGGCGGCGCGGTTGCGTGTGGACAATCTGGCGGCCGTGGGAACCGCGGCCGAGCTCCAACAGGATTTTCGGCAGCTGCGTGGTCTTGCCCGAGCCCGTCTGGCCCGACACAATAACCACCTGGCTTGAGCGGACGGCCTGCGCGATGTCCTCGCGCGCCGCGCTTACCGGAAGTTCTTGCGGATATTCAAATTTCATGCCTTGCAAACCTCAATGACGCGGTAACCCTTGGAACTGGCGTACTTGCTCACCGCATACGCGTCGCCAAGCTGCTGCGCCAACCATTTCATCAGGGAGTCGGATCCCAAATTCTTCTGCACCACAAGATAGGCGCGGCCCTGCGGCTTCAAGCGCGGCAGCCATGTCATGAGCAATTCGTGAAGTACTTCTTTGCCT
This sequence comes from Bifidobacterium magnum, assembly GCF_000741255.1. Lineage (GTDB taxonomy): Bacteria > Actinomycetota > Actinomycetes > Actinomycetales > Bifidobacteriaceae > Bifidobacterium > Bifidobacterium magnum. The sequence continues at coordinate 53,962 of NZ_JGZB01000002.1, forward strand.
ACGCGGATCGGCGGATTCGACCAGATCGCGTCAAATTGGACGTCTTCGGGAACCTGGTCGGCGGTGACGGCGCGGATGTTGCCGCAGCCGTTGGCCTTCGCGTTGAGCGCCGTCAGTTCCAGCGCGCGCTCGTTGACGTCCACCGACCACACTTGCGCGTCGGGGGACTCCTTGGCCAGCGCCAGGGAAATCGGGCCCCATCCGCAGCCCAGGTCGAGCAGGTTGCCGTCTTCAGGCGCGGCGGGAGCGTGCTTGAGCAGCACTTGTGTGCCCAAGTCGAGCTTTGACGACGAGAAGACGCCGTTGGAAGTGGTGACGGTCATCGGCCAGTCGCGGATCGTGAATTGAAATTCGCGGCGCACGTCCTGTGAAGCGGGCGTCGCGGAGAAATATTGTTCCGTAGTGTTCGATCCCATGATTCCTCGAATTGTCTATATATTGCGTAGATGAAAATATTTGGTTCGTATTCTTGCGTATGTCTCTTCAAGCGATGATAATAAGGCACCGAGAGTTCTACATATTATATAAAGCGATAGTGAGGTGCCTTTGGGGGCAGTTGGTGTCGATTGAACGTGACGACGAAGTCCGTGGGGGCGGCGTGCTCGCCGGCCAGTCGGAAGTGTTGCTTGCCGACCGTGACGACCATGACCTGTTTACTCCGGGAAACGAACAGTGGGAAGAACGAGAGTCCCGCAACGAACTGAAACATGTGACGGGCTTGGGGGAGCTGCAAGACGTCACGGAAGTCGAATACCGCAAGGTGCGTCTGGAACGCGTGGTGCTCGTGGGCGTATGGTCGCGGCGCGAGACGACGCAGGCCGAGGCCGAGGAGTCGCTTCGTGAATTGTCCGCGCTCGCGCAGACGGCGGGCGCCGTGGTGTGTGACGGCGTGCTCCAGCAGCGCTACCGTCCCGACGCCGCCACATACGTGGGATCGGGCAAGGCGCGCGAAATCGCCAATATTGTGGCCGCCAACGAGGCCGACACGATTATCGTGGACGACGATCTGGCGCCGAGCCAGCGCCGTGCGCTCGAAGACGCGGCCAAAGTGAAAGTCGTGGACCGTACGGCCGTCATTCTCGACATTTTCGCCCAGCACGCCTCCTCCAAGGAAGGCAAGGCGCAAGTCGAGCTCGCCCAATTGCAGTACATGCTGCCGCGACTGCGCGGATGGGGCGCGTCCCTGTCCAGGCAGGCGGGCGGACGCGCGGCGGGCGCCGACGCGGGCATCGGTTCGCGAGGCCCGGGCGAAACGAAAATCGAAATGGACCGCCGTGTCATCCGTAACCGTATCGCGAAATTGCGCCGTGATATTGCTCACATGGAACCGTCGCGCGCCATCAAGCGCGGGTCTCGCAACCGCAACGGGATGCCCACGGTGGCAGTAGTGGGCTACACGAACGCCGGCAAATCCTCGTTGACGAACCGCTTGACGGGTTCGCGCGAACTTGTGGAGAACGCGCTGTTCGCCACGCTCGACACGGCCGTGCGCGCGGCTTCCACTCCCGAAGGGCGCCGCTACGCCTACGTGGACACTGTGGGATTCGTGCGCAGGCTTCCCATACAGCTCGTGGAAGCGTTCAAATCCACGCTCGAAGAGGTTGGGGAAGCGGACCTCATCGTGCATGTGGTGGACATGTCCTATCCGGATCCGTTCTCGCAAATCGACAGCGTGAACGAAACCCTGCAAAGCATTGAGCATGTGGGCGATATTCCGTCGCTGCTCGTGATGAACAAGGCCGACCTTGTGGACGAGGAGACGCGCGAGCGACTCCACCGCCTCGCACCCGACGCGTTCATCGTCTCTTCGGCTACTGGCGAAGGAATCGACGAGTTGAAGGCCGCAGTAGAGGCGATGCTGCCGCAGCCTTCCGTGCACGTCGACGCGCTGCTGCCATACACGGCAGGCTCGCTTGTCGAAAAAATCCGCCTTGACGGACGCGTGCTCGACATTGAATACCGCGACGACGGCGTACGCGTGCAAGCTTTTGTGGACGATCACCTCAGCGCCCGCATCATGGAATCCGCCATCGGCTGACAATAAAATGTGGTATACGCCACAGGCCCGTAACGTCAAACGACTTCGCTAGAGTGAGGAACCGAAAGCTCTACGAAGACCCGCGTCCAGCGGGGTCGCCCGCGGATTCCACGGGATAGTGTTATACGGAGAGGTTGTTTAAGATGAATTCTTCCATTAAGCCCACCAAGCTGGCTATCGTCGGCGCCGGCGCTGTTGGCTCCACGCTCGCTTTCGCCGCTGCAGAGCGCGGCGTAGCTCGTGAAATCGTTCTCGAAGATATCGCCAAGGAACGCGTTGAGGCCGAAGTGCTCGACATGCAGCACGGCTCCAGCTTCCTGCCGACCGTGTCCCTCGACGGCTCCGATGATCCGGAAATCTGCCGCGACGCCGACATGGTAGTCATCACCGCTGGCGCTCGCCAGAAGCCGGGCCAGTCCCGTCTGGACCTCGCCGGTGCCACGATCAACATCATGAAGTCGATCATCCCGAACCTCGTGAAGGTCGCCCCGAACGCCATCTACATGCTCATCGCCAACCCGGTGGACATCGTGACGCGTGCCTGCCTGCAGCTCTCGGGTCTGCCGGCAAGCCAGATGTTCGGCTCCGGCACGAACCTGGATTCCGCTCGCCTGCGCTTCCTGATCGCCCAGCAGACCGGCGTGAACGTCAAGAACGTGCACGCTTACATCGCCGGCGAACACGGCGACTCCGAGGTCCCGCTGTGGTCCTCCGCCACCATCGGTGGCGTCCCGATGACCGAATGGCAGCCGCTGCCGGGTCACGAGCCGCTCGACGCCGCCAAGCGTGAAGAGATCCACCGGGAAGTCAAGAACTCCGCTTACAAGATCATCAACGGCAAGGGCGCGACGAACTTCGCCATCGCCATGTCCGCTGTGGACATCATCGAAGCGATCATGAACGACTCCAACCGCATCCTGCCGGTGTCCTCGCTGCTGCAGGACTTCCACGGCATCTCCGATGTGTGCATGTCCGTTCCTACGCTGCTCAACCGCAACGGCGTGAACTCCCGTCTGAACACCCCGGTGTCCGACGAAGAGCTCGCCGCCCTGAAGCGCTCCGCTGAGACGCTGAAGGAAACCTCTTCCCAGTTCGGCATCTGATTGCCGCTGGCATAGCGTATAGCAAAGCTCCAAGCGTATGACGCTTGGAGCTTTTTGCATAAGGATACGTATTTGGATGGCGCAGAAAGTAGTGCGGAAAGACGACGCCGCCGTTACAGTTTGCGCAGTACGGTGACGACCTTGCCCATGATTTGCGCGTGTTCGCCGTCAATGGGGGAGTAGTTGGGGTTGTGGGGCATGAGCCACATATGGCCGTTGTCGTCGAAGCGCAAGGTTTTCACGGTCGCCTCGTTGCCCAGCAGCGCCGCCACGATATCTCCGGGCTCGGCCGTGTTTTGCTGGCGCACCACCACGAAATCCCCGTCGCAAATGGCGGCGTCCACCATGGAGTCCCCGTGCACTTCAAGCATGAACAGTTCTCCCGTGCCCGTAAGCCGGGTGGGCAGGCGCATCACGTCTTCCACATGCTGTTGCGCCGTGATGGGGGCGCCGGCCGCGATGTCCCCGACAAGCGGAACATCCGACGAATCGATCACCGATTGCGTGGAACCCTCCTGGAACGGAACGGACACGGCGGCCTCTGGCTCTTCCAACGGCACAATTTCCAGTGCGCGGCCTTTGTGCGCGTCGCGGCGGATGTAGCCTTTGGCTTCGAGCATATGCAATTGGTGCTGTACGGACGACGTGCTTTTCAAATCGGCGGCCTTGCCGATTTCCCTCAGTGAAGGGGCGAACCCGTTGGCTGCGGTCAGGTCGCGAATGGCGCCCAGCACTTTGCGCTGGCGCTGCGTCAAATCGCTCATTTCAGGAGTCGGATGCGGCGCAGAGCCGCCGGAAAACGCGCTGCTCATGATGGGTCCTTTCGATTACGACTAGCATAACGCACCATATGGGGTATTTCAAACAGATGTTCGAACACGTGTCGCATGGCGTGAAGATTATGTGCAATCTCTAAGGAAAAACGTCGAAAAATCGGCTCCGCATCACAAAAAATGCACCATATTCCCCCGCGACGCGCTACTCTTGACGGTATGCATTGTCCATATTGCCAAAACGCAGACACGAAAGTCATTGATACGCGCATCAGTGAAGACGGGTATTCCATCCGGCGCAGGCGTCAATGCCTCAATTGCGGGCACCGGTTCACTACCGTGGAGACCACGCTGTTGCTCGTGCGCAAGCGTACGGGGGAAGTGGAACCGTTCAACCGCGGCAAAGTCATCGCCGGAGTGAGGAAGGCGTGCCAGGGGCGCCCCATCCGTGAAGAGGATTTGAAGATGCTCGGTCAACGCGTCGAAGAGGATCTGCGCGCCCGCGGACTGGCGCAAGTCGAATCGGACGAAATCGGCAAGGCTATCCTGCGCCCGTTGCGCGACCTCGATGAAGTGGCATACATGCGTTTCGCGAGCGTCTATCAGAATTTTGAAGATCTCAACGACTTCCAGAACGCCATCAATGACTTGCGCGCCGCCGCCGCGGACGAACCGCAACAGTGACGCGCAACCGGTCGATGGATCATATATTCAACTATTGATATATGTGGTAAGCCGGCGAACACAATATAGCCGGCCGCCACATCTTACATGACGCGCAACTGGATCGTGCCGTCGATGGCGCCCAGCGCCGCGATCGTCTCTTCGTCGGGAATTTCGGACACGTCGGTGACCACGTAACCGATTTCTCCCTCTGTCGCCAGCGATTGCGCGGCGATATTGATGTTGCGTTCGCCCAGCACATGGTTGAGGCTGGCCAATACGCCCGGCAAATTGCTGTGCAAATGCGCGATGCGGGCGGGTGCCGAGCACGAGCCGAGCGTAATCTGCGGCACGTTCACCGACAGCATCGTCGAGGCACGCCACATGTAGTCTTCAAGACGCTGGGAGACGAACAGCGCGATGTTCTTCTGCGCTTCCAGCGTCGAGCCTCCAATATGCGGCGTCAAAATGATGTTCGGTTCTTCGGCCAGCGGGGTAGTGAACGGGTCCCCGCTTTTCTTGGGCTCCACAGGGAACACGTCGACGGCAGCACCCGCCAGGTGCTTGGCGTCTAAGTGGCGGCGGAGCGCCTGCAAATCCACCACGAATCCGCGCGACAGGTTCAGGAAAATGGCGTCCTGCTTCATGTGCGCGAACTGTTCCTCGCCGAAGAATCCCGTGTTTTCCGCGCGGCCGTCCACATGGATCGTCACGGCGTCGGACTGCTCGAGCAACTCGTTGAGCGAATTGCAGCGGATCGCGTTGCCCAGCGCGAGCTTTTCCTCCAGATCGTAGAACACGACGCGCATGCCCAACGCCTCGGCCAGCACGGACAGCTGGGAGCCGATATTGCCGTAGCCGATAATGCCGAGCGTTTTGCCGCGCACCTCGTGCGAACCGCTCGCGGACTTGTCCCAAATGCCCGCGCGCATGCGCAACGTGTGCGCCGGCAGACGTCGCATAAGGCTGATGATGTTGCCGATCACGAGTTCCACCACGGAGCGCGTGTTCGAATACGGCGCGTTGAACACGGCCACACCGCGCTGCGCCGCATACGCCAAATCTACCTGGTTCGTGCCGATGCAGAAGCAGCCCACGGCCAACAGGTCCGGGCACGCGTCGATCACGGCCGGCGTGACGGAAGTCTTGGAACGGATGCCCAAAATGGATACGCCCTGCAGCGCCTCGATCAGTTCCGCTTCGGACAGCGCTCCGGAGAGCTGCTCCACATCGAAACCGGCGCGGCGCAAGGCCTCACCGGCCAACGGATGAATATTCTCTAACAACAGTGCTTTGGGCATGGGTTCACCTTACATCGGGAGCAGTTGCTCGTCTTGGGTAGTCCTCACTATAAACAATCGTTGCGTCGGACGCGTCAAATCTACATATAGATCGGACGCGGCCACGGCGCGCGAAGGCGCCTGCGACTCGATCGCGCCGGGCTCAACGACCACCACGGCGTCGTATTCGAGGCCCTTGACGTACTGCGCGTTGCAGACGCTCACCTGCGCGTCCACGTCGGGCTGGTCGATCAGGGCCTGCGCGTCATGGTCGCCCAAAGCGGCGCGCAACGCCTTGTGCACGCTGGCGCGCACCTCGCCCAGCATGTCGTCGGGCGCGATCACGGCCACGCGTCCCGTGCCGTTGACGATCACGAAATCGCGCGTCAGCGCGGCCGTGTCCTCGCCCACGGTACGCAGCAGCGCATCATGGTCGGCCACAATATGGCGTTCAACCGATTCGGGCACGCTGCGCACGGCGTTGACCGTGGAAATGTACAGGCCTTCGCCACGTGCGAAATCGCATGCCAGGTTCGACACTTCCTTCGGGTTGCGATAGTTGATCGTCAGCTCGTTGAGCGACCAGTGCTTGGGGCCGAACAGCTGGTTCATCGTCGTGCGCCAGTTGCGCGTGCCGCCCAAGGCGGAAGTCTGCGCCACATCGCCCACAATCGTGAACGAACGCGACGGGCAGCGGCGGATGAGCATATGCCAGTCCATGGCCGTCAGCTCCTGGGCCTCGTCCACCACAATATGTCCGTACGTCCACTCGCGGTCGGCTGCCGCACGCTGGGCCAGCAGGTCGCTTCCCGAACCTTCCATTTCCTCCATGAGGCGCTGCGAGGAGACGATGCCCGAACCGATGCCGTTCTGGCTCAATGTGTCCTTCGCGTACTGTTCCTGTTCGGCGCGCGCCGCGTCACGCGCGGCCTGGCGTGCGGCCTCATGCGGATCGGGGCCGAGCAGTTCCATGGCCTCGTCGAGCAGCGGAATGTCGGAACGCGTCAGCGGGCTTCCCTTGGGGCGCTGCAACATGGCGATTTCGTCATCCGACAGCCACGGCGCGAAACGGCGCAGCTGTTCGGGCTTGGCGAACAGCTGGTCGAGCAGCCAGCGCGCGTCCATCGGCAACCATGCGAGGTTCAGCGTCACGCGCAGCTTGTCGTTCATATACAGCTGGTGCTGCGCCTCGTTGAGTTCGCTGCGCTCAGGCGTGTAATCGAGCTGCTGCACGTACTGGGCGCGCATCTGGCCGATCACGCTATGCACGAAGGTTTCGCGCGCCTTGTTATGCGGCTGGCGCGTGCGGCGCGCGTCATTGATGGCGTTCTTGATGTATTCGGCGCGCAATGTGAGCCTGACGCCGTTGATCGTAATGTCGGGAAGGTTGGCCGGGATACGTTCGCGTCCCGTGACGGCGTTGGCGATCATGCGCACCATGCGCCGGTCACCCTTCAGTGCGGCCACATGTGGCTCGTCCACGGCTGTGGCTTCCACGCCCGGCAACAGGTCGCCGATTGTGCGGCTGACCACGCCCGTTTCACCCAGCGACGGCAGCACCTGGTCGATGTAGCGCAGGAACGTGTTGCTCGGGCCGATGATGAGCACGCCCGAATTGTTGAGCATGCGCCGGTGCGTGTACAGCAGGTATGCGGCGCGGTGCAGCGCCACGGCCGTTTTGCCCGTGCCCGGGCCGCCCTGCACCACAACGGCGCCCTGCAGGTCGGCGCGGATGATCTTGTCCTGCTCGGCCTGGATCGTGGCGACAATATCCGTCATCTTCCCCGTGCGCCGGGAACTGAGCGAGGCGAGCAGCGCGCCTTCGCCCGTCAATGTGCCGTTGTCCGAAGCTTCGCCCACATGGTCCGAATGCACGTCGAGAACCTCGTCCTCCACGCCCGTGACCGTGCGGAAATGCAGCGTGATATGGCGGCGCATCACAATGTCGCCATGGTGAGAAGGCGTCGCCTCGTAGAACGGCCGGGCCGCCTCGGCGCGCCAGTCCGTCAAAATCGGCTCATGATCCTCGTCCAGCAATCCGATACGTCCGATATAGCGGCGCTGGCCGTCCTTATTGTCGAGCCGGCCGAACACCAGACGGTCCTCCACGGCGCGCAACTGCGCCAGACGGTCCTCGTACATCGTGGCGAAGGAATCGCGTTCCGTGCGCTGCGTGGGGGAACCGTGCGAACCGGCGGCACGCACTTCACTCAGCCGCGAGCGCGTTTGCGCCCGCAACGCATCCAGCCGTCCGTAAGCGCGGTCGACCGCGTGTTGTTCTTCGCGTATCTGTGCTGAGTAGCTCGACATACTGTCCGATTCCCTTCGTGATTATCTGGGCATATAAATGTACCGTAAGGCCAATACGAAGAAATCGGGAGAAATGTGCGCGGTCACGCCCATTTTGATGTTGGTGCGGTAAAGTAGGGAAAAATGTGCGCTCCGACACTTTCCGGTGCCGTACGCGCGTCATATAGTGATATTGATATTGCAGGGAACGGACCATGAGGGAGGGCGTGCGCGTTCCGCGCGTGCGTGACAGAACGACTATAATGACGGATTTTTCAGCTATCCATACGCCAGTATTACTTGATGACTGCGTCGCGCTCGTGACGCCGGCCCTGAAACGGCCCCATTCCATCGCCGTGGACTGCACGCTCGGACTGGCGGGCCACACGATCGCCTTCTTGCGCAATGCGCCCGAGGCGACCGTGATCGGCATCGACCGCGACAGCGAGGCGTTGGCGCTCGCCACGGAACGCGTGACCCAGGAAGGTCTCGCCGACCGTTTCATTCCCGTCCACGCCGCATTCGACGAATTCTCGCGCGTGCTCGACGAGCGCAATATCCGTTCGGTCCAGGCCGTGTTCATGGATCTGGGCCTGTCCAGCCTGCAAATCGACGAAACCGACCGTGGTTTCTCCTATTCCCATGACGCCCCGCTCGACATGCGCATGGACATTTCCCAGCCGCTTACTGCCGCGGAAATCCTGCGCACCTATTCCCAACAGGATCTCGAGGCGATTTTCAAGCTGTATGGCGAGGAACGCTTCTCGCGCAATATCGCGCGCGCCATTGTCCAGAGCCGCGACAGCGACCCGATTGTCACGTCCGCGCAGCTCAACGCGCTCGTGGACCGCGTGATCCCCAAGGCGCACCGCGCTTCGGGCAATCCGGCCAAGCGCGTGTTCCAGGCGCTGCGCATTGAAGTCAACGGCGAACTCGACAAGCTCGCCTCCACGCTGCCGCAGATCGCGAACCGGCTTAGCGTGGGCGGCCGCCTCGTGGTGGAGTCTTACCATTCCCTGGAAGACAAAACCGTCAAAACGTTCATGAATCAGGGACTCAAGGCGGATGTGCCCGCCGACATGCCCGTCATTCCTGAAGACATGAAACCGTTCTTCAAGGAAATCACGCGCGGCGCGCTCAAGGCGGACGCTGCGGAAATCGAACACAATCCGCGTTCGGCGTCCGTGCGCTTGCGCGGCGTGGAACTGATCCGTCCAATTCCGCAACGTTGGCGTACACGTTTCGACGAACCGTATGTACCATTGCGGCAACAGCGCGGCGCCTCGCACCAGCGCGGCCGCTCCGCGCATAGCGCACGCAAGGGGAGGAAATAATGGCGGCATTGCCACGCATGCATTCTTCCGCGGCACCCGCGGGACGCAAGATGAAGGCGGAAGCGGAAGAGCACACGTCCAAACGCCCGCAACTGCGCGTCGTCGACTCCGCCAAGTCGCGCAAATTCCTCGTAAGCCAGGGGCTTGACCAGCTGTGGAAATGGACAAAAACGCGCACCACGCCCATGGTGTACCTTGTGGTCGCCGTGGTGTTCCTCGTGGCCAGCCTGCTCGGTTCACTGATGCTGCGCACGCAAATGATCCAGGATTCTTTCGAAGCCACGCAGGTGCAGCGAAATATCACAACATTGACACAAGATGTGGAAGACGATCAGGCTAAATTGGATCAGTTAGAGGCGTCGTTGCCGCAACGGGCCGAAGATATGAAAATGATCCCGGCGACCAATTCCGTGACAATTGATCTGCAGGGGTACAAGCCAAGTCAGGATGGTACCAAGAAATGAAACGCTTCTGGCGTTCCCATAGCTCCGTAGTGAACCGCACCGTATGCGTGGGGCTGCTGCTGGGGCTGCTCGCCGTGGCCTGTTTCGCGGGACTCGTATGGGTGCAATTCATCCAGGGCACCACGCTCGCGCAGGCCGCCACCCAAAGCCGAACGCTGTCGGTCAAAGTGAACGCCAAACGCGGCAAAATCCTCGACACCAACGGCACCGTGCTCGCCCAAAGCGTGGAACGCTACACGATTATCGGCAACCCGCAAGCCGCGCAAAGTTTCGAACCCACCGACTGCACGCCCAAAACCGAACCGTACTGCCAGTCGCTCAACGGCAAAAACCTCACCACCACAGGCGCGGCCGCGGTAGCGCAACTGCTTTCACCCTTGCTGGGCGAACCGGCCACCACGATCGGCGGCGAACTGTCCGCACCGGGCCAGTACGCCGTATTGAAAAAAGACGTGACGCCGGAAGTCAAACGCAAAATCGACAAACTGTATCTGGGCGGCATCGTCTATGGTGAACTCAGCAACGAGCGCATCTACTCCAACGGCACGCTTATGGGCGCGCTGCTGGGCGGAGTGGACGACTCGGGCAAAGGCGTGGCCGGCATAGAACAGCTCGAAAACTCGACGCTCACGGGCACCGACGGCTACGAAATCTACCAGCAGGGCGGCGGGGGAGAAGAAATCCCCGGTACGATGACCGAATCCAAAGACGCCGTCAACGGTTCGGACGTGACACTCACCATCGACCGCGACGTGCAGTGGCGCGTGGAACAGATCCTCGAACAAAGCCAGGAAAAGTACAGCGCCGACTGGGGCATCGCCGTGGTGCAGGAAGTTTCCACGGGAGACATCGTGGCGCTCGCGGACACCGACGAGATCGAAGCGGGCAGCGACGCCGCGAAAATCAATGTGGCGCGCGCCGTGAGCCAGACGTTCGAACCCGGTTCGATCGGCAAGGTGTTCACCGTTTCCGGCCTGTTGCAGGAGGGCCTGCACAAGATGTCCGACAAGTTCACGGTGCCGAGCACTCTGGAACTGGACGGCCAGACCTACAAGGACGCCGAGGAACACGCCACCAGCCAGTGGACGCTTGCCGGAATTCTCCAGCAGTCCTCGAATGTGGGCACGATTCTCGCTTCCAGCCATTACTCGGACAAGGCGCGCTACGAATATCTCACGAAGTTCGGCATTGGCCAGCCGACGGGATTGAAGCTGCCCGGCGAATCGCAAGGCGTGCTCTCCTCATACAAGGACTGGGACGGCCGTACGCGCAATACCGTGTTGTTCGGCCAAGGCTATTCCACAAACATCCTGCAACTGACGAACGCGGTGGCGGTTATCGCGAACAAGGGCGTCAGGCGCCCGCAAACGCTGATCAAGGCTGTCACGAACGCCGACGGCAAGACCACGCGCATGGAAAACACCACGAGTACGCGCGTCGTGGACGAGTCTGTGGCCAAGAATGTGCTCAACGGCATGGAGTCGGTCGCCGAATCGTACCAGAAATTCGCGGGCGTTCCCGGATACCGCGTGGCCTCGAAGTCGGGTACCGCCGAAGTCGTGGGCGCCGACGGAAGGCTGAGCTCCATTATCAGCGATTACACGGCCATCATTCCCGCAGACGATCCCAAGTTCGTGGTCACCGTGGTGCTCAAGAATCCCCAAGGCGGATTCGGCGGTTTGACGGCCGGCCCCGTGTTCGCGCAGATCGGCGAATTCCTCATGCAGAAGTACGACATTCCGAATTCTTCGCCGCGCAAAGACGCCATCCCGACTGAGTGGTAAACCGAGTGCTACAGCATGGCATAATAATGCGTGGTCAACAGGAAGGCATAATTCATGAGCTCGATCAGTGAATCGGTATCCCAACGCACCACGTTGGGGTACCTGGAAGAGCATTACGGGTTCCGGCTGGAGCCCTCTTACGCCACCATGGTGACCGTGACTTCCATGGCCAACGATATCGCTTCCATACGGCCCGGATGCCTGTTCGTGCCGCAAACGGGCCAGGAAACCGCGACCGATCCTCAAAAGATGCCGTTGACGCGCGCCGACTTGGAGGAAGCCATTGCCAATGGCGCTTACGCCATGGTGCTTCCTGAGCCCATGCGCGCGCTGCTGCCCGACGATCCCGTGCCTGTGCTCTACGGCGAACTTCAAGCCGGCCGGCTTGGGGAATTGGCTTCGCATATCGCCGCCGATCCTTCCCAAACGCTCGCCGTGTTCGCGGTCACGGGCACCGATGACGCGATGATCGCGCAGGACGTGCACGAGCTCGCCCAATTCCTGCACATGCTGGGTAATCCTGTGGCCACGGTAAGCGCTGCGGAATCCCAATCGCTGGAACGCGTGCTGGACTTGCAGTACCCGCTGGATACGCTGGCCATGCAGCAGGTGCTGTCGGTGTGCCTGGAAGACGGGGCCGCCGCCGTGATTATCGCCATGGACGAGCGCACCTTGCAGCCCGAGGCCATGCAGGCCGTGCAAGTGGACGTCATCGGCTGCGACGGTGTGACGGCGCCGCGCGAGACGCAGCAGTACGTTGCCGCCATGTGCCGCCATTTCGGATGCCCGCAGACGGGCAAAACGCAAGTGGTGGGACGCACCGAGGAATCGGACATGATGGCGCTGCAGTCCAATGCCGACCAGGACCAAGTACGTTCGTTGTCGCTGACCATCGCCATGGCGATGGCGGCGGGAATTCGCAAGAACAGCATCAAAAGCGTGCTGCGCGTCACGCGCGAAATGCACTAGAAACCGTGAAGGGGAAAATCGTGGAACAAGCAACAATGATGCCCATGAGCGTGCCGGAAGTGGCGCAGGCCGTGGCAGGCCAGCTCGTCTGGCCTTCGGATGGCCATGAGGAGACGGACAAGGCCGTCGCCTTGCATGTGGTCAGCGATTCGCGTCAAGTGCAAGATGGCACCGTGTTCGTGGCCATTGACGGCGAACATGTGGACGGCCACGACTATGTGCCGGGACTGGCGGCCAAGGGCGCCGTGGCGGCGATCGTGGAACACGAGGTTCCCGGCGCCGACGTGGCGCAGATCATCGTGCGCAATAGCGTGGAAGCGTTGGGCTCGCTCGCCAAGCACAATCTTGAACGCCGCCGCGCGCTGGACGCGCCGTTCTCCATTGTGGGCATTACGGGATCCGTGGGCAAAACCACCACGAAGGACTTGCTGCATACGCTGCTCGAAACGATGGGACCCACCGTCGCGCCCGTCGGATCCTTCAACAATGAAATCGGTCTGCCGCTCACGGCGCTGCATGTGGGCGAGGACACGCGTTTCCTCGTCGCGGAAATGGGTGCGAACCATGTGGGCGAGATCGCTCGGCTGACGAAGATCGCGCCGCCGGACGTGGCCGTGGTGCTCAAGGTGGGCAACGCCCATCTGGGAGAGTTCGGCTCGGTGGAACGCATCGCCGAGGCGAAAAGCGAAATCGTGCGCGGGGAGATGCCGCAAGGCGTGACCGTGCTCAACGCCGACGACCCGCATATAGCCGCCATGGACGCCATCGCGCCGTCCTTCGTCAAGTGGTTCGGCATGGAACGCGCCGAGGAGCATGAGGATTGGATGAGCGCAGACGATGTGACGCTGGACGGCCTGGGCCGCGCTTCGTTCATCCTGCGTACCAGCGAAGGTACGGAAAACCATGTGACGCTCGGCATTCCGGGACGTCACAACGTGATGAACGCATTGGCAGCGGCAAGCGTGGCCAACTACTTCGGCATGCCGCTCCGCGCCATTGCCCACGAGCTCGACGCCGTGCGCCGCATTAGCCCGCACCGCATGGCCGTCAGCGAAGTGACGCGCGACGGCGCCACCTTCACGCTGATCGACGACTCCTTCAATGCGAACCCGGATTCCATGCGTGCCGGTATTGACGGATTGCGCGCATGGCATGCGGGCGACGAACATGAACCGTTCCGCGTGGCCGTGCTCGGCGCGATGCTCGAGCTCGGCGGCGACGAAGAAAAGTTGCATGAGACCATCGGTGAATACGCGGTGAACGCCGACTTGGACGCCGTCATTTCCGTGGGCAGCGCCCAAGATTCCCACCTCGATATGCTCGCGAGTAAACTGGCTCACGGTGCAATGGAGGCTGTCAACGCCAGCAATCGCCCTGACGTCCCGGTACACTGGGCACACAGTGCCGACGAGGCGGATGAACTGATTCACCAACTCGCGACCCAGCACAACCGCATGGTGGTGCTGCTCAAGGGCTCGCATGCGTCCGGACTGAGTGCTTTGGCGCAGCGTTGGGAGTCCGAGCAGCGCGACGCGTGACGTGCCGCGGTCTTTGCGGCGCCCATAACCCACAGAAAGCACACCTTCAAGAATTGGAGCATTTCAGGTGATTGCAGTCATCATTGGTCTTCTGGTCTCGCTGATCATCACGTTGGTCGGCACCCCGTTGATGATACGGATCGTTCACAAACTCAATTACGGCCAGTACATCCGTCAGGATGGCCCGCAGTCGCATCTGGTCAAGCGCGGCACTCCGACGCTTGGTGGCGTGGTCATTGTGATCGCGGTGATTGTGGGATGGGGCGCGTCCGCCCTGTACCGCTACCTTTCCGTGGGCGTGAGGCCGTCCTGGTCCGCCGTGCTCGTATTGTTCGCCATGTTTACGATGGGCCTGCTCGGCTTCATCGACGATTTCGCGAAGGTGCGCAAGAAGCAGAGCGAAGGCCTGACCGTACGCGGCAAGTTCATCGGACAGTTCATTTTCGCGACGGTGTTTGCCGTGCTCGCGCTGGTTTTGCCGAACCAGTCCGGCAAGCCGAGCGCCCAGTCCGGTATCAGTTTTATTGAATCGCCGTTCATTTCGTTCGAGTTCGCGGGCAAGCTCCTTTCGATCATCCTGTTCATTATCTGGGTCAACTTCCTGATGGCGGCCTGGACGAACGCCGTGAACCTGTCCGACGGTCTCGACGGCCTGTGCGCGGGCTCGTCCATGATCGCGTTCACGGGATACGCGGCCGTGGCGTTCTGGGAGACGTACCACTTGGTGGGCTCCCACAAGGCCGGATTCACCTACACCGTTTCCGACCCTCTTGACTTGACCGTGATCGCGTTGTGCGCGGCCGTGGCCTGCCTCGGTTTCCTGTGGTACAACTGCAACCCCGCCTCCATCTTCATGGGTGACACGGGTTCGCTTGCGCTGGGCGGCCTGTTCGCCGCGCTGTCCATCATGACGCACACCGAATTCCTCGCCATCATCATTGGCGGCCTGTTCGTGATCGAAGCGCTCAGCGACGTGATCCAGGTGGGCTGCTTCAAGCTCACCCACAAGCGCGTGTTCAAGATGGCGCCGATCCACCACCACTTCGAATTGCTCGGTTGGAGCGAAGGCAAAGTCGTGGTCCGTTTCTGGATGATCGAATTGATGTTCGTCATCGTCGGCCTCGTCATTTTCTACGGCGACTGGCTGGTCCGATCGGGCATGTGGAACGGCTGAGCGTAACCGGTTATCGATAATGTCATGCGGGAACTGATGTTCCCGCAAAAAAATATCTCGGGTCAACAGAAAGGACCCAACAAAATGCAGTGGCAAGACAAACGTGTGGTAGTGGCCGGACTGGGAATTTCCGGACAAAGTATGGTGGATATCCTGCGCTCGTACGGCGCGCAGGTGTGGGGCGTCGACGAGCGCAAGCCCGAAGCCGACCTGCATTCGTTTGAAGATATCGACTGGAACAACATCGATCTGCTGTGCGTTTCGCCCGTCTTCAATCCGCGCACTCCGTTCATTCTCGCCGCACAAGAGCACGGCGTCCCCGTAGTCAGCGAAGTTGAGCTGGCCTGGATGTTGCGCGTCAACTCCACGCGTACCGGAAAGCCCGCCGCATGGATCGGCATTACGGGCACGAACGGCAAAACGAGCACCACGGAAATGACGTCGTCCATGCTTACCGCATGCGGACTGACGGCGCCCGCCGTCGGCAATATCGGCAAATCCGTGTCGCGTGCCGCCATCGACCCGGCCAATGACGTGCTGTGTGTGGAACTGAGCTCGTTCCAGCTGCATTTCACCGACTCACTCGCGCTGGATTGCGCGGCCATTACGAATATCGCGGCCGACCATCTGGACTGGCATGGCGGCATGGACAACTATGCGGCCGACAAATCCAAGGTGTACCACCGCGCCCAGCGTGTGGCCGTCTACAACGCGCAGGACGCCCGCGTCACGGCTCTGGCCGAGGCCGCGCAAACGGGCGAAAATTGCCTGCGCGTCGGATTCACGCTGCAGGAACCCCAAGCGGGACAGATCGGCATTGCCGACGGCGTGATCGTGGACATGAGCGGCGTGGCCGGTGGCGAATACGGTGTCGCCAACGTGCTGGCGCCCATCAACGAGTTCGTGCACTTGACCGAGCCTGACGGCACGATTTACCCGCATTTGCTGGCCGACGCGCTGACGGCGTTGGCGTTGGTGCTCGGCTTGGGCGCCGACGCCCACACGGCGCTCGAAGCGCTCAAGCAGTTCGCTCCGGGCGGCCACCGCATCCAAAAAGTGGCCGAACTGACGAGCGAGGAGGGAACGATCCGGTTCGTGGACGATTCCAAGGCAACTAACGCGCATGCGGCCAAGGCGTCGCTCAGCAGCTTCCCCGAGCACAGCGTGGTCTGGATCGCGGGCGGCCTCGCCAAGGGCGGCCGTTTCGAAGATCTCGTCGCCCAGGAACGCCACATCATGAAGGCCGCCGTCATCATTGGCAAAGACCAGCACGAGATGGTCGAAGCGTTCCAGGCCAGTGCTCCCGACATGCCGTTGACGATTATCGATCCGAGCGACAACGCCACGGTCATGCACCGCGCGGTCGACGCGGCCGGCGAATTCGCCGAGCCCGGAGACGTGGTGCTTATGGCCCCCGCATGCGCGTCCATGGACCAGTTCGTCTCATATGCGGACCGTGGCAACCAGTTCGCCCATGAAGCGCACCGCTGGGTCAAGGAGCATGCGCATGCCTAGACGCGTCTCTGGATCTAACGCTTCCTCTGCACGCGTTGCGCGTTCCTCCCGTTCCACGCGTTCGTCCCGTTCGGCGCAGTCGGCGCCGCAGACGGGCGCGGGAAACGGGAAGGGACCACAGAACGCCAATTTCGAACGGTATACGGGTTGGCGCATGCTCATGAACCCGTTGTGGTGCTATCACGGGTTCCGTATCATTGTGGTGATCCTGACCGTATTCGGCCTGATCATGGTGTTTTCCAGCTCGGCCGTCACGATGGTGGCGGCGGGAGCGTCCCCATGGTCGCAGGTGCTCAGCCAGGGCATGTACTGTATTGTGGGCGTGATCGTCGCGCTGGTGCTCATGCATCTTCCATACCGTACCTACCGCAAATTCTCCCAACCGTTCCTCATGGTCGCCATGGTGTTGCAGTTGTTGACGCTTACGCCGTTGGGCATCGAAGTCAACGGCAACCGCAGCTGGGTGGGCATTCCCGGCGTCTTCCAGCTCCAGCCAGCCGAGGTCATGAAGCTGGCGCTGTGCGTGTGGCTGCCCAAGGCCATGGAAGAAGCTCACGCCCGCTATAAAAAGAGCGGGGACATCAAGGACGCGTATGGCAAGCCGGCGTTGTGGTATGTGGCCGCATTGTTGTGCGTGCTCTCGGGCAAGGATCTGGGCACGGGCCTGATCATTGTGGCCATTGGCTTGGCCGGATTCTTGATCGGCGGTATTCCGCTCAAATATCTGGGTTACATCGGAGGATTGCTGGGTCTGGGCGTCATTGTGCTCGTACTTACGAGTTCCAACCGAATGGGCCGTATTCTGGCCACCTACCAGGAATGCTCGCCGCAGGATTTGGAAGGCGTGTGCTACCAGGCCATGCACGCCAAATACGCCATGGCCTCGGGAGGCCTGTTCGGTGTGGGTATTGGCAATTCCCGCGAGAAATGGAACTATCTGCCTGAAGCGCACAACGATTTCATCTACGCCATCATTGGCGAGGAAACGGGATTCATCGGCGCGCTGGCCGTACTCGTATTGTTCCTGATGCTCGGTTGGTGCCTGATCAATGTTTCCTTGCATACGGCCAACCGATATGTGTCGATGGCACTCGTGTGCTTCACCGTATGGCTTGTGGGACAGGCGCTGGTCAATATGGGCGTGGTCATAGGCATTTTCCCTGTCATGGGCGTTCCGTTACCGTTCGTATCGGCCGGCGGATCCTCGCTGGTCATGTGTTTGGGCGCGGCCGGTATCGCGGACAGCATGATGCGCGCACAGCCTGAAATCCGCGCCGAAGTGGCGCGCGCATAACGCTGATTAAACCCGGCAGGGGCGCCTCGGAAATGCCGAGCGCCACGGGAAGCGGCAATTTATGCCGAACGGACTATGCTCGTGAACCATGAGTAATGAAACGGCGCATATTGTATTGGCCGGCGGCGGCACCGCGGGCCATGTGAACCCACTGTTGGCAGTGGCGGACGCCATCAAAGCAATTGATCCCCAGGCGCAAGTGACGGCATTGGGCACGGCGGTGGGCTTGGAAGCCTCGCTCGTGCCGCAGGCCGGCTACGAATTGGAAACTATCGAGAAGGTTCCGTTCCCGAGGCGCCCCAACAAGGCCGCCCTCATGTTCCCGTTCAAATGGCGCAAAGAGACGCGCAAGGTGCGCGACATCCTCGAACGTCGCAAAGCCCAGGTAGTAGTGGGCTTCGGCGGCTATGCGTCGGCCCCGGCTTATGCGACGGCGCACAAGATGGGCATTCCCGTGGTCATCCACGAACAGAACGCGCGCGCGGGCATGGCCAACAAGCTCGGAGCGCGCTGGTCCACGTTCATCGGCACGGCCTACGACAACACGGGCCTCAAGCCGGCGGACACGACGCATATGGAGCGTGTAGGCCTGCCATTGCGTCCGGCCATCGCCCAACTCGCCGAACAGCTGGAAACCAACCGTCAGCAGGCGCGCATCGACGGCGCGAACGCGCTCGGCCTGGATCCCGACCGCCCCATCGTGGTGGTCACGGGCGGATCGCTAGGTGCTGTGAGCCTCAACCGCGCCGTGGCGCAAAGCGCGCGCGAGCTGCTCGACCATGCGCAGATCGTGCATCTTACGGGCAAGGGCAAGATTGACGAAGTGCGCGAGCTCGTGGCCCAAAGTGCGGGTCAAGATGTGCTCACGGGACTTGGCGACGAGTCCGTGGCCGGCCGCGATTACCATGTGGCGCAATATTTGGAACGTATCGACTATGCGTTCGCCTGCGCGGATCTGGTCATTTGCCGTTCGGGCGCAGGATCCGTCAGCGAATTGACGGCTCTGGGTGTTCCCGCGATCTACGTGCCGTTGCCTATCGGCAACGGGGAACAGCGGTTCAACGCTGAACCCGTGGTCAAGGCCGGCGGTGGCATTATGGTGGCCGACCGCGATTTCACGGCGGACTGGGTGCGCGAACACGTGCCGCCGCTGTTGGCCGACCCCAAGGCGCTTCATGAACTGGGCGACAAGGCTTGGGAATACGGCATCCGCGACGCCGCACAGCGCATGGCGCGCGAGATTTTGCGCCTGGCCAACGCCTAAAGCTAACGGAACACATCAGGAATGGCGGCGGCGCGGCATAATGGACTCAAATGAGTGCATGACGCGGCGCGTACGCCCGCGCACACATGTCGTAAGGGGCAGAAATTTTGGGTGACCAACAGGACAACATCGTATTGGATCCGACATTGGCGGCGTTCGCGCCCGACAGCGACCTCAAGTCGCTGGGCGTGACGCATTTTATTGGCATCGGCGGGGCCGGCATGAGCGTGCTGGCGGAAATGCTGCATGAGCACGGCGTGAACGTGCAGGGCTCCGACCGTGCGGCAAACGCCAAGACGCAGCATTTGCAGGACGCGGGCGTCACCGTGTTCGTGGGGCAGGACGCGCATAATGTGGAAGGTGCCGACACGGTGGTGTATTCCAGCGCCATCAAGCCGGACAATCCGGAAATCGTGGCGGCCGCCGAACGCGGTGCCAACATTGTGCACCGCAGCGACATTCTGGCGCTGCTTATGAGCCAGGGCCGCGCCGTCACGGTGGCCGGCGCCCACGGCAAAAGCACGACCAGCTCGCTGCTCGCCCATATCCTGCGCACGGGAGGCGCAGGACAGCTGGCCGACCCGAGCTATGCGATCGGCGCTTCGATCCAGGGGCCGGACGGCACCACGCTTGACGGCGGCCATGCCGGCGCGGGCGACGTGCTCGTGGCGGAAGCTGACGAATCCGACGGAAGCTTCGCCAAGTACCGTCCGACGATCGCCATCATCACCAACGCTGAAGCCGACCATCTGGACCATTACGGTACGGCGGAACGCTACCGCGCCGCGTTCGTGGACCATGCGGGCCACGCCGTAGACCATGTGATCATGTGCGTGGACGATGAAGGCGCCCGCAAGGTGCTGCGCGCCCTTGATCCGCGCGTCGCGGAACGCACCATCGCCTACACCACGGCCACGCGCAGCGAACTGGGCGACCTCAACGGCGCCATGCTCGTGGAAATCAGTTCCGAGCAGGAAGACCGCGCCACGGGCGTGGAGCGTTTCGTGCTGGACTTGCCGGCGCGTTTGACGGGGGAGGCCCGTGTGCTTCCGGTCGAACTGTCCATTCCTGGCTTGCACAACGCGCGCAACGCAACGGCGGCCATCATCGCGGCGATCCTCTTGGGCATGGATCCGGACGTGGCGGCCCAAAGCGCCCATTCGTTCCTTGGCGCCGCTCGCCGCTTCCAGATCCGCGGGCAGCAGGACGGCGTGACGGTGGTGGACGATTACGCCCACCATCCTACGGAAATCGCCGCGCTGCTTGACGCGACGCGCAGGCGTTATCCGGATGCTTCGATCCGCGTCCTGTTCCAGCCGCACCTGTTCAGCCGCACCAAGTTCTTTGCGCCGCAATTCGCCAAGGCTCTCGACAAGGCCGACGACGTGATCGTGACGGGCATCTTCCCGGCACGTGAAAAGCAGGAGGATTTCCCCGACATCACCGCGCAAACGATTGTGGACGAGGCGAAGCGCCTGGGCGATGGCGACGACTGGATCAGCGCCGAGGAAGACATGGCGTTGGCCGCGCAGATGATGGCCATGCGCGCCGAATCCGGCGACGTGATTTTGACGGTGGGCGCCGGCGACATCACGAAGATGGCCCCTGTGGTCCTGCACGCGTTGGAGGCACGATTCAGCGGA
This sequence comes from Bifidobacterium magnum, assembly GCF_000741255.1. Classification (GTDB taxonomy): domain Bacteria; phylum Actinomycetota; class Actinomycetes; order Actinomycetales; family Bifidobacteriaceae; genus Bifidobacterium; species Bifidobacterium magnum. Next base: position 75,087 of record NZ_JGZB01000002.1, read on the forward strand.
AACGGACAGTGATGCCACGGTCAGTCAGCTCTCAACAGCCGTCGCGCCGTTCGTCACGAAGTACGGAACACGCGGGACGTTCGGAACATGCGGGTACGGGCACGGGTACGCAACGCGTTGCGCGCACGGCACGTTCCGCGCAAAGCTCCTCACGCTCCGTACAAAGTTCCACTTCCTCGCGTTCCGTACAAGGAACGTCCAAAGGGCGCTCGTCAAAAGGGAAAGCCGGAACCGGCGCCAAACCGAACGCCAAATCCATGACGCAATCCCAGCGCAGGCAGGCGAGTGGCGTCCGTAAAACGGTCAAGCGTAGCGGCAAGCCAAGCGTTTCGCGCAAGCCGCAAGCCGCGAGCCAGCCCGGCGCCTTTGTGGACGCCCGCAGGTTGCGCAGCGAGGATCCGCTGCAAAAAACGTTGCGTGAAACAAGCGGCCGCATCGGTATCGCCACTCGTCCCAAAGTCGTGGACTTTACGGCTCGGCGCAAGGAACGCAAGCGCATGAACGTGCGCACGATCCTGATCCGCGTGGGCATCGCCGTCGTATCCCTTGCCGTGATCATCGGCCTGGTGTGGTTCCTGTTTTTCTCGCCCGTGTTCCGTTTGCGCGCCGACAAGATTACGGTCCGTGGCGCCAACGCGTGGGTGAGCAACGAGCAGATCCTCAACATTGCCGACCAGCAGGTGGGCAAATCGTTGATCGTGGTTTCGGACGCGAAAGTGGAATCGGCATTGGAGAATATTCCGGGCGTCTCCCACGCGGACTCGCAAAAGAAGTTCCCGAACGGATTGACGGTTTCCGTGACGGCGCAACGTCCGGCGGCCATGCTGCGCGTCAAGGGCGGCAACGATTTGACGGCCGTGGACAGCCGGGGACGCGTGCTCAATTCGGTGGCCAAAGGCGCGTCTGTGGCGGGCATCCCCGTGATCGAGGTCAACAATGTGAACAAGGCGCTTAAGAACAAGGGCGTGCTCGCGGCGTTGACCATCCTCAACGACCTTCCCGAATCCATGCGCAAGGACGTCGCGTCGGTTTCCGCCAATACGCAGGACTCCATCACCACACGACTCTCCAGCGGCATCACGGTCGTATGGGGCGACGCGGCCGACGCGAAACTCAAGATCGCGATCGTGGACAAAATCATCCATGATCCCGCGGTAATCGGGGACAAGACGCAAGTGGACGTGTCCGCTCCCAGCCGTCCGATCATGAAATAAGAGAGATATAAGCGGACCTTAATGCAAGAAGGTCGGGATCGCATGACGCAATCCCGACCTTCTTTTTATATATATTTATTACGATGCTGACGCGGATCAGCCGCGGGCCGTCAGAATCTGCGGACCGTTCTCCGTAATCGCGATCGTGTGCTCGCTGTGGGCGCCGCGGGAACCGTCCACGGAACGCAACGTCCAGCCGTCGGACTGGTCCTGGAAGATTTCGTCGGTCGACTTCATGAACCACGGTTCGATGGCGATCGTGACACCTTCGCGCAGCTTGAAGCCGTGGTGGGCGCGTCCGTCGTTGGCCACATGCGGATCCATGTGCATTTCACGGCCGATGCCGTGGCCGCCGAACTCGAGGTTGACAGGGTAGCCGTACTCACGCGCCACCTCGCCGATCGCATGGGACACGTCGCCCAAACGGTTGCCCGGCTGGGCGGCTTCGATACCCGCGAGCAGCGCTTCCTCGGTGCTGCGGATAAGGCGCAGGTCGCTTTCGTCAGCGTCGCCAACCACGAAGCTGATGGCCGAGTCGGAAGCCCAACCGTCCACCTTGATGGCCAGGTCGAGGCTCACGAGGTCGCCGTTCTTCAAGTTGTAATCGTACGGAATGCCGTGCAGCACAGCGTCGTTGACGGAAGTGCAGATGTAGTGGGCGAACGGGCCGGTACCGAAGTCCGGAGCGTAGTCCACGTAGCAGGATTCGGCGCCCTTGCGGTCCACGATGCGCTGGTGCACGTACTCGTCGATTTCCAGCAGGTTCGTGCCCACCTTGGTGCGTTCGCGCAGTTCCTTGAGAATGTTGCCGACGAAACGTCCGGCGGGCTTCATCTGCTCGATTTCACGGGGGCTCTTAAGTTCGATCATTGCAGTCTTTCTACTACGTATACAACCGTTACTACGGTAGCTCACACGCTTAACAATCGCATGATTGCGGCGGTTATGAAAAATCCCGCCACGCTTGCGCATGGCGGGACGGAAAAAGCGGTTCAGCCGCGACTCACTTCTTGCTGTGGCCGAAGGTGAACGCGCGGATCACGGCGAGAATGCCGATGATCACGAGTGCGATACCACCGTAAATGATCAGCCACACGGTGGAAGCGGTCGGCATCCACAGCAGCACGAAGCCGGCGAGGATGGAGACGATGCCGTAGAAGATGGCCCAACCCGAATTCGGCGTACCCCAGGATTCAGTCAAGGCCATGACGCCTTCCATCATCCAGCCGATACCGATGATGAGCGTGAACATGATCGCCAGAATTGGCGTGGACAGATACACGTTCTTGAGGACCACGATGCCGCCGATCACGAGCAGGATGCCCACGATAATGCCCAGCACGCGCCAGCCGCCCGGCAGGCCCATTTCCACAATCGAGCTGACAATACGCACGATACCGGAAATCAGGAAGTAGATGCCCAGCACAATGGTGGCCACAATCAGCGTCTTGCCCGGCCAGACCAGCAGGCAGATGCCCAACACGATTGCCACAATGCCGATAACGCCGTATGCGGCGCGAATGCCGTTCTTGGCGGCGTGAGGAAGCATGTCCTCGACGAGATGGAACGGATGCTGCGAAGTTCCATTCGCCATGTTCATATTTGGATCCATGATAATCAGTCCTTCACATAAAAAGCGGACGTAAAGCGCTGCACACGAGGCATAGTGGAGCGCTACTGCCCAGTGTGCCGCATATGACAAGCAATCGTAGCGAATTAGGCGTGCAGCGCAGGTTTTGCGACAACAAGCGAAACTTGCGGCCCATATGGTAGGTGCCGCAACGCAAACGCGACAACGCATGGACGCGGACAGGACGCCCAAAATCGGCCGCATTCGGGCTGTTCCATGTCAGGAAAAATGGATAAGCTGCACAGTATGACTACTGAATACACTTCCGGCATTGACCAAGCCTCGTTCTCCTCGGTCACGGGCGCGGCCGACGACCTGTTCCGCCACGTCAACGGACCATGGATCGACACGTACCGCCTTCCCGACGACCGCTCGCGCTACGGATCGTTCGACCGCCTCGCGGAAAACGCGGAACAGCAAATCCGCGACATTCTCGAATCCGACGAAACGGGCGCCATCAAATCGAAGGCCCTATACAACTCGTTCCTCGACACCGACGCCATCGAAAAGGCCGGTATGGATCCGATCCGCCCGGCGCTCGCCATGATCGACGACGCCGCCACCAAGGAAGACCTCACCGAGGCCCTGGGCGCGCTCAACCCGACGGGCGGTCCCGACCTGTTCGGCTTCGCCGTCTACGGAGACGCTGATGATCCGACGCTCAACACCGTGCACGTGGAGCAGGGCGGACTCGGACTTCCCGACGAAGCCTACTATCGCGACGACCACTACGCACCCGTACGCGCCGCATACCAAGCCATGGTGGCCCTGCAGCTGCGCAACGCCGGCTACACGGACGACGAGGCGGAAGCGGAAGGCCTGGCCGAGCGCTTCCTTAACGTGGAAACGCGCATCGCTTCCCACCATTGGGACAACGTCACCACGCGCGACCCCGTGAAAACGCACAATCCCACCGCATGGGCCGACCTTGTCGACCAGCTCAAGCACTTCGACGTGGAACGCTGGGCGAAGGCCATGCAAGACGCCTACAACAAGTCCGACGCGTCCAAGGCGCAGCCCGTCGATGTGATCGGCGCGCTGGAAACCGTGGACGTGCATGAACCGACCTTCCTCGCCGGCATCGACGCGTTCTGGAACGAAACCGATCTCGACGACCTCAAACTCTGGGCGCGCGTGCACGTCATCATTGGTGCGGCTAGCATGCTCAGCGACAAGTTCAGCGTCACGAACTTCGACTTCTACGGCAAGACGCTTTCGGGCGCCAAAGTGCAAAAGGACCGTTGGAAGCGCGGCGTTTCGCTCGTCAACGGCGTGTGCGGCGAAGACGTGGGCAAAGAGTACGTGCGCCTGCACTTCCCGAGCTCGTCCAAGGAACGCATGCAGGAACTCGTGGAGAACCTCATCGAGGCCTACCACGTGTCCATTCTCAACAGCGACTGGCTGTCCGATGAAACCAAGACGCAGGCGCTGGCCAAGCTCGACAAGTTCGAAGCCAAGATCGGCTACCCGAACAAGTGGCGCGACTACACGGCGCTCGCCGTGGTCGAAGGCGCCCCGCTCGCACAGAACCTCGACGCCGCGGCCCTCTACGAGTTCGGCTACCAGCTGTCCAAGGCGGGCAAGCCTGTGGACAAGGATGAATGGCTGATGAACCCGCAGACGGTCAACGCCTACTACGAGCCGAGCGAGAACATCATCGTGTTCCCGGCCGCCATTTTGCAGCCACCGTTCTTCAACCCCGAGGCCGAAGACGCCGCCAACTACGGCGGCATTGGCGCCGTGATCGGCCATGAGATCGGCCACGGTTTCGACGACCAAGGCTCCCAGTTCGACGGCGACGGCAAGCTGCACGACTGGTGGACCGAAGAGGACAAGCAGCATTTCAAGGAACTGACGGGCGCGCTTATTGAGCAGTACAACACCTTCGTTCCCGAGCAGCTCGCCCACAAGTACGCCGACGACCCGGACAACGCCCCGCACGTCAACGGAGCGCTGACCATTGGCGAGAACATTGGCGACCTTTCGGGCGTCAACATCGCGTTGAAGGCCTACGCGTTCGCGCTGGACAAGGCCGCGGGACGCCCGATTGACGGCGAGCCGCAGGCAATTGAGGCATCCCTCGAATCCGCGCCTGTTATTGACGGCTTCACGGGCCTGCAGCGTTTCTTCCTGAGCTACGCCTCCATTTGGCGCACGAAGAACCGCGACGAGCTGGCCGAGCAGTACTTGCAGATCGATCCGCACGCGCCGGCCGAAAGCCGCACCAACGGCATCGCCCGCAACGTGGACCTGTTCTACAAGGCCTTCAACGTGCAGCCGACGGACGGCATGTGGCTTGCCCCTGCCGATCGCGTGCACATTTGGTGACGCCTGAGCCTATCCCATAGGATCTCCGGGATCCATGGGATCCTCGGGCTCTTCTGGCGCTTCGAGCGTTTCTGGCCCCGCATCCGGCATTTCGGGTGCGGGGTTTTCAAATGCTTGGGGGATGGGCTGAGGTTGCATGGGTTGGGGCTGCATGGGCTCGGGCTGCCTTTCCTTTTCAAACTTGCGCAACGTGGTCACGCCGAAATTGAGGTCGTGGCCCACGGTGGCCGCTTCGATTACCACGCGCACATGGTGTTTGCCTTCCGCATCGTCCCATTCCTCGTTGCCCAGCGCTCCCGACACAATGACGGGATCGCCGCGGTGGACGGCGAACATGACGTTCTGCGCAAGCTGGCGGAACGCTTTGACGGTGATCCACGTGGTGGGCAATTCCTGCCATTGGCCCAGCCGGTCGCGATAGACGCGCGTGGAGGCCAAACGGAATTTGCAGCCGCTGTGCTGCGGATCGTTGCCGAACGCGACGGGCTGCGTCCCCACCCGTCCCGTTATCACAATATGGGCTTGTTGCACTGCCATGGAATGCTCCTTCTCCTCGTGTTCCTGGCGGTTGGTATCACCATCTTGAACAAGCGCGTACCAAACCGCGAGCGCCGGCCGCACGTGTGGTCGGACGGGTGTGTCATGAGCGGGGGAGTGCACGGAGAAAGCGGCTGTCCACAAGCGCGGCAGGCTTCGCCTCTTGCGAATAAGCGGGAAATCGAGTATGCTTGCCCGTGCTGCATTGCAGTATGTTTGATAATTCAACATTGGGGTCGATTTGGTTTCGACAGTAACCCGTTCGTTTCGGGGAAGCGTGCCGAGAACGCGGAGTCCGCTCGTGATGTCCTCCGCGAAGAAAATAAGTGCTAAATCTAACAATCGCACTGAGTTCGCTCTCGCTGCCTGATTTCGTCAGGGCTTAACCAGCGAGCAGCCGCTCCGTTCACTCTTTCTTGTCTTTGGAAAGATGTTGAGCGTCGTTTAGAAGACTCGCCTGCACCGCCGATTTGCAGGGTGGTGCGGGGACTTTTTCTGTAAATAGGCTCGCCGTCAGTCGCCTGTGACATTGACGGGAGCCGAAAAACTACCCTTGTGGTCTACAGGATACGCACGTAGAAGACCGAAGGTACGGTTACTGGACCGGGGTTCAATTCCCCGCGGCTCCACATATGGGGGGAGCAGTCAATAAGGCTGTTCCCCTTTTTTATGCCGTTTTCGGCTTTCTGCATTTTGCGACAGACACGCCGCAGTTGGCGTCTCAAAATGCAGAGGAAGAGGCCAAAACCGGAAGTCGGTGCCTTGAATCGGCAATAGCTTCTGCAAAATGAGACAGACACGCCGTAGTTCACGTCTCAAAATGCAGAAGTTATGCCCCCGTTACGTATTGTGAGACGCTCTAAAGCCTGAAATATGGGGTTGCCTATACTGAACGCACTTTTGTACTCGCACGGTGCGCGCCTTTTTCGGCGCCGGTAAGGGGAACGGTCTTATGACGAACGCTCGGTTACGTGTGGAACAGGACGAATTCAATCTTCCCGTCGTGCAGGCGAGTTCCGGCGCGGACGGCATCGTCATTTCTTCCATGCGCAACGACGGCTGGGTGACGCTGGATCCCGGATTTTTGACGACGGCACAGTGCGAGTCGAAAATCACGTATATCGACGGCAACAATTCGATTTTGCGCTACCGCGGCTATCCGATCGAGCAGCTGTGTGAATCGTCAGATTTTCTGGAAGTGGCGTGGCTGTTGCGTCACGGCGAACTCCCGTCGCAACGCGAGTTCGACGATTTTGTACAGAAAATCAACCACCGTACCGTGGTCGGCGAGGATTTCCGCACGTTCATGGGCTCGTTTCCGCACGAATCGCATCCGATGAGCGTGCTCGCGTCCGCAATCAACGCGCTCGCGACCTTCTATCCGAACACGACCAATGTGGACGATCCTGAGCAGCTCGACGAGGCCGCCACGATCATCATGGCCAAAGCCCGCACGATCGTGAGCTACATTCTGCGCCGCCACCGTGACGAACCGATGCTGTTCCCGGACTATTCGCGCGGCTATGTGGACGACTTCCTGCGCATGTGTTTCGCCGTACCCTACGAACCGTTCCATTCGAATCCTGTCGCCGTGCATGCGCTGGGACGGTTGCTCATCATCCATGCCGACCATGAGCAGAACTGTTCGACCTCTGTCGTGCGTATCGCGGGATCGGCCCATGCCAACCTGTACTCGGCCGTCGCCGCGGGCGTCAACGCGCTCAGCGGCCCGTTGCACGGGGGAGCGAACGAGGCGGTGCTGCGCCAACTGGACGACATCGCGGCTTCGGGGCTCACCGTCAAAGAGTATGTGGAACGCGCCAAATCGGAAGGCCGGCGCATTTCGGGACTGGGCCACCGCGTCTACAAATCCTACGATCCGCGCGCGGCCATCGCCAAGCATTGCCTCGAACAGGTGATGGAAAACCGGCGCAGCCTCCACCTGTCCGCCAACGATGTCGCGCTGTTCGACGTGGCCCAGGAACTTGAAGATATCGCGTTGCACGACGACTATTTCGTCTCACGCCACCTGTATCCGAATGTGGATTTCTATACGGGGCTCGTCTACCGGGCCATCGGATTCGAGCCTTCCATGTTCACGGCGCTGTTCGCGCTCGGACGCATTCCCGGATGGATCGCGCAATACCGCGAGATGATGGACGATCCGATGACCAAGATCGGCCGTCCGCGCCAAGTGTATACGGGACCGCAGCGGCGCAACTATGTGCCCATGGAGTCGCGGCCCCAGTAAACCGAATATATAGGCGAATATTTATTTGTGGTACGGTTCGTGCGCGTTGATCTTGTAGGCGCGGTAAATCTGCTCCAACAGGATCACGCGCATCAACTGGTGCGGGAACGTCATGCGCGAAAAGCTCAGCAGCATGTCCGCACGCTTGAGCACGCGCGGATCCAATCCGAGCGAACCGCCGATAATCAGCTGGATATGGCTCGTGCCATGCAACCCCAAATCGGCGATTTTCTCGGCCAACTGTTCGCTCGTGAGCATCTTGCCCTCGATGGCGAGCGCCACCACATACGCGTCGGGGTGGATGTGGTGCAGGATGCGCTCGCCTTCGCGTTCCTTGATTTGCAGTTCTTCGGTCGCACTCGCGTGTTCGGGCGTCTTTTCATCGTTGACTTGCACGATGTCGAGTTTGCAGTAGCGTCCCAGCCGCTTGCTGTATTCGTCGATCGCGTCGCGCAGGTACCGTTCTTTGACTTTTCCGACAGTAATGAGTGTGATCTTCATGCTTCCAGTTAATTCTGATGCAACGACTCGTTGAGTTCGATGCCGGTTTTGCGGTAGCGCGCCTCGATGCCGCCCGTCATGGAGTTGCGGATGAACAGGATGTTGTTCTTGCCGCTGAGATCCTTGCCTTTGACGACGTCGAACTCTTCGCCGGCGTTGAGCTTGTCCTTGTCATAGATCGAGATCTTCGTGCCGGCCGTCACGTACAGGCCCGCTTCCACCACGCAATGGTCGCCCAGCGAAATGCCGATACCCGCGTTGGCGCCGAGCAGCGAATGCTCGCCGATGGAATTGACGAGTTTGCCGCCGCCCGAGAGCGTGCCCATGATGGACGCGCCGCCGCCCACGTCGGAGCCGTTGCCCACGGTCACGCCTTGGGAAACGCGGCCTTCGATCATGCAGGTGCCGAGCGTGCCGGCGTTGTAGTTGATGAATCCGGCCGGCATGACGGTAGTGCCTTCCGCCACGTAGGCGCCCAGGCGCACCTGGTCGGCGTTGGCGATGCGCACGCCGCTGGGGACGACATAGTCGAGCATGCGCGGGATCTTATCCACGGAGCGCACGGTGATGTCGCTGGTCATGCCGGGCAGTCCGTTGATGGCGTTCGTGTTGAGCACGTCGATCTTGCGCAGTGCGAAGTCCTGGACGGCGAACGGGCCGTAGCTCGTCCACACCACGTTCGTGAGCTTGGCGAAAATGTTGGCGAGATTGATCGTGTTCGGCTTGACGAGGCGCATGCTTAGCAGGTGCAGGCGCGCGTAGGCGTCGGCGGTGTCGACAATGTCTTCGTCAATATGCGATTCCGTAAATACGGGGACGCGGCGCACGCCTCGGGCGTCGGGGCCCTCGTGGACGAGCGCGCCGAAATTGTGCTGCGGACGGTCGGCCGGCGCGGGCGCGTCGCCGAGCGTGAGCGCGGGATACCATACGTCGAGCGTGTTGCCGGCGGCGTCGATGCTCGCCAGGCCCCAGCCCCATGCGGTACGTGATTGTGCCATGTGTGTTCCTTTCGCTTGGCCTCAAGAGTTCCTTGGGAAAACACTGTCACTCTAACGCACGGGCGCGGGAGCGGGGGCCAAACATTCAGCAAGCGAATGGCGAATTGAAACCAGACAGGTAAGGGCTGTGCGCTACACTGCTATTCCGTGAGCAACCATGAAAATCGTGACCAGCGCCATGACGAGCACGTGCGCAACATTGCGCGCGTGATTGGCATTATTGTAGCCGTCGCCATGGTATTGTGCTTCGCCATTCCGGCGCTGACCGCTTGACGCGTTCGCGTCGCTATTCTTCCGTATTTCTGAGCGCGCACGCATTGGGCGCGCCCGCATAGGCTTTCCAATGCGCATTTTCCCTATTCGTAAATATTTGCAAGCATTTGTAAGGATCATCATGGCAGAATTTGATTTCGCGCAAGCCATCAACGACGCTCGCGCCAAATATGAAGAGATCGCGCTGGCGCTCGATACCGACCGCCTGCGCAAGGAAGAGCACGAGCTGGAAGTCGAGGCTGCGGCCCCGGGCCTGTGGGACGACGTGGAGAACGCGCAGAAGGTGACGAGCAAGCTGTCCGCCGTCCAGTCCCAGCTCAAGCATTTGCAGTCCGCGCACAACCGTATCGACGATGTGGAAACGCTCGTGGAGCTCGGCTGCGAAGAGGACGACGAGGAGACGCTGGCCGAGGCGCAGGCCGAGGTGGAACGCCTCCAGCAGGATCTCGACGATATGGAAATCCAGACGCTGATGGACGGCGAATACGACGAGCGCGCCGCCGTCGTGACGATCCGTTCCGGCGCGGGCGGCGTGGACGCCGCCGACTTCGCGCAGATGCTGCTGCGCATGTATGTGCGCTGGGCCGAGCGCAACGGCTACAAGGCCAAGGTCATGGACACCTCCTACGCGGAAGAGGCCGGCATCAAGTCCGCCACCTTCCAGATCAACGCCCCGTACGCCTACGGCCGCCTGTCCGTGGAAGGCGGCACGCACCGCCTGGTGCGCATTTCCCCGTTCGACAACCAGGACCGCCGCCAGACGAGCTTCGCGGCCGTGGAAGTGGTGCCGCTGGTGGAGGCCACCGACCACATCGAAGTGCCCGAAAGCGAAATCCGCGTGGACACCTACTGCGCTTCGGGCCCTGGCGGCCAGGGCGTGAACACCACGTACTCGGCCGTGCGCATCACCCACATCCCGACGGGCATCGTCGTCACGATGCAGGACGAGCGTTCGCAGATCCAGAACCGCGCTGCCGCCATGGCCGTGCTGCAGTCGCGACTGCTTGTGCTGCGCCATGAAGAGGAAGCCAAGAAGAAGAAGGAGCTGGCGGGCGACATCAAGGCCAGCTGGGGCGACCAGATGCGCTCCTACGTGCTGCACCCGTACCAGATGGTCAAGGATTTGCGTACGGGACACGAGACCTCGCAGACCCAGGCCGTGTTCGACGGCGACATCGACGACTTCATCCAGGCCGGCATCCGTTGGCGCCACGAGCAGCGCCGTGAAGCGGCCGCCGAAGCGGACGAGTAAACTGGGTGTTCCAGACCGGTAGGAACACCAGATTGGAGAGGCCATGGCGCTGATCAGTCTTGACCATGTCAAAAAAATATATCCGAGGGGCCGGCGTCCCGCGTTGGACGACGTGACGCTGCACATCAGTCGCGGCGAGTTCGTGTTTCTGGTGGGCGCGTCCGGCTCGGGCAAAACGTCGCTGTTGCGGCTGATGACCCACGAAGAGCAGGCGACCGAAGGTGAAATTCGCGTGGCAGGGCATGATCTGCGCCGCATCAAGGACCGCCAGGTGCCGCACTACCGCCGTTCCATCGGCACGATTTTCCAGGACTACAAGCTGCTGGAGAACAAAACCGTGGAACAGAACGTGGCGTTCGCGCTCGAAGTGATCGGCACCTCGCGCGCCACAATCAAGTCCTTGGTGCCCAAGGTGCTGGAAACCGTGGGATTGACGGGCAAGGAAGAGAATTTCCCGAGCGAGCTTTCCGGCGGCGAGCAGCAGCGCGTCACGATCGCGCGCGCCTATGTGAACCATCCGCAAATCCTGCTCGCCGACGAGCCCACGGGCAACCTCGACCCGACCACGTCGCTGGGCATCATGGAAGTGCTCGACGCCATCAACCGTACGGGCACGACCATCGTGATGGCCACGCACAACGAGGAAATCGTCAACTCGATGCGCAAGCGCGTCGTCGAATTGCACGGCGGCCAGATCGTGCGCGACGAGGAACACGGATCCTACGATTCCAAGCTGTATTTCCCCGACGCCCATACGCAGGCGCAGGCCCATGAGGCCATTTCATCGCTCGGCGTGCGGGACTCGCGCGCCGTGGACGTGCACGAGCGCCGCGAGGAGACGGGGGAGCGCGAGCATATCGCCGTGCAGGATTCCTCGCAACGTTTGCAGGAAGCCGCCAAGATGGTGGAAACGGTCAGCGAAGTGACGATGGCCAACAATTACGGCGACGAAGGCATCGCGCGCCTGGCGCGCGCCGTGCACACGGGCAAGACGGGACGTTACGGCGACGCGTTCGTGCCGCTGGAACATACGTTGACGTGGGGCCAGGGCATGCCGGCCAGCGAACATGCCGACGCCAACACCGCCGAAGAGCACGAGAAACACCAGGAGCAGAAGGAACAGAAGTCGCACCAGGAGAACGCGCAGACGGAACAGACCGCTACGCGAAGTGCTCAGCCTGCAGAATCCGCCCGGGAAACGGCGGTTCCCGCTCCACCCATGCCGCCGGCACCGAAGGGCAAGGATGCGGCCAAGCCTGCATCCAAGGCCGAATCCAAGCCCGCGTCCGGCAAACCTCCGGTTCCGGCCCCGCCAATGCCGCCGGCTCCCGCACAACAGTCCCACACCCAGGAGGAAGACCAGTGAGATTCCGCTTTATCATGTCGGAAACGTGGACGAGCCTGAAACGCAACGTGCCCATGCTGCTGTCGGTAATGCTCGTCACGTTCATTTCATTCCTGTTCATCGGTTCCTCGCTGCTGTTGCAGGCCCAGATCACCAAGGCGAAGGGCGACTGGTTCGACAAGGTCGAAGTGGTCGTATGGCTGTGCCCGGACGGTTCCAGCACGTCCGCGAACTGTTCGGCGGGGACGGCCGCGACGGTCTCCCAGATCAACGACCTGCAGAAAGTCATCCATTCCGAGCTCGCCGACGACGTGTCGTCCGTCACGTACATGAGCAAGGAGGACTTCTTCAAGAATTCGTTCCTCAAGCAGTATCCGAACGGCCAGTACCAGGGCCAGACGCTTACCGCGGACGACATGCAGGATTCGCTGTGGCTCAAACTCAAGAATCCGGAAAAGTACAAAGTGGTTTCCGAAGTACTGTCCAACCGCGAAGGCGTGGAAGAAGTAGTGGACCAGCGCCAGATTTTCGAGCCCGTGTTCTCGGTGCTCAACAAGGCCACGGCAGCCACGGCGGCGCTGGCCGTGGTCATGGTCGTGGTCGCGATCCTGCTGACGGCCACCACGATCCGCATGTCGGCCGCGTCTCGTAGCGAGGAAACGGAAATCATGCGCCTGGTGGGCGCGTCGAACTGGACGATCCGGCTGCCGTTCATATTGGAAGGCGCCATCGCCTCGCTGATAGGATCCATATTGTCATGCGCGGCCTTGAGCGCCATTGTGCAAGTGTTCGTCACGCAGTGGCTCGCGAAGTCGATCACCTGGATGCCGTTTGTCAACCAGATGTCGGTGCTTATGGTCTCGCCGATCCTCATTGTGGGCGCCGTGCTGCTGTCGGTGATCGCGTCCACGGTGTCGCTGCGCCGTTATTTGCACGCGTAGACGCGCCGTATCCATCTTCGCCTCACGCTCTTCGGTGTGGGGCGAAATTTTTTGGATTCTTCTCATCAAGTGAGTAAGTATTGTGAACAGAGCGCGTCGTGATTCGACGTATGAATATTGCCCTATGTTACCCTAGGGGTAACGATCGCAGAAAGGGAACGGATGCTTCGCCAACGTTTTGCAAAACCAGTTGCTGTAATGGCTGCCGCGGCCATGTCTTGCGCTATGGGACTTGCGGCCGTAGGTGTTTCTTTTGCTCCAACCGCCTATGCGGATACCTACAGCGATTTGGTCAACGCTCAAAACCAGTCGCAGGCGAGCCGTCAACGGGAAGCGCAATTGCGTGCACAGCTTTCGGACGTCTCTTCAAGTCTCGCCGACCAGATTGTGGAACTCGACAATCTGACCAACACCAAGATTCCCGCCGCCCAGGCCAAAGTGGACGCGGCGAACGCCGCTGCGGCGGACGCCAAGTCCGAGGCGCAGGCCGCCTCCAGCCGGCTGCAGGCCGCCCAGAGGGACAAAAGCGAGCTTGAAGAAAAGATCAAGCAGACCGGCGAGGACTATGACGACGCGCGCGCCACGGTGGCGCAAATGGCCCGCGACTCCATGCACGGTTCGGACACTTCCGACGTGATGAGCGTGGTCACGGGATCCACTAGCACGAAAGACTTTATTCAGGGCATGCAGTCGCGTGCGGCCGTGAGCCGCAGCGAAGCCAACGCCGCTTCGGACTACGCCAACGATTTGAGCACGTCCATGACGCGCAGCGAACGTTTGAGCGCCATCGAGAAGCGCATCAGCACGCTCAAGAGCGAAGCGGACCAGAAGTCCGCCGCCGCGCAGGAAGCCGCCGCGAGCGCCCAATCGCAGGCCGCCGAGCTTGACGCCCTGCGCGCCAAGGGCGAGTCGCAGCGCGCTTCGCTGGAAAGCCAGCAGGGCCAGCTCAAGTCGGACGCGGCGCGCCAGGCGGCGCAAAGCGTGCTGCTCGAATCCCAGGTGGATTCCTACAACCGCCAGTACCAGCAGGAGCAGGCCGAGGCGGCCGCCCGCGTGCAGGCGATCCAGGCGCAGGGCACCACGCAGCCGTCGGCTCCGGCGGCGCCGTCTGCGCCGTCCTATACTCCGTCGACTCCGTCGGCTCCAGCGGCCCCCTCCGCGCCGTCCCAGCCCGCAGCTCCGGTAACCCCGGTCACCCCTTCCCAGCCGTCCGTTCCGGAAGTGGTGCAGCCGACCAATCCGGGCGCCCAGGGCACGCATAATGGCGATTACGGCAACGCGTATGCCGGCGGCCAGTGCACGTGGTGGGCGTACAACCGCCGTGCGCAAATGGGCATCGGCACGCCGTCCTACCTTGGCAACGGCGGCCAGTGGTGGGCTACGGCGCCGAGCTACGGCTTGCGCGTGGACCACACGCCGCAGGTGGGCGCCGCCATTTCGTTCCTGCCCGGACAGGCGGGAGCCGACGGCACTTACGGCCACGTGGCCGTGGTGGAATCCGTCAGCGGCGACACGATCACGATTTCGGAAATGAACGTGAAGGGCGTCTATGTGGTGTCCTACCGCACGCTGGGCAACGCCAGCCAGTACTATTACGTGCACTAAAACGTTCAGGTGACATGCGTTATGCCTCCGCCGGCACGCTGGCGGAGGCATATATGTTTACGGAAAGGCAACAATTGGCTAAGAAACCAGTGGACCAGCGCAACCATATGGTCGCGCAGAACAGGCGTGCGCGCCACGATTACGCCATCGAGGACACGTATGAGGCGGGCATCGCGCTTACGGGAACGGAAGTCAAGTCGCTGCGCGAGGGCCGCGCGTCGTTGGCGGAGGCGTTTGTAAGCATCGACAGGCGAGGGGAGATGTGGCTGGAAGGCGCCAACATTCCCGAATATCTCAACGGCACGTGGAACAACCACGCCCCCAAGCGCAAGCGCAAGCTGCTGCTGCACCGCGAGCAGATCATGAAGCTCGAGCGCCAGACGGAAGCCAAGGGCTATACGGTGGTGCCGCTGACGCTGTACTTCAAGGACGGACGCGCCAAGGTGGAAATCGCGCTGGCCAAGGGCAAGAAGGAATACGACAAGCGCCAGGCGTTGCGCGAGGAGCAGGACAAGCGTGAGGCGTTGCGTGTAATGCGGTACAAGAACATGCGCGCCCGCGGCTGAGACCGCTTCGTTCGGCCCGTCCGTTTCATATAGTGGCCAGTTGGTCCGGGTGTAACGTTCTTCTGTAACAATGCATGAATGAGCTGCATATTTCTTGCATATATACATACCCCCTAATGGTGAGGGTGTCGGCGTGTCTTAATAATCGCAACGATTCTTAGAGTCGACAATATTCATAATTTATAAATATATGCAGAGTTATGTATATTAATACTCATTCTTGTTGATAGAGAGGTTCGTTATGATCAAGCATGGTTTCAAGCGCGTCGCGGCATGTATCGCCAGCGTCGCCGCACTTGTGTCGTTCGCCGCATGCGGCACCACCGACGATTCGACGGCCGCGTCGGACACGAAGACGGCCGACTTTGACGTCAGCGCCGTCAAGAAGGACGACGCCATCGCCAAGATGGTGCCCGATTCGGTCAAGGACGCGGGCAAGCTGACCGTGGGCATGGAGCTTTCCTACGCGCCGGCCGAATTCCTCGAGGCCGACGGCAAGACGCCGACGGGCTACGATGTCGACATCGCCACGGCCATCGGCAACCTGTTCGGTGTCAAAACGCAGATCGTGTCCGCCACCTTCGACACGATCGTGCCGTCCGTGGGCAGCAAGTACGACCTGGGCATCACGGCCATGACGATCACGGAAGAGCGCGAAAAGGCCGTGGACTTCGTCAGCTACTACAACGCCGGCTCCATGTGGGTGGTGCAGAAGGACAACCCGAAGAAGGTTGACGAAAAGAACCTGTGCGGCACGAAGATCGCCGTGCAGACCGGCACGATTCAGGCCGACGAAGCCAACGCCATCAAGGAACAATGCGCGGCCGACGGCAAGAAGGCCGTGGAAGTGCTCAGCTACCAGCGCCAGGCCGACGCCGCCACCAATGTGGCTTCGGGCAAGGCCGACGCGTTCTACGCCGATTCGCCGGTAGGCGGCTACGCCATCGAACAGTCCGACGGCGCGCTGGAAGAGCTCGGCAGCATCCAGGACACCACGCTGCAGGGCATCGCCATCAAGAAGGGCGACACGCAAATGGCCGAAGCCGTGCAGGCGGCCGTGCAGCACCTGATGGATGATGGAACTTACACCAAGATCCTCAAGGCTTGGGGTGTAGAATCCGGTGCAATCGACAAGGCGGAAATCAATCCGACCGATCTGGACTGACAACGACGCGGTCTATGACTTATCCCTTGGCGCCCCGCGCCAAGGGACTTTTGAATGAAGAGAGAGATTATGCCACACCATGAGCCGATGGACGGCGAAGGCCTGCCCATCCCCAACCGCATTAACGCCAAGCCCGTACGCAAAACCGGGCAGATCGTCGCAGCCGTCATCGTGGCGCTGCTGGCCGCGATGCTCATCAAGGGATTGATTACCAATCCGCGCCTTGAATGGAACGTCGTCTGGAAATACCTGTTCAACGAGAACGTGCTGGCCGGCGTCGGCTACACGCTGCTGCTCACGGTCATTTCTATGGTCGTGGCCATCATCCTGGCCGTCATCCTCGCCATCATGCGCAAATCGCTCAACCCCGTGCTGCGCGGCGTGAGCTGGGCGTACATCTGGTTCTTCCGCGGCACGCCTGTGTACACGCAGCTCGTGTTCTGGGGCCTGTTCTCCGTGCTGATCCCGAAGCTTTCGCTTGGCATCCCGTTCACGTCCGTGGAATTCTGGAGCATCAACTCTTCCGAAGTGATCACGGCGTTCAACGCGGCATGGCTCGGCCTAGCGCTCAACGAAGCCGCATACCTTTCCGAAATCGTGCGCGCGGGCCTCGAGGCCGTCGACCCGGGACAGACGGAAGCCGCCCAGGCGCTCGGCATGAAGCGTTCGCAAATCATGCGCCGCGTCATTTTGCCGCAGGCCATGCGCATCATCATCCCTCCCACGGGCAATGAAACGATCGGCATGCTCAAGACCACGTCGCTGGTGCTCGCCGTACCGTTCACACTCGACCTGCAGTTCGCCACCAACGCCATCGCCAGCCGCATCTACAAGCCGATTCCGCTGCTGCTCGTGGCGGGCCTGTGGTACCTGTTCATCACGTCCATCCTCATGGTGCTCCAATCTCGCCTCGAGAAGCATTTCGGCAAGGGCTTCGAAGCACGCCGCGTGCGCACGAAGGGCGATGTGCCGCCGTCCACCACCGACAGCAAGATCGAAAAGCAGGACACCGTCAACAAGGACAACCAGGCGACCATGCTGGGGCTTAACGCGTAGGCGGCCGACGGTATGGAATCATCTCGGAACAAAGGGAATGAAGAAGGCAATATGAGCACGTCACCAGCAACCCCCTCCGCGGCGGCCGAGCCGGCCGTCAAGGCCGTCCAGGTGCACAAGGCGTTCGGGGACCTCCATGTCCTCAAAGGCGTCGACCTGACCGTCGCGCCGGGCACCGTCACCGTGATTCTGGGCCCCTCGGGCTCGGGCAAGTCCACGTTCCTGCGTCTGATCAACCAGCTGGAAACGTTGACGGGCGGCGTCATCGAAGTCCAGGGCGAACGCATCGGTGTCAAGCGCGTGGAAGGCAAAAACGGCACCTCCTACTTGCAGACGCTTACGGACAAGGAAATCGCCAGGCAGCGCTCGCACTTGGGCATGGTCTTCCAGCGTTTCAACCTGTTCCCGCACATGACGGCGCTCGAAAACGTGATGGAAGCGCCCGTGCATGTGCTCAAGATGGACAAGCGCGAGGCGCGCGCACTGGCCGTCAAGGAACTCGAGCGCGTGGGGCTCGGCGAACGCCTGGACTACTATCCGGCCCAGCTTTCGGGCGGACAGCAGCAGCGCGTGGCCATCGCGAGGGCCCTCGCCATGAAACCCGACATTATGCTGTTCGACGAACCCACGTCGGCGCTCGACCCGGAACTTGTGGGCGAAGTGCTCGGCGTCATGCGCTCGCTGGCCGACGACGGCATGACGATGATCGTCGTCACGCATGAAATCGGTTTCGCCAAGGAAGTGGCCGACCAGGTCGTGTTCATGGACGGCGGCGTAGTGGTGGAACAAGGCGGCCCTGAGATTATCGACCACCCGAAGGAAGCGCGTTTCCAAGACTTCCTGCAGCACGTGCTGTAAAAGCGCGGCGTACCCGTTTCACGTTTTCAAGCCCGTATGGAGGCCCCGCATATGCGCCGGCCACCATGCGGGCTTTTTGTGAAAAGCCCCGGTTGTGTTTTATTATGCCCGCCGTTGGGCTATGATTAAAGGCCATGTGTGGAATTGTAGGTTTTGTTTCGAGCAAGTGCATGGCTTCCATGCTGCCGCTCGAAGTATGCATCCAAGGTTTGCAGCGACTTGAGTATCGCGGTTACGATTCGGCCGGTGTGGCGCTGGTCGCCCCGGGCATGGACCAGGTGGCGGTACGCAAGAAGGCCGGACGTCTGGCCAACCTTGTCGAGAGCATCGAAACGCGTCCCATGCCGGACGCCACCGCGGCCATCGGCCATACGCGTTGGGCCACGAACGGAGCCCCCTCGGATGTGAACGCGCATCCGCATACGAGTATGGACGGCAAAGTCGCCATCATTCATAACGGCATTATTGAAAACGCTTCCCAGCTGCGCCTGGACCTGCAGGCGGAAGGCTACCGTTTCGCTTCGGCCACGGACACCGAGGTCGCCGCCAAACTGCTGGGCAAAATCGTCAACGTAGTCATTGAGGAGAAGGGCCAGCCCGACCTGTTCGAAGCCGTGCGGCGCATGTCGCGCATGCTTGAGGGCGCCTTCACGATCCTCGCTGTCGACTGCCGCCAGCCCGACCTTGTGGTCGGCACGCGCCATGATTCGCCGCTCGTGGTGGGTCTTGGCGACAACGGCAACTATCTGGGATCCGATGTGGCCGCATTCGTCGCCTACACGAAGCAGGCGCTGGAAGTGGACCAGGACCAGGTCGTGGCCGTGGGCGGCGAATCGGTGGTGGTCACCGACTTCGACGGCAACGTGGTGGAACATCCCAAGACGTTCACCGTGGACTGGGACGCCTCGGCCGCGGAAAAGGGCGGCTGGGACTCCTTTATGGACAAGGAGATCCACGAGGATCCGGCGGCCGTGCAGCGCACGCTGATCGGCCGTATGGACGACCATGGCACGATCAACCTCGACGAAATCCATATCGACGAGCACGAGCTCAAGATGATCGACAAGATCATCGTGGTCGCCTGCGGTACCGCAAGCTATGCGGGCATGGTCGCCAAGTATGCGATCGAACACTGGGTGCGCATTCCCGTGGAAGTGGAATTGGCGCACGAGTTCCGCTATCGTGACCCGATTTTGACGCCGCGTACGCTTGTTGTCGCGATCTCGCAGTCGGGTGAAACGATGGACACGCTGATGGCCGTGCGCCACGCGCGCGAGCAGGGCAGCAAGGTGCTGTCGATCTGCAACACGCAGGGCGCCTCGATCCCGCGCGAATCTGACGCCGTGCTCTACACGCACGCGGGACCCGAAGTGGCCGTGGCTTCCACGAAGGCGTTCGTCGCGCAGATTACCGCCGCCTATGTGCTCGGCCTGTACCTGGCCCAGCTCAAGGGCGCCATGTTCCGCGACGAGATCCGCTCCACGCTGCAGAGCCTCAAGGAAATGCCGGGCAAGATCGAATGGATTCTCGACACGCAGACCGAGCCTATCGAACGCGCCGCCCAGCGCCTCGTGGACGCCAAGTCGTTCCTGTTCCTCGGTCGCCACGTGGGATATCCCGTTGCTATGGAAGGCGCGTTGAAGCTCAAGGAAATCGCCTACACGTTCACGGAAGGCTTCGCGGCCGGCGAGCTCAAGCACGGCCCGATCGCGCTCGTGGAAGACGGCGAGCCTGTGGTCTTCATCGTGCCACCGAAGCACGGCCGCGATGTGCTGCACGCCAAGGTCATCTCGGGCATCGAGGAAGTCAAGGCCCGCGGCGCCACGATCATCGCCGTGGCCGAGGAAGGCGACCAGGACGTGGAACGCTACGCCGACATCGTCTTCTGGCGCCCGGCATGCCCCACGCTGCTGAGTCCGCTCGTGGACGTGGTCCCGCTGCAGCTGTTCGCCATGGACATGGCCAAGCAGAAGGGCTATGACGTGGACAAGCCGCGCAACCTCGCCAAGTCCGTGACCGTGGAGTAATCCCGTCACCGAAATCGATACGCCGCGCCTTTCGGGCGCGGCTTTTTCATATCCGCTCGCGCCTGTCGAGGAGAGCGCGGACACTGGTGGCTGTGCATAGATGGGTGACTCAAGAGCCGGACATCCCGTTCGCGCTGCGTGTGATGTATGAGGACGACAACATCATTGTGGTAGACAAGCCGCATTTTCTTCCTACCATGCCGCGCGGCATGTGGTACCGTTCCAGCGCGCTCATGCGCTTGCGTGAGCGGTATGACGACGAGCGCATTGTTCCCGCGCACCGTCTTGACCGCCAGACGGCCGGCGTGCTCGTGTTCGTGCGCAATCCGGATGTGCGCGGCGCCTACCAGACGATGTTCCAGCGGCGCGAGCCCGTAAAGACTTACGAGTGCATCGCCCCGTTGCGCCCCGCGAAGCGCCCGAAATACGGCACGGTGCGCCGGCTTGATCCCGTGCGTCCGTTCCCGCTGGTGCGCGCGTCCCATATTGAAAAACGCAGGGGAGTGCTCCAGGCGTACGAAATTCCCGAAACGGTCAATGCGCGGACGTTGATTGAGCGTGGCGGCCCCGTCGAATACGAGGGTGCGCGCTGGGCCTCGTACACGCTGCATCCGCATACGGGCAAAACGCACCAGTTGCGCGTGCACATGAACGCGCTCGGACTGCCCATTGCGGGCGACGACTGGTATCCCGTGGTGCGGCCTTACGATTACGCCGATTTCTCGCATCCGTTGCAGCTGGTGGCGCGTTCGCTCGCGTTCACCGATCCCATTTCGGGCGAGGCGCGGCGTTTCGAATCCACAATTCCGCTCGGCAATGACGGTTCGCCGTTACAATAAGAGCCGAAGGGAGAATGTAATGACCACAACCATGCGCAAAGTCGCGGCGGCGCTGGCGGCCGTGCTGATCGTCGGATCGGTGGCGGCATGCGGTCCGCAAGAGGAACAGCAGTCGCCATTCGGGCGGATGATGGACTCGTTCAGCGACGTGAGCAAAAAACTCAACGAGCAGCAGCAAAAATCGCAGCAGTCGACGCCCGACTCCACGCAATCGACGCCATCGGGCAGTTCCGAGCAGTAATTGATGAAGATCATTGTCGCGCCCGACTCCTTCAAAGGAAGCCTGAGCGCACGCGAGGCGGCGGACGCCATCGCCCGCGGCGTACGCGGCGTATTGCCGCACGCCACCATCCATACCCTTCCCATGGCCGACGGCGGCGAGGGAACCATGCAAGCCCTGGTGGACGCCACGGCCGGCACGCTCCATTATCTCGACGTGACAGGCCCGATGGGCGCTCCCGTGCGTGCGGCGTACGGCATTCTCGGCGACGGCGCCACGGCCGTGATCGAAATGGCGCAGGCCGCGGGACTCGACCGTGTCCGCGCATCCGAACGCGACCCGCGCCTCGCCACCACCTATGCGTCGGCGAACTCATGCGCGACGCGCTCGAGCAGGGCGTGCGGTCGTTCATCGTAGGACTGGGAGGCTCGGCCACGAACGACGGCGGAGCGGCATGGCGCAAGCCTCGGAGCGCGTCTGCTGGACGCGCACGGTCGGGACTTGCCTCACGGCGGCGCCAGTCTCGCCAATCTCGCCACCATCGACCGCAGCGGACTCGACAAGCGGCTGGAACAGGCCACTGTGCGCATCGCGTGCGACGTGACGAACCCGCTGACGGGACCGGACGGCGCCTCACACGTATTCGGCCCGCAAAAAGGCGCGGACGAAGCGGCCGTACGCGAACTCGACGCCGCCTTGCACCATTACGCGCGAGTCGTCGCAGCGCAACTGGGACGTGACGTGGAACACGAACCGGGCGCGGCCGCGGCCGGGGGACTGGGCGCCGGGCTGCTCGCATTCACGCCCGCCGTCATGGAATCGGGATCCACACTCGTCACACGCGCCTCGGGACTGGCGCGTCTGGCGCAAGACGCCGACCTGTGCATTACGGGCGAAGGCGGCATCGACGGGCAGACGCGCTTCGGAAAAACGCCGCTTGGCGTGGCGCGCACTGTCAAGGCTGTGGCGCCCAATTGCACAGTGGTCGCTGTGGCCGCCAATATCGGCGCGGGCGCGGAAGACCTCTACGAACTGGGCATCGATGCCATTTTCGGCATGCTGCCGGGTGTGGAAACCTTGGAACAGGCCATGGGGGAGGCCAAGGCCAATCTTGAGCGCACGGGCGCCAACGTGGCGCGGCTGTTCGCGCACGCGCGGCGTTAAAGCGGCACTAAAACGGCATACGGAACGAATCGCGGAACCGTGTTGGTGGCCAACGGGCGCCAACGCTGGTAGAATCGGTGCGTTACCACTGGCGAAGGGGCCGTTGGCACTATGCCGGGACTCTTGCCGGCGGCGCGAGAGAAGAAGAGAAAGAAAGAAATCCCATGGGATATGTAGCGGCCATTATTGCGTTGCTGATCATTATCGCGTTCATCTGGATCCGCGGCAATAAGAAGAACAAAAAGAAGCTCGACTCGTTCGACATTACCGACGAGCAGCGCGCGACGCTCAAAAGGGCGCCCGTCACCATCGACAAGCGCAACCCGCATTCGTGGAACCAGCTGGCCCTCATCCAGAATGTCACCAAGCGCGGCGGCCGCACGGTCGTGGACGCCATGTGGTACAACACGATGATCAACAACGACACGATGAACGACATTGCCATGGCGCAATTCACAGTCTCCTACAACGAGTTGAAGGACCACAACATCAACGTGGGCGACTACGTGAGCATCAATCTCGATCCCAAGAACGGCGTGACAATCAACTACACCGACTGACCGCCGCCATACCATCCGTACAGGCGTACCGAGTCCCGCGGGGCGTGCGTGGGAGTGGGCCGGTTTCCGGACTGTGCCGCAGAGAAGAGTAACGCGTTCACCGCGCTATTCGCTTCTGCGCCGGAAACCGGCTATTTTATTACCAGACGCACATTCACGTTGGGAAGGCGGAGCGAACAATGGCGCATATATGGCGGCGACTGATCGGCCTATGCTGCACGCTTGCGGTAGTGGGGGCGCTGACCGCGTGCGGCAACGCCGACCCGCGCACCACGCTTACCGTATGGTCGTGGGAGCCGAGCATGGGGACGCTGATCGACCAGTTCGAACACGACAATCCCGACATCGCCGTCAAACAGGTGTCCACGGCAAGCTACGACAAGCTCGACTCCGCCATCCAGGACGGTTACAACACGCCGGACGTGGTGCAGCTCGAATACTATGCGCTCGCCCAATACGCCGTCAGCGGCCAGCTTGCCGACATTACGAAACAGGCTGGCGGCTACGGTGATTTCTATACGCCGGGCACGTGGGCGTCCGTGCATTTGGGCGGCCGCGCCTACGCGTTGCCGATGGACTCGGGCCCCATGGCGTTCTTCTACAACGCGGACGTGTTCCGTCAGGCCGGCGTGGACCCGACACGCATCCATACCTGGAACGACTATTACGAGGCCGCCAAAAAACTCAAGTCGATCGGCGTGTATATCACGGCCGATTCGGGCGGCGACGCGAGTTTCTACGAGTCGATGATCTGGCTGGCCGGAGGCCACCCGTTCGCCACCTCCGACAATGGCCGCCACGTGCGCATCAGCCTCGACACGGATGAGGGCACGCAAAGCTTCACGAGGTTCTGGCAAAAAATGATCGACGAAGGCCTTGTGGACACGGAACTGACCACTTGGTCGGACGATTGGAAGGAAGCCGTGGGGGATGGCACGGTCGCCTCGCTGTTCGCGGGCGCGTGGATGCCTTCGCTGCTGCTCGCCGACGTGCCGGGAACGGCCGGACTGTGGCGCGTGGGCCAAATGCCCACCGAACACGGCGAGGCGACAAACGCGGAAAACGGCGGTTCGGCGCTCGCGATTTTGAATTCGAGCCGCGTGCCGCAAGCCGCATGGCGGTTCATCGATTACGTATGCCACAACCGCAAGGGCATCGACACGCGCGTGGACGCCGGATCGTTCCCGGCGGACGTGGAAACGCTGCATAGCGACGCGTTCCTGAACAAGACGACCGTCACGGACTCGCGCGGCGTGGCCGTGAACTATTTCGGCGACCAGCGCTACAACACGGTGCTCGCCGAAGCAGCTTCCCGCGTCTCCACGGGATACCAGTATCTGCCGTTCGAAGTGTATGCGCGCAGCGACTTTGGCAAAACGGTGGGCAAAGCGTACGAGTGGGCGAACGAACTGCACGCCTACCAGCAGGCCGTAAGCCGCATGGCGCAAGGCCTGGAGTCGAGCAAGAACCTGCCCGAAAAACCCGAGGACCGCGTCACGCTCGCCAAAGGCATCGACCAGTGGCAGTTCGACTTGAAAGAGTACGGCGCGAACCAGGGGTTCACGATCGAACAGTGACTGTGCCGCCCAGGCCGGCCTGCCCGGGCCGCGTCAGTCCGCGTTCTTTTCGTAAATAATGGACAGTCCCTTGAAAATGAGGTCGGGGTCGACCACGTCGATCATGTCGGTCGCGCTCTGGAACATGCCCGACAATCCGCCCGTCGCCACCACTTGGAAATCGCCGTCGATTTCCTCATGGAACTGCTCGATAATGCGTTCCGTGCCGCCCAGGAACGTGTAATACAGGCCGGCCTGCATCGCCGTTTCCGTATTCTTCGTAAGAATCGACTTCGGCCGCGTCACCTCGATTTCGGGCAGCTGCGCCGTCTGGCCCCATAGCGCCGCGGCGGCCGTCTGGATGCCCGTGGTGATCAGTCCGCACGTGATTGTGCCGCGCTCGTCCACATAGTTGTACGTGGTGGCCGTGCCGAAATCCACCACAAGCAGCGGACCTCCATACGTGTAGTACGCGCCCGCGCAATCCGCCAGGCAGTCGGCGCCCAACGACTTGGGATCGTCAATGCGGATATTGATGCCCGTCTTGATGCCCGGACCCACAACCATGGGGTCGATGTCGAAGAATTTCATGATGGACATGCGGAACGAATGCATGACCTGCGGCACCACGGACGCGATGATCACATCGTCCACATCGTCCGCCGTGAACCCGTGCAACGCGAGGAACTGCGTGATCATCAGGCCGTACTCGTCGGCCGTATGGTCCGACTTGGTGGTGATACGGTAACGTCCCACAATCGTCCCGTGTTGCAAAAAGCCCAACACGATATTGGTATTGCCGATGTCTACCGCGATAATCACAGCGTTCCTCCTCGAATCCACATGGCGTTGCCCGTATTGTGAAACCGGGCGCGTAGCGGTTTTATTCAACCATATGTTCCTCTACAATAACGCTTGGCAGTCGACCTGTATGGCGGCAAGCTGAACACCACAAACAATCCGACCCAAAGCATGCGCGGGAAGGGAACCTGCGCAACGAGGCAACTATGACACACACAAACGGTGCGGACCATATGCACGCAACCGATCCGAACACTTCCGACGGGCCACACGCCGGACCCAGCCTGGACCCCGAACTCAACCTCAGGCTCAAACAACCGCGCGGGGGAGTGCCCGGGCGCATCGTGGCGCTGGTCGTGGCGCTCGCCGTGATCGTGTCCTTCACGCTCGCATGGATGCTCAAGCCTTCGGGCGCCGCGGGCGGCGTCACGCGCCAGGACAGCGTGGCCATCGGCCTGAATCTCGCGCCCACAAACCTCGACATTCGTTCCACGGCCGGCACCGCGCTCGACCAGCTGCTGATCGGCAACGTGTACGAGGGATTGCTCAGCCGCAACGAGCAGAACGAAGCCGTTCCGGGACTCGCCAAAAGCTGGGACGTATCGGCTGACGGCACGCAATACACGTTCGCGCTCAACACGGGCGTCAAATTCTCCAACGGCGACGCGATGGACGCCGACGACGTGGTCTGGTCGATCAACGAGCTCGTCAAACACCAGTACCACGACGCGAACCAACTGAAATTCTTCAAGTCCGTCAGCGCCCCCGACAGCCACACCGTCACCATCACGCTGTCCCAGCCTTACGCGCAACTGCCATGGGCGTTGACCACGCGCGCCGGCCTCGTGTTCGACAAGGACGCGTCCTACAACTACCGCACGAAAGCCATCGGCACGGGCCCGTACGTGATCACGTCGTTCATCCCCAACGATTCGGTAAGCCTTACGGCCAACAAGCATTACTGGAACATCGTGCAGCCGCAGACGCCGCACATCACGATCAAGTATTTCACGGACGACAACGCCGCCGTGAACGCGCTGAGCTCGGGCTCCATCCAGGTGCTTTCCCCGATCACGGCCTCGCTGGCCGCACCGTTCCGCGACAACGACCATTACGTGGTGCGCGCGGGCGACGGCACCGACAAATACGTGCTCGCCATGAACAACGCGCCCGGACAGCCCACGGCCAACAAGGACGTGCGCGAAGCGATCCGCTATGCCATCGACACGAAACAACTCATCGCGGCGCGCGGCGGCGCGGACTCGGCGCTCGGCGGCCCCATTCCGTCACTCGACCCGGGCTACGAGGACTTGACGGGCCTGTACCCGCACGACGTGGCCAAAGCCCGCAGCCTGTTGGCGCGTGCCGGATACACCAAAGACCATCCGCTCAAGCTCACGCTCACGTACTCCAACACGTACGGGACGGAAATCGGCAACCAGTTGCGCTCGCAACTCAAGCAGGCCAACATCGACCTGACCGTGCACGTGGTGGAATTCTCCACATGGCTCCAGCAGGTCTACACGGACAAGAACTACCAGCTGTCGCTGGTCGACCACAATGAAAGCCACGATTTCGCGAGCTCATGGGCCAACCCCGACTATTACTTCAACTACCACAACCAGCGCGTACAAGAGCTGACCGAACAGGCGCTCTCGTCCACAAGCGCCGAGGAAAGCGACAAGCTGCTCGCCCAAGCCGCGCGCATCGTGTCCGAGGACGCCGCGGCCGACTGGCTGTTCAACTACCGCATCACCACGGCCATGGACGCGGGCGTCAGCGGATTCCCGACGGTCATGAACCAGATCCACATGCCGCTGGTCAACGTGGTGTACGTGAAGTAGGCGACGCCATGGCATCATCGCAAACATTGACGCGCTACGTGGCGCGGCGCATCCTGTTGCTGCTCGTGGCGCTTGTCGCCGTATCCCTCGTGATTTTCCTGGCCATCCGCGTATTGCCGGGCGACGTGGCCGTCGTCATGGCCGGCACGGACGCGTCCCCCGCACAAGTGAGCGCGCTGCGCGCCCAACTGGGGCTCGACGAGCCGCTGTGGCGCCAATACGTGGCGTGGATCGGCGGCGTGCTGCAAGGCGACTTCGGCACGGCGCTCGTCTCCGGCCAATCCGTGGCCGCCATCGTGGCCGACCGCGCGTCCATCACGTTCCCGCTGATCCTTGCGGGTCTCATGATCGCGCTCGCGCTCGGCGTCCCGCTCGGATGCGCGGCGGCAGTCACCACGCGCAAACGCGCCCGCGGCATCTACCAGGCTGTTTCCATTGTGGGCGGCGCGGTGCCGGCGCTGTGGGCCGGACTGCTGCTCATCATGCTGTTTGGCCGCGGAACGGGCCTTGTCGGCGTATTCCCCACGCAAGGATTCCCGCAAAACGGTTGGCATTCCTTCGGTGCGGCCATGCTCAGCCTCGTGCTGCCGGCCGTCACCGTGGGCATTGTGGTGGGCGCCTCCATGATGCGCTACACGCGCTCCTCGCTGATCGAAGTGGCCTCCTCGGACGTCATCGCCATGGCCATGGCGTGCGGCATGACGCGCACAAGCGCCATGATCCGCGTGGGATTGCGTCTCGCGCTGCCGCAGCTCGTGTCCGTCATCGGATTGACATTCGCGGAAATGATCACGGGCGTCATGGTCATCGAGAACCTGTTCGCGCTGCCCGGCATCGGTACGGGACTCGTCACCGACATCGGCAACCGCGACCTGGTCGCCGTGCAAAGCGAACTGCTGATGCTCGCCGCGCTGTTCCTGCTCATCGGCATTGTGGTGGACGTGCTCCACAAAGTGCTCGATCCGCGATTGGGGGAAGACCATGACTAACCGTTCCCGCAGCGTGTACGCGCGCAAACGCTCCCCATGGCGCAGCATCGGCATCGTGATGCGGTCCGTATGGGCGCGCGGCACGGGCAAATTCTCGCTGATCGTGCTCGCCATATGGCTCGTCGTATCCCTCGTCTCCCTGTTCTGGACACCCCATTCGCTGTGGGCCACGGACGGCTACCACGTATGGTCCTCGCCGTCGCGCGCCCATTGGCTCGGCACGGACGGCACGGGCGCCGACATCGCCAGCTGGCTTATGGCCGGCGCAGGCGTGGACCTGCTTATCGCCGTGCTCACTGTGGTGGTGGCGCTCGCCATCGGGCTGCTGCTCACGGCCTGCATGGTGGCGCGTTCCACTGTGCTTTCACGCGGCAGCGTGGTGCTGATCGACGCGTTGATTTCGATTCCTACGATTCTTGTGGCGCTGATGCTGGCCGTGCCGTTTGGCGCGTCCGTGGGCGTGATCGTGGCCGCCTGCGGATTGAGCTACGGATTGAACATGGCGCGCGTGTGCCGTCCCCAGGCGTTGCGCGTGGCCAACAGCTCGTTCGTGGAGTCGGCGCGCCATAGCGGCGTGGGCGCGTGGCGCGTGTTCATGCGCCACGTGGTGCCCAACATCCGCTCGGTCATGATGGTGCAGTTGAGCCTGTCCGCGGGCACGGCCGTGCTCGCCGAAGCCGGTTTGACGTATTTGGGTGTCGGCGTGCCCTCCGGCGTGCCGAGCTGGGGCCATTCGCTGGCCACCAGCGCGAAATTCATTACCGTGTACCCGTTGACGGTCGTATGGATCGGCGGCTGCGTCACGATCGCGGTAATCGCGTTGAACCTGTTGGGCGACGCGTTGCGGGACGCGTCCGATCCGCTCACGAATCCCGCGTTGCGGCAGGTGGATTATGGCGCTTGAGTGCGAAGGACTTTCGATCGATATTGGTGGCACTTCTGTGGTCCGGGACGTGTCGCTGTCCGTGGGTGACGGCGAGCGCGTCGGACTGATCGGCTCGTCGGGATCCGGCAAGTCGATGATCGTGCGGTCCGTGATGGGATTGCTGCCGCCTACGGCGCATGTGTCGGGATCCGTGCGGCTGCACGGCAACGAGTTGGCGGGACTGGACGACGCTTCCATGAGCCTGTTGCGCGGGTCGGCGATCGGCATGGTGTTCCAGAATCCGCAGAACGCGCTTAATCCCGTGCTGACGGTGGCCCAGCAGATCGAGTTGCCGTTGCGTTTGCATTACGACCTGTCCGGGGGGGAGCGCCGTGCGCGCGTGCTGCGCATGCTCGGCAAAGTCGGGCTTCCCGAATCCTTCGCCGACCGTTCCGTCATGGCGCTCTCGGGCGGCCAGCAGCAGCGCGTGGGCATCGCCACGGCGCTCGTGACGTCGCCGCGCATGATCATCGCCGACGAGCCGACCACGGCCCTCGACGCCACGACGCAGCGCCAGATTGTGGATCTGCTGCGCGAGCTCGTGGACGAGCTGGGCGCCTCCATGCTGTTCATTACGCATGATTTCGCCGTGCTTTCGCGCGCCACCACGCGCTGCTACGTGCTCCATGAGGGACGCATCGTGGAATCGGGGAGTACAGACGGCATTCTGGACCATCCGCGCACCACATACGCGAAAACGCTCGTGGAGGCAGCCAAGGCGTTGAGTCTGCATGTGGAGGAGGGAAACGGCGATGAGTGACGTGGTGTTGGAAGCGCGCGGCGTGCACAAGACGTTCGGACGCGGCAAAACGCACCATGAGGCGCTGCGGGGCGTGGATCTTGTAGTGCGGGAAGGCCAGTCCGTGGCCGTGATCGGCGAGTCGGGTTCAGGCAAATCCACGTTGACGCGCATCCTGTTCGGGCTGGACTGCCCTACCACGGGGGACGTGTTGTTCCATGGCCGTTCGATCACAGGCAAGGAAGGAAGGGAAAGATTGCTGGCGTTGCGCCGGGCAAGCGGCGTGGTGTACCAGAATCCGTTCGAGTCGCTTGACCCGCGTTGGACGGCGGCCCAGTCCGTGGCTGAACCGTTGCTGGCGCAAGTGGCGGACGCCAATATTGACGAGCGCGTGGACGAGGCGTTCCGCGTGGCGGGACTCGACGCCGGCCGGTATGCGAACCGTTTCCCGATGGACCTTTCGGGCGGCCAGGCGCAGCGCGTGGCCATTGCGCGGGCCATGGTGACGAGTCCGCAAGTCCTGCTGGCCGACGAACCCATGAGCGCCATCGACGTGGCGGCCCGCGTGCAAATCGTGGACAGCTTGCGCCGCGTGCGCGAAGCGAATCCCGACATGGCCATGGTGGTCGTCTCCCACGATTTGGGCGTCGTACAGCATATCGCCGACCGTCTGGTCGTCATGCACAACGGACTCGTGGTGGAACGCGGGGAGACGCATGCCGTGTTGCGCCATCCGACCCACGAATACACGCGCACGCTGATCGCGGCCGCAAGCTGGTAAGGCTTCGCAAAGCCAAGTCTCGAAATGGTATCGAATCGCGGAATAATGCGGTAAAATTATTGGTAATATATTTACTTATATCGAGTTACTTGTAATGATTTGAGGACTATTCACAGACTATGGTAACCATTAAAGAAATTGCGAAACAATCGGGGTTCTCGCAAGCCACGGTCTCCCGTTTGCTCAACGGCGATCCCACGCTGTCGATCCGTGAGGAGACGCGCCGCAAGATCATCGAAGTGAGCGAGGAGCTCGGCTACACCATGCAGAGCCGCACGATCACCGTTCCGCGCGACATCGCGATTCTCGACATTGTGGACGCCGGCGACCACGTGTACGACGACTATTTCAACGAGCTGCGCGACGTGGTGACGCAATGCGCCACCGAACAGCACATGAACTACACGTTCTACACGGATATCGAGGCGCTGATTCGCGACGGCGCGCGCTACGACGGATTCATCGCCGTGGGTGCCGAAGCGATCCCGTACCGCGACATGGAACGCCTGCACAAGGCATTGCCCTACGGCGTCTTCCTCGATATCAATCCCGCGCCCAACCTGTTCGACTCCGTCCAGCCCGACCTGTCGCAAACCATGCTCGACGCGCTTGACGAATGCGTGCGCGCGGGCGCCAAACGCGTGGGATACATCGGCGGATACGGGCACATCATGGGCAGCCACGACTACCCGGACGACGTGCGCCATGTGGCGTTCCACAACTGGGCGCCACGACTGGGACTCGACACCGAGGGCTTGAGCTACATCGACGGCGTATTCAACGTGGAATCCGGCCGCAAGATTGGCGAACGCATTGTGGCCGAGCACCGCGACGACCTTCCCGACGTGTTCATTTGCGCGGCCGACGCGCTCACCGTGGGCGTGCTGCAGGTGTTCAATGCCGCGGGAATCGTGGTGCCGCGCGACGTGCGCATCATCAGCGTGAACAACCAGCCGATTTCCCAATACACGTCGCCGCCGCTGACCACCTACCACATCGATCAGCAGGAACTGGCGCGAACGGGCATTTTCACGCTGGCCGAGGCGATCACCACGAAACGCGACGTGCGCCACCATGTGCTGATCTCCACACGCGTCGTGGAGCGCGAAAGCTTCGCGCTCGCGGGCGAATAAGGCGGGTGGGCGGTCCGGGCGGATGTCACGGGCGATCGCACCGCCTGCCGCACACCACAGCCGCGCACTACATAAAAGTGCATGAAAGAAGGGCCACCGAATCATCGGTGGCCCTTCTTGCGTTGGCGTTATGACGCCGGGACTATCAGATCAGGTCGATCGTCACGTCCAGCGTCAGCGGCTTGTCCGCGTCGAGCAGGAACTGGTCGTGCACGGGAGCGCCCCACGAGTCGTCGCCGCCCACGCCCATCTGGTCGGCCAGCAGGCGCATGTAGGTGTGGCGCGGCTGCGGCAGCTCGTCCTGGTGCCAGGCATCTTCCAGCTGCAGCGTGCTGTAGGGCAGCAGGCTCATGTTGAACGTCTGCTCGCCGGCCTGCTGCACGCGCAGGCCGTGGCCGAACTGGTCGGTCACCTCGGCCCAGCGCACGCCCGTACGCTGTCCGGTTTCCTGGGGGACCAGGTAGTCGGCGGCGCTGGCGTGCGCCGTGGACGTGAAGATGCCGAGCTTGGCGCCGTTGTCGCGGTCCTTGTAGGTCTCGTCCGGCCCCAGTCCGTAGAACTTGAGGCAGGAGTACTGCAGCGGCAGCATCCACTCGATGCCGAAGGCCGGCAGCGAGGCGGCGTCCACGCCTCCCGGGTAGGAGACGGTCAGGCGCATCTTGCCCTTGGAATCCACGCGGTAGCGCAGCGTGACTTCGGTGGCCTGCGGCGTGGCCAGCGCATACGTGTACGTGGCATCCACGCTGTTGGTGTCGGTGACCACGTCCTCCTTGACGAGCTTGGCGTAGCGTCCCGCGCCGAACCACTGCGCGCGGTCGAAGCCCGAGCCGTTGCCGCGGTCGTTGTCGGTAAGCGGACGGAACGTCACAAGCTGCGGCTTGCGGATCACCATTTCGCGCCCCTGCGAGCGCATCGACACGAGGCCGCCCTGGGCGCGCGAGAAGATGAGCTCGAAGTCCTTGTCCTTGGCCTCATCGGCCGCCACGGTGCCGTGGATGCCCACGTTCCAGCGGGCGTCAACGACAGTGGCGTAGCCGTCGTTGGACGGCCCGGCGATCACGGGGCGCTGCGCCACAAACTGGCCGAAGCTCAGCTCGTAGCCGGCGGGAGCCCAGTTTGTCGCGGCGGCCAGGCGCTGCGCGACTTCGTAGACGATTTCGGCGCCTTGCGGGCCGGCCGGCCACGCGATGTCCACGTGTCCGCGGGACAGGGCCGGAATGCCGATGTCAAGATCGGTGCTCCAGATTTCCTTGCCGTCGGCGAGCACGCGCGCGGTGAACACGTAGTCGGTGGTGGAAGTGAACAGGTTGTCGTTGACCACGTCCACGCCAGTGCCGTCCACGGTGAGCTTCACGTTGGCGTACAGCTGCTTGACTTCATTGGTCTTCGTGCTCGGCTTGCGGTCGGCCGTCACGATGCCGTTGCCCGCGAACTCGTAGTCCGTGGGACGGTCGTTCCAGTCGCCGCCGTACGTCAGGCGCTGCGTGCCGTCGGGAAGCTGCTGCCAGAGGGCCTGGTCCATGTAGTCCCAGATGAATCCGCCCTGGTACAGCGGGTAACGTTCCAGATCGGTGTACAGCTTCATGCCGCCCAGCGAGTTGCCCATCGCGTGCATGTATTCGCAGGAGATGTACGGCTTGCTCGGGTTGCTCGTTACATAGTTCTCGATCCAGTCCGGCTTGGCGTACATGCGGCTTTCCATGTCGGAAATGTAGTCGAGCGGACGGGCCCAGAACACACCTTCGTAGTGCACGGGGCGCATCGGGTCGAGCTCGTGGCTCAGCTGGCTCATGGCTTCGAACACGGTGCCCGCATAGGACTCGTTGCCCAGCGACCAGATGACGACGGCCGGGTGGTTGAAGTCGCGCTTGATCATCGTGTGGATGCGGTCGAGGCAGGCGCCCTGCCATTCGGGCTTGTCGCCCGGGACGGCGGTGTCGGCCATGAGCACGTCGCCCGGCGCGTTCCAGCTGCCGTGCGTTTCGATGTTCGTCTCGTCGATCATGTAGATGCCGTATTCGTCACACAGCTCGTACCAGCGGTCCACGTTGGGGTAGTGCGAGGTGCGCACGGCGTTGATGTTGTGCTGCTTGAAGAAACGGATGTCCCACAGCATGTCGGCTTCGCTGACCACACGGCCGCGGTGGGCGTTGAATTCGTGGCGGTTGACGCCCTTGAAAACGACGCGCTCACCGTTGATCTTCATGATCTTGTCTTCGATTTCGAAGTGGCGGAAGCCCAGACGCTGCGGCACGACTTCGATGGTGGCGCCCGAGGCGTCGAGCACGGTCAATTCCAGCGTGTACAGGTTCGGCGCTTCGGCGCTCCACGGCGCGACAACACCGGCCGCCTCGTCGAGCGTGATGGAATCGGCGGCGTCGAATTCGCCCGTCCAGGCCACGTTGCCGTCGCCGTCGAGCAGGCGCGCGGCCACACGGTCGGCGTTTTCGGCATTGTTGAGCGTCATGGTGCCGCGGATGGCGCCTTCGCCAGTGGTGTGGTCGTAGTCGGCCACGAGCTGCAGGTCGTTGATGTGCACGGCCGGGTGTGCGGTCAGTTCCACGCTGCGGAACAGTCCGTACAGGCGCCAGTAGTCCTGGTCTTCCAGCCAGCTCGCGGACGCGTACTGGTACAGCGCCACGGCGAGCACGTTGTTCTGCTTCTTGATGGCGCGGGACACGTCGAACTCGCTGGGCGTGAAGGAATCCTCGCCGTAGCCGATGAACGTGCCATTGAGCCACACGTAGATGGCCGTCTGTGCGCCATGGAACGTGAGCGTCACCTGGCGGTTCTCGCCGATCGCGTCGGCGATGGCGTCGGCCGCGTCAAAGCGCACGCGGTACAGCGCCACGGGGTTGTGCTCGGGCACGTTCGGCTGCTGCGGATCCTCGTGGCCGCTCCACGGGTACTGGATGTTGACGTACTGGGGTGCGCCGAAGCCCTGCATCTGCAGATGTCCCGGCACCTGCACGGTATCGAAGTCGTCGTCATGGAACGACGGCGCCGCAAAATCAGCATGCTCCACATTGAAGTCGGAGGCGTTCACCATCTGCACGTTCCATTCGCCGTCCAGGCTCTGCTTGAGGCCCATGCTTTCGTGCAGGCTCGGCCGGTGCGTGTAGAAACGGTGGCTCGAGTGCGCGGGCAGGCGGTTGACCGCATACACTTGCGGATCGGTCAGCCAGGAGGAGGCCGGCTTGTCGGAGCGCTTCATCACGAGGGTGGAGCTCAATGCTGTTTGCTGTGGCATATATGCCTACCTTTCTGGTGGACTACTACTTTGTATTCCACGGAAGTAAAACAATTTACTGAATATAGTAATTCAAGAAAGTTGCGTATGCAATAGAGCCCGTTACGCCACAAACAAATTCTTCATATTTTCATTACGTAAAACCCTGAAAAATGGCGATTTCTTCACGTTCCATGCATATATACCCCCGTTTGTGAGGGAGTAATGAAGGAAGTGTTACACCTCTTGGCAACCGGTAAATCGGCGCGTATAAATGAACTTGTCAACGCGACATCGACGGCACGGAGAACATCTCCGCCCGCCAAGTTGATGGGACGGCGACAGTGCGGTGCCGGCGACGGTGCAGCACAAAGCCCGATTAAAAATGAGGGTTATGAAATTTACCGTAATAAAAAGGGGACAGGCGACCAATGCGCCCGTCCATCATCGGCAGCATCAACGCCGATGTTGCTGGCGGTAAGATTCATCGCCCTTGTTCTTCAAAGGAGAAGACTATATGCAGTCAGCAGCAAAGCCGACTACAAAAAACAACATGGACTTGAGCCGCAAGGTGGCTTACTCCTTCGGTAACGTAGGCCAGTCCGCGTTCTACAACGTGTTGAGCACGTACTTCATCGTGTACGCGACCTCCACGCTGTTCGCAAAAACCGATCCGGCGCTTGCCGCCAAGCTGATCGGCATCATCACCGGTCTTGTGGTTGCCATCCGTATTGGTGAGATCTTCCTTGATCCGCTGCTGGGCAACCTGATCGACAACACGAACACGCGCTTCGGACGTTTCCGCCCATGGCAGCTCGCCGGCGGTATCGTCTCGGCAATCCTTTTGGTGGTCATCTTCACGGGTCTGTTCGGCCTTGTGAACGTCAACACCACCGCCTTCATGATCCTGTTCGTGGTCACGTTCATCGTGCTCGACGTGTTCTACTCGATCCGTGACATCTCTTACTGGGGCATGGTGCCTGCTCTGTCCTCGGACTCCAAGCAGCGCTCCATCTTCACGGCCATGGCCTCCTTCGGCGGCACTATCGGCTACCACGGCATCACCATCATCGTCATCCCGGTCGTGTCCTTCTTCACCTGGAAGTTCACGGGCACTTGGGCTGAAGGCCAGTCCGGCTGGACCGCCTTCGCGATCATCGCCGCGATCCTCGCGATCCTGACCTCCTGCTCCGTGGCGTTCGGCGCCAAGGAATCCACGAGCGAACTGCGCCAGAAGGAACAGAAGTCCGGTTCTCCGCTCGACGCCTTCAAGGCGATCGCCCAGAACGACCAGCTCCTGTGGGTCGCACTGTCCTACCTGCTGTACGCGGTGGCCAACGTGGCAACCTCCGGCGTGATGTTCTACCTGTTCAAGTTCGTCCTCGACATGCCGACCTCCTACTCGCTCGTGGGTGTGGTCCCGATCTTCGTGGGCCTGATCGCAGCTCCGCTGTACCCGGTCCTCAACCGCTTCATCCCGCGTCGTTACCTGTTCCTGGGCGGCACGCTGCTCATGGTCGTGGCCTACGTCATCTTCATCATGGCTTCCCACAACCTCGCAGTCATCGTCACCGCGCTCATCTTCTTCTACACCCCGGGCGTCTTCATCCAGATGACCGCCATCCTGGGCCTGACCGACTCCATCGAGTACGGCCAGCTGAAGAACGGCAAGCGTAATGAGGCCGTCACGCTTTCGGTCCGCCCGATGCTCGACAAGATCGCTGGCGCTTGCTCCAACGGTATCGTCGGCTTCATCGCAGTGGCCGCAGGCATGACCGGTTCCGCAACCGCGGCCGACATGACCGCCTCCAACATCCAGACCTTCAACGTCTTCGCCTTCTACATCCCGCTGGGATTCATCGTGGCCTCCATGCTCATCTACATGTTCAAGGTCAAGATCGACGAAAAGTCCCACGCCGAGATGGTCAAGGAACTGGAGCGCCGTCTGGCCGCCGACAACACCGACGCCAACGAGAACAACGAAGTCTCCGCTGTTGAGACCGTCGCCAACTCCGAGAACGTGGTGCTCGCGGAAACTGAGTCCTCCGTCAAGAACCTCGAACTCGAGGCCGAGGAACTCGAAGGCTCGACGAGCAAGTCCAAGGACAACGACCTGGGCGAACATGTCAAAGCCAACCGCTCAAGCAAGGTCTCGGTCGACTGACCTAGGCGCCTGAGCCAATAACCAAACATTGCACAAGGCCGGAATCCTTTCCAGGGTTCCGGCCTTGTGCGTGTGGGAGACATTTGTCCGCGACAGGGGGAGCGGTGCGGATTGTTCGTGGTGGGACACGCCGTCAACACTAAAATTTGGTAATAAATTTTACTTTCATTTAGTAAATGTGTAGGCTTTGTGAATACGTGGATCAACGATCGATTCATGGAACGGCACCAGGAGTTTCACGCCGTCCGTCTTCGAAGGAGAAGAAGTAATGGAAACCGCATCCCAACCAACCCCTACCAAAAAAACGAATGTCGGCAGAAAATTCGCGTACGCCTGCGGCAACGTGGGCCAGTCCGGCTTCTACAACGCGCTCAACACCTATTTCGTCATCTATGTCACGTCCGCAATGTTCGTCAATGTCGACAAGCATTTGGCCGACAAGCTCATCGGCATCATCACGGGCCTGATCGTCGTGATCCGTATCGCGGAAATCTTCCTCGACCCGCTGCTGGGCAACCTCATTGACAACACGAACACCAAGATGGGCCGCTTCCGCCCGTGGCAGCTTATCGGCGGCACCGTGTCGGCCATCCTTATCGCCGTGGTGTACTCGGGCCTGTTCGGCCTCGTCAACGTGAACACCACGGCCTTCATTGTGCTGTTCGTCATCACGTTCATCGCGCTCGACGTGTTCTATTCGCTGCGCGACATCTCTTACTGGGGCATGATCCCGGCCCTGTCCGAAGATTCCCACGAGCGTTCCGTCTACACGTCGCTCGGCTCTCTGGGCGGCTCGATCGGCTACAACGGCGTGACGATCATCGTGGTGCCGATCGTGACGTTCTTCACGGCCAAGTTCACGGGCGAATGGGTCCAGGGCCAGTCCGGATGGACAAGCTTCGGCATCTTCGCGGGCCTGCTCGGCCTGCTGACCGCGTGGGGCGTGGCTTTCGGCACGAAGGAAAGCAAAAGCGCGTTGCGCGCCAAGGCGCAAAAGAACGGCTCGCCGCTGGCGGCGTTCAAGGCCATTGCCCAGAACGACCAGCTGCTGTGGGTGGCGCTGAGCTACTTCTTCTACGCCGTGGCCAACGTCATCACGGGCGGCGTGCTGCTGTACCTGTTCAAATATATCCTCAACATGGCGGAAGCGTATTCGATTGTCGGCGTCGTCTCCATTGTGGTGGGCATGATCGCGGCCCCAATCTATCCCGTGCTCAACAAGTTCATTCCGCGCAAGTTCCTGTTCCTGGGCGGGGACGTGCTCATGATCATCGCCTACATCATCTTCATCATGGGACCCAAGAGCCTGCCGACGATTGTTGTCGCGCTCATCTTCTTCTACATTCCGGGCACCTTCGTGCAGATGACGGCGATCCTGGGCCTGACCGACTCGATCGAGTACGGCCAGCTGAAGAACGGCAAGCGCAACGAGGCCGTCACGCTTTCGGTCCGTCCGATGATCGACAAGATCGCGGGCGCGTTCTCGAACGGCATTGTGGGCGCCATCGCCGTGGCCGCCGGCATGACGGGCACGGCGACGGCTTCCGACATCACGTCGTCTGGCCGCGCCACCTTTAATACGTGGGCGTTCTACGTGCCGCTCGCCTTGATCGTACTGAGCATGCTCACGTACGCGTTCAAAGTGAAGATCGACGAAAAGATGCACGCCCGTATCGTCGCCGAACTCGAAGCGAAGCTCGCGTCGGGCGAGATCGAGGACGACCTTGAATCGGACGACGAAAATTCCGACGACGGTGCCGCCGTCATCGAGCCGGCCGATATCGAGTCCGTCCTCGCGCCGGCCGTGGCGGATATGCGGACCGTCAAATAATTATCGACGGTAATAGTCGACAATATGGGGCGCCCGTCTTGCGAATATTGTAAAGACCGAGTGCCCTTTCTTTACTTAATAAGTAAATTTTATTACTACTGAACATAGAACCGGATTCAATGGGGAACCGGACAACGTAAGGACTATCAATCATGCAGCACGCAGACAACTGGCCACTGGGACACGGACCGAACGCGCAACGCCGCGAATTCCGTTGGCCGCAACTGCTCACCGCCGATGGCAAAGGCATCGCGTACGGAGGCGACTACAATCCTGACCAATGGCCCGAGTCGGTGTGGGACGACGATATCCGCCTCATGAAAAAGGCGCACGTGAATGTGGTGGCGCTTGGCATTTTCAGCTGGGACAAGCTGCAGCCCACCGAATACGAATGGGATTTCACGTGGCTCGACACGATTATCGACAAGCTCGGCAGCAACGGCATCTCCGTGGATCTGGCGTCCATGACGGCCACGGCCCCCATGTGGCTGTATGAAAAGTATCCCGAAGTGCTGCCCGTGGAAGCCAACGGCGACGTGATCAACGCGGGCAGCCGCCAGTCGTGGAGCGCGGAAAGCCCGATTTTCAAGCGTTTCGCGCTGGAAGTGTGCAAGCGCCTGGCCGAACGCTACAAGGACAACCCGTATGTGACGGCATGGCATATCGGCAACGAGTACGGCTGGAACCAGCGCCACGACTATTCGAAGAACTCCGAAGACGCGTTCCGTCGCTGGTGTAAACGCAAATACGGCACGATCGACGCGCTCAACGAAGCGTGGGGCACGGCGTTCTGGAGCCAGCACCTCAACTCGTTTAGCGAAGTGCTCGTGCCGCGCCACATGGGCGCCGACTCGATGGTCAACCCTGCCCAGCAGCTCGACTACGAACGTTTCGGCTCCGACTCGATCAAGGAATTCTACAAGGCCGAACGCGACATGATCGAATCGATTTGCCCCGACAAGCCCATCACCACCAACTTCATGGTCTCGACCGACCAGTGCGTCATGGACTATGCGGACTGGAGCGACGAAGTGGATTTCGTCTCCAACGACCACTATTTCACGGCCGGCCGCACGCATGTGGACGAACTGGCGTGCTCCGACTCGCTCGTCTCGGGATTCGCCAACGGACGCCCGTGGTACCTGATGGAGCACTCCACGTCCGCCGTGCAATGGAAGCCGCTGAATGCGCGCAAGCGCCACGGCGAAATGACGCGCGACGCGCTCGAACACGTCGCGTTGGGCGCCGACGCCATCTGCTTCTTCCAATGGCGCCAATCGCGTTCGGGCGCGGAAACCTTCCATTCGGCCATGGTGCCGCACGCGGGCGAGGACTCCAAACTGTTCCGCGAAGTGTGCGAACTGGGCGCAACTCTCGAGGCGCTGTCCAAAGCGGGCGTGCAGGGCAGCGAAGTGATGGCCGGCGACACGGCCATCCTGTTCGACGCCGACTGCGAATGGATGACGCGCTGCGAAACGTTGCCGAGCATGCAACTGAACCATTTCCACGCCGTACGCGACTGGTATTACGCGTTCCTCGACGCGGGCGCACGCGCCGATGTGGTGCCGCTTCGCGGAGACTGGAGCGCCTACCGGACCATCGTGATGCCCACGATGGTCAACATTTCCGAGCAAGCCGCACGCCGCGTACGCGAATTCGTGTGCGCGGGAGGACGCGTCATCATCGACTACGCCACGGGACTTATGGACGAAAACTTCCACGCGGCACTCGGCGGATACCCGGGCATGCTGCGCGACATCGCCGGAGTACGCAGCGAGGAAGTCGTGATTCTGGGCGAAGCGGACGGCGAACCAGACGCGCTGCAACTCGACAGCGGCGCCACCGTACGCCTGTGGGCCAACGACGTCACCTCGGTAGGCGAGGGCGCGCAAGTGCTGGCCCGCTACGTGGGCCCGGAAGCGCAGGACATGGAACTGGACGACGTTCCCGCCATTGTGCAACATCCGTTCGGCGAGGGCGTCTCGTGGTATATCGGCTGCGACCTGTCAGTGGAAGCCAAAGCGAAATTCCTGTGCGAACATGTCACGGGCCAGCCGCAGGAAGCCCCGTCCATCATCCACACGGTACGCGGCGACGAACACGCCACCTACCACTTCTATCTGGCGCGCGACAAGAAAGCGCACACCATCACGTTCGAGGGCGAACCCGTCGTCGCGTTCCGCGCGCGCACGGACGCCAACAGCGCACAACTCGAACGTTCCGGCATGCTCGTGACCAAAATCGCACGGAAATAACATGTCCCCGCGCATGG
Source organism: Bifidobacterium magnum (assembly GCF_000741255.1). Taxonomy (GTDB): domain Bacteria; phylum Actinomycetota; class Actinomycetes; order Actinomycetales; family Bifidobacteriaceae; genus Bifidobacterium; species Bifidobacterium magnum. Next base: position 116,681 of record NZ_JGZB01000002.1, read on the forward strand.
GAAGGAAAATCGTGCTAGGTTAACGAACGGATGCTCGCGTCATATATAAAGGAGAGCGAATGAAGGACCATGAGCCACGGCGGTTCCGCCACGCCACCATGCAAGATCTCCCGCATATGGAACGCATCTATGAACAGGCCCGCGCCCTCATGGCACGCAACGGCAACCCCACGCAATGGGGCACGCAATTTCCCAAACCCGAAGTGGTCCGCGACGACATCGCCAACCAGCGGACCATACTGCTGACGGACCACCTCGGGGAACAGGGGAGCGAACGCATTCTCGCACAGTTCGCGCTGTGCCCCGGAGTCGACCCCGCTTACGGACATATCGAGGGCGCGTGGCTCGACAACGACCCGTACGTGACGATCCACCGCATCGCCTCCGCGGGGCTCGTGCGCCACGCGGCGCGCGACTGCATCAACTGGGCCGTGCAACACTACGGCAACGTGCGCGCGGACACGCACCCCAACAACAAAGCCATGCAACATGTGCTGGAAGGATGCGGATTTGCGCGCTGCGGCCTCATCCAGGTTGTGGACCGGCCCGTCGACACCACGCGCATCGCCTACCAGCGCCACGCATGGTAAGCCGCAATTCGCCCAATCGCTAAGTTCAGGAGGAAACGCGCGGTTCGTCGCCGCGAAAGACAACAATGGAACACATGACTGCTAGTGCGCTTACACAATGGGACTTTTCGAACAAGCAAGGGGAGGCGAACTACCAGCATGCGCTGCGTGAATATCCGGCGCAGGCCATCGTGGACATGCGCGTATTGCGCGACAACATGCGCCATCTCGTGCAAGTGGTGAACGCCGACCCTAACTCTCCACATACCGCCGTGATGGGCGTGGTCAAGGCCGACGCCTACGGACATGGCCTTATCCCCACGGCGCTCGCGGCGCTCGCGGGCGGCGCCACCTGGCTCGGCACCGCGCAGGCGCGCGAGGCGCTATTGCTGCGTCGCGCGGGCATTGGCGAAGACCGCGCGCATATCCTCACATGGGTCAACAACCCGCTGATGGTCGCGTACGACGAACTCATCAAGGAACACATCGACGTGTCCGTCGGCACGCTCACCGCGCTCGAACATATTGTGGCCGCCGCGCGCCAGACGGGACTCAAGGCGCGCCTCCACGTGAAGGTGGACACGGGATTCGGCCGCAACGGCTTCACGTTGGCGCAATTCGACGAGGCCGCGGCCGCCCTAAAGGCCGCCGCCGACGAGGGCAGTATTGAAATCGTGGGGCAGTGGAGCCACCTGGCCGTGGCCGACGCCCCCGACGTTCCGGATTTCGTGGAGGAAACCGACCGCCAGATCGCGGTGTTTGAAGAGTTCACGCGCCGTATGAAGGACGCGGGCATCGCGCCGCAGATCCGTCATCTGGCCAATACGGCCGCCACCCTGACGCGTCCGAATATCCATTACGACCTCGTGCGCCCGGGCGTGGGCTTGTACGGCTACGAAGCCGACCCCGCGATGGGCACACCACAGGATTTCGAACTTACGCCGGCCATGACGCTGCAGGCGCAGATCAGCTCGGTCAAAACCGTAAGCGCGGGCCATGGCCTGAGCTACGGGCGCGTGTACGTGACGGACGAAGAAACTTCCGCGGCCATCATTCCCGTGGGCTATGCCGACGGCATCCACCGTTCCGCCTCGGGATTCAATGAAACGGGATCCAAGCACACCACAAGGCTGGGCGCGCCGTTGCGCGTCATGACGAAGGACGGCCCGCGCATCATGCGCGTCTCGGGCCGCGTGTGCATGGACCAGTTCATCATCGACTTGCATGGCGACGCCGAACAGCTTGGCGTGCATATCGGCGACACCGTGGAATTGTTCGGACCGGGCCGCGGCGCCGACTTTGGCGAGCCGACGGCCGACGACTGGGCCGCGGCCGCCGACACGATCAGCTACGAGATTTTCACATGCTTGCGCAACAGGGTGCCGCGCCTGTATGAGCATGCGCGCGAAGTGCTGGACGAATCCGATTTGGCGCTTATGGACGAAAGCTCGCTGCTGTGATCGGCGCGCGCGGCGACGCGATCGACCGCTATGAAGGCTACGGGCCCGGCGATCTTGAACGCTGGGCCCCCGAGCCGCCCAAATCCGTAAGGCGTACGGAATTTGAACGCGACCGCGCGCGACTCATCCATTCCTCGGCGTTGCGCAGACTCGGCACCAAAACGCAGGTGCTGGTGGCCGGCAGCGACGATTTTGTGCGCACAAGGCTCACGCATTCGCTGGAAGTGGCGCAAATCGGCCGCCAAATCGCGCAAATGCTAGGCTGTGATCCCGATGTGGTGGACACGGCATGCCTGGCCCACGACTTGGGGCACCCGCCCTTCGGCCACAACGGCGAAAGCGCGCTTGCGCGGATCGCCGCATCCATCGGCGGATTCGAGGGCAACGCGCAAACCTTGCGCATCCTGACGCGCCTCGAACCCAAAGTCATGTTCCCCGACGGGGCCAGCGCGGGACTGAACCTCACGCGCGCCTCGCTGGATGCCGCCGTCAAATACCCGTGGACGCTCGCACAAGGACAGCTGCTCGGCAAAGGCCGTAAATTCTGCGTGTATCCGGACGACGAACCCGTGTTCCAATGGCTCAAACGCGGGGCTCCCGCCGGCTGCACGCCGCTCGAATGCCAGATCATGGACCTTTCCGACGACATCGCCTACAGTGTGCACGACGTGGAAGACGCCATCGCCATCGGGGCTTGCGACCCGGCCGTGCTGCGGTCGGCCTCGGTGATCGACGCCATTGTGCAAGATATCCGCGCATGGTACGGAATGCAGTGGGACGCGGACCTGCTCGTCAAAACTTTCGCGCGTTTGACGCGCCTGGGCGTATTCCCCAAGGAATTCGACGGTTCGCGCCGCGCGCTTGCGCATCTGAAAAACATTACGAGCTTCCTGATCGGCCGGTTCGCGGGATCCGTGGAGGCCAGCATGCGTGAAACCTACGGTCCGGGTCCGTTGGCGCGCTATGACGCCGATATTGTGGTTCCCGAGCTCACGCGTTACGAAATTGTGGCGCTCAAGGGCATCGCCGTGCATTTCGTGATGGCTCCCCGCCAGCGCAAGCCCATGCATTATGAGGAGCTGCGTATTGTGGAAGACCTTGTGGACGTGATGATGGCGCATTATCCAAAGCCGTCGCCCGTGCTGGAACCCGTATTCCTCGGGGACTGGAACGAGGCGTCCACGCGCGACGAATGCCTGCGTGTGGCCATCGACCAGGTGGCCAGCTTGACCGACGCATCCGCGGTAGGCCTTCACGCGCTCGTATGCTCCTGAGGTATGCTGATTGCTTATGGCAGGGAAGATTACGCAGGAAGATGTAGACAAGGTCAGGCAAACGGCGGACCTTTATGAGATTGTGTCCGCCGACGTGCAACTCAAATCGGCCGGCGGCGGCAGGTTCATGGGATTGTGCCCGTTTCATGACGACAAGTCGCCCAGCATGAGCGTCAATCCGCAAATGGGATTGTGGCACTGCTTTGCGTGCGGCGCGGGCGGCGACACCTTCAAATACATAGAGCAGCGTGACGGCGTGGATTTCCGTGGCGCCGTGGAATTGCTTGCCGACCAATACCATATTGAACTGCATTATGAGCATTCGGGTACGGGCAAGCCGCGCGAGGAACGCTCCACGCGCCAGCGCCTGCTTGCCGCCAACGAGGAAGCGCAACGGTTCTTCGTCGACCAGATCGCCCACAACCCGGAAGCCGTGGTCGCCCACAAAATGCTCGACGGACGCAACTTCTCTTGGAACGACGCCATGCATTTCGGCTGCGGATATGCGCCCAAAGGCTGGGACAACCTCGTACGCCACCTTTCGGAAAAAGGCTTCACGCAGCAGGAAATGATGGACGCGGGCCTTGCGCGCCGTGGCAACAACGGCACCGTATACGACTATTTCCGCGGCCGGGCCACTTGGCCGATCCGCGACACGGCCGGCAACACGCTGGGATTCGGCGCCCGCAAACTGTTTGACGACGACAACGCCGGCAAATACCTGAACACGCCCGACACGGCCCTGTACCGCAAAAGCCAGGTGCTCTACGGGCTTGACCTGGCCAAAAACAGCATTCAAAAGAAACGCCAAGCCGTAATCGTCGAAGGCTATACGGACGTGATGGCCATGCACCTAGCCGGCATCGACACGGCCGTGGCCACCTGCGGCACGGCGTTCGGCAAGGAACACGCCAACATCATCCGCCGCCTGATCAGCGACGACAAGATCAGCGGCATCCAGCTCGTGGGCCCGCAAAAAGTGGAAGGCCAGACGGCGAGCTCGCGCGTAGTGTTCACCTTCGACGGCGACGCCGCGGGACGCAAGGGCGCCTTGCGCGCGTTCGGCCTGGACACCTCGTTCCAAGCGCAGACGTTCGTGGCCGTGGCAAGGGACAATCTCGACCCGTGCGACCTGCGCATTTACCATGGCGACGAGGCCGTGCGCTCGCTCATCGACCATGCCTCTCCGCTCTACGATTTTGTGATGCGCGAGCTCGTCAGCCACTTCGATTTGCAGTACACCACGGGACAGGTGGGCGCCATGAAAGCCGTGGCGCCGATTCTGGCCCAGATCCGCGACCGCTCGATGTACGACATGTATGTGCGCAAAATGGCCGGGATGATTGGCGTGGAAGTGGACGTCATGCGCAAGGAGGCGAACGCGGAGCGATCGCGCCAGCATGTGCGCGACGAGGACGCCTATGCGCAACCCCAGAGCTACCGTTCCAATTCGCGCTACGAGCAGGTCTCGCCCTCGCAGCAGCGTGTGGAACGTCTGGATACGGCCAGGCGCAACGCACGCCGCCAGCAGTACTTCGCCGTGGACGACACCGTGTTCATGACCGAGCAGCAGTTCATGGCGCTTGTGTTGCAGGCGCCATACGCGTTGGAACCGGAACTGTTCGGCGCGCTTACCGTCGACTCGTTCATGGTTCCGGCGTTCCGCGGCGTGTTCCAGGCGCTGGTGGTGGCCGGCGGCCTGCCCAACGGCCAGCCCGCGCAGGCGTGGAACGCCCATGTGCGCGAGGTGGCGGGACCCGTGATCATGCCCGTGATCGACGAGCTGAGCGTGATGGACGTGCCTGTCGCCTCCCATGAGCGTTTCGGCTCGCGCGGAGAAACCGGCCGGCCCGACGCCGACCATCCGAGCGAGTCCCAGCGCACCGCCGTGGATGATCTGGCGAAAAAGCTGCTGGATCTGGGGTATATGCGCCGCATTGCCGCCATGCAAATGCAGATGGACCATATGCCCGAAGGTCCGGAAAAAATAGCCATGTTGCGTTCGCTTGTCCAATTAGAACAGGAGCGTGCGCAACTGCGCGCCCGGTAATGTGCAATTAGGGCAAGGCGATGTGTGATATATGCCCGACAATGGGCACCCCCGTCGTATGACAAATGTTCATATTATGGCTTTATATTGCCGTTTTTGTCATGATGTGGGGCGTGTTCTGCTACTACAGTATTCGTAAAAACTCCGTATAATATACAGGAGTTTGCTCATGCGATGGGCGTGATCCGTGATGGACGGGCCGCCGCATGCGCACATCGTGGTAGCAAAGAGACTGCCGCGAGAAGGGGATAGCCGGGAATCTGTCCCTGGACCATTGTGGATTTGGGTACACAATGATGTGCGAGCGAATCAGAAGAAGCGGAAGTAAAGAACCATGTATAGAGCAGTTGCAAAATTGGCGAGCGGTGTAGCTATGTTTGCCATGCTCCTGGGCGTAAGCGAGTGTTCGCATACGGGCGGCATCGCCGACATCACTTCGATCATCACGTCCGACGCCTCGGTACAGGACAAAGTACGCGTCAACACGGCCGACACCGTGCCATCTACTCCCGACACCATGGTCTGGATGAACCAGGTGAACAGACATCTGGGCTTCGAGGAAGACGACAAGCCGCACCGCTTGAGTCTGTCGTCATCGCACGAGATGCTCGCCAAGATTTCATGGTGGGCCCAGCCCACCGAGGATGCGGGCGGCAACCGGCACGCCTCCTTGAGCAGCGACATGATGGTGCTCAGTCCGCTGGAGCATGGCCAGTACACATTGCACACCTATTGTGACGGCACGGGATCGTTCACGATCAAAATGACGATGAACAAGGAACAGACCGACAAGCACAATATTGCGTGCGCGCCCGACATGGTCTCGAACCTCGACATCGATATGGACGTGCAGCGCGACGGCGAACAAGTCTCGGTGCGTTTCGTGCCCACGGGCGCCACGGAAGCCGCGGCGGGATTCATGTTGGAGAAGGACGAATAATCTCTGCCTGCGAACGGTTCGGCGTGTCTATAGAGATTTGTCGGTAATTAAGGCGCATCATCGTGCCCTTTTTACCGACTTTTTCAATTTTTGGTCGGAAATTCAGCACGCCGAAGTGTCATGAATGGCGCAATTCCATGTAGGATGGGACAGTATTTGCAGTCTGTTCACGGAGGAGACGAATGCGACGTAGGTTGCTCACGATCCTCAGGAGCGAAACCATTCTCGTCGTTGCCACGATCCTGGCTCTCATCTCCTGCTTCATTGTGCATCCCGATAATGATTATTGGGGCTACGTGCATGTCAGCACCATCGCCCAGCTGGTTTGCTTGATGCTGGTGGTGTGCGGTCTGCAACGACTCGGCGTATTCCGCGTCATCGGTTCCGCGCTGTTGCACCGTGTCAACACGGCGCGCGGCCTCGCCATCACGTTGGTCGCCCTTCCGTTCATTTCCGCCATGTTCATCACGAACGACGTGGCGCTCGTCACTTTCGTGCCGTTCGGCGTGGCCGTGCTGAAAATGGCCAAACTGGAAGACAAGTCCGTCATGATGTGCGTGCTCATGACGATCGCCGCGAACGTGGGCAGCATGCTCACGCCTATCGGCAACGCGCACAACCTGTACCTCAAGGCGCTTACAGGCCTGTCCACGGGACGGTTCCTCGAGATCATGGCGCCGTACTCGGGTCTTGCGCTTGTCATGCTCGTGATCATGTGCTGCGTGTGCTTCGGATCCCAGCCCGTCACCGAGTTCAAGGACAAGGATTCCTCGGGCATCGAGCGCGGTCTGCTCGCGCCGAATCCCGAAGGCGCCCAGCCCGACCAGATCATTGTGGACGGTTATGGCAAGCATCGCCGCAACTGGCATATCGCGGCGTACGTGGCGCTGTTCATCCTGTGTATTCTCACCGTATCCGACCTCTTGCCGCTGTGGGTCATGTGCGTAGTGGTGGTATTGGCCGTGATCCTGATCGATCCGGGAGTCTTCCGCCATACCGACTGGGCGTTGCCGATCACGTTCATCATGTTCTTCATTTTCATTGGCAACATGCGTCGCGTCCCGCAGTTCGACGAGCTCGCCCAGGCGTTCGTGGGCCAGCATCCGCTGGAAGTCGCCGTCGTGTTCAGCCAGGTCATTTCGAACGTGCCGACCACGCTGCTGCTGTCCGGATTCTGCGACAAGTGGGTGCCGCTGATTATCGGTACGAACTTGGGCGGCATGGGTACGATCATCGCGTCGATGGCGTCGCTGATCACGTACAAGTGCGTCACCAAGGAATACCCAACCAAGAAAGGCCGTTATCTGGCCGTCTACAGCGCCGCGAATTTCAGTTTCCTGATTATTCTGATGGGATTGAGCTACATTATCGAGTAGTGCGTTCCGTATGATGCGTTGAATATTTCCGATATGTGAGTGCGCGGCGATACAGGCGTGTATCGCCGCGTTTTGTATGCGTTCAGTGATGCCGCGCTGGTTTGGTTGTGGCGCTGGCTAATATCGAAACGACATGAAGCAAGCCGAGGGGGAAATGATGAGGACTGATCTGCTGGACAAGATTTCGGGCCCGCAGGATGTCAAACATCTCACACCGCAGGAATTGGTGGAACTGTGCAAGGAGATCCGGACGGCGTTTGTGGCGTTCGGCAAGGAACACGGTGGCCATATCGGATCGAATCTGGGCCTGGTGGAGGCGAGTGTCGCGTTGCACTACGTGTTCGACTCTCCGCAGGACAAAATCATTTTTGACGTGTCGCATCAGGCGTATGCGCATAAAATGCTGACGGGCCGCGCCGACGCGTTCACCAAGGCGGAACAGTTCGGTACTGTCACGGGCTTTACGAACCCCGCGGAAAGCGAGCACGACCAGTTTGTGCTTGGACACACGGGCACGGCAATCTCGTTGGCGTGCGGCATGGCGCAGGCGCGCAACCTGGCGCATGAACACGGCCAGACGACCGACGTGAACAATGTGGTGGCGATTATCGGCGACGGCGCGCTCAGCTCGGCCGTCGCGTTCGAAGGCCTGAACAACGCCGGTTGCCAGCAGGGCAATCTCATCATTGTGCTCAACGACAATGAAATGTCGATTGCGGAAAACCATGGCGGCATGTATGGCACGCTCGCCAAGATGCGCGAATCGGGCGGTTCCTACCAGCCCAACCTGTTCGAAGCGTTCGGACTCGACTACCGCTATGTGGAAGGCGGCAACGACGTGAACGCGCTCGTCAAGGCATTCCAGGACGTCAAAAACAGCGAACAGCCGATTGTGGTGCACATCCACACCACGAAGGGCCTTGGCATGGACGCGCAAGACGCCGAACATGGCGTCCGCGAAGGCCATTGCGAACGCAACCACTGGCAGGATCCGCTGCGCGACGAAGGCAAACCGTTGGGTGCGCGCAAATACTATGGTCAAAAAGTCATGGACCATATTCGCGCCAGGCTCGTGGGGGAACCCAACGTCGTGGTGATTTCCCCGGCCACGCCGGGCTCGAACGGCATTGTGCCCGAGTTCCGCAAGGCCGCCGGATCGCATTACGTGGACACGGGCATCACCGAAGAACACGCGGTCTCTTACGCCTCGGGACTGGCCAAGGCGGGATGCCGTCCCGTGGTGGCCACCAGCGCCACATTCTTCCAGCGCACTTTCGACCAGTTGCAACAGGAAGTGTCGCTCAACGGCCAGCCCGTGACGCTATTGTCGTTCGGCGGCGGCATGACGGGCGCCGACAACACGCATTCGGGCGCATTCGACATCGCCATGTTCGGCAACATTCCGGGGCTCACCTGTTTGGCTCCGACGAGCGCCAGCATGCTGCTCGACATGGTCGACTGGTCCACGAGCCTTGAGAACACCAAGCCCGTGGTCATCCGCGTCCCAGGAAACGCCGTGCTGCAAGCCGACCGTGGCGGCCTGGATGAGACCCCAGTAAACGTGCAGGCCGCGCTGCATGCGCGCATCGAAGGGCACGGACAGCCGTGGAGCCGCTATGTGACGCGCCAGCATGGATCGCAAGTCGCGCTTATCGGTTTGGGAGACGCGCATGTGTGGGCCGGTGAAGTGGTGGACGCGCTCGCCGAACTCGACGAGCCCATCCACGCCAGCTGGATCAATCCGCTGCAATTCTCTTCGCTCGACGAATCGACATTGCGGGCGCTGATCCAAAACCATTCACTGGTTGTAACGTTGGAAGACGGGCAGCTGGAAGGCGGCTGGGGCGAGAAAATCACGGCGTTCTACCAGAACGAACTGCCGGGAATGCCAATGCATGTGCTCAATTTCGGTTTGGCCAAGGCGTTTACCGACCGCGTGCCAGTAGACGAGCAGCGCAAGGACAACCACATGACCACGCAGGACATTGTCAACGCCATCTGCTGCTACCTATCCGGGGAAACGCGTGCATAAATGAAAATCCGTCCCCAGTGCCATACTGGGGACTCGGTAAGCCTCCATAGCTCAATTGGATAGAGTAGCGGCCTTCTAATCCGTCGGTTGCCGGTTCGAGTCCGGCTGGGGGCACAATTTTTCCCGTTCTTCATGATGGACGTTTGCGCCGCGCCATGGCGCCGTTCCCGTAGTCTAATGCTCGTAATGAGTTGTCCATCTTGAGGAGCATTCCGTGACGAACGTCGTTCCCACCACCCAGTCCTGCCCGCCTGTGGCTGTCATTATGGGGTCCACAAGCGATTGGGACACCATGAAACATGCGTGCGACATTCTCGACCAGTTCCACGTACCCTACATGAAACGTGTGGTCTCCGCACACCGCACCCCGGAATTCATGGCCGTATTCGCGCATACCGCGCGTGAACGCGGACTCAAGGTCATCATTGCGGGCGCCGGGGGAGCGGCGCACCTGCCCGGCATGGTCGCCGCGCAAACCACGCTTCCCGTGATCGGCGTACCCGTACAGTCCCATGCGCTCAACGGCCTCGACTCCTTGCTGTCCATTGTGCAAATGCCGGGCGGCATTCCCGTGGCCACCACAGCCATCGGCAAGTCCGGCGCCACCAACGCCGGACTCCTCGCCGTAAGCATGCTGAGCATCACCGACGAATCCCTGGCTCAGGCGCTGGAAGACTATCGTGAAACGTTGAAGCAGAAGGTGGAGCAATCGAATGCCGAGCTTGTCTGAGGAAACGAATGGCGCCGCCACCACATTGCAGGCCGGAGCAAGCATCGGCATTGTAGGGGGCGGCCAGCTGGGACAGATGATGGCCATCGCCGCACGCTACCAAGGTTTTGGTATTGAAGTGCTCGATCCGGGCTCCCCATGTTCCGCGGCCCAAGTGGCGGACCGCCAGATCGTGGCCGAATACGCCGACGCCGACGCGATCGCGCGGCTCGCGGACCACAACGACGTGCTCACCTACGAGTTTGAAAACGTCGACGCCGACACCTTGGACGCCGTGCGCGCCCGCGTCGCCATTCCGCAGGGCACCGACCTGTTGCGCGTCACGCAACACCGCATCGCCGAGAAAACGTTCATCAACAACCATGGCATCGCCACCGCGCCTTGGCGTCCCGTGCACAATCGTGCGGAGTTGGCCACGGCATTGGGCGAGCTGGGATACCCGGCCGTATTGAAAACGGCGCAAGGCGGCTACGACGGCCATGGGCAGATCGTGTTGCGGACTCCCGAAGACATGGAACGCGTTTGGCAGGATGCGGAGTTTCCCGAATGCGTGCTTGAAGGGTTCGTGGATTTCGCGTACGAGGCGTCGATTCTCGTCAGCGGCAACGGCAGCGACTATGTGACCTTCCCCGTGGTGCGCAACATCCACCGCCACAACATTTTGCACATGACCGTGGCCACGAGCGATGTGGACGCGCGCATCGCCGAGGCCGCGCGCGATCTGGCGCTCACACTGGCACGCGGATTCGCGCTCGCGGGAACGCTCGCCATTGAACTGTTCGTATTGGAAAACGGCGAGGTGCTCGTCAACGAACTGGCACCGCGGCCCCACAACTCGGGCCATTACACGATCGAGGCCTGCGATTTCGACCAGTTCGCTTTGCATGTGCAAGGCGTTACGGGCCAGCCCATGCCGCAACCGCGGCTGTTGTCGGACGCCGTCATGGTCAATGTGCTCGGCCAGCATGTCGACCGTGTCAGGCATGCGGCAGCAGAGCATCCCGACTGGCACGTGCACGACTACGGCAAGCAGGAACGGCGCACCAACCGGAAAATGGGCCATATAACAGTACTCACCGATAATGTCGAGCGCACTATCGGTGAGTTGGAGGCTACTGGATGCTGGGACGACTAGGCGTCACTTCTTGTCTTCTTTGAACGATCCCAGCATGCCGATCACCTGCCTGGCCGTAAGGTTGGGCAGGTAGGCGCGCAAAATCGCAATGCCGATATTCGCGAGCTTTGCCGGATCCGGGTAGCTCAAATACACGGGCTTGGCGATGGGCTGGAACTTCTTTTTGAAGTTGTACAGCGACTTGAAACCGTACGCGGGCTCCAGCATGTTGGCGACCAGCGCCAGCGAATGCTGCAGCATGACGGTTCCCGAAATGTTCGACGAATCGTCGCTTGTGGCGTCCGCCGAAGAATCGAGTCCGGCCAATGGGGCCGCAGACAAGCTCACAAACTCGATCTGGTTGTCCGGATCCTCCACGCCCTGGTCGTGCATGCGCTGGGCCATACGCGCGATCAGGAATTCCATAATGCCGTTCGGCGAATCCGTGCGGTGACGCATGAAATCAAGCGTCCAACCGATCACGCGGCCATCACGCCACGTGGGAAGCCAGCTCGTCACGCCCTGGACCACGCCGTCGGCGTCCAGCGCGTACAGGACCTGCACGCGCGGATCCTTAAGCTCCTCGACGCCGCCAAGCGTGAACTTCATTTCCGGAAGCGCCTTGCCCTGGCTCCACTGTTCGGAAATTTCCACGAACTGTTCCTGGATCTCGTGGGGGAACTCCTCATAGGTTCCCATGTAGTCCACGATGCCCGTTTTCTTCGCCTTGTTGATGGCAGTACGGATGTCCTGCCATTTCTTGCCCGTGGTCTTCCAGGCCTGCGGGTCGATGACCATCTCTTCGCCCACGAGCAGCGAATGCCAGCCGAGCTTGCCCAAATGGTCCTTGGCCTGCTCGTGAATCGCGTAGAAGCACGGCGACCAGGCGTGTTCGTTGGCGAACCTGGAGAAATCGTCGAGATCGGCCATCCACTCGTCCGGGTCTCCGAACGGGCCCGTCGTGGTAAGCGCCACACCGTTGAGTTCATGGTAGGCGACAGCGGAACGTCCCGTGGGGGAGAACCAGTAGTCGTTGCCTTCCCACGTGGTCATGAAGCTCATGGATTCGCCTCCATGCTCCACAAGTTTCTCGGCATGGGCGCGCGTCTTGGCGTCCTGGTCAAGCGAACTGTGCAGCCAGATGATCGCCACAATGACGAGCACGATCCAGAACACGATGCCCACGCCCTGGTACAGCAGCGCCGCCATCGGCGTGGTTGCCACGAACACGAGTTTCGTCTGCGTCAGGAAGCCGACGGGAATGAACCTGCTGGGCCATTCGGAAAGGATGGCCGTAAACGTCGGCTCCGGGTCGAACTGGGCGCGCATGAACCACGTGGCGGCCATGTAGAACGCCGAGCAGGCGAGGAACGCGATAATGATGATCGCCGTGCCCAAACGCAAATTGCGCTCATTCGTATGGATCGAGAAGTACCGCAGATTCGCGGCCACAAGAATGGCGAACACGGCCGGCACGGCCGTGTTGACGGCGAACGTCCAGATGGCCGTGAGCGGAATGTGCTGGGAGTGCGTGTTGAACGGTACGAACACGTAGTAGCACAACGTGAGCAGCGCGTTCAGTCCGTAGAACACGATGTTGAACCATGCCGCCGAACGGCGTCCCTTATACAGGCCTATCGCGATGATGAGCATCACCACAATGGGCAATACGGAGCGCAGGATGTCGCCGGGCATGGACGCGCGCGCCAGCGCATACTGCGCATAGCATCCGTGGACGGTCATGCCGCGCATGCATTCGGCAAGCTTGCCCATGTTCATGGATTCGGGGGACATGAGCAGCGCCATGGACGTCAGCGGACCGGCGTGGGAGCGCGACGTGGACGCCACGAGCGGGCCCAATGCCAATACAATGCCGATGGCTCCAAGAATGCGGCGCGCCTCATAGGACGACGCGTGCTGCCAGTGCCACTGGTCGCTTTGTGTGGGCTTGCCCGCGATCACGCGGCCGATGATCTGGCCGATGATGGCTGCGGCCAGCGTGCAATAGTCGCCCGGATTGCCGCCATAGAGCAGTACCACGAGGATGGCCGCATAGCCCACAATGCGGATGCGCTGGCGCCACAAGCGGTGCGCGAAACACGTGGCGGCCATAAGTGCGCCGATCACCAGCGTCACAGGGCTCAACGTGAACCCGATGTGGAATACGTCGGGAGAGCTGCCGAACAGCCAGCTGGCGCCCGCGCATACGAACAGGCCCACGAATACGCCGCCCACGGCGCTGAGCACACAGATAAGCGTGGTGCGGGCACCTCCCATGATGGGCTCGGCCAGGCACAGCACGATAAGCATCAAAATGGCTTCAACAACCAGTTGGAACAGGCTGCGTGTCAAAAAAAGCGACGGCAACAGTTTTGCGAAGTCGAAGTCGCCCAGATTCGTGGTGAGCGACGCGTAGGGAAGCTTCTCGTGCTGGATGGCGAACCACATCCACCACAGCAGGTTGACGACTATGAAACCGGCCACTACCCACAGTGCGAAACGCTGTTCGTGGGCCCACTGGCGCAAATCGGCCATAAGCCTCGACCACGCGGGGTCCGCCTCACGCCTGTAAGGCTGCTTGCGTGGTCCCGGGCGTTTGGCAGGGGATTGCTTATCCTGCTGTTCCTGCGCTGTAGGAGCGTTGCTTGCCTGCTCACTCAACCTCGTAACACCTCAATTCCCGAGTAGTCTTCCCAAGTTTTATTGACGGAACCGAGCCCCATGCGCTCGCAATACCATGGCATTGCGGCGGCGAACACCTGGTTCACGGCCTTCCACGTGTGACCCGCGTTCAACGACTCTAATTCCACGACGTGCCAACCCGCCTCGAACGCGGCCGCGCCGATAACCTTCACGTTGTTCATGGAATACGCGTCCTGGTTGCCCGCCGCGATCACCATGGTCTGGTTAGAAGGGGCGTTCTCGCGCAACGCGATCGTGGGCACCATGCGGTCATACGCATACTTGTCGCCGGCGAAATCGTCACGCACCATCTGTGCCACCGTACCATCAGTCGGCTGCAATTCGCCGTCCACGGCGAGCACATTGCCGAACAATTCCGGATAATTCGGCGCCAATGACGTGGCGCACGTGCCGCCCTGGGAGAAGCCGCCGATCACCCAGTCGTCCGGATTGTCGCTTACGGGCAGGTTGTGGCGGATCCAGTCCGGCACATCCTGCGTCAGGTAGGTTTCCGCATTGCCGTACTTGATCGTGTTGGAACACAGGCTGTTATGGTCGTCCGCGCCATTCTGGTCGGGAGACACCACAATCGGGGCCAAACCATGGTGCTCATGCGCGTACGTCGTAAGCACGCTGACCGTGTTGCTCGCTCCGAAATAGCGGCCCGGGCTTCCGGGCTGGCCGGCAAGCATCACCATGACGGGCAGTTTCGGCGGACGCTTGGCGAATGCGGCCGGCGGCAGCCACACCATTGCCTGGCGCGCCTTGAATCCCGAACGAGTATTGGGAATGTTCACGCGCATGGTCTTGCCTTCGTCGGGAACACGCTCGCTCTCTCCAAGCTCGGCCTGTTGTTTCCACTGCACAAGGCTTTCCGTTTGCGTGGACACCTCGCCGTCATGGAACAGCGGGTACGGAGAGTAGTTGAAAATGGAACCGATTGTCGTGTACTCGCCATAAATCGAGTCTACATGAATCGCGCTGGCCAGCAACGTCACGGGAATCAGCACAATGGCAACCGCGCGTTTCCAACCGCGCGTCGTGAACACCGCAGCCCACGTCCAGCCCATGATAAAGAACGCGAACGAAACGGCATGAATGACTTTCCAGCCCAATTCCGCGCCGAAAATCATCGAATTTGAGCAGAACCACGAAATGAAAAACGCGGCCACGGCGCTTATCGACGCCACGATCAACTGCACGAGCACGGGCTTGTACGAACGCCTCAACAACAGTCCGATAGCGATCAGCCCGATGCCGACAATGGTGACATACCATACGGTGGCGGGGAACCATCCTTTAAGTAAGTGAATACCCATAAAGGTGTTCACAAACGACGAGGCGAGCAACATGTTCCTTCTTTCAAGGTCAACAGACCACAGACACAGACACAATATGCGAAATCCATATAAGCCGGAACACGCAGTATTGTCCTTATTATTTATCGTAACGGGAATGGCCCATCGTAGGACATCCGTTTGTCAACGCGCTAAAAGTCGGCCTTTTACCGGCCTTTGGTGACCCACTTCACAACACGGTTTTGTCGTA
Organism: Bifidobacterium magnum; assembly: GCF_000741255.1. Classification (GTDB taxonomy): domain Bacteria; phylum Actinomycetota; class Actinomycetes; order Actinomycetales; family Bifidobacteriaceae; genus Bifidobacterium; species Bifidobacterium magnum. The sequence goes on from NZ_JGZB01000002.1 coordinate 132,456, forward strand.
TTCTCGACAGACAATAGCGGACGGACCATGACCCGTGTGGTATGTGGTAACGACTCATCTGGTCTGAAGAACTGAAACGACGGTCGAACTGGCGAACCAGCGTACCGTATATGACTACAAAAAAGAACGGTTGTAGCGTGCAACAATCACAACATGAGAACACTATGAACTCCATTGAGCGGCTCGACATCAAAACGGTGGACCCCGCACAGCAGGCGATGCGCAAGCATAAGCCATTCCGCGGCTGGCTGTACGCCGTGCTGTTCATCGTCATCGATTTCCTGTGCCTGGCCATTTTGCAAATCGGCGTAAGCGAACCGACCGGAAAGTCGAGCGCCGAAACCTCCGTCGCCGGCCTTGGCGACATGATCACCAAACTCTTTACGCAGGGCAACTGCGTGCTTCTGCTCAACCTGCTGATCATCGGCCTCGTGTACCTCGTCGTGCTGATGGTCGCCAACCGGTTCTGGGTGGCTTCGCCCATCATGGTGGCGCTCGCCCTGATCATCTCCGTCATTGAGCATTTCAAAATGGAGCTGCGCTATGAAGTGGTGCAGCCCGCGGACCTCGCGTTCATCCACAACGGCAACGCGGGCGAGCTGACCACCTTCATGCCCTCCGACGCGGCCGCGACAATCACGATGGCCGCCGTAGTCATGGCCGTGGTCATCGCGCTGTGCGCGTGGCTCAACCATATCGACGGCCGCCACGGTTCCATGATCCGCATGTCGGGCAAGGCCAAGGGACTGGGCGCCATCATCCGCATCCTGCTCATTGTGCTGCCCGTGGGCGCGCTCGGCCTGTACACGCACGACGTGGGCACCACGGATTCGTGGGCGTACCATGTCTCGCGCGGCATGGGAGACACGCCTTCCATGTGGGACTCCGTATATGACGCGCAGCGCAACGGCGTGCTTCCCGCATTCCTGCGCGTCGTGAACCCGAAGGTCATGGACAAGCCGGCCGACTACAGCGAGGCGACGATGAAGCAGATCGCCGACCGCTACGCCAAGGAGGCCGACGCCATCAACAAAAACCGCGCGGACAAGCTTACGAACAGCACGGTGATCGCGGTGCTCTCTGAGTCGCTGGCGGATCCGGACAACGTGCCGGGCGTCACGCTCAACGAGGATCCGATGCCGAACATCCACGCCATCATGGAAAACACCACGTCCGGCAAGATGCTCTCGTCGGGATACGGCGGCGGTACGGCCAACCTCGAGTACATGGAGCTTACGGGATTGAGCATGGCGAATTTCGATTCGTCACTGACAAGCCCGTACCAGCAGCTCGTGCCCGCCGAATCGTGGACGCCAACCTTCAACCAGATGTGGGGCAAACAGCATTCGATCGCGCTGCATCCGTATGAAGCGTCCATGTATTCACGCGAATCGAACTACAAGAAGTTCGGCTTCTCGCATTTCTACGCGCTCAACGGCGGCACGGACGTCATTTCCCACCAGGACAAGCTTGACGATTCGCCATACGTGTGCGACAAGGCAGCGTACGAAAGCACGCTCGAACAGGTCGAGTCCACGAAGGATCCGCAATTCGTGCAGCTCATGACGATGCAGAACCACATGCCGTACAACAACTGGTACAAGAACAACGAGTTCAAGGCCACGAACACCGAGGACAGCCCGGCTCTCAAGGAATCCGAAACGGAAGCCATCGACACCTACGCCAAGGGTGTGCAGCACACCGATGAAGCCACGGCCGACTTCCTCGAGCGGCTCGACTCCATCGACAAGCCGATCACCGTGATCTTCTACGGCGACCACCTGCCCGGCATCTACAAGACGGCCGGCGAGGATTCGGCCAACTCCATCGCCTTGCATGAAACGAACTATTTCATCTGGTCGAACAAGGCGTCGGGCCGCCAAGGAGTCAAGATCGACGACAGCGCCTACTCGTCGCCGAACTTCTTCATGGCCCAGGCCGCCGACCAGATGGACGCGAAGGTGTCCCCATACCTCGCGTTCCTCGAACGTCTGCACGCCAACGTGGCGGCCATGGAACCGCCCGTGGTCAACACGATCCAGGGGTGGGACCGCATCCCCGAAGGCAACAACATCTATCTGGACCAGGATGGCAAGGAAGTCGCTTACGCGGATCTGGACGCCCAAGCCAAGCAGTTGCTGAGCGACTACAAGCTCATCCAGTACGACATCACGGCCGGCAACCACTACCTCAAGGACACCTCGTTCATGAGCCTGCCCGACAACGCGGGCACCATGTGACGCCCGGTATTCCGGTGCCGCGCACCGCTAGACAGTTGCGTGTGAAGCTTCCAATTACCGTGTGCGGTTGAGTGTGAAGCCAACACGGCCAAAGAAACGCCCGCACCATGATTTTCGCGATCATGGTGCGGGCTTTTTGGCTTTATTTGGCGGTTTTCAAAGTTCGTACCCCCGTGATGCCAATGTTCAAGCCACATCGTGGTATCGTGTTAGATGGATATTCTTTGAGGAAATATCCGCCACATGCAGCGCCCATCTGCTGGACCGACGTTCCTGCCCGTTGCATGGGGAGTCCAAAGGAGGACAGATGGTAGAGAAGATTATTCTTGATTGCGATCCTGGTCACGACGATGCCGTTGCCATCCTGCTCGCAGTTGCGAATCCCAACATCGACCTGATTGGTGTTACCACGGTTGGCGGTAACGCAGCACTCGAAAAGTGCACCTACAATGCGCGCGCCTGCCTGCAGCAGTACGGCGCCACGGACGTTCCGGTGCACGCCGGCTGCGATCGTCCGCTCGTCCATCCGCTTGAGGTCGCTGACTATGTGCACGGCGAGACGGGCCTCGACGGCACCGAACTTCCTGTGCCGACGCGTCCGCTGGACAAGGGCCACGCCGTCAACTGGATCATCGACACGATCATGAACAACGAACCGAAGACCATCACGCTGGTTCCGACTGGCCCGCTGACCAACATCGCCATGGCCATGCGCATGGAGCCGCGCATCGTGGAGCGCGTCAAGCAGGTCGTGCTCATGGGCGGCGGCTACAACATCGGCAACTGGAGCGCCGTGGCCGAGTTCAACGTGAAGACCGATCCTGAAGCGGCCCACATCGTGTTCGCCGAAAAGGGCTGGCCGGTGACGATGATCGGTCTGGACCTGACGCACCAGGCGCTGTGCACGCCGGAAGTGCAGGCCAAGATCGACGAGATCGGCACGCCGACGGCCAAGTTCGTCTCCGAGCTCATGGACTTCTTCCGTCTGAGCTACCACGACGCCGAAGAGTTCGTGGACCCGCCGGTCCATGATCCGTGCACCGTGGCCTACCTGATCGACCCGAGTGTCATCACCATGCGTCGCGCTCCTGTGGAAGTGGAACTGCGCGGCGACCTGACGGTGGGCATGACTGTGGCCGATCTTCGCGGTCTTGAGCCCAGCGCGGAGGAGTGCAACACGCAGGTGGCCGTGAAGCTCGACTTCGACAAGTTCTGGAACCTGGTGATCGACGCCGTCAAGCGCATCGGCTGAACCATGTAGCCGACCGGCTGCATAACGGTTTCCTATACAGTAATGGGCCAGTGAACTTAAGTTCACTGGCCCATTCGTTGTTTTTATATGGTTATTGGTCAGTTGTTCAACGCCTTGGCGCCAATGTCGTGCCGGTAGAACAGGCCGTCCATGGGGGAGGCGTCCAGACGCTCGTACACGCGCTGCTGCGCCTCCTTGAGCGTGGGCGCGCTTTGCTCCACGAGAAATACGCGTCCCGAGCTCGACACGAGTTGGCCTGAATCATCGCGCGCCACGCCCGCATAATAGACATGGCTCGAATCGTCTGTAGGAATACTGGGAATGGGCGCCCCCGTGCGCACCGTACCTGGATAGCCTTCGGCGGCCACCACCACGCCGATCGTGGCCTCGCTCTCATCCCATGTGAACTGCGGGTCCTCGCCGTCGAAGATGGCCGTGATCGCGCACGCCAGATCGCTCGTCAGGCGCGGCAACACGACCTGCGTTTCCGGATCCCCGAAACGCGCGTTGAATTCAATGACCTGCGGGCCGTCCTTGGTGGCGATAAGTCCCGCATACAAGATGCCTGTAAACGGCGTTCCTTCGTCGGCCATCGCCTGCACGGTGGGGGCCACAATCGTGTCGATGGCAGTGCGCACGGTGTCCTCGCCAATTTGCGGCACGGGGCTATACGCGCCCATGCCGCCCGTGTTGGGTCCCTTGTCGCCGTCATAGGCGCGCTTGTGGTCCTGGGCGATGGGCATCGGCCAGAATTTGCGGCCGTCCACAAAGCTCATAAGCGAGAACTCCTGGCCTTCCAGATAGTCTTCGAGCACTACGCTGGCGCCGGCCTTACCGAATTTGTGGTCCACGAAAATGTCGTGCAACGCGTCCAACGCCGTGGCCTCGTCCATGGCGACCGTCACGCCTTTGCCCGCGGCCAGGCCGTCCGCCTTGACGACGATGGGCGCGCCATGGCTGCGCACATAATCCTGCGCCTCTTCCAGCGACGTGCATGTGGTGTAGGCGGCCGTGGGAATGTGGTGGCGCGCCATAAGCCGCTTGGCGAAATCCTTCGAGCCTTCAATTTGGGCGGCCGCCTTCGACGGCCCGAACGCCTGGATGCCGTGCGCGCGCAGCGTATCCGCCAGACCGTCGATCAATGGCTGTTCGGGGCCGATGAACACCCAGCTCACTTCCTGTTCGTCAATGAATTGCAGCAGCGCCTCCACGTCGCCCGGATCAATGGCGACCGTGTCGATGTCGTCGCGTCCCATGCCGGGGTTGCCGGGCGCCACCGTCACTTTGGACACCAACGGCGAGCGCAGCAGCGCGTATGCGATGGCGTGTTCGCGTCCGCCGGAACCGATAACAAGAATGTGCTGTCCCATGGAAAACTGCTCCTTAGATACTTTCGTATGCGCATCCAGTCATAGTGGGCGTGTGTTACAGCATGCTGACAATGCGCTGGGTTTTGGTGGGGAAGGGAAGGAAGGTAACGTTCCGGGCCTATTGGGCGTTCATGAACACGACTTGCGCCCCGTCGTCCTCACGTTCCACAATTTCGCCGATCATGTAGGCGGCCTGTCCTGCCTTTTCCAGCAGGGCCATGGCTTGTTCGGCCTCGTCGGGCCGTACGGCGAGCACCATGCCCACACCCATGTTGAACACGTTGAACATTTCGGCGTGGTCGATGCCGCCTGCCCGTTCGATGACGGGGAAAATGGGTGGGACGGGCCAGGTGCCCAGGTCGATCTGGGCGGCCGTGTCTTCGGGCAGCATGCGCGGAATGTTTTCGATGAAACCGCCTCCCGTGATATGGGCGACGCCTTGCACAAGGTTCTGCTGGCATAGCGCGAGCAGCGGCTGGACGTAAATCGTGGTGGGGGTGAGCAGCACTTCGCCCAGTTCCCGGCCGTCAAGTTCGGGCAGCGTGGTGTGCACGGTGTAGCCGGCGTCTTCGAACAGCGCTTTGCGTACGAGCGAGAAGCCGTTAGAGTGCACGCCCGAGGAGGCGAGTCCGATCAGCATGTCGCCCGGGCGGATTCCCAATCCGTCGATGATGCGGTCGCGTTCCACGGCGCCTGCGGCGAAGCCGGCCAGATCGTATTCGTCCGCGTCGTACATGCCGGGCATTTCCGCGGTTTCGCCGCCGATCAGCGCGGCTCCCGCTTCCACGCATCCGTCGGCCACGCCCGAGACCACCTGTTCCAGCGTAGCCGGGTCGTTGGAGCCGCAGGCGATGTAGTCGAGGAAGAAAAGCGGTTGCGCGCCTTGGGCGGCGATGTCGTTGACGCACATGGCCACGCAGTCCACGCCGATCGTATTGTGGATTCCCATCTGCTGGGCGATCACGAGTTTGGTGCCCACGCCGTCGGTTCCCGAGACGAGCACGGGGTCGCTCATGCCCAGCGGCGCGAGGTCGAACAGGCCTCCGAATCCGCCGATCGTGCCAGCGGCGCCGGGCCGTGCCGTGCGCGCGACATGTTGGGTGATGCGCTGGACTACTTCATATCCGGCTTCAACGCTGACTCCGGCGTTTTCGTATGCTTTGGGCATGGTGTTGCGGGCCTTTCCTGGGATTGGTTCGTTGCTAATGGACGCTGGGGTTGCGGTATTCGTTGCCTTCATACTCGCTATGGTCGGCGGCGAATTGCGGCAGGCGTATGCGGTCCTGCTCGCTGAGGGACGCGAGGAAATCCTGCTCGTAATCGTCGAGCGCGGTGGGGTAGTCGCCATTGAAATACGACACGCACAAGCCTTCATAGGGCGCGTTTTCGCGCAGTCCGATCGAGTCGATAAGCCCGTCGAGCGAGAGGAACGCGAGCGAGTCCGCGCCGATGAAATCGCGGATTTCATCTACCGATTTTGTCGCGGCGATCAGCTCCTGCGTGGTGGAAATGTCGATGCCGTAAAAACACGGGTATTTTAACGGCGGCGAGCTGATACGCATATGGACTTCCGCCGCTCCGGCTTCCTTGAGCATGCAGACGATGCGCCGGGACGTGGTGCCGCGCACAATGGAATCGTCCACTACGGCCACGCGTTTGCCTTGGACCACGCTGCGCACGGCCGACAGTTTCATTTTCACGCCCTGTTCGCGCAGCTCCTGCGTCGGCTGGATGAACGTGCGCGCCACATACTGGTTTTTGATCAGTCCCATTTCGTTGGGAAGGTTCAGCGCTTCGGCGTATCCGCTCGCGGCCGACAGCGAGGAGTTGGGTACGCCGATGACCATGTCCGCGTCGACAGGGGCCTCCTTGGCGAGCCTTGTTCCCATGCGTTTGCGTGCCGAATGCACGTTCACTCCGTAAATATTGGAGTCGGGGCGCGCGAAATAGATGAATTCCATTGAACAGATCGACAGTTGCGTACGCGAAGTGTAGTGGGTGATGCGGTAGCCGTTGTCGTTGATAATCACGATTTCGCCGGGGCGGATGTCGCGTACCAGCGTCGCGCCCACCACGTCGAGCGCGCAGGTTTCGGAGGCGAGCACGTACGCGCCGTTCGTCATGCGTCCCAGCGACAGCGGGCGGAACCCGTTGGGGTCGAGCGTGCCGACAAGCTCGTGTTCGGTCATGATCAGGTAGGCGAAGCCGCCATGAACCGTATTGACGGCCTCCTTGAGCCTGTCGAGGAAGGTGGGGCGCACGGAACGGCGGATCAGGTGCATGAGCACTTCCGTATCCGAATTGGAGTGGAAAATCGCGCCCTCGTCCTCGAGCCTGCGGCGCAACGACTGGCAGTTCGTGAGATTGCCGTTGTGGCAGAGCGCCATGTCGCCGTCATGGAAACGGAAAATGAACGGCTGGATGTTGTCAAGGCCTCCCGAACCCGCGGTGGCGTAGCGCACATGGCCCATGGCCGCCGAACCGCGCAACGAAGTGATCGACTCTTCGGTGGGGAACACCTGCGTAAGCAGCCCGAGTCCGCGGTGCCCCGTCAGCTTGCCGTTGTCATTGGCCACAATGCCGGCGCCCTCCTGCCCGCGATGCTGCAACGCATGCAACCCGAAATAGGTCAGACGGGCGGCGTCCGGATGGCCCCATACCCCGAAAATGCCGCATTCTTCGTGAATCTCTTCAAGTTCAGCAGACAAGCCAGCGCTCCTTCATGTGCCTCGGGGGTTGGTGTACTGAGGATCCGTACGGGCTTCAGCCTAGCAACACGAGTCTGTGGGCGGACCATAACGTCCACATTGTGCGAAATTCTTCTGTCGTGGACTTTGATCGGCCGTTAGATAGTGGCGCCAACATTCCCTACCGCCGCGTTTGTGCGTATGCTGGCCGTAACACAATGGACGGCGCGCAGAAAACGATGGTGCAACGATGAACGACAATGAAACCGGTATTCCGGTAGCGGAAGAAACCCTGGTGCAAAGCCCCGCGGACACCTACTCCGCGATGCGCGCCATGCTGCTGGCCAGCCGCGATTTTTGCTTGGTCATGGCCGACGATGTGGAACGCGCCGTACGGTTCCGCTCGCGCAGAACGGGAGGGGAGCTCGTCGCCCGCACATCGCCTTGGCTTGAAGAAACACGCGTCAGCGTATGGGCCGCGCGCCCCTACGCACAAGGCGGGGAAGACGCGACGACATTTTTCGACGCACTGTACAACGCCTTGGCCACGCGCTCGCGCCCTTCAGCGCCGTCACGCCGGATGGCATGGGGCGCCATAGTCGCCATGGCGCTCGCCGTAGTGGCTGTTGCGGCCGTTATGGCTTGGATTTTGTTCGCACAGTGAGGAAAATTCCGAAAAAACGCGAACACTTTCTGTTTTTTGGCGGCCGGCTTTCTATAGTGGCTTTTCAATAGCGATATGCGAGGAAGCGGGAGGGCAACATGATCGATTGGCAACTTGACGCCAATGAACGGCTTTTTGAAACGTTCCAGGCTTCCGTCGGCAACCGCATCGTCACGATGGCGGTCACTTCGCACCATATTCGTACGCACCGTGCTTTCGGCCTGTTCGGCAACAAAAGCGAACTGTTGGTTTATCCGTTGCAGTATGTCGTGATGGACAACGGCGTGCCGCTGGTTTCCGTGCACAACACCACGGCGTTGGTACAGTTGCGCCAAGCGCAGCTGCAATGCGAGTTCGCTTCGCATGCATGCGCGAAACGGTTCGCGGAACTTGTCGCCAGCTCCGTGGCGGGCCATCCCGTTCAGGTGAAAGTCTCCAACAATTTCACCGATTTCGCGCAACAGGCCGGAGCGGTGGTCAAAGACCTGTATGGCGGGTTCATGGAAGGACTCGGCATCGGCCGCAAGGAAGAGGTGACGGGCAACTGCGAAGGCTGCCTTGCCCCGCTGCACGGCACCAAGGGGCAAACGATGCTCTGCGACTATTGCGATCGTCGTCAAACGTTGTGACCGCATCCGGCGCATGAGAGCGCTTTTGGTATTCAAAGCAAAGAAGTGAGCAATTATGGCAGTGATACGTGTATTCGCAGGCCCCGTTCCCCAAGAACTTGCCCATGAATGGTCCCGTGTCATCACCGTGGGACCGTTCGAAAATTCCATCGTCATGTTCCCCGGCGTCACGGGCGACGGCCAACAGCGTTATATGGACGCGCGCGTGGTGGACAGCGCCAAAATATATGTGCCGGCCAATATGGCCGCCTGCATTGTGGGTCCGGAAGGCGTGGAAGCGGTACTGACCAAGCCGGGCGGCTATGAATACCGCTGCTCGGACGGCCCCATGGTCGCGCGCAACATCGTGTTCATCAGCATGCTGCCCGTACGCGGCATCAAATTCGGTACGGCCAGCCCGCTCAAATATTATGACAAACTTTATGCTGACGACTTGGAAGTGCGCGTCCGCGGCACCATCTCGTTGCGCGTAGGGGACGTGGAACGCTTCATTACGAATTTCATGCCCGCAAACATGCTGATGCGGTCGTTCGACATGCCGCAGGTGCGCGCGCGGCTACTTCCCGATTTGTTGCGTTCATTCGCGTTCGCATTGCGCCAGATGTCCGAGGACTACCGCATGGAACAGTTGCCGGCGGAAACGAAACGCATTGTGCAACTCATTACGCAAGATGGCGCCAACGCGGGGAAGTGGTGGAACGCGTACGGGCTTGAAATTGTGGACATGCAGCTCGAATACGCGGATTTCACGCTGTGGGCACGTGACCGCATCAAGAAGAGCCGCCATACGCAGCCGTCGCGCCACTGGTTTGTGCCGCCCGTCAAGGACGATCCCGTCACGGTGGACGAACAGATTGAAGCGCTCACGAAATTCCGTCGGCTCGTGGACGAAGGCGTGATCACCGAGGAGGAGTTCGAGCAAAAGAAGCGGCGCATCCTCGAGATGTAACATGTTTTCGCGCGTACGCGCCACACCAAGAAACACCGGATACTCCTTGTTGCGCCGTGGCCGGTCCTACAATGGCAACGTATTCGTTCGTAGGGGAACGAGAGGAAGAACAAAGGAGTTTGTGATGCTTATTCGCAACATTCATATTGAGAACGCACCGGAAACGACGGATGTGCGTATTGACGACGGGGTTTTTACGGAGATTGGCGAACATCTCGCCGCGGCGCCGGGAGAGCAGGTGGTGGAAGGCCATAATGGTTTGATGCTGCCGCCGTTTGTGGATCCACACGTGCATCTGGACGCCACCATGACGGCCGGCGACCCGGAATGGAACGAGACGGGCACGCTGTTCGACGGTATCCGCATTTGGAGCGAGCGCAAGAAGACGCTTTCCGTACAAGACGTGAAGGACCGCGCGCGCCAGGCCTTGGAGCTCATGGCTTCCAACGGCATCCAGTTCGTGCGCAGCCATGTGGATGTGACCGATCCGAGCCTGACGGCCTTGCACGCGCTGCTTGAGGTGCGCGAGGAAGTTTCCGATTTCGTGGAGTTGCAGCTCGTGGCGTTCCCGCAGGAAGGCATCCTGTCGTTCCCGGGCGGCAAGGACCTCATGCGCGAGGCCGTTCGTGAAGGCGCCGACGTGGTGGGCGGCATTCCGCATTTCGAGTTCACGAGCGAATACGGCGCCGAATCCCTCAAGTTCCTGATGGATTTGGCCGCCGAAACGGACCGCCTGGTGGACGTGCATTGCGACGAGATCGACGATCCCGCGTCGCGCAATCTGGAAGTGCTGGCCACACTCGCGTTGGAAAGCGGTCTGACCGACAAGGTGACGGCGAGCCACACCACGGCCACGGGCTCTTACAACGACGCCTACATGTACAAGCTCATGCGGTTGCTGAAAATGTCGCGCATCAACTTTATTTGCAATCCGCTGGTCAACATGCATTTGGGCGGCCGTTTCGACACGTATCCCAAGCGCCGAGGCCTCACGCGTGTCAAGGAGCTTACGGAAAACGGCATCAATGTGGCGTTCGGCGAGGACGACATCCGCGACCCGTGGAGCCCATTGGGTACGGGCAACATGATCGACGTCGTGCGCATGGGCGTGTATGCGGCACAGACGATGGGATACTCCCAGTTGCAGGATTCCTACCGGTATGTGACCGTCAATGGCGCGAAGGCCATGCATGTGACGGACCATTACGGCATCGAGGTCGGCAAGCCCGCCGACTGCGTGGTGATGGACGCTCCCGATTTCTACGGCGTGCTCAACACGAACGCCACGATGCTGGCCAGCATCCACCACGGCAAGCTCATTGTACAGAAGACGCCCGCGCAGGTGACCATGAACCTTTAACGTGAAATTCCGCTTCCCCCAACCCCGCTTGATGGTTAGAATGCTCATACATATCACAGAAAGGTGGTCCCTATGGGCAGACCTGGAGCAGGTTCGGGAGGCTCGCGTTCTTCCGGAGGCCACGGGGCCGGCCGCTCGTCGGGCGGACACCGCATGGGCGGTGGCAACCGGCCGCGTGGCGGTTCGGGCTCGTCGGGAGGTTTCGGCTTCGGTGGTTTCGGACGCGGCAACTACTCCCCGGGCTATTCGGGATACGGGGGAGGGTCGCGAGGTGGCGGCGAATTCCTGGGAGGATTGCTGGGCGGACTGATCGGTTCGTCCCTGTCCAACAGCGGGCAGCGCAACCGTTCCCCCTATGCCAACGGCCCGATTATCAACGTGACGCCGCCGGCGGGAGGCCCGACGCCGCCCGTGCAACCGTTCCCGCAGCAGCAACCTCCGCGCCAGCCGAACCAGCCGCGCAAGCAAAGCCACGCCGCGGCCATTTTTGGCGTGATTGTGGTGGTGATTCTGCTGGTCATTTTCTGGGCGGCGATGACGCCGTCCTCAAGCGGCGCCGGTGCGAACGGCATTCCGGCGAGCACGGTCAACCGCGAGAAAATCGATACGGGGCTCGCGTTCAACAATGATTGCGTTCAAGACCAGCTCGGCTGGATTTCCAACGTGTCGCAAACGGAACGGCAATTGCAGACGTTCTACAACAAGACGGGCGTGCAACCGTATGTGGTGCTCAAATCCTACGATCCGTCGCTGAAAACGGACAGCCAGAAGGAACAGTACTCGCAACAGTGGTATGAGGACCATATCCACAACGAGGGCACGTTCCTGTTCATGTATTTTGCGGAGCAGAACGCGGAAAGTGATGTAGGATACATGACATACGTGGCCGGCAAGCAGACCACTTCGGTCATGGACTCGCAGGCTGTGGACATTTTCTGGGCCTATATGGACCAGTACTGGTACTCCAACATGTCTACGGGGGGCGTCATCGTCAAGACGTTCGACAGCACCGCCGACCGGATCATGGAACGCACGACCACGACGCAAGACGTACTCAAATATGTGGCGATCGCCGTAGGCATTATTGCCGTCGGCATTGTCATTGTGGTGCTTATACGCCAGAAGTACAAGCGTGACAAACAAAAAGCGGAAGAGACGGAACGGATTTTGAATACTCCGCTGCCTGTCGACGATTCGCTGCTCAACAAATACGAGGGCGGTGCGAACAATCGACACTCTTCCACGGGCCCGACGGACGCGCCCGGCAACAACAATCCCACCATATAGCGGAACATTTCGCGAGAAAGAAGGATACGATGGGAATTCTGCAACGATTCAGCAACATCATGCGCAGCAACATCAACGCGCTGCTCGACAAGGCGGAGGATCCGGCGAAGATGGTGGACCAGATGCTGCTCGACCTGCGCCAGGATCTGGCGGAAGTCAAGAACGAGACGGCGGGCGTCATGGCCGACGCACGCAACGCGAAGCGCCAGCTGGACGAATGCGACGAGATGATCTCGCGCTACGATTCGGCCGCCCGCGCCGCGCTCAAGTCCGGCAACGAGGGCGACGCTCGTGAACTGCTCGCCAAGAAGCAGCAGTATGAGGCGACGCGCGAAAGCCTCGCCAAGGCCTACGAACTGGCCGACGCGAACGCCACGAAGATGCGCCAGCTGCACGACAAGCTGGTAGGCGACATCAGCGGCCTCGAAGCGCGCAAGAGCGCCATCAAGGCCAAAGTCGCCGCGGCCAAGGCGCAGGAGCATGTCAACGACATCACGAGCGGCGGCGACAAGGCCCGCTCCTCGATGGAGGCTTTCGACCGCATGGAAGCCAAGGCGGACCGCATGCTCGACGCCGCCGAAGCCAAGGCCGACCTGAATTCGGGCGTCAACAGCACCGAAGAGCTCGCCGACAAGTATCTCAAGGGCGCCACCTCGCCGTCGGTGGATGACGAGATCGCCAAGATGAAGGCGGAAATGGGACTGTAATCCGTTTCAGTAGCCATATGACAACAAATGGGGATGCCGGTTTTCCGACATCCCCATGTTGTTATGTTGCGGTATGGCTTACCACACGGTATGGCGCATTAGAGGCTAAAATCCAGCACCTTGCGGCCCTGGATAAGGCCCTTTTCCATTTCGTCGAACACCTGCGGGGCGCTGTCGACAGGAACTTTCTCCACAATCGGGGCCACGAGGCCCTGGGCGCCGAAATCGAACGCCTCCTCGAGATCCTTGCGCGTGCCCACCAGCGAGCCGACCACGCGAATGCCGTCGAGCACGGTCTTGACGATGCTCAGGTCCATGTATTCGGACGGCAGGCCCACGGCCACGACGGTGCCACCCGCACGCACGCAGTCGACGGCCTGGTTGAACGCCACCTTGGAAACGGCGGTGACCACGGTAGCATGGCATCCGCCCGTCTTTTCCTGAATGTAGGCGGCCACATCCTCGACTTCCTTGCCGTTGACGGTGACGTCAGCGCCGACTTCCTTGGCCAGCTCGAGCTTGTCCGGATTGATGTCGACGGCCACCACGCGCGCGTTGAACACCTTCTTGGCATACTGGATCGCGAGGTTGCCCAAGCCGCCCGCGCCGAAAATGGCGATCCACTGGCCCGGAGCGATACCTGCTTCCTTAAGCGCCTTGTAGGTAGTCACGCCCGCGCATGTAATGGAGGACGCCTGCGCCGGATCAAGTCCTTCAGGAACCTTGACGGCGTAATCGGCGGTCACCACGGCGTACTCGCTCATGCCGCCGTCCACGGAATATCCGGCGTTCTTGACTTCGCGGCACAAGGTTTCACGGCCCGTGGTGCAATATTCGCAGTGGCCGCAGCCCTCGAAGAACCATGCGATGGATACGCGGTCGCCGGGCTTGAGCGACGTGACGCCCTCACCAACCTTTTCCACGATGCCGATACCCTCATGGCCGAGGATGCGCCCCGGCACCTCGCCGAAATCGCCGTGGGCCACATGCAAATCGGTATGGCACACGCCGCAATACTCGACCTTGACCAAAGCCTCGCCGTGGCCGATTTCCGGGATATCGCGCTCCACAACTTCCACACCGGTGCTTTCGGGGTTGACGACAACAGCCTTCATGATTGTTTCCCTTCAGTAGACATATGCCAATCATCATTGATCGGCTCGTCGTCTACTGAACCATTGAAACCAATAGAGGACAAACGTTTTAGCGAAATCTTCACAAAACCTTTTCATAATGCCAACTGTTTGCGCACTTCGCGCGACAGCGGCGACCACGTGAACACGACCATCGCCACGGCCAAAATAAGCGACACGAGCACGCATACGCCCACGAGCAACGGCCATGGCGCCCAATGCAACGGGAAAAACACCAGCGGCAGCAATCCGCACACCACATTGGCCACATAGTACTTGGCATAACGTGCGATCGCCCTCGTGCGCAACACGATAAGCGTCACCGCGCTGAACGCGAGCATGGAAAGCAGCGTAATGGGAATCACCATGCACGTAATCGTCAGGTTATGAGTGCAAGCCAGCCATACGAGCGCGCAAACCAGCACAATATAGCCGAAGCGGAACAGGATATGCAGCGGATGGATGCCCGCGCGGATCGTCATGTTGGCGAACACGCCCGTCACAAGCAACGAAATGGCGCTCGCCGTCATGATGCGCGGCGGCCAATGGAACACCAGCGTGAAAAACAGCGTGAGCAGGAACAGCACAATGATGGCGAACGTGATGATGCGCGCCGCCAGAAGGCGCGGCAGCAGCAGCGTACGCTGGTCGGTCAGCGGCGAAGGTTCAGGAGTGCCGTGCAACGGGGCCTGGCATAGCGGACACCGGCTCATGGATCCCGTGTAATTGACATGGCATATGTCGCAACGCAGCATGATGTCCTCACTTCCTCGACTTTCTGGACTTCTTCGCCTTGCGTTTCGCCGCGCGCCGCTCGGCCCGCGTGGATGGGGCGGCGTTGTGTGCGGCGCGGGATGGCGCCGCATGCGTTTCGGGCACAAGCGCGCCCGTGATATCCATGGTGCCCTCAATGCCTTCCTCGGCCAATAGGCGCACCAAATGTTTCGTCACTTCAAGATTGCGGTAAATGGTAGAAATGCCGATGCACAGGTCGTCGCCGCACGAGCATACCGTGAAATTCAAACCGGCCGGCGTGGTAAGCATGCTCACGGACTGCACATAGGGCGCGATACGCGGATCGAACATGACACGGCCCACATTCGACAGCGTGGTCGTGGTGGAACGTTCCGTCACATATTGCGCCGCGACGAGCGCCAAATCCTTGACATGCATGGGAGCCACGCGCAGCAGCGGATTCTTCTCCAACTTGATCATGCCGTTCATCGACGCGGCCATGCGCTCGCGGCTCGTGGCGCTCGTCAATTGCTGTTGGACAATATTGGCCAGATATGCCAACGATACGGGTTCATCGGCGTCGTCCATGTCGTCCAGGACGGGCTTCCCCTCGTCGGCCGTGGCGGTGCGCGTGGCTGGACAATACGTCACGTACGTCATGCCGTAAAAATTGCGTACCGTTTGCGAACCGTAAAACTGGCGCAAGTCGACGGGAATGTCAACGCGGATCTGCTTCGAGCGCTGACGCAACGGCATGAGTTCGGCGATGGCGCGCACAATGGCGGCAATCAGGTACGACGTAAGGCTCACGCCGCATGCGCGCGCCCGGGCGAGCACGGTCGGCGCGTCCACGTGCAGTTCCATGAAGGTGGGGGCGGAGCGGTCCTGTGGGCCCGGAATACGGAAGATTTTCGTGCCCGGCGCCGTTTTCGCCTTGTCTTTCTCGTAATATTTGTCGAAACTGTTTTCCGATTTGTCCCAATCGGATCCCGTATAGGTCGACGTGACGCCCACGATTGCGTACCGTTCGCACACATACTCGCGTACCAACGCGCGCAACAGCGCCAGCGTGCCGCGTCCGTCGGAAACCA
The DNA here is from genome assembly GCF_000741255.1 of Bifidobacterium magnum. Classification (GTDB taxonomy): domain Bacteria; phylum Actinomycetota; class Actinomycetes; order Actinomycetales; family Bifidobacteriaceae; genus Bifidobacterium; species Bifidobacterium magnum. Next base: position 148,560 of record NZ_JGZB01000002.1, read on the forward strand.
TATGGGACATTTCGACGGTGATGCGGTTGCGGAAATACGTGACGCGGAACAGCACGCTGTCATGTTCGGTATGCAGGCGCGAACAGATCGGCAAATGTTCCTCCTGCACGAGCACGCGCTGTTCGGACTGCTCCAAATAGTGCCAGAACAGGCCGCTGCGCAAGCAAACCTGGAAACTCGGGAACTGCGCCAGCGTACGGTCAAGGGCGTGCTGCAACACCTCGGGGTTGATCGGATCGCGCAAGGCCGCGCTATAGCGGAACACCGTCTGCAAGGAGCGGCCGGCCTGGGAAGAATAGAATTTGCCGATATTGTCTAATCGGTACCAAGTACCTCGCGCCATGCCGGTTCCTTTCCATCATCCGCCATCTTAGGCTCCAGAGGAACGTCGTCAAGAAAATGCGCGATGAGCGCGAATGTGGTCTGCACGAGGTCCGAAATGCGCGGATACAGGAAATATCCGTGCACGCCATTGGTCACGCGATAGCATTGCACATCATCGCTCGCTTCTTTGAGCCGCTTGGCATACTCTTCGTCCTCGTCGCGTAGCGGGCAATATTCGGCGCTCATGACGAGCGTGCGCGGCAAATGCGTGTAATCGCGTTCCATGAGCGGCGCGAAATACGGGTTGTCCAGATCCGCGTCGTCCGCCTTGTACATGTTCACATAGTCGCGCATGTCCTGCGCCGTCAACATGTAGTCCTTGCCGTTGGTGCGCACCGAATCATACGGAGTGGTAGCAGGATCGTAATCGTTGTTCAGGCACGGGTACAGCAGCATTTGCCGGCGCACCTGGAAGTCTTGCGTATCGCGCGCCTTGAGCGCCACGGCCGCGGCGAGATTGCCGCCCGCGCTGTCGCCGAACAGCGTGATCGATGCCGGATCGGCCGGCGCCAGCCGCGTACCTTCTTGATTGGGGATAAGAAGTTTGCCCGAATACAGTTGCACGGCCGCCTCGTAACAGTCGAGGAACGGACGCGGGAATTTGTGGTCGGGCGCGCGACGGTAGTCCACGGAGACGACCTGGCGGTGCATCGCGTCGGCCAAATGCGCGCACGCGTCGGAATACAATTGCGCGCTTCCCGTGGCCCATCCGCCGCCGTGGAAGAAGAGGATGGTGCCGCGCAGCGGGGCGTCGGTCGGCGTAAATACGCGCAGCCCCAGCTCATAGCCGTCGTCAAGCGTGGTGGCGATGTCGTTCACGCGGCAGCGGTCGGCGATGTCGAGCTCCAGCTTGCTGCTGACATCTTCCATGATGCGCTGGATGCGGTACGTGTGTTGGGCGTCGGGCAGCATGTGGGTGAGCGCCGCGAGAATCGTCTTGCTAATAGCCATGGCGTAATTATGGCATGACTTCCGCGGCGCCCTTTGGCGTGTCGCTTGGCGCTTCTCAAGAAGCGAAGCGCATGCGCCGCGCCGTTAGCGCTCGCTTGTCCCGTCGCCGAATTCCGGTTCGTCGGGAGCGGGGTAGGCGTCGCGCAACAGCGCGGAGAACGATTCGCTGGCCATGCCGTACAAGGCGCCCAAAATAAGCTGGTAGGCCAGTTCTCCCGAGAAGTTGCTGTCGGACGCCAAAGACGACATGAGTTTGCCGAATCCGGAAGGATCGGTGTTCCACGATGCCGACATCTCCTGCAGTGTGAGCAGCTTGGTGGCGAGGGTGGCAAATTCCGGAGAGGCGAACATGGCGTTCAGCGTGGCCGCGCGAAGATCGCGCAGAACGATAAATATTTGGACGCCGACGCGCTTTCCGAAGACTACTACGACTCCATATACGACGGTGTGCTGGACGACTGGTACGACGCCGTGTACGACGGGCTGCTTGACGACCTGTATGGAAAGTATTACGACGGCGTGCTGAATGAGGCTCCCGAATCCGTTCCCTATGCACAGGTTTCCGACGTGCGTTCCACCACTTACAAGGCCTTGTCCGATGCTCGTTCCGATTGGTATTCGGACCTGTCCGACATGCGCAGCGACGTCTACGGACTGTGCACGCAGATTCGCTCCAGCATTTACAACAAGGACTACGACTTTACGAAGGATATTGAACGGTACCAGAAGAAATTCGCACAGTTCAATGACGATCAGTCGGCCCAATGACGGGCTCGCGTTGATTCGTGGAACTGATGCATGGGAAGGAACAATGATGACGAGTACATCCATGAAGCGCACGGCCGTCGCGATTTCCATCACGGGGCCCGTGCTTATGTTGTTGTCTCTGGTATTGCCTTATGCCAGTGCGCTCAAAGATTCGCCGTTCCGCACGATACCAGATAAGGTTCTAGACGGTTTGCGATTGGGGGATTTGGCCGATCTTTGTGGGCTTTGTAATTGCCATTGCCGGTGGAATTTGGCTGGTCGTGGTCAAGCGCCGCAGCAAAGTGCGCAGGCAGATGGGCGCCTAGACAACTGTTCATGGCCGCACCATAACGGGTGACAGCACAAGGGCCGGTTTCTCCATATATGCAATGTGGAGGAACCGGCCCTTTGCTTTTACGGGAGGTCAGGCGGTGAAGTATGCCACACCCGCTTCAAAAATGGGCTGGTGGGCGTTGCCCGGAACGTTGCGGTACAGGCCTTCGCCCGAACGTTCCGAATGGCCCATCTTGCCGAACACGCGTCCGTCGGGGCTTGTGATGCCTTCAATGGCCAGCATCGACCCGTTCGGGTTCACGTCGAGTCCCATGGCCGGGACGCCTTGCTCGTCCACGTATTGCGTGGCGATCTGGCCGTTGGCCGCCAATGAGGCGAGCATGTCGGGGGAGGCCACGAAACGGCCCTCACCATGGGAAATGGCCACGGTGTGCACGTCTCCCACCTCGCAATTGGCCAGCCATGGCGACAGGTTGGACGCTACGCGCGTGCGTACGAGGCGACTCTGGTGGCGGCCGATGCGGTTGAACGTCAGTGTGGGGCAAGTCTCGTCCATGTCCACAATGTCCCCGAACGGAACCAGGCCGAGCTTGATCAGTGCCTGGAAACCGTTGCAAATGCCGAGCATGAGGCCGTCGCGGTTGGAGAGCAGGTCGCGTACGGCGTCCGTCACTTCGGGGGCGCGGAAGAACGCCGTGATGAATTTCGCCGATCCGTCAGGTTCGTCACCTCCCGAGAATCCGCCGGGGATCATGACGATCTGGCTCGCGCGAATCTGCTCGGCCAGTGCGTGCGTGGACTCGGCCACGTCCGCGGGCGTCAGATTGTTGATGACGAACGTGTGCGCGTCCGCTCCCGCCTTTTCGAAGGCGGCAGCCGTGTCATACTCGCAATTGTTGCCCGGGAACACGGGGATGATGACGCGCGGTTTGGCGACGCTCGGTCCCGTATACACAGTGCGGTGATCCGTGCGGAACGTGAGAGCTTCCACGGGTTGTGTTTCCGCTTCGCCGTCGCCCGCCGTGCGGTACGGATAGACGCTTTCGATGCCGGCTTCCCAGATTCGCTGCAGTTCGTCGCCGTCCAGCGTGGTGCGTGCGGCGTGCAGTTCGTACGGTTTCGTCGTCTTTCCGATGACGGCCGCTTCCACCAGGTTCGACGCGGTGGGAATGTCGGCGTCGTCGTCGAGCTCGATAATGAACGATCCGTAGGCGGGCGCGAACAGGTCGTCGACTTCGATTGATTCGTCCAGCGTCACGCCGATACGGTTGCCGACCATCATCTTGAACAGCTGCTCCGCCGTGCCGCCATATCCCGGCGTGGCTACGGCAAGCGCGTCGTCGAATTCCGTAAGCGATTCGACCAACGTGAAGGTTTCGAGTAGCGCCTGCGGGTCGGGTGTCAGGCCGTCGGCCGCATACCGCGGCGCGATGCGGACGACACGGTGGCCTGGGCCTTTGAACTCGGGGGAGGTGGCGTGGCGCATGTCTCCCACGGCCACGGCGAAGGAAATCAGCGTGGGCGGCACATCGAGATCCTCGAACGATCCGGACATGGAGTCCTTGCCGCCAATGGCGCCGACACCCAGATCCACTTGCGCCATAAGCGCACCTAGCACGGCGGCCATGGGCTTGCCCCAGCGGGCCGGATCGTCGCGCAGCTTTTCGAAATACTCCTGGAAGCTCAGGTAGGCCTTCTCGTGTTCGAAGCCCGCGGCCACGAGCTTGGCCAGCGATTCGACCACGGACAGGTAGGCGCCCGTGAACTGGTCGCGTTCCATGATGTAGGGGTTGAAGCCCCACGCCATGGCCGATGCCGTGGTGGTTTCACCGAACACAGGGAATTTGGCGACCATCGCGAGTGACGGCGTCAACTGCGTACGGCCGCCAAACGGCATGAGCACGGTACCGGCGCCGATGGTCGAATCGAACCGTTCGGACAAGCCCTTGTTCGAAGCGACATTGATGTCCGCGAGCAACGCGCGCATGCGCTCGGCGAGGGTACCTGCGCCGTCGTGGGCAAGGGGAGCGGCGTAAGGCTGCTGCTTGTCCACATGCACATGCTGGCTTTTGGGCGCGCCGTTCGAGGCGAGGAACGCGCGCGACAGGTCGACAATCGTTTCGCCGTTCCAGCGCATGACCATGCGCGGTTCGCGCGTCACTGTGGCGATGACTTCGGCTTCGAGGTTCTCTTCACGCGCATATTTGAGGAATTCGTCCACATCTTCGGCGGCCACGTCCACGGCCATGCGCTCCTGGGATTCGGAAATGGCCAGTTCGGTGCCGTCGAGGCCCTCATATTTTTTGGACACGCGGTTGAGGTCCACGTCGAGCCCGTCGGCGATTTCGCCCACGGCCACGGATACGCCGCCCGCTCCGAAATCGTTACAGCGTTTGATCAGGCGGCAGGCTTCGCCACGACGGAACAGGCGCTGCAGCTTGCGTTCGACAGGCGCGTTGCCTTTCTGCACTTCGGCGCCGTCCAGTTCAATCGACTCGACCGTATGCGATTTCGAGGATCCCGTGGCGCCGCCGATACCGTCACGTCCCGTACGACCGCCCAACAAAATAATGCGGTCGCCGGGCGCGGGCGTCTCTCGCCGCACATGGTCGGCCGGAGTGGCGGCCACGACGGCGCCCACTTCCATGCGTTTGGCCACATAGCCCGGATGGTAGATTTCGTTGACCTGTCCCGTGGCCAGTCCGATCTGGTTGCCGTAGCTCGCGTATCCCGAGGCGGCCGTGGTGACGAGTTTGCGCTGGGGGAGCTTGCCTTCCAGCGTTTCGGACACGGGTACGGTCGGGTCGGCCGCGCCCGTCACGCGCATGGCCTGATATACATAGGAGCGTCCTGACAGAGGGTCGCGGATGCATCCGCCAATGCAGGTGGCCGCGCCGCCGAACGGTTCGATTTCGGTGGGATGGTTGTGTGTTTCGTTTTTGAACAGGAACAGCCAGTCCTCCGGCTCGCCGTTGACGTCCACACGCGTTTTGACCGTGCACGCGTTGATTTCCTCGGATTCGTCGAGTCCTGTAAGCAGCCCGTTGGCCTTGAGCCATTTGGCGCCGATCGTGCCCATGTCCATGAGACAGACGGGCCTGTTCGTGCGTCCAAGCTCCTCGCGCATGACCAGGTATTTGTGGAACGCGGCCTCAACGGTGGCGTCGTCGATCGTAATGTCCGTCAAGTTCGTGCCGAAAGTGGTGTGGCGGCAATGGTCGGACCAATACGTGTCGATGACTTTGATTTCAGTAATCGTGGGGTCGCGCATTTCCTTGGCGAAATATTCGCGGCAGAACCGCAAGTCGGCCACATCCATGGCGAGTCCGTGTTCGTCGATGAACGCTTGCAAATCCTCGTCCGCCAGATCCCTGAAGCCTGTGAGGATTTCCACGGGGGCCGGCACGGGAACGGCCGACTCCAACGTTTCAGGGGCGTCGAATCCGGCTTCGCGCGCTTCCACGGGATTGATCACATAGCGTTTGATCGCGGCTTCGTCGCCGTCGCTCAAGGATCCCTCAAGCGCATAAACGCGCGCCGAGCGCACAGTGGGCCGCTCGCCTTGGGAAATGAGCTGGATGCATTCGCTGGCCGAATCCGCACGCTGGTCGAACTGGCCGGGCAGGAACTCGACGGCGAACACGCGCGCCGCGCCCAAGTCGGGAAGCTCGGACGTGACCGCGTCGACTTGCGGTTCGCTGAACACGGTCGGCACAACGCGCTCGAACAGGTCGCGGTCGATGCCTTCCACATCATAACGGTTGATAATACGGACACGGTCCAAAGTGTCAATGCCAAGAATCGTGTTCAATTTATGTGTCAGCTGCTGGGCTTCCACATCGTATCCGGGGCGCTTCTCCACATGCACGCGAAAAACCACGGTATTGCTCTTTCTCGTAAACGGCGTCTCAATAAATCAGTAAGTCAATGAACATGGGCAATAAATAAGGAAGGTGGAGCGCCATGGCGCCTCACCTCGTGTTATGAACGTTCGATTCCCTCGTCGGCGGCAAGCTGCTCCAGCCGTTCCAGGATCTCTTCGTAGGCCGGGATGATGTCTCCCATGTCACGCCTGAACAGGTCCTTGTCCAGATGCTCCACGGTTCCGTCGCTTTCCACGCGCCACAACCGGCACGTGTCGGGCGTGATTTCGTCGGCCAACAGCACACGGCCGTCCGAAGTGACACCCTCCTCGATTTTGAAATCCACCAAACGCACGCCGATGGCGGAGAAAATGTCAAGCAACGCGTCATTGACGGCGCGCGCCTGCCGTGAAATCTCGTCGAGCTGCTCCGGGGAGGCCAATCCCAATGCGACAATGCCGTCATCATTGATGAACGGGTCGCCGAGATCGTCATTCTTCACGCAGAATTCCAAAATGGGACGCTTGAGCTCCGTGCCCTCATCCACGCCATAACGCTTCGCAAAAGAGCCGGCCGCGGTATTGCGCATGATAATTTCCAACGGGAACATCGTCATGCGGCGCACCAACTGTTCCGTGTCGGACAGTGGCGCCACAAAATGGGAATCGACACCGCGCGCCTTCAACAAATCGAAGATGACGGCGGTAATACGGTTGTTCAGACTCGCCTTGCCGGCAATCTGGGCTTTTTTCGCACCATTGCCGGCCGTCGCCTGATCCATATATTCCACCCACAGAATGTCGGGATCGTCGGTTGCATACAATTTTTTGGCCTTGCCCTCGTAGAGCTGCTCCAGTTGTTCCATGGCACCTTCCTGCGCACTAACGGATCTGACGGGCAACACCTTAGCAACGAAGCCGCGGGCTCAACCCGTTGTTACCGTCATGTGAGAGAAGGGACCACTGCAATACGCAACGCCTGTGTGGCGGCCTGTGCGGCCTTGCGGGCCGCATCACAATCCGCACCTGTGGCCAACATCACACCCATGCGGCGGCTGCCATGCACGCACGGCTTGGCGAACACGCGCAACGAAACATCGGCACCCGCCAACGCTTCTTCCAATCCCGAAAACTCCACTTCGCCATCACCACACACCACAATGGCCTGGCTCGCGGCGCCATGGCACCCCTCGGGAAACACGAGTTCCACATGCCCGGGTGTCACGGGCAATCCCAACATTGCGCGCACATGCAACATGAACTCGTCGCAACGCTGGCTCGCCATCGTTACCATACCCGTATCATGCGGGCGCGGGGAGACCTCATTGAACAACACGGAACCGTCCCTCAATACGAACAATTCCACGCCATAGACACCCCAACCGCATTCGCCCGCCGCGTGCGCCTCGTCCATCAAGCCTTCCACAACACGACGCGCAATACGCCGCGCCTGCTCCAACACGTCGTCCGGCACCTCGGCCGGCTGCCACGACTGGCGGTAGTCGCCATCCTGCTGCCACTGGCCGATAGGCGCGCACACCGTCACGCCCGAAGAAGACCCCACGGTAAGCATCGTAAGCTCTGTGGCCAAATCCACAAGACGTTCCACCACTACACGGCACTCGGTGCCCGCACCCTCCTGGTCGGCACCACGCCGTCCGTGTTGCGCCTCGGCCCAAGCCTGGTCAAGCAGCGCCTCGTCGCGTACTACCGACTGGCCATGGCCCGAAGAGCTCATCACAGGCTTGACCACGCACGGCAACCCGATCTGCCCGACCGCCGCACGCAACTCCTCCAACGAACCCACACAACGAAACTCGCTGGTGGGCAGACCCAACGTGCCATGGGCGAACACGCGCAGGCGCTCGCGGTCCATGCAGATGCGCACGATCGCGGCGGCCGGCACCACGCGGATTCCGCGCTTCGCCGCGTCGGCCAATACGTCGGTGGCGATCGCTTCCACTTCGGGCACAATAATGGACGGGTTCACGTCTTCAATAAGCTTGGCCAGCGCGTCCGCATCGGTCATGGCGAGCGTGCGCGATTCATGGGCCACCTGCTGGGCAGGGGCGTTCTCATACGAATCGGCGGCGCATACGCGCAAGCCCAACCGCATGCATTGGATGGCGATTTCCTTGCCGAGCTCGCCGGAGCCGAGCAGCAGAACAGTGGAGGGATGGATTCCGAGGGGAGTGCCTACAACATGTGTCATAGGCACGATTGTGCCGGACAAGAGGCGTACGCGCATACAAAAGTACCCATAGTGGAATCACTATGGGTACTGGTTTACCTCAATGGCGCCTTAGCGCGCAGCGTCACAGGATGGCGATCAGCTCGTTCACCTGGTCGTCCGTGGTGGCCCAGCTCGTGCAAATGCGCAGCAGCTGGTGGCCGGCGTCCACCTGTTCCATGAAGCTCAAACGCACCTGCTGTTGCAGCTTGGCCGCCTGCTCGTTGGTGACCGTGATGAAAATCTGGTTCGTGCTCGAAATGAACGCGATGTCGTAGCCCTTGGCGAGCAGCGCCTTGCGGATCTTGTCCGCCTGCTTGTCGGCGTTGCGCGAGAGTTTCTCGTACAGGCCGTCGGTAAACAGCGTGTCGAATTGCAGGCCGAGCAGCCATCCCTTGGCGAGCAACGCGCCATGTTGCTTGACAAGCGTCACGAAGTTCGTGGGCATGTTGTGCTTGGTGAACACCACGGCTTCGCCAAACATGGCGCCCACCTTCGTGCCGCCGATGGTGAAGACGTCGGCGATGCGGGCAATGTCCGGCAGCGTCACGTCGTTGCCGTCGGCTACGAGGCCGTACCCCATGCGCGCGCCGTCAATATACAGTGGCATGTGGTAGTTGTGCGCCACCTGGGCCAGGGCTTCCAATTCTTCAAGCGTGTACAGCGTGCCGTATTCAGTGGGCTGGGAAATGTAGACGGAGCCCGGAAAGACCATGTGCGTGTGGTTGGAGTCCGCATAGAAAGAGGAACAGAAGTCGTCCACATCCTGCGCCGCGATCTTGCCGTCCTGCGACTTGATCGCCAGCACCTTGTGGCCCGTAGCCTCGATGGCGCCGGCCTCGTGCGTGTTGATATGGCCGGACTGCGCGCACACCACGCCCGCATACTGCGGCGTGATCGAATCGAGTACGATCTGGTTCGTCTGCGTACCGCCGGAAATGAAGCTCACTTCCACTTCCGGATCATCGCACGCCTTGGCGATGGCCGTGGCGGCGTGCTGGCAATAGTCGTCATTGCCGTAGCCGGGAACCTGTTCCTGCTGGGTTTCCTGCATGCGCTGCAGGATTTGCGGGCACGCCGAATTCGAATAGTCATTTTCAAACGAAAGCATAGACGTCCTTCTGTAGTGGGTTCAACAGGTGAGCCGTATTGAGGAAAGTAGTATCGATACTACTGGTGTTCCCCATATTTTGCTTACCGTCATATTGTCGGGATCAATGGCCCGCATTGTCGACCTTCGTGGCGAGCGGATGGCGTTGGATGAAGCACATGAGCACCGTGCAGACGGCCAACAATGGAACGAACATCGCAAAAATCGGCACGAGCGCCTGGCTGTATCCGCTGGCCACCACGTCACGCAGGGCGGAAGGAAGATGGCTTACCGCGGACGGCGTGAGGTCGGCCAAATGAAGATGGTAGGAAGCGGGAATGCTGTCACCGACCAATTTCGCAAGGCGCATCGTAAACACGCTGCCCACAATGGCCGTGCCGAGCGTGGTGCCGATCTGGCGGAAGAAATTGTTGGCGGCCGTGGCAGTACCCACCATGCTGTGCGGGAACTCGTTTTGCACAATCAGCACGAGGATCTGGGAGCCGAGGCCCAGCGCGAATCCCACAATGAAGAAGTAGATCATGAGTAGCACAATCGGCGTGGCCGGGCTCATGGCGGCGAGCAGCGCGAAACCGACGGTCAGCATGGCCGACATGGAAATGGGCATCCACTTGTATTTGCCTGTCGCCGAAGCGATGAAACCTGTAACCGTGGAGGTCAGCAGCGTACCGGCCATCATCGGCGTCATCATGAGTCCGGCGATCGTGGGGGACTTGTCTTCCACAATTTGCAGGAACGTCGGCAGATAGTTCGTGGCGCCGCCGAACGCCGCGTACACGAGCATGCCCGTAATCGTGACGAGCACGAAATTGCGGTTGTGGAACAGCGTAAGCGGAATGACGGGATTCTTGGAACGTCGCTCAGCCACCACAAAGCAGACGCCCGCGGCCGCGGTCACAACGAACAGTCCAACAACCTGCCAGGAATCCCAAGCGAACTGGTTGCCGCCCCACGATGTGGCGAACACGAGGGAAACGGTGAAAATAATGGAAGTGGTGATGCCCCAAATGTCAATATCGGGAGATGCCGGCCGATGTGCGTCTTTGGTCAGGAAGATCGCGGTGCCCGCGATGGCGATGATGTCAAGCGGAATCGTGCACCAGAAAATCATGCGCCAGCCGTAATCCTGCACAATCCAGCCGCCGACCACGGGACCGAGCACCGTCGACACGGCGAATACGGCGCCGATGGCGCCCATGTATTTGCCACGTGCGCGGGCCGAGACCACGTCGGCCAAGATGGCTTGGGAAAGAATGATCGTGCCGCCGCCGCCAAGGCCCGAGATGGCGCGTCCCAGCAGCAGTCCCGCCATGTTGGGTGCGCACGCGCAGACGATCTTGCCGATCGCGTATAGCGCCATGGCCACAATGAGCAGGCGCTTGCGGCCGATATTGTCACCGAGGCGTCCGTAAAGCGGCATCATGACCGTGCTCGTAAGGATATACATGGTGGAAACCCACTGCATGATCTCCACGCCGCCCAGATCTCCCACGATGGTCGGCAGCGCGGTGGCCGCAATGGTTTCGGACAAGGATCCGACGAACATGCCCAACGCAAGCGCGATGAAGACGCACGCGAGTTTCCATCCGTGCATGCCGCCCTGGTCCAACGGACCGTGTGAAGATCCCGGGGCGCCCGGTGCGGAGCCCGTCGAGGGAGCGGACGGGGCGGAAGCATCATGGGGAGCGGGCATGGTGGAATGTTGCGCGGTGGCTGGTGAGGGATCATTCATGATTCCCATAGTAGGAAGCGTCGATGCGACAGGCCGTGGATGTCAGCGAGCGGCGTAGGTGGACGGACATCCGACCAATATGCGTAAGCGGAACGGATAATCATGCGGATGATGATCGAGAAAAATTGGAGAAAACCGGAACCGTCGGGAAATTGAAAACAAGAGAAAACAAAAGGTCCGCGGCGCAGTGCTGCACCACGGACCACAGGGGGATTAGTAATTAATTATTAATGGATTATCCGGCTATCGGGCCGCTTCCTGCTGCTCCTTGACAGCGGAGACGGTAGCGTGGCGACGGTGATCCATGAAACGGTAGCCGAAACCCATCACGAGCACATACAGGCAGCCGACAGCCATGACGAGCACGGCGCCGAACTGGCCGATGGCATCCGCAGCGGCACCCATCAGCGGCGGGAAGATGGCGCCACCGATAAGGCCCATGAGCATAAGGCCGGAGACTTCGTTCTGGCGGTCGGCGCGGTATTCGAGGCCGTGGGCCAGGAACAGCGAGAACACGTTGGAGTTGCCGAAACCGATCAGCGCGACGGCGACCCAGAACAGCCAGATCGGCGGGTTGGACGGCGTGACCGTGAAGATGGCGAAGCAGATGGCGGAGACGGTCATGATGACACCGCAAATGCGCAGACCCATCTTGTTGTTGATCTTCTGCAGTGCGAAGCTACCCGTGAAGCAGCCGATCATACGGGCGATGAAGTAGACCATCGTGGCGCTCGTGGCAGTGGCCAGCGCGATGCCCGTGTGCTCCATGAGGATACGCGGAGCCTGAGCGTTGATGCCGACATCCACACCCACGTGGGCCACGATGCCGAGGAAGCAGAGCAATACGATATGGTCGGAGAACAGCAGCTTGAAGCACTTGCCGATGGTTGTGGTGCCGTTGTCCGGGGCCGGCTCCTGAATCTTGTCAAGACCGAGCCAAATGTAGGAGATGATGCCCACCGCCAAGTAGATCACGAACAGGATCCACCACATGTGGTGCAGGTGTTCAAAGCCCCAAGCGGCGATGTACGGGGCGAACAGGGAAGCGAAAGCCTTGACGAACTGGCCCGTGGTCAGCGTGGAAGCGAGGCGGTCGCCCTTGACGAACACGGTCAGCAACGGGTTGAGCGATACCTGCATGAACGTGTTGCCAATGCCTAGGAAGGCGAACGAAAGCACAATAAGCGTGAGGCGCACGCCGCCCGTGCACAGCGTGTAGGCAATAATCGGCAGCGCCATGGCGACGAGCGTGACGAGAATAGAGTAGAGGACCGTGCGGCGGCGGCCGATGCGGTTCATGAGCACGCCCGTCGGTACGGACAGGATCAGGAACCAGAAGAACACCATCGTGGTGAACAGGTTGGCGGTTCCGTTAGAGAGGCTGAACTCGCCCTTGACGTAGTTGGTGGCGGTTCCGACCAGGTCCACGAAGCCCATGACGAAGAACGCGAGCATAACGGGGGCAAGCTTGCCGAAACCTTGTTTTTGCTGAGTCTTACCGGCGGTTGCGGCTGCCGGCTGCGACACTGAATTGCTCATAATCTGTTTCCTCTTTGAAATATGAGTAATGTTGGCGGGGGATTGGTGGTCCTGAGCAAGTCAGCCGAATAGTGTTGCGGAACAAAAAATATAGGGTTGGCAAGGGTATGCCGAGCAGGGCCGCTCTCGTATGGGCATACAAAGAATAGAGTAAAGGGCGTGCTGAATGTGCTGAGTGAGCCGTGGTAGCTGAGGCGTCTGAAATGAGGGAGAAGACGCCGCAACAGCGCGCACTCAGCACATGAGCACAGGGGAAGGCATTCGCGAAGAATGCGCTCAGTCTACAACTGCGGTAGTGTAGTCCGGCATCGGGGTCAGGTATTCCGGCCACGCGCCGTTTTGCGTGCACACGTAAGCCGCGGTATTCACGGCCTTGCGGTGCGCCTGGGCGAGGGAGTCGCCCAGAAGAATGCGAGCGGTGAAGGTTCCGGAGAAGGAATCGCCTGCACCAACCGTGTCGGCGACTTCCACATGCGGAGTGGCAATGGTGGAGGTCTGGCCGCCGCGGGCAAAGATGGTGGAGAAGTCGGAGCCTGCGGTCAGGATCACGTAGTCCAGATCGAACTCCTTCATGAACCAGCGGCAAGCCTCTTCGTCGGAGGAGTCGCGGATATCGAACATGTCACGCAGCAGCAACAGTTCGGCGTCGTTGATCTTGAAGACGGTGGCGTAGCCCAGCAGCTCCTCGATCAGTTCCTTGGAGTAGTGGTCGCCGCGCAGGTTGATGTCGAAGAAACGCATGGACGACGGCTTGGCGTGCTTGAGCAGCTCGACGATCGTGTCATGGGTTTCGGGGGAGCGCAGCGCGAGCGTGCCATAGCAGATGGCGTCGGCCTGCTCCACAGCGTTGATGAGTTCGCGCGTCAGCAGCAGGTGGTCCCAAGCCACACCGCGGACGATGGTGTACTCCGGAATACCTTCCTTGAGCGCCACTTCCACGGTGCTGGTGGGCCATGCGTTGCGCTGGACGATCGTGCGCACGCCGGCGGACTGGGCCTGCTCAAGCAGTTCGTCGCCGAGGGAATCCTCGCCGAGCGCGCTTACCGCGGTGCTGTCCGTACCGTTCATCATGGCGTGGTAGGCAAAGTTCACCGGGGCGCCGCCTGCGCGCTTTCCGGTGGGGAGCATGTCCCACAGCAGCTCGCCCAATGCGAGCACCTGGGGGGTCTTCTGGGAAACTTCTGGGTTGTTCGTAATCATAGTAACCGCACCTCTTTGTGTGATCAAAAGTCGACACGTGTTGGGCTTCTTCTTCTGTCTTGAGTCTTTCCACATCATCATGGATTAACTTTATTTATATATTAACTCAAGAAATATATAAATCAAGGAAACGGCGTGTCCGTTGAAATTTGGCGGGAAGAAAACATCGTTGCGTCCGGTACGGGATCGCTAGGATGATGTTCCATGAATCATGATCTCGGCAGAAATGACGGCAATGTGCAGGCGGATCGGCCGCTGACCATCGCCCTGGTTCTGGACACGGTGGGCAACAGGGGCAACGGCACCTCGAATTCGGCGCTGCAGTGGGCCCAGGAGTTGAGGCGCCAGGGCCATACGGTGCGGTTGGTGGGTATTGGTGCGCCGCAGTACTCTGCCAAAGAGAACCATGTGCCGCTGGTGAGCTGGATAGCGTCCAAGCAGCAAATGCGCTTCGCCAAGCCAGACACCAAACTTTTCAAGCGCGCGTTCGACGGTGTGGATGTGGTGCATGTCTACATGCCGTTCAATTTTTCCCAGCAGGCGGTGAAGGTGGCGCGCGATATGGGCATTCCCGTGACGGCCGGCTTCCATATCCAACCTGAGAACATTTTGTATTCGGCAGGGCCCTTGCGCCATGTGCCGGGCATGACGGCGTTCATTTACCGGCTGTTCTGGCATTGGCTGTACTCGAAAGTGGACGCCATCCATGTGCCCACGCAGCTGGGCGCGCAACTGCTGCGCCAGCACGGATACCGCAAGCCGATCCGTGTGATTTCCAACGGTTTTGACCCGCGCTTCACTCCCAAGACGCAACGTCCCGGGGCGCAAGGTCCGTCGGTTCCCGTGGAGATTGTCGCTTCGGGGCGCCTGTCGAACGAGAAAAACCAGGTTGAGCTCATCCACGCCATTTCGCGCTGCAACCATGCGCCCGACATCCATTTGACAATTGCGGGGACAGGGCCCATCGCCAAACGTGTCAAAAAAGAGGCGGACCGGTTGCTGGAGCGCCCTGCGGACATCGGCTTCCACGCCAACGTCACGATGCCCGAATTGTTGCATTCGTCCGACCTGATTTGCCACCCGTCGATCGCCGACCTCGAGTCGGTGTCCGTAATCGAGGCGATGGCGAGCGGATTGGTGCCTGTCATTTCCGACTCGGCCGCCAGCGCCTCGGGGCAGTTCGCACTATGCAATGAATCGTCGTATGTGGCGGGCGATGTGGAAATGCTCGCCCAGCGTATCGACTGGTGGATCGACCATCCCGAGAAGCTCAACAAGTGGGGCGCCGTCTATGCGCGCCATACGCAGGACCATTATTCCGTGGCGTTGAGCGTGCGCAAGTTCGTGGAGATGGAGCGGGAAGTGTTGGTGGCGCGGTAGCCGTGTTGCCTGGCTATCAGCTCGCCAAGTCGTCCATAAAGGCGCCCGGATGGGACAGGAGTGCTTCGATGGCCACCGCGGCGCCGCCCGTGACCGTGGCGTCCGCCGGCAGTTCGGACAGCATGATCGTGGTGCGCGCGGCGAGTTCGGGGATGACGCGTTCGTTGACCACGCGCTGTACCGCGCTGAGCAGCAGCTCGCCGCCACCCGAGACAATGTCGCCAATAATGATCCGCTTGGGATTGAACGCGTTGATAATCGTGACACATCCGTAGCCCACATATGTACCGATGCGCTGGACGAGTTCGATGGCGTCGCTGTTACCCGAATTCGCGAGTTCGAACAGCGCATTGCACGCCTTGCGGTGCGTCAGGGAAGCGGAATTTGGCACAAGTTCCGGCCGCGCATTGAGTTCGTCGTGGATGGCGACGGCGGAGCAGTAGCGTTCAAGGCAGCCGCGGTTGCCACATTCGCACTCGCGTCCGTTCATGTCGATACTGACATGTCCGATTTCGGTGGCTGCGCCAAGTTCGCCGTTGATCGTGTCGTCGTGGTCGATGACGCCCAGGCCTACGCCTTCGCCGATCAGATAATAGGCGAGATGGCGGTTCTCGTGCGCCGCGTCGAACAGACGGTAGGCGAGGGCGCCCGCGCGTGCGTCCTGTTCCATAAATACGGGTACACGGAACGCCTGTGAGAACTCGTCAATAAAGTTCACCGAACGCCACTCCTGCATGGACGAGACCATGGCGGTGCGGCCCTCCCTGCGCAAGTACGGTCCGGGAACGGCCATACCGATGGCGATGATCTGCGGATCGTCGCGCAGCAGCGCATCCAGACGTTCATGAATCGTGGCGATGGTTTGCGGGATTTCCGTATGTTCGATCGACGTGAGTTCCTCGCTGTGAATTTCCGTGCCCGCCAAGTCGAATACGTTGATTTGTACCAGCGAACGTGCGAATTTCACGCTGGCCACGTGGAATTTGGCGGTATTCAAATGAAGTCCGATGGAACGGCGGTTGCGTGCGCCTTCCAGATCTCCCGTTTCCTCGATGACGCCGGCGTCGAGGAGTTTGGCCGTGATTTTCGTGATGGCGGCGGGCGTCAAGTCCAGCGCTTTGGCAATGTTGGCGCGCGATTCGACACCGTGGCGGTATAGATGGTGCAGAACGCGGGAACGGTTGTGTTCCGATAATGTTGCCTGGGAAAGATGCGTGTTCGCCATGGAATCCTCACGAATCCTGAATATCAATACAAAGATGAACCAACGTGTTCCAGTGTAACGTGTGCCGGCGTTGGCATAACAAAAAATCCGGAATCTTGCGATTCCGGATTTCCTTGTGGGGTGGATAACGCGGTTCGAACGCGCGACCTTCTGAACCACAATCAGATGCTCTACCGACTGAGCTATATCCACCATGATTCCTTGAGGCGTGAGCTTCAAGCAACGAATGAAAACTATACACGGATTTCAAAAGTTCGCCAATCGCGGCGTGTCGCAGCGAGTGAAAATGCCCCCCGTTAATAACCCCGTCAATACCCCCCCCCGAAAATTATATGACGATTGTTATCTCACAGTATAAAAACCTAATGATTTCAACCTATTGACGCGTATATTTAGAAGTGTTGATCCAAGGTCGTATATATGGAGCCTCTAAGGGGGGGCAGATACATACAACTAAAACGAGTAACTATTGTCAATAAATGAATCAATAGACAGCATGGCATGCTCAAGAAGTCGGCCATATCTCAATATTGGCGAAGTTTGGCATTAGGAAAACGCAATAGAGACAATGGATCAAGCTCCGCGAGGACAGAAGCGTGTACATAGATTTGCGGGGCACCATAGTAGTAGGTAGATAACCGTGGTCATAAGCCGCACCGGGAAATGCGCGGCAACGGTTCGATACTGGACAAGAGGGGCGCCTGCGCATATGAATGCGGGGCGCCCCTCTTTTTTATGGTATGCATCTTTTACTAGTTCTATTGGTGGGCTTTTGTACCAACTTCTGCATTTTGCGACAGACACGCCGCAGTTTATGTCTCAAAATGCAGAAGAAAGAATGCGGAAGAGATTGGAGCACCAGGGAAGCCTGTTGATTTCCAAGCGCCGGTCGGCCATGATGAAAGGCAACGTACCATTCAAACCAGTTGCCGATCAAAGGAGATCCGCATGCAAGCCGTAATCGCAGCATCAATCAATCCAGACCATCCGCTTGACGCGCTTGAGGTCACGGATATGCCCGAACCCACCGCGCGGCCGGAATGGGTGCCGATCCGTACGCAAGCTGTCACCGTCAACCATCATGACGTATGGAGTCTGCGCGGCGTGGGACTGAGCGCCAAACAGACGCCAATGATTCTCGGCACGGACGTGTGCGGAGTACTGGAAACCCAAGCGGACGGCAGGACGGACCTCAAACCGGGCGACGAAGTCGTGGCCTATACGGTGGTCGGCAGCAATGCGGAAGGTACGGCCGGAACGGAAAGCGGCGTGGCGCCGGGGGAGCGCCGGTCGATTCTTTCGGAACGATACCCCGGCACCATGGCCGGCTATACGAGCGTGCCCGCGGCAAACCTGTTCGCCAAGCCCGCGCACCTGAACCCGGCGCAGGCCGCGGCGTTGGGAACAAGCTGGCTGACGGCCTACAGCATGCTGTTTCGTGCAGCGAATCTCAAGCCCGGAGACAGCGTACTGGTCCAAGGGGCGGGAGGTGGCGTTTCAAGTGCCGCCATACAGCTGGCTCATGCGGCCGGGCTGGAAGTGTTCGTCACCTCGCGTAGCGCCGACAAACGTGAACGCGCGCTGGAACTGGGCGCGGATATGGCCGTGGAATCCGGAGCGAGGCTCGCGCACAAAGTCGACGCCGTGCTGGATTCAGTGGGCTCCGCTACGTGGGGCCATTCTGTGCGCTCGGTTCGTCCGGGCGGCACGATTGCTGTATGCGGCGCGACCACGGGAGACATGCCGGGTGCGGAACTGACACGTATTTTCTTCCAAGATCTGCGCATCCAGGGCGTCACCATGGGAACGCGCGACGATTTCGCCAGACTGCTGCGCTTCGTGGAACATAACACCCTTGTGCCGTGCATCGCCGACGAACTGCCGTATACGCAAGCCCGCGAAGCGTTCGCGCGCGTGATCGACAGCGAGATGTTCGGCAAAATCGCGTTGCGGTTCTAAGCGGGATTTCGGCGTGGCGACCCATGACAGTTGTCCGAGGTGTGCGTATACTAGATACTCGTGTGTGCCAGCCATGCGCCTTATGTAACAGGAGCATGAGTTGGGATATCCCCGAGTTCGTTATCACCTCACACAGTAATGTGCTGCAGAGAGAACAGAGGGCCATCGGGCCGGTGGGCAGTGGCTTATTACACTTTTTTGTTCAATCCGAACAGTGGAAGTGGGCTGCAGCGTGGCGGTCTCACAGAAGAGAATAGAAACCACTGAATCGGAGAATTCAAGTTGCCTACTATTGAACAGCTTGTCCGTAAAGGACGTAAGGCAAAGCCGAAGAAGTCCAAGACTTTGGCTCTTAAGGGAAGCCCGCTGCGTCGTGGCGTGTGCACCCGTGTGTACACCACCACGCCGAAGAAGCCGAACTCTGCATTGCGTAAGGTCGCTCGTGTGCGCCTGAGCTCTGGCATTGAAGTTACCGCTTACATCCCGGGTGAAGGCCACAACCTGCAGGAGCACTCCATCGTGCTCGTGCGCGGCGGTCGTGTAAAGGATCTGCCGGGCGTGCGTTACCACATCGTGCGCGGCGCACTCGATACCCAGGGCGTTAAGGACCGCAAGCAGGGTCGTTCCCTGTACGGAGCAAAGAAGGCGAAGTAAGAGACATGTCACGTAAAGGACCTTCCAAGAAACACCAGCTGCTTCCGGATCCGATCTACGGCTCCACGGTAGTGGCCCAGCTCATCAACAAGATTCTTCTCGACGGCAAGAAGTCCATCGCCGAAGACATCGTGTACTCCGCTCTTGACATGGTCAAGGAGAAGACGGACCAGGAACCAGTATCCGTGCTCAAGCGCGCTCTGGACAACATCCGCCCGTCCCTCGAGGTGCGTTCCCGCCGCGTCGGTGGCGCCACCTACCAAGTGCCAGTCGAAGTCAAGCCGGCTCGTGCAAACACGCTGTCCCTGCGCTGGCTGACCGATTTCTCCCGTGCTCGTCGTGAGAAGACCATGGCCGAGCGTCTCGCCAACGAGATCCTCGACGCTTCCAACGGTCTGGGCGCTTCCGTGAAGCGTCGCGAAGACACGCACAAGATGGCCGAGGCCAACAAGGCCTTCGCTCATTATCGCTGGTAATTAGTCGAGAAACGAAGAGCTAAGGAAAAATCATGGCACAAGACGTGCTTACTGATCTGCACATGGTTCGCAACATCGGCATCATGGCTCACATCGATGCTGGTAAGACGACGACCACTGAGCGAATTCTGTACTACACCGGCAAGAACTACAAGATCGGCGAGACGCACGATGGCGCCTCGACGATGGACTTCATGGCTCAGGAGCAGGAGCGCGGCATCACCATTCAGTCCGCAGCTACCACCTGCTTCTGGAACCGCCAGACCCACGACACGGGCGAGAAGTTCCAGATCAACATCATCGATACCCCTGGCCACGTGGACTTCACGGCCGAGGTGGAGCGCTCCCTGCGTGTGCTCGATGGTGCTGTTGCTGTGTTCGACGGTAAGGAAGGCGTGGAACCGCAGTCCGAAACCGTGTGGCGTCAGGCCGACAAGTACGGCGTGCCGCGCATCTGCTTCATCAACAAGATGGACAAGCTGGGCGCTGACTTCTACTACTCGGTGGACACCATCAAGCAGAAGCTGGGCGCAACCCCGCTCGTCGTGCAGCTGCCGATCGGCGCTGAGAACGACTTCGCCGGCGTTGTCGATCTGATCCGCATGAAGGCCTACGTCTGGAACGACGTCAAGGACGACATGGGCGCTCACTACGACACCGTGGAAATCCCGGACGACCTCAAGGAACGCGCGGAACAGTACCGTTCCGAACTGCTCGACCAGGTTGCCGAGTCCGACGAAGAGCTCATCGAGAAGTACCTCGAGACCGGCGAACTGAGCGAAGAAGAGATCCGCGGCGCCATCCGCAAGCTCACGATCGCTCGTGAAGCTTACCCGGTGCTCTGCGGCTCCGCCTTCAAGGACAAGGGCGTGCAGCCGATGCTGGACGCTGTGGTCGACTACCTGCCGAGCCCAGAGGACGTGGACGCTATTCGCGGTTTCGATCCGTCCGATGAATCCATCGAGATTGATCGTAAGCCTGATTTCAACGAGCCGTTCGCAGCTCTTGTCTTCAAGATTTCGACCCACCCGTTCTACGGCAAGCTCGTATTCGTGCGTGTCTACTCTGGTGTGGTTAAGCCGGGCGATACCGTGCTCGACTCCACGAAGGGCAAGAAGGAACGCGTTGGCAAGATCTTCCAGATGCACGCCGACAAGGAAAACCCGGTAGAGTCCGCTGAAGCCGGCAACATCTACACGTTCGTCGGCCTGAAGAACGTGACCACGGGCGACACCCTGTGCGATGAGAAGAACCCGATCTCCCTCGAGTCCATGACCTTCCCGGATCCTGTGATCGAGGTGGCCGTGGAGCCGAAGACCAAGGCCGATCAGGAGAAGATGAGCCTGGCTCTCGCCAAGCTGTCCGACGAAGATCCGACCTTCCAGGTGAAGACGGACGAAGAGTCCGGCCAGACCCTGATCTCCGGCATGGGCGAGCTGCAGCTCGACATCATCGTCGACCGTATGCGTCGTGAGTTCAAGGTGGAGTGCAACGTCGGCAAGCCGCAGGTTGCATACCGCGAGACGATCCGCAAGGCCGTCATGAACCAGGAATACACGCACAAGAAGCAGACCGGTGGTTCCGGCCAGTTCGCAAAGGTCCTCATGAACTTCGAGCCGCTCGACACCGAGTCGGGCGCGACCTACGAGTTCGTCAACGAGGTCACCGGCGGCCACATCACCAAGGAATTCATTCCTTCGATCGATGCTGGTGTGCAGGAAGCCATGGAATCCGGCGTGCTCGCCGGCTTCCCGGTGGTGGGCGTCAAGGCGACCGTCACCGACGGCCAGGTGCACGACGTGGATTCCTCCGAAATGGCCTTCAAGATCGCCGGTTCCATGGCGTTCAAGGAAGCCGCTCCGAAGGCCAAGCCGGTCATCCTCGAGCCGATTATGGCCGTGGAAGTGCGTACTCCGGAAGAGTACATGGGCGACGTGATGGGCGACCTGAACGCACGCCGTGGCTCCATCCAGTCCATGACCGACTCCACGGGTGTCAAGGTCATCGACGCCAAGGTGCCGCTGAGCGAAATGTTCGGCTACATTGGCGATCTGCGTTCCAAGACGCAGGGCCGCGCAATGTTCACCATGCAGATGGACTCTTACGCAGAGGTCCCGAAGGCTGTCGCCGACGAGATCATCAAGGCTCAGCGCGGCGAGTGATCGCGCTGGCCATGAGTTGCCTGTAGTCTTCGCTCAACGTTAAGATTTTGTAATGTTGAGCGGGGTTTTTCAAGCTTCGAGTGGCGAAAACCAAGAAACTCAGTAAAATGTAGCAAGTGCCTTGCATATACAAGGCGTACTACGAACCGTCCAGGAGGACAGAAACACATGGCAAAGGAAAAGTACGAGCGCACTAAGCCGCACGTTAACATTGGCACCATCGGCCACGTCGATCACGGTAAGACGACGCTGACCGCCGCCATCTCCAAGGTGCTGCACGAAGAGTACCCGGATGTCAACCCGGCTTACGACTTCAACCAGATCGATGCCGCTCCGGAAGAGCAGCAGCGTGGTATCACCATCAACATCGCTCACATCGAGTACCAGACCGACAAGCGTCACTACGCTCACGTCGACTGCCCGGGCCACGCCGACTTCGTGAAGAACATGATCACCGGCGCTGCTCAGATGGATGGCGCCATCCTCGTTGTGGCTGCCACCGACGGCCCGATGGCCCAGACTCGCGAGCACGTGCTGCTCGCTCGTCAGGTTGGCGTCCCGAAGATCCTCGTTGCTCTGAACAAGTGCGACATGGTCGACGATGAAGAGCTCATCGAGCTCGTCGAAGAAGAGGTCCGTGACCTCCTCGACGAAAACGGCTTCGATCGCGACTGCCCGGTTGTGCACACGTCCGCTTACGGCGCCCTGCACGACGACGCCCCGGATCACGAGAAGTGGGTTGAGTCCGTCAAGGAACTCATGAACTACGTCGACGAGTACATCCCGACGCCGGTTCACGACCTCGACAAGCCGTTCCTGATGCCGATCGAAGACGTCTTCACGATCTCCGGCCGTGGCACCGTGGTGACCGGCCGTGTTGAGCGTGGCCGTCTGCCGATCAACACCAACGTTGAGATCGTCGGCATTCGCCCGACCCAGTCCACCACCGTCACCTCCATCGAGACCTTCCACAAGCAGATGGACGAGTGCGAGGCTGGTGACAACACCGGTCTGCTGCTGCGCGGTATCAACCGTACCGACGTGGAGCGTGGCCAGGTTGTGGCTGCTCCGGGCTCCGTCACCCCGCACACCAAGTTCGAAGGCGAAGTCTACGTGCTGACGAAGGATGAAGGCGGCCGTCACTCGCCGTTCTTCTCCAACTACCGTCCGCAGTTCTACTTCCGTACCACCGATGTCACCGGCGTCATCACGCTGCCGGAAGGCGTCGAAATGGTGCAGCCGGGCGATCACGCGACCTTCACGGTCGAGCTGATCCAGCCGATCGCTATGGAAGAGGGCCTGACCTTCGCAGTGCGTGAAGGCGGCCACACCGTCGGCTCGGGCCGTGTCACCAAGATCCTCGCCTGATTTCAATCTCGCGAAAATCTGACATGCCCTAAGTAGCTGTTAGGAACGAAAACCCCCGGATCCGCAAGGGTCCGGGGGTTTTCTGTCGTGGTAAGCAGCAGTTGCATGGATTGCCGGGAGTGTGGCGCGTCAATATGACACTCCACACTCTAAGCCATTACATCAGTGCTTCAGGCGTTCGTTGTATGCCGTCATCACTTCACGCAGATGTTGTTCGTCCAACGTTTTCGGCGTGGCGCTGTGCACAATGAACGGATCCTCGTATACCATGCCAACGCGGTGCGCCATGCTCTTGAACGGCAGCAAGAACTGATCCATCGTCACACCCTGGCGTCCTTCAAACTGGTAGGTTTCTTCAGAGCCTCCCGTGGTCACGGCCACCATCAGATGCTTGCCTTCCAGCTGGTGCGTTCCTGCGTACGCCCAGCCCATCGTCAGCACATCGTCCTCCCATTGCTTGAGCAGGGCAGGGGAGCTGTACCAGTACAGCGGGAACTGAAGAACAATGCGGTCGTTCGCCTCCGTCAACTGCTGTTCCGCAGCTACATCCACATGGAAATCGGGGTACAGCGCGTACATGTCGCGCACCGTCACGTCGTCTCCCGAGGCCTGTGCGGCGCGCATCAGCGCCTTGTTGGCGAGGGATTTGTCCAGGTTCGGATGGAATACCATTACGGATGTTTTCATGGTCGCTTACTCCTTATATTCCTTACATGTCACGGGCAAATTTTCTCCGGCGATTGTAAAACGCGCAAAGGCGCCGCGCCAGAACGATTTGCATGTGGGTGATATGGGAATATTCCGGCGCGGCGCGTCATTTCTTGCACGATCTTGCTTAGTCGCGCTTAATCTCGTTCAATTTTGGTACTACGCGACCCCAATGCGCGGTCGAGCGCCATCAACAGGTAGCCGAACACAATAAAGGCGACCAACAAAATGAGAATCCAGCGGATCACGCCGCTTACGCCCTGCTGGCCCGGATCAAGGAAGAAGTAGGGATACAGGTTTTCCGCGGTAGGGAAGACGGCCGCACGAATATAGACGAACGCCACGAACAGGAGCGGAAAAATCGTGGAAATCAGCGGGTATGTCCAGTTCGCCGCACCATGGCGGTAGAACGCGATCCAGTCGGCCGTGAACAGCAGCGGCAGCACCATATGGAACAGAATGCACGTGATCTGGTAATTGTCGAGCGGATCACGGTCGGGTGCGCCCGCGAGGATGAAATTGAACACGCAGAACGTGAGCAGAATGGCGATCGTGGAAATGAATTTCAAAAGCGGGGAGAGTTTGACGAAACCGTCACCTTTGCGGCGTGCCGTCTGGATAAGCTCAGCCAGCATGATGCCGAAGCACAGATAGTTGGAGAGGTTCGTGAAATACGTGTAGAACGTGCCGTCAAAATCGGCTTCATACAATCCGAAACTGCCGAAGATGCCGACAATGCCAAGCGCCACGTAGAAGCTTTGGACAATGAGTTGCGCGGTGCGATTCGTGGACATGAATTCCTTTCATAGAGGACAGGGCCTGAAAATCTTGCGATTTCCGCACCCATAGTAGGGTGGGGTCTGCCGCGCCGCGCGGCCGCGTTCTTATCGTGATCGTTTTTGCAAGACCGTTTTTTCTCATGATGAACGTCCAATTTCCCCAAGGACGGAACCAACCCGTGAAATTTACAATGGTGCTGAAACGTTTCAAATCCATTGTTCACTTCTATACCGGATTTTCGCCAGGGAGACGGAAATCTACGTCTTGATTCTTTTTCAAGAGGGGAAACGATTATGTCTACGGAACTTCGCGACAACCATATGATTGCGCTGGGCAAGAACCGCCATGAAACGATGCGCCACCCGCATCTCGACCGCACGGCCATCAGCCCGTACGACTGCTACTGCGACGGCTACGGCATGCCGGGCGCCTACGGCAACGGTTATGTCAACATTCTTAAGGTCAGCTGCGGCGTGGTCGACAAGACCGACGACGCCCTGATCGACGGCATCGTCACCTACGACAAGGCCGAATGCGCCGACGCCTATGTCGGCCAGATCAACATGCTGACGGCTTCCTCCTTCTGCGGCGTCATGGGCCAGATCTGGGGCCACGATCTCGCCGTGCACGAGGACATTCGCAACAACCGCATCAACCCGCTGTTCACGGAGCACCAGTTCGACGGCTCCGAGCTGCCCGTCTATGACGCCAAGCCACTGCTGGACGCCGGCATCGAGCTGTTCGGTACCGACAAGGACCGCCGTTACCACCCGGCTCCGGGCGCCCATGTGATCTGCGCCAACAAGGGCGTCACGGCGTACCGTCCGAAGGAAAACCGTCCGCTTGAGGACGGCGAAGGCTACGGCGTGTGGTCCTTCATCGCCATCTCGCTGTCCAACGACCGCGACTACTGCGCCGACCTGTTCATTGAGGACGCCGGCGTGTGGACCGAAAACGACAACGAAGAGGACATGAAGGCGTGGCTCGACGAGCACCGCAAGGAAATCGTGTGGTCCGTTGTCGAGTGCGGCCGCGATTCGGGCGTCCTGTTCGACCGCACGTACGTGGGCTACAACTACGTGATGATGAAGCCGAACCAGATCGGCAACGCCATCACCGTGGGCCCATACGTCACGCTCGCGCGTAACGCCGTCCCGGATGCCGGCTTCGGCGCACTCAACAACATGACCATCAACGAATGGTTGGACGAACAGGGATTTGAGTCGCTTACCGGCTTAAAGTAAACAGCAAAGGCAGTATTATGACTACGTCAACTTCCCAGCCGAAGGCTGCTGCCGCCAAGGGCTCCTCGGATGTGCAGAAGTCGGACGGTTCCGGCCAAAGCCAGACCAAAAAGGTGGGCCTGATCGGCCTGATCGCCATTGTGATCTCCGCCATGGTGGGCGGCGGCATTTACGATTTGCCGCAGAACATGGCCGTGTCCGCGTCCGCGGGCGGCCAGATCATCGCGTGGGGCATCACGGCCATCGGCATGTGGTTCATCGCCAACACGTTCCGCATCCTCGCGCAGGCGCGCCCGGACATGAAGAACGGTTTGTACACTTACGCGTACAAGGGATTCGGCAAGTTCGTGGGATTCCTCATTTCCTACGGTTACTGGATCTGCAACTGCTTCGCTCTCGTGGCGTACGGCGTGCTCATCATGTCCACGCTGAACTTCTTCTTCCCGGGCAAGTTCGCGGGCGGCAACAACATCGCCTCGATTATTGGCGCTTCCGTCATTTCGTGGATCATGCTGCTGCTGGCGCTGCGTGGCGCCAAGTCGGGCGCGTTCCTGAACATCATCGGTACCATCGGCAAGATCGTGCCCGTGCTCGTGTTCATTGTGGCCATGATGACGATCTTCAAGTTCTCGCAGTTCGCCATCGGCTTCTGGGGCATGACGAAGGCCGGCGTGCCGATGCACTTCGACTTCGGCAACGTCATGGGGCAGGTTTCGAGTACCATGCTCGTCACGCTCTGGCTGTTCATTGGCATTGAAGGCGCGGTTGTGGTCTCCGGCGAGGCGCGCAGCCAGAAGGACGTGGCCAAGTCCACGACGATCGGCTACCTGGTGATCCTCGTGCTCTACGTGCTCGTGTCGCTGCTGCCGCTTGGCGTGTACGACTACCGCGAAGTCGGTGCAATGCAGAATCCTTCCATGGCCGTGATCATGGCGCAAAAGTTCGGCGAATGGGGTTCCGACCTCGTGAACGTGGGCGTGATCATTTCCGTGCTGTCCTCGTGGCTCGTATGGATGATCATGCTCGGCCAGATGCCGCTGTTCGCCGCACGTGACGGCATTTTCCCGGAACGTTTCGGCAAGCAGAACAAGCATGGCGCCCCGTCCACGTCGCTGATCTGGACGGCCATCATCACGCAGGTCATCTTCGTGCTGTGCTACTTCGTAAGCGGCAACGCGTGGAATACGATGATCTCCATCACCTCCGTGATGGCCATGCCATGCTACCTGTTGTGCTGTGCGTTCTTGTGGAAGATCGCGCTCAAGGACCCGTGGCCCAAGGGCATCCGCTTCTCCAAGAAGAACGGTATCGCTACCGGTGTGATCGGCACGATTTTCGCGCTCTACCTGGTGTATTCGGCCGGTCTCAACTATTTGATGATCGCCTGCATCCTGTACGCGATCGGCATTCCGCTGTTCATTGTGGGCCGTCGCGAACATGAAAAGGGCACGAAGGTGTTCGACCTGTTCACCAAGTGGGAGAAGGTGCTCGCGGTGCTCATCATTATTGTGGGCATCATCGGCATCTTCTACACCGTCAAGAGCGGCGTGTTCGTTTCCTAATCGGCATCCGCTTGACTGAAAACGGGATTACTGACGTATTATCCGCCGGTAATCCCGTTTTTATTGGTTCGTACTTTCCATTTTTTGTGCGGCATGCCGCATGGCTGGACCTTGAATTGTTACGATGCTCGCATGACAGACAAACGTGCTCTTATTATTGTGGACGTCCAGCCCACGTTTTGTGAAGGCGGCGAGCTGGGGGGTGGATGGCGGCAACGCCGTGGCGCAGGCCATTCATGATTTCGTGGTGCGCAACCGCGACTGTTACGATCTGATTGTCACGACGCAGGATTGGCATATCGAGCCGGGGCGCCATTGGTCGGAGGATCCCGACTATGTGGACACGTGGCCCGTTCACGGCAAAGCCGGGTCGGCCAACGCGCAGCTGCATGCGTGCATCAAAGACCTCAATATCGATCACCATATGAAAAAAGGGCAGTAC
The DNA here is from genome assembly GCF_000741255.1 of Bifidobacterium magnum. Classification (GTDB taxonomy): domain Bacteria; phylum Actinomycetota; class Actinomycetes; order Actinomycetales; family Bifidobacteriaceae; genus Bifidobacterium; species Bifidobacterium magnum. Next base: position 176,570 of record NZ_JGZB01000002.1, read on the forward strand.
AGCGCGGCCTATTCGGGATTCGAAGGCGTGGAAGACAATTCTGACGCCGTCCCCACGCGCGAGGAAGTGGACGCTATGGCTTCCCGTACGCTCGAACGCTTGCTGCGCGACCATGGTGTTACTGACGTGGACATCGTGGGCATCGCCTTGTCCCATTGCGTGAAAGACACCGCGCTGGACGCGCAACGCTTGGGATTTGCGACGCGTGTGTACACGGATCTGAGCGTGCCCGTCAGCCCGGAACTGGGCGAGCTTGCGCTCGACCAGTTGCGGGACGCGGGTGTGATCTTGGTGGAAGGCGCCGATTCCACGCTTTAGTTGCCGGCGGGTTGGGTGACGGCCGATCCTTGTGAGGACGGCCTCGCCCGCCGGATCCTCGAGACGGCCAGTCCCAGGCAGATGAATGTCGCGCCGGAAAGCGCCACCAATGCGAGATTTGCGGCCCAACCGGCAAGACTGTAGCTCCCACCTGTACCATTCAACGCTTCAATGGATTGATAGAACCACCATCCGGGAGTGAACTTGCCAATAGCGATCATGGCAGCCGGCATCATCGATACGGGGAACGCCATGCCGGACGTGAACATGACCACATCCAGTTCGGGAAGCGGGCGCCCGTCCTGGAGCGCCTGTGCCATATGTTGCACGTATCCGTCGGGAACCATGACGAGCAGGTCCACGTAGTTGGACGCTACGGCATGCTGCAAATCCTCGTCGCTGGATCCGACATGGACATGTCGCAATCGTGCGCCAGGAATGTTTGCAAGGACGTTGAGAAACCGGCACCATCCGTACCGCGGTCGACCACGGCCACCGTGGGACGTACCGAATCGTAGGTGGTGGACGTGTCCGCTTTGGCGTTTTGTTGGGCGAAACTCCAGCTCAGGCCGAACATCATGCAACTGAGCGCAACCACATAAATGAGGATCATGACCCGCTTGGCCAGTAACACCCGAATCGTGGTATTAAAGGTGTTCATATCGCTGCCTCCTCAGGAACGCGGTGGCCGCCGCAAGACAGAGCACCGTCATGGCCAGCAGAATGATGATGGTGCGCCAGAATGGTTCATACGAGTCGTAGTAGAGGATGTCGTAGAACAAGTTCGTGATTTGCTGGGCCGGATTGATGATGGCGAGCGCCGGCGCGTCCCGTTGGATCGTTTCACTCAGACGCATGGCCGGTGATCCGTACAGGCCCGTGAACAGCGAGCATACGCACGCCAAGGCCGTGGACAGTCCGATTTTGGTGCCCGTGACCTCGTTCAGGATGGACAACGAGATGGGCAGGCTCGCGCCGTTGGTCGCATTGCCTGCGTCGGAAACGGTGGTGCGGCTAATGACGGTGTGCATCATGCCTTCGCCGTCCACTTGCACATAGCCGTGCACGGATGGGTCGGCGTTGATCAGTGTTTGCGCTTGCGTTGCGGTGTCTACCGGCTGCAAAACGAGCAGATCGCGCAATTCGCTCGCTTCACCGGCCTGCGCCGTTTGCTCGGGAAGCGCTTGGCATGCTAGCGTTTCCATAGAATCGCGTTCCAGGGATCGCAACAGTTGGCGTGCTGCCGTCGCGTTACAGAACGCGTGGTCGGTCACGGCCGCGAACCGCATGGGCTCCACATGGTATTGCTTGTCGAGGTTGCCGAACATGCCCATAAACATGGTGGAAAGCACGATGGGGAAGCAAAACATCCAGAATACTGCGGATTTCGCCCGCAAGTTGATTTTCAGGGTGGTGATGAAAGTGGTCCACATGATGTCCTCTTTCCGGGTGTCGCTCAATCGCGCAGCGTGGTGCCCGTGAGCGCCAGAAACACGTCATTGAGTGTGGGGGAGTGCGAACTGATGTGGTCGACGGGAATATTGTGCTCGCGCAAGGTTTGCAGCACGTCGATCAGATTGTGGTCTCCTTGCACGCAGGTGACGGCGAGCGTGTCGTCCTTGAACGCCACATCCTGTACATTGGGCAGCTGCTTCAACGCCTCGATGGCGACCGCACGGGCCTGGACGTCCGTGGACAACGAGGGTGTTTCCACATTGATGCGCTCGCCGACATCCACCATGCGTTTGAGTTCCTCATCCGTGCCGAACGCGATCTGGTGGCCATGGTCGATGATCTGGACGCGGTCGCAAATGCGTTCAACCTCTTCCATGTAATGCGTCGTGTATACGACGGTCGAGCCGCGCTTGTTGAGCTGCCGGATGCCTTCCAAAATCGCGTTGCGGCTTTGCGGATCCACGGCGACCGTGGGCTCATCGAAGAAAATGAGATCGGGCTGGTGCACCACGCCGCATGCGATATTCAAACGCCGCAACATGCTGCCGGAAAGTTTGCGTGGACGGTAGGCGCGATAATCGTTCAATCCCACAAACTGAACCGCTTCCTCGACAAGCTGGCGCCGACGCGCTTTATGCGGCACGTACAGGGAACAGAAATAGTCGATGTTCTCTTCCACCGTCAGCTCGTTGAACACGGCCACATCTTGCGGCACCATGCCGATACGCCGCTTGAGCGCGTAGCTCGTGGGCGTCATCGGCTCGCCAAAAATGCGGATCGTGCCCGACTCGTAGGCGAGCAGGCCAAGAATGCAATTGATGGCCGTGCTTTTCCCTGATCCGTTCGGACCCAGCAATCCGTAAATTTCCCCGCGGCGCACCTGCATGGACAGGTAGTCGAGCGCAAGATTGTCGCCATAACGTTTGACCAAATCGTTGACCATAATGGCCGGCGTGGGCTGCGAAGCCGCGGAAGATCCAGAGGCCGGCCGCTGTTGCGTAATGTTCATAATGCCATCATGCGTGAAAATCATGTGGCGACATAGTGCTTTTCCTCCCGATTTGCGCCCATAATAGTGACGAATGTCACCGGCACCAGCGAGCGCAGTATGGTTGGCTGGAACATAGGGTGCACTGGCGGGAGAGGAGCGGACAGATGGCACTGATGGCGTTGCATATCCCGCTGCTCGCGCTGTGCGTGCTCGTCGCCATGCAAGCGGGCATCGCTGTGGCCATACCACTGGTCGCGGGACTGCTCGCATGCGTATGCGCCACCGCGCTTGGCATGGTTGCGCGAGGAGCTTGGCGCACCGCCTGCCATCTCGTGTTTTCACTGGCCTGCATAATGGTGGAACCGTGGCTGGTGTTCCTGCCCGTGGCCGGCGCGGACATGGCGTTCTTCGCGGCATGCGGCATGAGGAAACCACATGATGCACGCCGAAGGCCGGGGGCATATTCTGGTTGCGGCAGTACCGTTGATATGCGCCGGGATTGGCGTCGTGGGCCGCCCCAGCCGGGATTCATGGCGTGGACCGTAGGCGTATTCACGTTGTTGTCCTCGCTTACCGGATACCTGGTGAGCGAGGCCCGAACGCAGGCGAAGCATTGGCGGGCGCTCGCCGACGGCCAGCGTGAACGGTTGCGCTTGTCTCATATGCGCCTCGACGACATGAGGGCGGGGCGCGGCGAGGATTTGCGGCGGGCACGCATGGAAGAACAGGTGCGCATCGCGCGCGAGATCCACGACAATGTGGGCCATACGTTGACCAGCGCCATCATGCTGGTACAGGCGAACCAGGTGGTGGCCACGGCGCAAGGGGACACCGCTTTTGCATATTTCACATGCGCGTTCCTATGAGGAACCTCAGTTCATATGGTGCTTATCCATTTTCTGCGAGAAAATGTTGCGCACCGCTTCGGCCATCTTCGTGCGCGTTTCCTCGGACACGGGACCGTTTTCCGTAAACTTCTTGTACAGGTCGGGATGTTCGCTGGCCACCTTTTCAATGGTTTTCGTGATGGCGTGGTTGCGTACGACGGACGGGATCTTGCTGACTAGGTCCTCGGGGACAAGAGACATGATCTTGTCGATGGTCGCTTGGTCAATCTTGGCTTCCGGCAGGCTCTGCTGAATCTTTTCCTGGGCCTGCTTTACAAAATCTGGTAGTTCCATAGAAGCTCCTCAATAAGATCGATTAGTTCCTTGCAGTGTACGCCATGTCGTATGGTTGACGATTGCGCAATAAGAAGAATTACGCCGTGGCGCCCGTCACGTGCGGCTCGCGGTCGGCGCCCGGATGGTTGCGGAGGAACATGATGGCGCCTTGGACGGCGATCAGCGCCGCGCAAATCCAGCGTGTATACAGGAACGCGGTATCCACATGGGCGATGTCCATATGGAACGCGTACGCGGACATGGCCGTGGCGTCGTTGTGCAATACGAATAGCGACACGAGCGCAAGCACAATGACGAGAATCGTCTGGCCCGCCACAATGCCCGTGCCGATCGTTTTCTGCGACGAAAGCGCGGCGTCCACATCCGAAAGCTGGGACTGCTTGCGGAACGTGCCGCTGACGAGCGCGTCGCCCGTCTGGGACAGGAAGCCGATGGCGAGAACGGCGATGGCGTCCGTAATCGTGTTGGGAATCGCGAACACGGCCAGCGCAATGATCATGCCGAGCGTCAGGATGTGCTTGATGTTGCGGTCCTGCAGCGCGTTGATGACTTTGGCTCCGGCGATCATCGCGATGAACTGGCCGAGGAATTGCAGGCCGTTAATGAGAAGCACGGCGGGAATGTTGTTGCATGCGATGTAGTAAAAGACGTTGAACAGCACCACCATGATGAGTACTTCGTTGTAGTACACGCCATGGTAGTTGAACGCCTGCTTGGGCAGGTATTTGGTGAACACGTTGACGACGACCATGATGATGGCTGCGAGCACCATGATGACAATGATGTCGGCCGCGCCCGCTGTCTGCTTGAACAGGCGCACGAAGAACGCGATGAGCAGCATCAGCAGTGCCGGAATGCCATAACGGATGTCGCCAGTATGGGGCTGGAACAGCGAGCGGTTCTTTGCGTCCTGGTCCACCTTGAATCCTTGCAACGTGAGCAGCGCGATCACGGCCATGGCGATGTAGACGGCGATAATGGTGGTTTCCAGTTTGCCCTGGGCGCCAAGGATAAGGAACGAGAATATCGTCATGATGGCGAAGCCCATAAGGTTGGCATGCTGGTAGGGGAATCGGCCGAGCTTGAGCATTTCGGATTTGACTGTGCGGTACATGGTGCCGAAAATGGAGCTGCCGAAACCGATAAGGATGCCGGAGATGTCATAGCAGATGATCGACAGGTGCCCGAACCAGCATACGACGGCGCCCACAATGACGATCCATGCGCTGATCTGCGCGAGCCGGTACGGGTTGTTGACCTCACCGAAGATGCCGAGCGTGAATTCGCCCATCTTGTTGAACGCGTAGAACAGCACGAATGGCAGCACGTACGTGAACGCACCCTCATGGGCGATAAACGACGTGACGAAAATGAACAGCGGAATCATTGGCACGCCACTGATGGCGGCCTCGGTAATCCATACGCCCCAATGTTTCAGTGTTTGCAAAGCGCCTCCTCGAATAACCAGCCAATGATGTTCAGTGTAAGGCGCCGCGGGCGCGCGCGGCCGGTTGTTCGAGTGAGGCGAAGCGATGAAGAAACTGGAAGCGCTAGAACTCGCGCGTGCGATACAGGCGGACGGACAGCATGCAGGAGAGCGCGTAGACAATCGATGCGCCCGCGAATACCGCGAACGCGTCGGGCACGCTGACCAGCCATTCCAACGCGGAGGAGACAAGCGTCAGGTCGGATTCCTCAAGCGCGCTCCATCCCATCATGATGACAACCATGAAAATGACCGGAACATACCGGATTGCGCGCGTAAACCCCATTTTCACCACGAACGGCAGCATGATGGCGAGCCCCACGAGGGCCGCGGCCAGCGAGAGCGCGGCGACGATGAACAATTCGGCCGCGGGGAATCCGGCGGGCATCTGGAATGCCCCGGCACCGTCTTGTCCGGCCATGTCCATCGCGAGCGCCACCATGCATGTGATAAGGAAAGCGCCGAAACCGCACACCAACCCGAGCAATCCCAGCAACGCGATACTCGCATACCGGCCTACGACCACGGTGCGCCTCGAGAGCGGCAACGTGAGTCGGAACGATTGCCATCCGTTCGTTTCGTCGGCCGCCAACAGCGACATCATCATGGAGAACGGCAACGCGACTGCGCACACCGTAATGCCCACGATCCAACTGCCGATACCGAACGCCACGAACGCTCCCACCGCCATGGTCAGCAACGCCTGGCGCACGAGCGAATGGCGCAACGACAAGAAATCGGAACGAACCATCATTCTCATAATGCCGATCCTTCCAACATGAGGTTGATATACGCGTCCAGCGTGGCATGTTCCACGGGAATGCCGGGGAATTGTCGCGCGAAGGCGAAGCGGTCGGGGACCAGCAGCATGGTTTCCATCGGCATCGCCAGCGTCCGCAGCGCGCTGGACTTGTAAAATCCGCTGGATGCCACCGTCTCCACATCCTTGGCGCGGCAATGCGCAATGCCCGCAATATCGCAAATTTGCGACTTTTCCACCGCGAACACCACATGGCCCGCGTCAATGCAGACAATGTAGTCGGCCAGACGTTCCAGGTCGGTGGTGATGTGGCTGGTGATGAGCATGCCCGTACTGTCGGTCATCGAAGCGGCCAACGTGTCGAGCACCGTGTTGCGTGACAGGGGATCGAGCCCGGCTGTGGGTTCGTCAAGCATGAGCAGGGACGCATGGTGGCTGAGCGCGCACGCGACTTGCAGTTTCATGCCCATGCCGCGGGATAATTCGTGGACGGCATTGCCTTGGGGAAGGTTGAAAGCGTGCAGCAGCCGCATGTAGGTTCCGCCGTCCCATTCGCGGTACGCATCCGCCAACAGTTTGCCGATATCCGTGGCGGTGGCGTCCTGCATGAATGGCAACGTGTCGAACACCACGCCCATGCGCTCATGGGATTGGGTGACGGCCGCGTCTTCCGACATGGACAGGCGCCTGCCAAACAGCTCGATAGATCCCGCGTCCGCATGTGCCAGTCCCAACACGCATTTCATCAACGTGGTTTTTCCCGAACCGTTGACGCCCACCAGCCCCACGATGGCCCCCGCGGGAACACAAAGATCCACGTGGTCCAAAGCAAAATCGGCGTACCGTTTGCACAATCCGCGTACGGACAGGAGCGGATTGGCCGTACCGGCCCATTGCGCGTCCATGCCACACCAACCTTTCGGTCCAGTTTCCGAACTCAAGCGCGCGCGCCGTGCTCGATCTCGTCGCTGACAAGATCAAGCAGATCATGCAGCTCGCTTTTGCGCACGCCCGCCTCACGCGCTTCGGCGACGGCCTGCGTCAGCAGTTTCTCCACGTTGCGAATGCGTTCTTCGCGCAGGAATTCCGCATTCCCTCCGCTGACAAAACTGCCGCGGCCCTGCACCGAATCGATAAAACCGTCGCGTTCCAGCTCCTCGTAGGCGCGCTTTGTGGTGATCACGCTGATGTGCAGCGTGTTGGCCAGCTGGCGGATCGAGGGAAGGCGCTCGCCTTCCGTAAGCTCGCCCGACATGATCAGTGCGCGTATCTGTGAGGAGATCTGCTCGTAGATCGGTTTATCACTCGAGTTCGAGACGATAATTTCCAACATAGAAGTCTTCCATAGATATAAGTGTTTATAAACAATATATACACTATATATAATGTTGGATCTCGTCAACCTGTTGGTGTGTTTGTCTCATTTCAAATGTTCCGCGACGAAACGATCGGCGTCCGACAGATTGACATGGCAATATCCGCCGGGATTCTTGACCAAATAATCCTGATGGTACGTTTCCGCGGCAAAAAAGTTGCGCAACGGGCCGCACTCGATGGCGACAGGTTCGCCGACACATTCCGCCAGATCGTCCAGGAATTCGCGGACGACCGGTTCGTCGACAGGATCGGTCCAATATATTCCCGTACGGTACTGCGTGCCGCGATCGTTGCCCTGCCGGTTGACGAGCGTCGGATCGATCGTGCGCGAGTACGCTTCCAAAATAAGCGGCAGCGAGATGACGGAAGGATCGTACGTGAGCCGGACCGTTTCCGCCGCTCCCGTAAGGCCGCTGCACACCTGTTGGTACGACGGATGGTCGATTGCGGAATTCGCATATCCGACTTGCGTGTCCACAATGCCCGGAATGCGCTGGAAATACGCCTGCGTTCCCCAGAAACAACCGCCCGCCACATAAATTTCCCGCAGATTCATGAATCCTCTTTTCCTTAGAACAAGACCCGTTCATAATCAATCCTGGCGGCGATTGGGGGATTCCCGGTTCCACCAAACATTCACGACGGTGGAATACTGTTACGGTACCCGCGCTTTTTCGCTAGGGTGGGGGCATGACACAGCAACCTGTTTCCATTCCCGAACCACGTCCCATGCCCATGCCTGCACAAGCGCGGCCCATGGGGCAACCGGTGCCGCCCAATCCGGACGCGGCCGTATCGGTTCGCGGCCTGTATAAACGGTTCAATGAGAAAGTGGCGGTCAACGGGCTTTCACTCGACATTCCCGTAGGGTCGTTCTACGGCCTGGTCGGACCCAACGGGGCGGGCAAAACCACGACGATCACCATGATGACGGGCATGCTCAAACCCGATGCCGGCACCGCCATGGTGCTCGGCCATGACGAGTGGAGCGATGTGAACCGCGCCAAACAAAGTCTCGGCCTCATGCCGCAACCCGACCAGATTTTCGACCTGTTAAGCGGCATACAGCTGCTCACGTACGCGGGAATGCTGCGGGGGCTGTCGCGCGCGGAAGTGATGCGGCGCGCCAAAGACTTGCTTGTCGCCTTCGACCTGACCGAGGCGGCGCACAAGTCCGTCTCCGACTATTCGGCCGGCATGACGAAGAAAATCTGTTTGGCGAGCGCCATGATCCACAACCCGCCCATCCTTGTGCTCGACGAACCGTTTGAAGCGGTCGACCCGATTTCCAGCGCCAATATCAGGGACATCCTGCAAGAGTATGTGACCGCAGGCGGCACGGTGATCATCTCCTCACATGTCATGGCGCTGGTCGAGAAAATGTGCACGCATGTGGCAATCATCAACCACGGGCAAATCGCCGCCGCCGGAACCGTGGAACAGGTCGCCAACGGTGGGGACCTGGAAGAACGGTTCCTGCAACTTGTGGGAGGACGCCATGGGGCCGCCCGTTTGGCGTGGCTCGACGCCGGGCGTGACCATGGTGAAGCGTCCGCAAGCCGACACGAGGGAGGCGAACGATGATTGCGACATTGGCCCGTTTGCGCTGGACGCTCACGTTGCGCGCGTTCACCACATCGCCATGGCAGATCGTGGCCTACGTGCTGGCGGTATTGATGGGAAGCGGATGCGTGGGCGCGGCGGTAGTGGCCGCGGTAGTGCTCGGACAAGGGCCCGCGCTGGGCGGCGACAGCGCCACCTGGCTCCATGCGTTGCGTGCCGTCATGGTGTGCTGCGGCACAGCCATGCTGCTCGTGATCGCACTGCTGCAAATCATGGTGCTCGGCGAAGGTTCGAGCATGACGCTGCGCAAATTCGAAATATACGGCATTCCCGACACGCGATTGCAAATGGGCTTGACCGTCGCGGGACTGTGTGGACTGCCGTCCATCGTGGGAACGCTCGCGCTGCTGTGCTGGGCGCCCGGATACCGCTGGATGGGAACAGCGGCGGTCCTCAGCGCCACGCTCGCCGCGCCGCTTATCATTGTCACGTTCATGTTCCTGTGCAAAGCCGTGACGGCGCTCGCCACCACGCTGGTGCGCTCGCAGCGCGGACGCAACATGTTCTATATCGCGCTGACACTGTTCGTGATCGTCTGCGCGCAGGTCCCCGGCCTCATCCTGAACAACGAAGGCGCGATATCCATACGGATGGAAGACTTTGCGGGCCTGACCAACGTGCTGGGCTGGCTGCCGCTCGGCTCGCTGTTCGCATTGCCGTTTGACGCGCAAGCGGGCCATTGGGGATTATGGGTATTGCGCATCCTTGTCGCGGCGGTGTTCTGCGCCGTATGCTTTGCGGTATCCGTATGGTGCATCCGCCATGAGAGGCTGCTGACCGACCCGGCCGGAGGATACAAGGCCGCCAAAGGCGTGGGCATGTTCGCGCATGTTCCCGACTCGCCTTCGGGAGCCGTGACCGCACGCGTGGCCACCATGCTGCGCAGGGATCCCAGACAAGGCATGATGTTCGTGTTCCCCGTGCTGTTCATCGCGATTTTCGCACTCGAATCGCATGGCGTCAGCGCCGTGGTATGGCAAGCCGTCATCTGGATTGGTTGGGTGTTGTGCATTCCCGAAAGCAACGGGCTGCCTTACGACGGACGCGGATTCGCCATGCAGGTCATTGCGGGGACCTCGGGAAAACAGGACCGCATAGGACGCGTGCGACTGTATGTCGTCATGTTTGTGGCGCTCTACCTGCTGATGGCCGTGGCGATATTCCTCATTACGGGGGATTGGAAAACCGCGCAAGGCGTAGAACAGGGATTGGCGTTCACTGTGATCGGCTTCAGTGCGGCGCTCGCCGCGTTGGGCGTATCCGAATGGTTTTCGACGGTATTCCTCTATCCCGTCCCATCCATTGCCAAACCGTTCTCATCCCCGCAAGGCAGAGTAGCCGCGCAAGGATTCTTCCCGTTCCTGTACATTTTGCTATCCATTGTGGTGATGGCGCCCACGATCGGCGTCGCCATATACGCGCTTGTCGCGCAGGTTTCCGCTTGGACATGGCTGATTTCCGTCGTGGCCGTAGTCAACGGTGCGGGTATTTTGATGCTCGGAACGTGGCTTGGCGCCAAAACGTTGGACAAGCGCGAACTCAAGATCCTGCATACGCTGGAGGAGTTCGCGGCGCTCAGCAAATGAGCGCGCAAGATTGTCGAGTAATTTAAAAGCATGAAATACACAAAACTGGGTACATCTGATCTGACGGTATCGCGCATCTGCTTGGGCTGCATGGGATTTGGAGATCCGGCCAACGGGCAGCATTCGTGGACGCTTCCCGAAGCGCCGTCTCGCGAGATCATCAAACATGGCCTGGATGAAGGCATCAACTTTTTCGACACCGCGATCGGTTATCAGAACGGCACGAGCGAAGCATATGTGGGACGCGCGCTCCGCGACTTCGTGAAACGAGAAAACGTGGTCGTCGCCACCAAATTCCTCCCGAGAACCAATGACGAAATCGACAACGGTATAAGCCCGCAAGAACACATTCGGCGCAGCCTGGACATGAGCTTGCGCCACTTGGGCATGGACTACGTGGACCTGTACATCTACCACATGTGGGACTACCGCTCGCCCATAGAAGACGTGATGGAAGGACTCAACAACGCCGTGGAATCCGGCAAGGTACGCGCCATAGGAATAGCGAACGCCTGGGCGTACCAGCTTTCCCACGCCAACGATGTCGCCGCCGCGAACGGCTTCGCCCAGTTCGTGAGCGTACAGAACCATTACAACCTGATCTTCCGCGAAGAAGAGCGCGAAATGGCACGACTGTGCGCGGAAAACAATATCGCCATGACTCCCTACAGCGCGCTCGCCAGCGGAAGGTTGGCGCGCCATCCCGGGGAAAGCTCCAAACGCCTGCAAGAAGATTCGTACGCGAAATTCAAGTATGACAAAACCGCGCAAGAAGACGCCGTCATCATTGACCGCGTCGCGCAGCTGGCGCAACGCCATGACGTGTCCATGTCGGAAGTGGCGCTCGCATGGTTGCTGACCAAAGTAACGGCCCCGGTGGTCGGAGCCACGAAAATGCGCCATGTGGACACCGCCGTGAAAGCCGTGGAGCTCGAGCTCACGCCCGAGGAAATCCAATACTTGCAGGAACCTTATGTTCCTCACGCGATTGTGGGCGTCGTGGCACAAAACATGCCGGAGTCCGCGACGAAGGAACAGGTCTGGACGCGCGAGTCGCCGAAAGGCTAGTGCTGTAATCGATCACGCCTGTGCCGTCAGCCTGCGTTTGAGCCAGTCCATATGTTCGGGACTGACGGCACATAAATGGAATGTTTTGCGCGCCCAAGTGTCCTCGAACGGTACCAGGATGCGTCCTTTGGTGTTGCGCGTATCTCGGCTCAGATCCGTGGCAAAACCGGGGAGGGGAGAAGTTCGGCTGAGCTCCTGGTAGATGACGTAGTCCTTTTGGGTTACGAAATGCGCGTTCGGCATCGCCTGTTCCACGGTGGGGCGCCATATGCCGATGCCTTCGAAAAGCAGGAACGTCTCGCCATCCAGCTGCTCGGCCCGGACGCTTGCTTCCTTGGCAAATGCGTGGTGCTGCGGAAGCGAGGCGAAAAGGCGCTCCGTCATGAACGGGAAACTGAAGATATGCGGTTCTTGTGGCACAAAAGGAAGAATGGCATATGCCGCGCGTTGTTCGAGCAGCATGTGCAGGGCGTCCTGTGAAGGGACGAGTTCCGTGGAAACAATGGCGTCGGGCGCGAGCTCGGAAAATGCGGGAAGCGCTTTCCAAAGCGGCGCCGGCGCACAAGACACAATACGCATCTGGCGCCGGGAGTCGGCAAGACTTTTCAGTGAGGTCCGCATACGTTCGGCTTCCGCGATTACGGATTGGGCCAATTCCACAGCCGTTCTTCCCGCATCGTTCAATGTGGAGGAATTTTTGGTACGCGTGAACAGTTCCATGCCGAATTCGGACTCAAGACGCTTCATGGAGCGTGAGAGCGCAGGTTGAGAAATGTTCATGCGTTTTGCGGCGGCGGATATGGATCCTGTTTGCGCTATGGTCTCCAGTTGCCTGAGCTGTTCCAGTTCCATGCGACTCGTCCCTTTCCCTCGCCTATATGTACCGCACTATGCGCGCTGAGCATAGCGACCATCATAATACGCATAGCCAGACGCCATATAACAAGCGAAAAACTCATAGAGTGGGGGAATTACTAAGGACAAATTTGACATAGTGAAAAGGGATTATCGTGGAATACAAAACGTTGAACAATGGAGTGGAGATGCCCATGCTGGGATACGGTGTCTACCAAGTGGATCCTGCGGATTGCGAGCGCTGCGTGACGGACGCGCTGGAAGTCGGATACCGTTCCATCGACACAGCCCAGGCCTATTACAACGAAGAGGGTGTAGGAAAGGCGATCGCCAAAAGCGGCATCGCCCGCGAGGACCTGTTCATTACCACCAAGATTTGGATTTCCAATGCGGGCGAACAGAAGGCGGCCGACTCGATCAAGCGCTCTTTGGAAAAGCTTGATACCGATTACATTGATCTGCTGCTTATCCACCAGCCGTTCTCCGACTATTACGGAACGTACCGCGCCATGGAAAAGGCGTATGCGGACGGGCTCGTGCACACAATCGGCGTTTCCAACTTCCTGAGCGACCGACTGGCCGACATTTGCAATTTTGCGGAAGTGACTCCCGCCGTGGACCAGGTGGAAACGCACGTGTTCCAGCAGCAGAAGAAGCTGCGCCGCACGCTTGACAAGTATGGCGTGGCCCACATGGCGTGGGGCCAGTTTGCCGAAGGCAAGAACGGATACTTCACCAATCCCGTGTTGGCGGCCATCGGCGCCAAGTACGGAAAGAGTACGGCGCAAGTCGCGTTGCGCTTCCTCATCCAGAACGGCGTCATCGTGATCCCTAAGTCCACGCATATGGACCGCATGCGCGAAAACCTCGACGTGTTCGACTTCACGCTTGACCATGACGACATGGACGCGATCGCGGCGCTTGACGAAGGCAAATCCCTCTTCTTCGACCATCATGACGGCGAATCCATCGAAGGCATTCTCGCATTCGGAAAGCAGGCCGCATGAGTATGAACAATATGCATATGCGAACGCTGGGAGATAGCGGAATCCGCGTATCCGAAATCGGATACGGTTGCATGGGACTTACGCATGCATACGGGGAGCCGCTTGCCGAGGACCGGGCGATCGCGGTTATCCATTCGGCGCTTGATGACGGGTATACGCTGTTCGATACCGCGGAAATATACGGAACTCCGGAAGATCCCTTCGCCAACGAACGGGTGGTGGGCCAGGCGCTGGCCGGCGTGCGCGACGACGTGGTGATTGCGACCAAATTCGGCATCCGTTATGGAGGAGTCTGGAGTGCTTGAGGAAAACAACAACATTCTCAACCCCATCTAGGTGTCCGACGTTGACCAGTTCCAGCGCGAATGCGTAGAAATGAGTGAAAAGAAGGCGGTGGAAGGCGGATTGCTGGAAGAGGCGAAAACGGAAGCTGCCAAAAACATCAAGGACATGTTCAATGCGGCCCTTGGTGACGCCTACACGGTGAAAGTGGCTTGGGCTGACGCCAAGAAGTGATATTGTCGCAATAAATTAAGCGATAATGTCGGGAGTGCTGTGACAGATATTGTGTCTGCGGACAAACGTAGCCAGATCATGTCGAGAATCCGTAGCAAAAATACGAAACCGGAAATTGTTGTCCGCAAGTATTTGTTCTCGCGTGGGCTCAGGTACCGCATCAATGTACGCAAACTGCCGGGCACTCCCGACATTGTATTGCGCAAGTACAAAACCGTAATATTTGTCAACGGCTGCTTCTGGCACCATCATGACTGTGAAAAATTCCACTGGCCCAAATCGAATGTGGAATTCTGGACCGAAAAAATCACGCGCAATGAGCGACGGGACAAACGCAACCATAGCGAACTGGCCGAGGCCGGCTGGAATGTGGTGACCGTCTGGGAATGCGAACTCAAAAAGAGCCTGCTGGAAGATACGCTGCAGCGTGTCTACAACGAGGTAGTGGAAGGCTAGTGTTTCAAATATCTGGCTGGGTAGACGATGAAACCGAACTTCCAGGTCCGGTCGAGCAGCATCATCACGAGGACCGGGAATACGTAGCAGGCTAGAGGAAGGGCCAAGGCCAGCACGGGCATTCCCCATCCGTCCGCACTGGTGGCGTTTGTGATTCCCATAAGCTTTAATGCCCAGAGTGTGATCTGGGCCAGAATCGGATGCATCAGCCAGATCGCCATGGTGTATTTGCCGATGAACGCATAGAATTTGTCGGTTCTTCCGTTCTTAAACACGGCTCCGGTTATGGAGAAGAAGACAGCTATGCCAAAAATGGTGATCGACAGCACATACAGGTTTGAGGTCAGGTCTTGCATGCATCCCGAAGCCAAGAACATGAGCAGGAATGCGCATACGGTGAAGGCCATCGGGAAATTCCCTAAGGCGGCTTCCGCCTTATATTTCGCAATGAACACTCCGAGCACGAACCATATCCAGTTCTCGGCGAAGTTGGTGACGAAATACCCCAAGCCCGCATAGAAGCCCGGCAACGCTATGGCAACTACCATGGACGCCAGTTTCGCGGCCATGGCGCACGCCATTAACGCCGCAGCGCCTTTGTCGGTTTGCGGCGTGCGCGTGACCACAAATATGGCCATAAGCACGATGAAATAGCCCAATGATCCGTTAGGGGACAAAAACAGTTTGCCGCCCAGATTCGCAAGGCTGAATCCGGGGTTTGCTCCAATAAGCGAATTGTCCACAAGCACGAGCACCGTGAACGAGACATAGGGAACAAGCAGCACAATGGCTTCCCGCTTCATAAAAGTCGCGAACTGGTGGAAGTCGGTCACATGCTGGTGACGTTCATACAAGTAGCCGGCGGCGAAATAAAATACCGCGATCAGCAGCGCGAACCACCAGTTGCTTGCCCAGCCGTAGAAATGGGAGACAGGACCGCCTGATGGCAACACTCCGAGTTTCAAATAGTCCTCATAGACATACCAGAGGGAAAATCCGAGCGTAGCTGTGGCTTGTGCATTGAAAATCCATGTATCTTTAGCCTGGGAGGGGGCGTGTCCGTGCATCTCCGAGGGCGAGGCATTTGAAGGGGATGTGCCGCTAGCGACCCGTAAGTCTTTCATCTGCGCGTTCATTCGTAAAACAATACCAGCGGAATAAGATTCAGTGCGGCTATAGCGGCAGAGCGATATTCCTGACGTCAAAATGACGCCAGACTAATGTTATGCGGATTCCATATTAGAACTCCACACATCTAACGCGCCAGTGACTGATATCCCTCGCCCCATGCCCACATGGCGTCCATTATGGGGCGAAGGCTCTCTCCGATCTCAGTCAGTGAATACTCTACACGCGGAGGAACCTCGGCGTACACGCGGCGCACGACAAGTCCTGAGGCTTCCATGTCTCGCAGGTTGTTCGTGAGCACCTTCTGGGAAATCCCACCTATAGAGCGTTGAAGCTCCTTGAAACGCATAGAGCCGTTCATGAGAAGGTCGCGCATTATGAGGAGTCTCCATTTGCTGCCAACAAGCGACACACACGTCTCTACGGGGCAATCTGGCAGATCTACGCGCGCTGGAAAGTCGTCGTTTCGGTATTCGGTATAGTTCGTGGAAATCTCTTTCAACCTACATCCCCTATCCCTTGTATAACGCCAATGGTTACTTTAAGGTACCTATAGCACTTTAAGGTGCCTACTTTCATATTTATTCCATTGATTATAATATCAGCGCAAGCAGGAATCAATCCGGCTAATCCGAATGAAGGGACTGGAAGAATGAAGATCGCAGTTGTAGCAGCAAACGGTAAGGCGGGAAAGCTTGTCGCAAACGAGCTGGTCGCACGCGGTAAGGACGTGACGGCAATCGCCCGTAGTGCAAACCAAACAGACGCCCAGCATTTCATACAAAAGGACATCATGGATCTGAGAAAGGCAGATCTCGAAGGCTTTGATGCTGTTGTTGACGCATTCGGCGCTTGGACGCCTGAGACGCTCAACGAGCACTCGACCACGCTCGCTCACCTTTGCGACATCCTCTCTGGGACGGACACGCGTCTTCTCGTGGTCGGCGGCGCTGGCAGCCTCTTTGTCGATTCCGAGCACACGATGACCCTCAACCAGACCCCGGAATTCCCTGATGCCTTCCAGCCTTTGTCTGCAGCCATGGCCGCAGCTTTGGCTGACTTGCGCAATCGAGATGACGTCAAGTGGACTTACATCAGTCCGGCCGCGGATTTCCAGGCTGACGGCGAGCGCACCGGCGAATACCAGCTTGGAGGAGAGGAGCTGATGGCAGGCAGTCAAGGGCCTATCATCAGCTACGCCGATTACGCTATCGCCATGGCTGACGAGATCGAGAACGGAAACCACATTCGGGAGCGTATCTCGGTCGTCCGCAAGTAGGCTTCCGAGCGTGCGCGTCGTAGACGTCGTGCACGCGGATGAGGAAAGGACGAAGTGGGATTATGAAGGACCTTGAATACTGCGTCGAATACCTTGTGAGGGAACGCTACGGTGATGATGATGCGGAGGAACTGTTGGCTTCAGCGGAAGGCAATGCCGATAAGCTGTTCTCTGTCTATCGCAACCTCGTGAATGTGCGAGAAGCAAAGCCTGTCTCTGATGAATTTTTGCAAGCGCAGGACAGGATGCTTAAAAGCCGTATTGGCGATGCGGGAATCACAGACGCGGCCGGTCTTCAGCGCAGTGCCGCGGATAAGCGCATTTTTCTTTGGCGCGGGGACATAACGACGCTTCGCGTTGACGCAATAGTGAATGCCGCCAACTCACAGATGCTCGGATGCTGGGTGCCGGGGCACTTCTGCATAGACAACGCCATACACACATTTGCCGGCATCCAGTTGAGGGCCGAATGCGCGAAGCTTATGAAGGAGCAGGGATATCCTGAGCCAACTGGGATGGCAAAGATAACGTCCGCCTATAATCTTCCCTCGAAGTGGATCATCCATACCGTCGGCCCTATCGCGAATGGGCGACCAACCGATGTGGATTGCGCATCGCTTGCCGATTGCTACAGAAGGTGCTTGGATGCTGCTGACGAGGTTGGTGCAAAATCGGTTGCCTTTTGCTGCATCAGCACAGGCGTGTTTGGTTTTCCGCAGAAGGAGGCTGCGGAAATTGCGGTCAAGGCGGTGCGGAATTGGCTTGATTCATATGCCCATAATTAGAAACCTTCCAATAAATCTGCCGAGTGCTAAAACGCAGAAGCGAATTGCAGGAGTCTTACACAGCTACGACAAGCTAATCGAGAACACCCGAAAGCAGATCAGGTTACTGGAAGAAGCTGCGCAACGACTTTACAAGGAATGGTTTATCGACCTCAAATTCCCCGACCATGAAACCGCACCTATCAACCCCGAAACCAACCTCCCAAAAGGCTGGCGCACTGGACAACTATCAGAAATTGCGGAATTGGTTTTTGGGCAAAGTCCTAAATCTGAATTTTACAACAATTCTGGAGAGGGATTGCCGTTTCACCAAGGTGTTAAGGGCTACTCAGATAGATTCGTTGTAAATGAAACGTATACAAGTCAATGGAAACGAGAGGCAAAATCTGGAAGCATCCTGTTTAGCGTTAGAGCGCCTGTTGGATCCATAAACCTTACGAAAGCGCGTATTGCCATAGGACGTGGTTTAGCCGCAATTAACTCTAAATACCACACTCAATCTTTTCTTTTGTACCTTCTGAAAGAGAAGTTCTACAAGAAAGACTTGATGGGCAATGGGTCTATATACGCTTCAATTAATTCCGATACTCTCAAAACAATTGAATGCATAATCCCCGATATTCGTGTTATCGAATTATTCGAAAAGCACGTATCGTGTATAGATTCTGAAATTTGGACACGCGACGAAGAGATATGTCGTCTTCAAGAAGCGCGCGACCGTCTTCTTCCAAAACTTATGTCTGGCGAAATCGAGGTGATCTAGGTGCCTAAGAGCCGATATTCAGAGGAAGAGTCAGTTCAGAAGCCAGCAGGCGAATTGCTCCATAATGAGCTTGGATGGGATCTCGTTTATTGCTTTGATGACGAAGTACTCGGCAAGGACGGAACTCTTGGCCGAGAATCCTACGAAGACGTGATTCTCGAACGCTATCTAGAGCCCGCATTGCTTGAACTCAACGAATGGCTTGAGGAAGATGAAATCTCCCAGGTGATAGCTACTCTCAAGAAGACACTTGCCACCGACACGCTCCTGCAAACGAACGAGAAGAAATACGACATGCTTCGGGATGGCATCCCTGTTGAACGCACGCGAGAAGACGGAAGCAAGTACGAAGAGCGTGCGCAGATATTCGATTTCGACCATCCAGAAATGAACCACTTCCTCATAGCCGAGGAGCTCTGGGTAAAGTCGCCTCTTTACGAGCGAAGATGTGACATCGTCGGGTTCGTCAACGGCATCCCGTTGATGTTCGTCGAGTTCAAACGCCATGACAAGGATGTGCGGCGTGCGTACGAGGACAACTACACCGACTATCAGGACACTATCCCGCAGATATTCCACTTCAACGCTTTTGTGATCCTCTCAAACGGCCTGGAGTCGAAGATCGGAACCTTGGGAAGCCCGTATGAGTATTTCCACGATTGGAAGAGGCTTGATGAGGATGACGAGACCGGCTCTGTCGAATTGGAGACGATGCTTCGAGGAGTGTGCAGCAAGAGGAATTTCATAGACCTCTTCGAGAATTTCATCCTGTTCGACCACTTCGAATCTCCCGCCGTGAAGATCCTTGCGCGCAACCATCAGTTCCTTGGCGTGAACAAGGCTGTGCAGGCATTCGAGGAGCGTGAGCTCAACAATGGCAAATTAGGCGTCTTCTGGCATACCCAAGGCAGTGGCAAGAGCTACTCTATGGTATTCATCGCCCGCAAAATCAAGCGAAGGTCTTCTGCGCTTTCGCCAACGTTCCTCGTGCTTACGGACCGCGACGAGCTTGATATGCAGATTAGCGAGACGTTCGAGAGCTGCGGCGCGCTGGGCAATGTGCCTGCCAAACGGAGCATTGCGTCAAGTGGTAAGGACCTCATAGAGAAGTTGAAGGGAAATCCCAGCTTCATCTTTTCCCTGATTCATAAGTTCAACAACCCGAATGTTGAGCCCATCACTCCTAACCACGACATCATCATCTTGTCCGACGAGGCGCATCGCACGAATAACGGAATCTACGCTGACAACATGAACCGCATCCTTCCCACGGCATCAAAAATCGGTTTCACGGGAACCCCTCTTCTTCAGGATGACCACCTTACAAAGCGCACCTTCGGCGGTTACCTATCCGTCTACGACTTCAAGCGAGCAGTCGAAGACGGAGCTACTGTGCCCCTCTATTACGAGAACAGAAGCGACATCCTCCAGATAGAAAACCCAGATATCAACGACAAGTTGCTTGCAGAGCTCGAAAACATGGACCTAGACGAGGACCAGACGGAAAAGCTGCAACGCGACATGAGTAGAGACGTCCATATCCTCATGGGCGAGAAGAGGCTGCGCACCATCGCGAAGGATTTCGTAAAGCATTACAGCAAGCATTGGGAATCGGGCAAGGCGATGTTTATCAGCGTGAACAAGGTCACATGCGTGATGATGTTCGACTACGTACAGGAATACTGGGCGCAGGAAATTTCCTCGCAGAAGAAGCGCTTGGCTACACTGGACCAACAAGAAGCGCTGGAGCTCAAGCGCAAGATCTCCTGGATGGAAGAGACCGAGATGGCCGTTGTGGTCAGCAAGGAGCAAAACGAGGTGTCGCGTTTCGAGAAATGGGGACTCGACATCCGAGAGCATCGTAAGAAGATGATCGAACGCAAATTGGAGGACGAGTTCAAGGACAAGAATAGCCCCCTTCGCGTCGTGTTCGTATGCGCGATGTGGCTGACGGGATTCGACGTGAAGCCGCTCGGAACCATGTATTTCGACAAGCCCATGAAGGCACACACTCTTATGCAGGCCATAGCCCGCGCCAACCGTGTGAGCGAGGGGAAGAGCAACGGCCTCATCGTCGACTACGTCGGCATCGTCAAGGCCATGAGAAAGGCCCTTGCAGACTACACGAACAGCAAAGGCAAGTACGGCGAAGATCCTGTCGTCGAGAAAGAAAAGCTGATTGAGCGCATTGGGGGCCTAACGGATGAAATCGAAGAACTGCTTACAGCGAACGGTTTTGATCTAGATAACCTTATCGGAGCGGAGGGCTTTGAGCGTCTTGAGCGTATTCAGGATGGGGCGAACGCGTTATCCGGCTCGCTTGAGACCAAGAAGCGTTTCGGCATACTATCCCGTGAGCTTTTCAAGATGTTCCGATTCACAAGTCTTGAGGAAATTGGCGAGGAGCTCTGGGTAAAGCGCGATGCCATAAGGGCCATTTACAACTACCTTAACAAGCGAGTCGACGTAGCAGACACGACGGAGCAGATGGTGAAATTACAGTCCATAGTCGACGAATGCATAAACGTTACCGGCGCAGATGAAGACAAGAAAGCAAGCACGAAATTCGACATAAGCAAGATTGACTTCGACAAATTGAGCGCGGAATTCGAGCGCGTGCAGCGCAAGGAAATCCTGTTGGATGACTTCTCGGCAGTGCTTGAGGACCGCCTTGAGAAGGCGATGAAAGCCAATCCGCTGCGCGTCGACTTCTATTCGCGATATGAGCAAATCATCGAAGACTATAACGCCGAACAAGACAAAGCCACGATCGAGAAAACGTTCATAGAGCTCATGAAACTCTCCGAAGAGCTCGACGAGAAGCAGAAGGAATATATACGCGAGGGTTTCACAAGCGAGCAGCAAATGTCTGTCTTCGAACTGCTTTTCAAGGAGAACCTGACCAAAGCGGACATCAAGGCTATCAAATCAGTCGCGATAGAGCTCAATGATGCAATAGAGGCACGTCTATCCGAGATGGTGAGCTGGACAGACAAGGACCAGACCAAGGCGATCGTCTATACGACCATCCGCAACATTCTCTGGCAAGAGCTGCCCGACTCGTACACCGAAGAAGATGTCGTCAAATACGAAAATGCGATCTACAACTATTACTACACCTGCGACAGAGCTGCATAGTCTGAGTAATTGGTAATTACGGAGCCGATTAGAAGAATGATTGACAGAAACCATATAGCAAGAGTCAAAAGAATAAAGGATTATGTCCTGAATGAATTCGATTCGGGAGACTGGGAATTTCTTGCAACCTATCTTGGCGACAAGGGAAACATCATTAGCAGCCATCCAAGGCTTTTAAGAAGCCTTCATTTTGGAGACGAGGATTATGCCGCCTGCGTCGGAGACGTTCTAGGAAAGCTGCTCAAAGAAGAACCGGAAGTTCTTGATTTGCTCGAAGGTATGGTTAATGAGAAAGGCTCCGAGAGTACAGTAGTCAGTGCAGACTCACTAGATGAGATTTTTCCTTCGACAGATGTAGCACCATCATCCGTAGATATGACACTGGCTACAGCGATGATGCCTTTCGCACACTCATTTGACGAAGTAAGAGACGTTTTGAAATCGGCTTGCTCCAATGCTGGGTTAGATCTTAAGGCAGCCGATGATGTCTGGGAAAACACAATACTAATTAAGGATATCTTCAAATTGATTTCTGATGCGTGCATAGTGATAGTAGACTTCACCGGGAAGAATCCTAATGTGATGTACGAGACAGGAATCGCGCATGCACTACGCAAGGAAGTCATTCCGATTGCACAGTCAATCGACGACGTCCCCTTCGACCTCAAGCACCACAGAGTTCTGGTTTACAACAACAATGCCGATGGCAGGAAGAAACTGCAGCAAGAACTCGAATCCAGAATCAAGACGATACAGAAGAATCACGGTTGGCAACCTCTCTTCTTCTGATTAGTTGCGCCCGTATCCACAATGGAGTGCGGGCGCAATTTACCAATCCTACTTGCAAAAACGACTCACTCGCGACCCATGCTTTCGATCAGGCTGTCTTCTTCATCTAGTTGGCTTTGATAGTCTTCGCCGGCTAGACCCGCAAACAAATCGGATAGAAGAATCAGCTTTTCAACGAGCCTTTCATCCATTGCCGAACAATCGCGTAGACGGCAAAGCTCCTGGTATACGAGCCTCATTTCGTCACGAAGCATTTTGTAGGTCCGTATATCGGGGATGATCGTGAACTCCTTGTCCTCAATCTTCGTCATGATGTATTCCTGCTGAGTGACCCCGACAGCCTTAGAAAGCAGCTCAATCCGTTCACTTTCCTCCCGGCTAACGCGAAAAGCCTTGGATATGGTCCTCTTGCGTCGGTGGTTGGGGCAGGACATCAGAATCCACCTCTTTCGACTTCGAGCTCTTCAGCCATTTCATCTTGGACGCTTGGGAAAAGATGAGCGTATTTGAACGTGATATCTGTAGCCTCGTGACCCATGCGATCAGCAATCGCAAGAGCGGTGAAGCTCATGTTTATGAGAAGGCTAACGTGGCTATGCCGGAGGTCATGGATGCGGATGCGCTTTACACCCGATTCATTACATCCTCTCGTCATGGCTTTAGCAAGCTGATGTTTCGACACCTTGAACATACGATCGTTAGAACCGATCTTGGGATGCCTGCTCAAATAATCCTTGATTTCTTCAGCGAGGAACTTGGAGAGCTTGATCGTGCGAATCGACTTGGGTGTCTTCGGGTCAGTAATAACGTCCTTGCTTCCCAAACGCTGATAGGACTTGTCTATGCGCATGGTATTGCGCTTCCAGTCGAAGGAGTCGGGGGACAACGCAAGTAGCTCCCCTTCGCGAATACCCGTCCAATAAAGGATCTCGAATATCGCGAAATACAACGGCTCGGCCATCATCGCGTCGGAGAATTTGAGGTATTCCTCCTTTGTTCAGAAGAGCATTTCCTTGGTGTCTTTGGAGCCTATCTTCACAGTGCGCACTGCGGGGTTCGGATGAAGACCGTAATGTCGTGCCGCATGATTCAGTATTGCCGTGAGTTGATTATTGATGGTACGCAAATATGTTGCACTGTAGCTCTTGCCGTTGTTCTGCGTTGGCTTCATGAGCTCGTTTTGCCAACGGATGATGTCAAGGCTTTGGATCTCGCTCATACGATGGTTCTTGAAGTGAGGCAGGATTCTGCTTTTGATTGCGTACTCTTTCCGCCTCCAGGTATGCTCCCTGAGTCGCGGACGCACGTCGGCTTCGTAGACTTTGTAGAACTCACCGAACGTCATGGCCATCGTGCACCCAGAAGACGCGATAAAGTCGTCCTCCCATGCCTGTGCCTCCTCCGGGGTCTCAAAGCCCCTCTTGCATTTGTGAACCTCTTCGCCAAACTTGTCCTTGCAGCGAAATTGGGTAAACCATGTGCCGTTGCTTGCCTGCTTAACGGTCATTGCCATCACAGCCTTTCTCTTTACTGAAGTACGTTTCCTCCAAGATCTTGCTGCCTACTCTCCCTGGGATGGTCTTGTAGCCTTTTGATTCCATCATCGAGTTGAGCTCCTGGATGATCTTGTAGGCTTTGCTCCTACAAACGCCAAGTCTTTCAGAGACTTCGGCAGCACCGAGCAGACGAGATTTCTCTGTCTTCATATATCCTCCTAATAGTTCATAGATGAACGGTTAATGATTCCGTAGTAATAGTTCACTATTGAACGATCAATATGTACCGTTCACTTTCGTGTTCTAATTTCCATCAGATGCTATCTGAGGCCATTTAGTCCAAATTTGGAGCGAATCAATATGAAGACGGGCGAGCTCATAAAGAAATATCGGAACGCCGCTGGATTGACGCAGGTGCAGCTTGCGGAGAAATGCGGAATGACTGACTCCGAGATCAGGAACTACGAGTTGGGCAATAGAACGCCAGGGGATGAGCAGATATCAGCTATTGCCTCAGCATTGGAGGTCTCCCCAGAGGCATTGCGGGAGATTCCGCTCACGTCGGCAAGACAAGCATTGGAGCTTCTGTTCAGAATTCAGGACGAGTTTGGACTCACCCCAGGCGAATCCGACGGGGATATCGTTTTGAAGATAGATTCCAGCAATAATGCTGCGCCAAAACTTGTTGCTGCTCTTAAGGCTTGGAAGGATGTTGTTGATTCGGAAAATGCAGGAGAGATGACGCACGAAGAAGTCGAGCAATGGAAGGCTTCCTTCGCCTGATATTAAGCCACTTAAGGAATGAATCTGAATCAAACGAAACGGCCTTCAGGCCGTTTTTTCATGCAATTCGATTGCGATCGTGTGGAAATTTCAACGTAAAATATGATTTGTCGCTCCCTCAATTTGACCTGCGATTTCTTGAAATAGCATTGCAAAATATGGCCTTGATTCGGATTTGATTCGAATCAGTCGGGTTTTTGGCGAAACAGGCAAAGGGAGTGATTGTTGGTGGTTTTACGGATGCGCATAAAGCGTCGTCAAGAGTCATGGAGAATCAAGGAATGCAGCACGACGCAAGCAGCATCACCTTTTTGGAATGATTACGATCAAAATTTGCTCTGAACTGCGCAAATAAGCCCCCATTTCCATCCAGAAACAGGGGCTATTTCATTTTGTCATTCTAATTTGTTGCGGGTGGCTTGAAACTCAATGCGATGCACTGCGAATCGTTACGTCCAGAGGAATGACAAACGGTGGTTTATGCAAACATGCGTTCGGTCATTCCCACTCAATCGTTGCCGGCGGCTTAGACGTGCAGTCGAGTACTACACGATTAATCTGACGACATTCGTTAGTGATTCGCGTGGAGATAGCAGCGAGTACGTCGTAGGGGATTCGGCTCCAGTCAGCGGTCATAGCATCTTCTGAACTGACAGGACGCAGCACAATCGGCATACCATAGGTACGTTCGTCACCTTGAACACCCACTGAATGGACACCAGCGAGTAATACGACAGGGCACTGCCAAATATCGCGATCAAGGCCAGCTTTAGTGAGTTCTTCACGCGCAATAGCATCGGCTTCACGCAGAATATCGAGGCGTTCTTTGGTGATGTCACCAATGATGCGGATACCGAGGCCTGGACCCGGGAACGGCTGGCGCCACACGATTTCTTCCGGCAGTCCGAGTTCGGTGCCGATGGCGCGCACTTCGTCCTTGAACAGCGTGCGCAGCGGTTCGATCAATTCGAACTTCAAATCTTCAGGCAGGCCGCCCACATTGTGGTGCGACTTGATGTTCGAGGCGCCGTCGCCGCCGCCCGATTCGACTACATCGGGGTAAAGCGTGCCCTGCACGAGGAACTTCACTTCCTTGCCTTGGGCTCCAGCTTCCTCGATGACCTGACGCTGGGCCTTCTCGAAGGTGCGGATGAACTTTTCGCCGATGATCTTGCGCTTCTTTTCGGGCTCGGACACGCCCTTCAAGGCGCTCAGGAAGTCTTCGGAGGCGTCCACGGCAATGAGTTTGATGCCCGTGGCGGCCACGAAGTCGTGTTTGACCTGCTCCACTTCGCCCTTGCGCAGCAGACCATGGTCCACGAACACGCAGGTGAGCTGGTCGCCGATGGCCTTGTGCACGAGAGCCGCCGCAACGGCGGAATCCACGCCGCCCGATAGGCCGCAAATGACCTGGGCGTCGCCCACCTGTTCGCGGATCTTGGCGACCTGGTCGTCAATAATGCTCTTGGAATCCCAGTTGTTGTCCAATCCCGCGCACTCGTGCAAGAACTTGACGATTAAATCCTGGCCGAGCGGAGTGTGCTTGACTTCCGGGTGCCATTGCACGCCGTACAGCTTGCGTGATTCATCTTGCATGGCGGCCACTGGCGCGCCCTCGGTGTGGGCGAGCACCTCGAAACCTTCCGGCGCCTGCTTTACGGCCACGCCGTGGCTCATCCACACATCCTGTTCGCGCGGGGAATCCTCAAGCATGCCGCTCGGCTTGTCGATGACGGCCATGGTCTTGCCGTATTCGCCGAGCGCGGCTTTGTCCACGTCGCCGCCCAGTTCGTGGGCCATGACCTGGAAGCCGTAGCAAATGCCGAGCACGGGGATGCCGGCGTTGAAAATCTTTGGATCAATATGGGGTGCGCCTTCTTCATATACCGAGGCGGGTCCGCCGGAGAGGATGATGGCTTGCGGATCCTTCGCGAGCATCTGTTCCACCGGCATGGAGTGGGGGACGAGTTCCGAATACACATTGGCCTCGCGCACGCGGCGGGCGATGAGCTGCGCGTACTGGGCGCCAAAATCAACAACGAGTACTGGCCCTGTAGCCATAAATTGACCCCTTTTATATATGTGTTGCGAAATGAGCCATGGCCGACCGGGCCATGGGCGTGTAGTTGGCCACCTTAACATACTGATCGTTTCCGGTTTGTTATACGGTGTCGGAGCGCAAACGAACGAATGTGATCAAAGCGTGTGTATTCCCCCTTGTTGCAAATAGTTCTCACGGCTGAACTAGAACATTCACATTTTCTCAACACGCCGCCTTTTGGGGTCGGAAATTAACGTGGAAGCCGTAGTGAATATAGCGATTTCCATTGATATGGCAACGTTTTCAGCGAATCTTTCGAAAATTTTTATCTTCACAAATCGAGGTCGAAAATGAACAAAAACGGTAAAAAAGAGCACATTTAGTATCAGACACGTTCAAAAAGGGTTCACAAAGTCACGCATAACCCGTACTATAAACAACGATTGGTAACGCGCCCGATCGGAATCGCACAGTTCCGGAACGACGCGCACCGACTGTAAGAAAACAACATTTGCACACTTGTGCAAGGAGTACAGGAGTACACATGACAAGTCCTGTTATTGGCACCCCTTGGAAGAAGCTCAACCGCCCGGTTTCCGAGGAAGCTATTGAAGGTATGGACAAGTATTGGCGCGCGTCCAACTACATGTCCATCGGCCAGATTTATCTGCGCAGCAACCCGCTGATGAAGGAACCCTTCACTCGTGACGATGTGAAGTACCGTCTTGTCGGCCACTGGGGCACCACGCCGGGCCTGAACTTCCTTCTGGCTCACATCAACCGTCTGATCGCTGACCACCAGCAGAACACCGTGTTCATCATGGGCCCGGGCCACGGCGGCCCGGCTGGTACGGCTCAGTCCTACCTGGACGGCACCTACACCGAGTACTACCCGAACATCACGAAGGACGAGGAAGGCCTGCAGAAGTTCTTCCGTCAGTTCTCCTACCCGGGTGGCATTCCTTCCCACTTCGCTCCGGAAACCCCGGGCTCCATCCACGAAGGTGGCGAGCTGGGTTACGCTCTGTCCCACGCTTACGGCGCTGTGATGAACAACCCGAGCCTGTTCGTGCCGTGCATCGTCGGCGACGGCGAAGCCGAGACCGGCCCGCTGGCTACCTCTTGGCAGTCCAACAAGCTCGTGAACCCGCGCACCGACGGCATCGTGCTGCCGATCCTGCACCTCAACGGCTACAAGATCGCCAACCCGACCATCCTCGCTCGCGTGTCCGACGAAGAGCTGCACGACTTCTTCCGCGGCCTGGGCTACCACCCGTACGAGTTCGTCGCTGGCTTCGATGACGAAGATCACCTGTCGATCCACCGTCGTTTCGCCGAGCTGTTCGAGACCGTCTTCGACGAGATCTGCGACATCAAGGCTGCCGCCAACACCGACGACACCACGCGTCCGTTCTACCCGATGATCATCTTCCGCACGCCGAAGGGCTGGACCTGCCCGAAGTTCATCGACGGCAAGAAGACCGAAGGCTCCTGGCGTGCACACCAGGTGCCGCTGGCTTCCGCCCGCGATACCGAGGACCACTTCAACGTCCTGAAGAACTGGATGGAATCCTACAAGCCGGAAGAGCTGTTCGACGCCAACGGTGCTGTGAAGGAAGACGTTACCGCCTTCATGCCGAAGGGCGAGCTCCGTATCGGCGCTAACCCGAACGCCAACGGTGGCGTGATCCGCCAGGAACTCGACCTGCCGAACCTCGACGACTACGAGGTCAAGGAAGTCAAGGAATACGGCCACGGCTGGGGCCAGCTTGAGGCTACCCGTCGTCTGGGCGTGTACACCCGCGACGTCATCAAGAACAACCCGGATTCGTTCCGTATCTTCGGACCTGACGAGACCGCTTCCAACCGTCTGCAGGCTTCCTACGAAGTCACCAACAAGCAGTGGGACAACGGCTACCTGTCTCGCGACCTCGTTGACGAGCACATGGCTGTCACCGGCCAGGTCACCGAGCAGCTGTCCGAGCACCAGTGCGAAGGCTTCCTCGAGGCCTACCTGCTGACCGGCCGTCACGGCATCTGGAGCTCCTACGAGTCCTTCGTGCACGTGATCGACTCCATGCTGAACCAGCACGCCAAGTGGCTGGAAGCAACGGTTCGCGAGATCCCGTGGCGCAAGCCGATCTCCTCCATGAACCTGCTGGTTTCCTCTCACGTGTGGCGTCAGGACCACAACGGCTTCTCTCACCAGGATCCGGGTGTCACCTCCGTCCTGCTGAACAAGACGTTCAACAACGATCACGTCGTGAACATCTACTTCGCCACCGATTCCAACGTTCTGTTGGCTATCGCTGAGAAGGCTTACAAGTCCACGAACGCCATCAACGCCATCATCGCCGGCAAGCAGCCTGCTGCTACCTGGACGACGCTGGACGAGGCTCGTGAGCTCGTTGCCAAGGGTGCCGGCGAATTCAAGTGGGCTTCCAACGTGGAATCCAACGACGAAGCCGACATCATCCTGGCTGCCGCTGGCGATGTCCCGACGCAGGAACTCATGGCTGCTGCTGATCGCCTGAACAAGCTCGGCGTGAAGTTCAAGGTCGTCAACGTGGTGGATCTGCTCAAGCTGCAGTCCGCCAAGGAGAACGACGAAGCCCTGTCCGACGAAGAGTTCTCCGAGCTCTTCTCCGAGGACAAGCCGGTTCTGTTCGCTTACCACTCCTACGCACACGACGTGCGCGGCCTGATCTTCGATCGCCCGAACCACGACAACTTCAACGTCGTTGGCTACAAGGAGCAGGGTTCCACCACCACGCCGTACGACATGGTGCGCGTGAACGACATCGATCGTTACGAACTGACCGCTACGGCTCTGCGTATGATCGACGCCGACAAGTACACGGACGAGATCGACAAGCTCGAGAAGTTCCGCAAGGAAGCTTACGAGTTCACCGTCGAGAACGGCTACGACATTCCGGATTACACCGACTGGGTGTGGCCGGGCGTCAAGACCGATCTGCCGGGTGCTGTCTCCGCTACCGCCGCAACCGCTGGCGATAACGAGTGAGCATAGGCCGCTAGGCTAG
Organism: Bifidobacterium magnum; assembly: GCF_000741255.1. GTDB lineage: Bacteria > Actinomycetota > Actinomycetes > Actinomycetales > Bifidobacteriaceae > Bifidobacterium > Bifidobacterium magnum. The sequence continues at coordinate 206,498 of NZ_JGZB01000002.1, forward strand.
CTTCTCAAGGCTAAAAGGGGAGCGTGCATGGATTCCATGCACGCTCCTTTTTGTTTGTATATGTCGTTGGCTATGCCGGCATATGCCTCGCATCTCGCGGCTCGAGGAAGCCCCCCACATACGGCGAAGCTGACAGGTGCCTCAAGAAAAAGTGGCGCATATATCGGCCTTTTCTGAATGGAAACTGGGAGTTTCTTGAGATTTGAACTGTTAGCGCAAACTCAGGAAACTCTCAATTTTGGATAGGTATATTGATGCCATCAACTTCAAGGAGGTCTTATGACTGATACAACGAATACTGCTCCTCTGGCAGGCATCAAGGTAATCGATTGGACGCAGGTCCAGTCCGGTCCGTCCTGCACCCAGCTGCTGGCATGGTTGGGCGCCGACGTCATCAAGATTGAAAAGGTCAAGGGCGGCGATCCGACGCGTAACGAAATGAACGACGTGGACGGTTCCTACTCGCTCTACTTCCTGCAGCTCAACGCCAACAAGAAGTCGCTGACGCTGGATATGAAGACCGATGAAGGCAAGAAGATTCTTACCGACCTGCTCAAGGATGCTGATGTATTTGTAGAGAACATTGGCCCGGGCGACGTCGAGAAGCTTGGCTTTGGTTGGGAACAGGTGCACGAGATCAACCCGAAGTGCGTCATGGCCTCCCTGAAGGGCTTCAACAAGGGCAGCCGCTACGAGCACGTGAAGGCTTTCGAGCCTGTGGCACAGTCCGCCGGCGGCGCCGCTTCCGCAACCGGTTGGAACGAAGGCGACCACACGCAGCCGACGCAGTCCGCTGCCGCTCTGGGCGACTCCAACTCCGGCATGCACCTGACGATCGGCATTCTGGCTGCCCTGATGCAGCGCGAGAAGACCGGTGAAGGCACATACGTGTATCAGTCCATGCAGAACGCCGTGCTGAACCTGTGCCGCATCAAGCTGCGCGATCAGCTCATCCTCGACAACCTGCACGAGCTGTCCTACTACGCTTGCTACCCGAACTACAAGTTCGGCAAGGCCATCCCGCGCGGCGAGAACGCCGAAGGCGGCCTGGTGCTCGGCTGGTGCTACCGCGCCAAGGGCTGGGAGACCGATCCGAACGCTTACGTGTACATCGTCATCCAGCAGTCCGAGAAGGGCTTCGAGAACTTCTGCAAGGCTCTGGGCTTCGAAGACTGGCTGACCGACCCGAACTTCAACACGGCGAACGCCCGTGATGAGCACAAGGCCGAGGTCTACAAGCGCGTCGAAGAGTACACGATGCAGTACGACAAGGACACCCTGACCACCGTGCTCGGCGCCAAGGGCGTCCCGGTCGGCCCGGTGCTCGACTGGAACGAGATCGAGAACGATCCCGACCTCAACTCCGACGGCACGATCGTGTCCATCGACCAGGGCGATGCGCGCGGTTCCTTCAAGACCATCGGCGTTCCGTTCACGATCAGCGGCTTCACCCCGGATTACAAGGCCGCTCCGAAGCTGGGCGAGAACAACGAGGAGATCCTCAAGTCCTTGGGCTACACCGAGGACCAGATCTCGCAGCTGACCACCGAAGGCGTGATCGGCAGCAACGACGGCGTCAAGGCCGATCTGCTCGAGAAGTGAGTTACCTCCTGAGTGATTGAAAACGGGATGGGCTCGTATGAGTCCATCCCGTTTTTAGCATGCCGGGGCGCGCGTTTGTCTATGCATACATCTCGTAGCTGTACCCGGCTCGCCCCGGTACCGGCACATTACTGGTATTTGTCGGCCGTGTTCGCCGTGATCATCTGTTCCATCATCGAGGCGCCGCTTTTGAAATTGCTGGGCAGCACCACTGTGGAGGCATGGGAATTCTTCGCGAAATCCGTCATCATGTCGGCCCACTGGGTGAATGTGAACAGTTCATTCGCCTCCGCCGTGGTCACGCCCGATTCGCGGATAGTAGCCAGCGAATCCTTGATGCCCTCGGCAATGGCCTTGCGCTGCTCGGCGATACCGCGGCCCGCCTCTTTCATGGCGCCGGCCTTCGCCTCCGCTTCCGTGACCACGCGGATACGCTCGGCCTCGGCGCGCGACTTGGCGGCCACTTTCTCGCGTTCCGCCGCGTTGATCGCATTCATGGCGGATTCGACGTCGCGCGGCAGTTTGATCGACTGGATCAGCGTGCCCACAACTTCATACCCGTACTGGATCATATGCGCGAAGACCTGCGCACGCACGTTCTCGGCGATCGCGTCCTTCTCGTCGAACACGGAATCCAACGTGAACTGGGGAACCGTGGAACGCAACGCGTCCACGATATACGATTTCATCTGGTCCTCGGGACTCGACAGCGCATAATAACTGCGGTAGATGCCGCTGTCGACCACACGCTGGCTTTGGCGCGTGGACACGCAATATTGGACGGCGACGGTCATGTCGATCGTAACGTTGTCCTTCGTTTTTGCGGACAAGTCGAACTTGTCCTGTCTGGTACGCAACTCGACGCGCTTGGCGATCTTGTCGATCCCGGGAATGCGGCAATGGATGCCCGCGCCCACAATTCGATGGAACCGGCCGAACCGTTCAATAATGACGGCGGTCTGCTGCTGGACCACAAATATGCCCATGCACATCAGCACAATGGCGACCACCACGATAAACAATAGCAACGCGCCCATGCGCGCCTCCTTTCGTCAGTGACTGCTTACTGTAGCGAAACGGGGCGGGGTAGGGAAGGGCGGTTGCGCGAGATGGAATATTATTTACCGTAACGATGTACGGGAAGAGGCCGTTTCCTTGGCCATAAGCTCACGTTTCGCACGCAACATCGATTCGGGAACATACGGCTCGCGAATGATATGGGCGAGACCAAACGCGACGAGTGCGACGCCAAGGAAAATCCAGAACGCCACGGTAAACGTGCCTGTGGCCTGCTCCGTTTGGGCAATGACAAGCGGGCCGAGAATCGCGGCGGGAACCAGTTCGAGCACGGTAATGGCGTAATCCATCGCAAAATGGCGTTGACCGAAGAAAGTGCTGCTCATGCTCGCCGTGGCGCTCATGGAACCGCCGTACGACAAACCCAGCAGCATGAACCCGATCACGAGCATGGGGCGTTTGCTGTCCACTTGTGAATGGCGGTTATGTTCAGTTATGCGGTTCTGTGTGTTGAATTATGAAAACCATGCATGTTTGCATAGTTATGCAAGAGCCGGTTTCAACTCTTATGACCGCGCGACCGCCGCCTTGAGAAGATGGGCGCACTATATGGGCGCAATAAGGCGAATTCCACGTGCGAATCGCGGGATAACTGAAATCCACCGTAACATGAATACTTTTACTATAAGCGAACAGCCTTGAAATAGCGTTCCAACGCGGCCAGCGCCTCGCGCAATGTGGATTGGGGGCAGGCGATGTTCATGCGCAGGAACGCGTCGCTTGCGCCGCCATATTGGGCGCCGTTTGTGAGGAACAGCCCGGTTGTTGCGCGAAGGTCGTCTCCAAGGCTTTGTCCCGGTTCTAATTGCGGCATCATGTCCGCGCAGTCAAGCCATAGCACATAGGTGGCGTGCGAGGGGATAAGCCGGATAAGCGGCAAATGCTCGGCCAAAAACTCGCGCACAAGGGCCCTGTTGTCCGCGACATATTCGCGCATGGCGTCCAGCCAGTCGGCTCCTTCGCGGAACGCGGCCACGGTGGCCTGCACCGCGAACGCGTTCGGCTCGGATATGCCGTCTGTATGAAGCGCCTGGCGCACCTTGTGGCGCAGGAGCGGGTCGGGGACCACGGCGCACGCAGTCTGCAATCCGGCCATGTTGAACGCTTTGGTGGGGGCCACGCACATGATCGTGTTGCGGGTGAACTCCGGATCCACCGACAATAGTGGCACGTACTCGTATCCCGGATCGGTGATGTCGCAATGGATGCTGTCTTCCACAACCGTCACGCCGTATTGCAGGCACAGCTGGCCAATACGACGCAGCGTGTCCTCGTTCCAGATGGCGCCCACGGGATTGTGCGGATTGCACAGGAACATCATGGTGGTTTGCGGATCGGCGAGCTTGCGTTCCAGATCCTCGAAGTCGACGGAATACCGTCCCGTGGCGCGGTCGTAGACCAGCGGGTTCTCGACCATGTTGCGTCCGTTGTCGACGATGGAGTTGAAGAAGATGTTGTAGACGGGCGTTTGTACTACGACATTTTCCGCGGGCGTGGTGAGCTTGCGCACACAGCTTGACATGATCGGCATCACGCCGTTGGCAAAGGCGAGCCACTCCGGTTCCAGCGCAAGATGGTGGCGCGATCCCCACCAGTCCACATACGCGGCGTTCCATTCGTCGGGAATGATCGAGTATCCGTAGATTGCGTGGGCCGCGCGTTTTTCGATCGCCTGCGTGATCGCCGGCGCCGTACGGAAATCCATGTCCGCGACCCACAGCGGCAATTCGCCGTCCATCACGTCCCATTTCAGGGAGTTTGTGCCGCTTCTGTCCACGGGTTCGTCGAACCATGCGCGCTGTTCAGGAGTCATTGCGTCCGCCTTTCTGCCGGTCGGGGGAGTGCGGTGTCCGCAATCCCGTGTGCTGTACCGATATTCTCGCAGATTATGCGCGCGACAGACAGTTGTTTGCGGATATTTTGCATGATGGGCGTGGCCGGCGGCATGCAGCGCTCCCGAATATCAGACGCGGCCCTTCTTGTGAAGGACGGCGAACACGGCGGCGCCGACAATGCATACGGCGATCAATACGGTATACATGCCGCGGTAGCCGATCGCGGACACCACAGGGCCGAAAATGATCGGGCTGATACCGCAGGCGATGTCCGTCATCATATAGGACGTGCCGTTGGCCACGGTGAAGCGTTCCTTGGGCATATGCGCGGTGGCCATGGCCAGGCCCGTGGGCTGGATGGCGCCGATGCCGCAACCGATAAGCGCGGCCGCGATCAGCAAGGTTTCCGCGTTCGGGGCGATGCCCAACATGCCTACGCCCACGGCGAGCACCGCGAAGCCCGGCAGCATGAGCGGCGCGGGGCCGCGGTGGTCGAGCAACTTGGCGGTGAGCGGGCGCGTCACGAGCATCGCGAGCGCATACACCACGAAAAAGTACTGGCCGACGCTTGTCAAATGTAGTTGTACGGAGAACGGATCAAGGTATGAGCAGATGGCGCCATACGCCAGGTAGGAGATGAACACCACAAAACCGACGGGCAGCACCGAAAGCTCAAGCGACTTGTTGACCATACGGCGCATGGTGCCAGGTTCCTTGGCTGCGGGAGACTTGGTGGCCTGCGTCTCGCTGAAATCCACGGGTTGGGCATTCGCTTCCAATGCCATGTCGTCCATCATCATGTCGGCTTCGCGTTGCGCTTCGGGTTCCTCCTTGCCGATCAACAATGTGAAAATCAATCCGAACAGTCCGAGCGCCGACGCCACGAATACGGCGGCGAAACCGACATACGTGATGTTCTTCAACCCGAACTTGTCCACGGCCGGGCCGCCCAGAAACCGGGCGATAAGACAACCGATCGTGAAGACGCCCACCGCAACGCCGGCCACGGACACGCTGGCGTGGAAACGCGTCATGCAATAGGCGGCCATCACAATGTTGAGCAAATAGAAATTGGCGCGCAACATCAAACTGGACAGGAATCCCATATTGAAGGAGCGCGTGAAAATCGGTTGTTTTACGGAACGTGAGGATGAATGTTGTCGTGATTTGCTGGAAGACAACGATATGTCGGACATGAAAAAATGAAACTCGCTAAATACTGGTAATTATTCTTGAATAAATCTCTATACGTTTTTCTATATGCAGTTGTTGGGGCATCGCACCGGCACCTTTTCATGGGTTCCGATGCGGCCGAAGGCTGTTATATACCCGGTCCCGGATTTTCCAGACGGATCCGCCATATTGCGCCATTGCGCAGGGACGGGACTCTTTTCTGTAAGTGAAGGCGTTCCGGCGCTAGTAAGGTCACAATCAACCATCTGATACGCCAATACTTGCAATATAAAGGAGCCGGCATGGGTGAATGGAAGAGGACTGTCACCAAGCAGTCGCACGATGTTGACCGCGAACAGGACGTGAAAGTGTCCGACCGGAGCTTGAAATCGCATCATGGTGACGATTCGCCCAAGCCGTCGATCACCATCACGAAGAATGGTCCGTACATTGTGCGCGGCGAAGTGCGCATTGTGGAAGACGCGATCGTACCAAGCGACGACGGCACCCACATGCAGTACAACCGCATCCGCGAATTCACCACGCAGCCGGGCCGTCCCGTCGCATTGTGCCGTTGCGGAGGCTCGGCCAACCCGCCATTCTGCGACGGAACGCATGTGAAAATCGGATTCGACGGCACCGAAGTGGCCTCCCGCGAACCCTATGACGACCGTGCCCAGCTGTATGAAGGCCCCGTGGTTTCCATGGGTGACGACAACCGCTGCGCGTTCGCACGCATGTGCCACCAGAACGGTTCGGAAGCGTGGACGCTGACGGAAAACGCCACGGACGAGCGTGACGTGAGCGCCGCCATCGCGGGCGCGTGGAATTGCCCGACGGGACGCCTCGTGTCTTTCAACGACAAGGACGGTTCCCCGTACGAGCAGAACTTCCCGCCGACCATCGTGCTGCTGGAAGACGTGCAGGAAGGCTATTCCGCCCCCATTTTCGTGATGGGCCACATTACGCTTATCAGCGCGGATGGTACCGAATACGAAAACCGCAACCGTTATGCGCTCTGCCGCTGCGGCGCTTCCCAAAACCTGCCGTTCTGCGACGCCATGCACATCAACGTGCAATATCGCGACAATTCGCCGGCATGGGACGGCCAGCTGGGCGAGCTCGACCCCAACTTCAGCTACAAGCCGCGCCCGTAAGCTTTGCTGTTCCCGCATTATCAGCGACTGAACGGTTTTCCTTTTTCTTCTGCATTTTGAGACATGAACCTCGGCGTGTCTGTCTCAATTTGCAGAAGGGAATGCCGATTATGGCCGATGATGCTTAGAATCCCATTCCTCTTCTGCATTTTGCGACATGAACCTCGGCGTGTCTGTCTCAAAATGCAGAAGAACGATAGGAGAATAATAGCGTGGCAGATGTGTCCAATAATTGTTATTAGACATTGCGCGAATAATAGGGGCGCGGCACTCGAGCGTCCACCAATTTTTGAATAAAACGTTCCGGCTGGACGAGATCCTCAAAATAGCAGTGCACGATTGTACTAATGCCAATATCAAAAAGGGCACGGTCGCGTGACGCTTGCGCCGTAATACGTTCCTCAAAAGATTTCCGAGAACTCATATCGGGATCATGATACTTTTGCAATCCGTCAAACTCGATCACAATTCGCCGCCCATCAGCGCAAGATATAAGCGCGTCAACACGAATGACAGAACCGTGGCGGCGCGGATCAGCAAACTCCACTTGAATTTGCGGAATTTGAAATCCGCATTGGATGAGCACAGCCCGCATAAACGACTCACCGCCATTTTCACTACGTTGATCGGCGTACTCGAATGCTGTGAGTATTGCGTTGCAATCCATGCGCAGCTTACCGCATTCGTCGACAATCTCATCAATGGACAACCCATATGCAAGGGCGGAATCCGCAATAGCGAGGCGATGCGGGAAAAGGCTGACATTCATGGCGTCAATGATCGTGCGTACTGGAGAAGTGACGGGCATGCCTTGAACCACAGTAAACTCGTCATCCGGAATATATAAGTAGCGCAGCGGTTGGCGAGACCGTTGAACAAGCGGTGAATCCGATATATACCCGGATGTGGATGCGTGGTGAGATTGACGTGGCTTATAGCTGCGTGGGTGTCCTATACAATTCGCCCATGCGCTGCGAACGGTGATGGCGGACTCGTGCATGTATCGCGAATGCTCGAATCCATACGCTTCCAAAGCGGACATACCCGCGAAAATCCATTTTGGATGGCGTAACGTCAATGCCCGCATGATATGCATATGGCGCTCGCAGAGCGATAATTGTTGCCAGTAATCATAGGGAGCATACAGATTAAGGTACGGTTTTGCCAATATCCCCGAGGCGACAAGTCGGTGGAATTGCTGGCGCTGGGTGCCGTTGGTCGCATAGGCGCAGCGTTGCTCCTCGATCGCTTTGGCTATGACGGCGGTGAGCGCGCCCCAGGTTCTTCCGGCATCGGTAGTCATAAAAACACCGTAAGCGGGGCGCCGACATGTGTGCATCTTATGAGTGGCGGTGTGGTCTATTGGCCATTTTGGACGATGCATTGTGGAAACTTTATGCCGGTTTTCGGATCAGTTTTCTCTTTCGCCGTTCTTTTCTGCAAATTGAGACAGACACGCCGGAGATTGTGTCTCAAAATGCAGAAGAAGATGTGAGGAGGAAAGATAACGGCATAGTAGGTGGCGTCCAGAGAACGATCATCGTATGCATTTTGTGCATATAGTCCCATGCAATAAAACTATTTGTTTTATATTGAGTTTTTTCCCACAATACAAATACTGACAGTCATATCCTGCGATTGTGGAAAGGAACATCGTTCAATGCAGCTGGAACTTACTCCCGCTTGGGACAAGGTATTTGACCGCAACGAGAACGTCGACCATGACAAGATCACGTTCCATAACCGCTACGGTATAGAACTCGCGGCGGATGTATACAAGCCGAAAAACGCCACGGAACCGCTGGCGGCCATTGCCGTAAGCGGGCCGTTCGGCGCCGTCAAGGAACAGTCCAGCGGCCTGTACGCCCAAGAACTGGCGTCGCGCGGCTTCCTGACCATCGCCTTCGACCCGTCGTTTACGGGAGAATCGGGCGGTGCGCCGCGTTACATGGCTTCCCCGGACATCAACACGGAAGATTTCCTGGCGGCCGTGGACTACTTGAGCAACCGCGAGGACGTGGATCCCGATCGTGTCGGCATTCTCGGCATCTGCGGTTTCGGCGGCATGGCTGTCAACGCCGCGGCACTGGACCCGCGCATCAAGGCGACCGTGGCCTCCACCATGTACGACATGAGCCGCGTCAACGCCAACGGCTATTTCGACGGCGAGAACAGCGAAGTGCAGCGTATGGAAAAGCGCCGTGCCATGGCCCGGGAACGCACCGCCGAATACGCGGACCGCAATTACCAGCGCGCCGGCGGCGTGGTGGATCCCGTTCCGGACGACGCCCCGCTGTTCGTGCAGCAGTATCACGACTATTACAAGACCCCGCGCGGGTACCATCCGCGTTCCCTGAACTCCACGGACGGCTGGACGGCCATCGGCTGCCAAAGCTTCTTGAACCAGCAGCTGCTGGCGTATGCGGATGAAATTGAGAACGCCGTGCTGCTCGTTCACGGCAGCGAGGCCCATTCGCGCTACTTCAGCGAGGACACGTACAAGCGACTTAAGGGCGACAACAAGGAATTGATGATCATTCCGGGCGCCGTTCACGTGGACCTGTACGACAATTACGACTACATTCCGTTCGACAAGATCGAATCGTTCTACACCCAGTACTTGGGCAAGTAACCGTATCCATATCTTATTCAATCCATATTTTCTAAGGAGCCCGCAATGACGGTGACACAAACCGCCGGACGCGACCAGCTGGGCGATTTCGCCCCTGATTTCGCCCATTTCAACGACGACGTGTTGTTCGGGGAAAATTGGAACATTCCCGGCATCGACCTCAAGACGCGCTGCCTGATCACCGTGGTCACGCTCATGAGCCAAGGCATTACCGACACGTCGCTGGTCTACCATCTGCAGAACGCCAAGGACCATGGCGTGACGCGCGAGGAAATCGTCGCCACGATCACGCATGTGGCGTTCTATGCGGGTTGGCCGAAGGCATGGGCCGTATTCCGCATGGCCAAGGACGTGTGGAACGAGCCCGCGGATCCGGCGGCCGACGCCAAAGCGCAGTTCGAATCCAGCATGATTTTCCCGATCGGGGAGCCGAACGACGCGTTCGCGCAATATTTCATCGGCCAAAGCTATCTGGCGCCCGTAAGCACTGAACAGGTCAACATGTTCAATGTGTCGTTCGAGCCGGGATGCCGCAACAATTGGCATATCCACCATGCCGACCAGGGCGGCGGCCAAATTCTCATCGGTGTGGCCGGACGCGGATTCGTGCAGATCGAAGGACGGGATCCTATTGAAATCCTGCCGGGCGCGTGCGTGAACATTCCCGCCAACGCCAAGCATTGGCATGGCGCCGCTCCCGACAGCTGGTTTGCTCATCTCGCCGTGGAAGTCCCCGGAACGAACAGGAGCAACGAATGGCTCGAGCCTGTGGAAGACGCCGAATACATCGCGGCTACCTCCCGCTAAACGCAGCGGCGGCAGGTGCGCAGTGATCCGTTCTGCATACTGTTAACAGCCTTTCGGAACAATCTTTTGCGCGCCTAAAGCGGCGCCGAAGAACATGATCTGGGCGGCCAGCACGGGCAGCAGGAACGCCAGCGTACCGATGTGGCCCGTGCATGCGCCAATCACGACAATGGCGATTTGCGGCGTGGCGACGACAAGTGCGTCGCCACGCCTTTTCCATATCGCATAGGCGACAAAGCCTACGAACAGCACCACATAGATTGGCGTATGCATCCACAAGGAAAGCCATGATTCGACATTCTGCGCGGCATGGGAGATTCCCTCGGTCATGGGTACGGACACCGGATGCTGCCCGGCGGAACCAACAGGGAATCCGAAACGTGTCGAGGTGCTGGTGCCCACTATCAGCACGATGCCGGCCACCACGGTTCCAAGCGCGAGCCAGGAACATACGCGTCCCTCCCGATTGGCGTGCGCCCACGTATGGTAGCGTTTTTGCGCCAACGTATATCCCAATGCGGCCGCCCAAGTGGCCGCGGCAATCCACCATCCATACGCGTCAAGCCATACGATCAATATGGACGAGCCAAACAGCTGCAACCATGTGCGCACGTTTTGCGCGGCGCCATATACGATGAACGCGCACGAGGAAGTGGCCACGCAAATCATCATCGCGAACAGCGGGTAGCGGATATCCGCGGCCGTGAGCATGCCCCATACGGGAAACAGGCCAAAGAATGCCAATGATCCCCAGATTAGCCAATTGGGACCGCGCAACCGGACAATCGTACGTACGGCCAACGAATGGGAAACAACACACACGAACAGTTCGAATGCGAGCAGCACCCAATACCAGGGCGAACGCAACGGTACGGGAACGGAATGGGCCAATCCGAATGTGATCGAAGAACGCAACAACGCCACCACATACGGCACCCAGCATGCGGACAGCACAAGGGCGGGCGTCAAGACGGGGTGGCGGTCGAAAAATCCGCCGGGCGCCACGCTGCGCACAATCCAAGGCCTGATAGCAGTCGCATCATTCGTCGTCATGGTTCCACCATACAAAACCGCCCCCGGCGCGTTCGCTGGAGGCGGTTTTATATAGGTCCGGGTCAGCCCGGAATAAATTTAGGCGAGTACGGATGAATCCGCGCTAGGCCCCGATCATGGGCACATAGGTCGCGATACAGGCGATCGCGAACAGCACCATGAGGATCACAAACACGATATTGGCGGTACGCGGCTTCATATGCATGAAAATGCGGCAGATGACCGGATAGAACAGCCATACGTAAATCACGGCGAGCAGTCCGATGAAGAAGTCGTTGACCACCCAGCCCTGGTTGAAGATGTTGCCGGGCAGCACCGAATTGTCCCAGTACGGGTATTGGCCGTGCTCATTGGGCTGGTTGATGATCAGGCCGATCACCGTTTCCAACACGGCGGCCAGCACGAAGCAGATGACAAAAGTTTCCAGCAACGCGCCCCAAATGGTTTTGCGGCGGCGCACGATGCCTTCCTTGATCGGCTCAATGACCAGTGTCATGACTACTGCGCCGATGCCGTACACCCAGTACGGCACATACCACGGGTCATGCCATACGGCGTAGGAGTCGGCGACAATGCCGAAATGATGGTTCATGAGCAGACAGTAGGGCAGTTCGCACCAGTGGCCCACAATGCTGAACAGCGCCAGGCACAGGATCAGTGTGCGCCAAAAGAACCAGGTGCGCGGTTTGAAATATCCGAGTTCCTCATTGCGTATCGTATTGTTGCTGTTTTTCGCCATGGTGCGCCGTCCTTCTATAGGTCTTGTTGCAGTGTAACGCCACCGCGGCCCCGCGCAAACGGCTGTTATCTCATGGCCGACTGGCGGCGCGTGAGACATTTCGCCACACACCTCATCTCCTATGCCATACTCAAGGCACCGCGCGCCACAACGGTTCGCATACTCGTTCGGGCCGGACACTGAGGCGCGCAAGAGCAAGGAAAATCAAGAGAAATCAAGGAAAACCAACAAAAATAGCAGAGGAGGGGAAATGCGACTCGAGAATCGATCGGTTGGCGAAACTTTGGTGCGGTTCATACGTCGATGCGCCGCCATGGTGGCGCTGCTCACGTTTGCGCTCGCCGGCGTGGCCGCAACGGGCTTGGCCGCGGGTTCGGCATACGCCACGGAAGACACGTCTTCTCAAGATTCCGTAACGGTGACCGATAGTGCGGGCAATGTGCTGGGCGCCACGGAAAACAACAATGTGGCCGCTGACATGGAAGTGAAGCACGACCTATATTGGGTGGGGCAGAATACCACCGTCGAGCGGATCCGCGTAGGCGGCGACATTATCATGGCCGGCCAGCAGGTGGACGTCAACAACGCGTATGTGGGCGGCAGCATCCGTGTGGCCGCGCAAAACATTGCGGTCCATGACACGACCGTGAACAACAACCTGACCTTGGCGGCGCAAACCATCACCTGCGAGGACATCAGCGTGGATGGAGCCCTGTATGCGGTCGCCCAAACCGTCAGCATTGTCAATGGAACCTATCATGGCGTGGGTGTCGCCGGCGACTCCGTGACGATCAACGGTACCGTGAACGGTGACGTTTCCGTCGACGCGAACAAGGTGGTGGTCGGCCCGGACGCCAAGATCACGGGCACGTTGGCCGTGAAATCGTCCAACGAACCTTCGGTGGACGCGTCAGCGCAAATCGGCACGCTCGACTTCCAGCGTGAAGAGAAAGAGACGGGCAAGCCCGTGCTCGCGACCGTCATTTCCGCAGTCGCAGGTATTGCGGGCACCATCGTGTTCGCCCTGGCGCTGACTTGGCTGTTGCGTCGCGCCACGGAGAGCGCCGTAACCATGACGCGCACGCATGCGGGACGCATTTTCGGTACGGGCGCCATCGCGTTGATCGCGCTGCCGCTGTTGTGCATACTGCTGATCTGCCTGACCGTCACCTTGCCGATCGCGATGGCCATTATTTTCGGCGCGGTCATGCTCGGTTTCGCCGCGGTACCGTTCGCGGCCGCCGTGTTCGCGCGCATACTGTTCCCGAATATGAACCGCTTCGCATCCGCCGCAATTGGCGCGCTGGTGCTCGGCGTGGCGATGATCGTGCCGATTCTGGGTGCGGTTGTCGGCCTTGCCGCGTTCCTGTTCATCTTGGGATACGTGGTGCAAGCCATATGGGCTGCGCTGCGCAACCACAAGCGCGACGCCATTGCGACAACCCCGACAGCGCCGGCAACCCCGGTATCTTCGGATCCAACCGGTCCCAACGGGATGGCCTACCAGCAGGCTCCGGCCGGAGCGACATACGGGTATGGAGCTCCTTATGACGGACCTTCCCAGCAAGACGCACACCGTGATCCCAATGCGTAAGTTGCGTGCAAATACAATAAATAAACACATAAATAAATAAGAGGGAGGCCCCGCATTGCGGGGCCTCCCTTGTTGTTGCCGGTTGCCGCTATATGCCAGTAGTGCTTACAGCACGTTGACGCTCATGCGGTGCAGGAATGCCGCCATGTCCTGACGGACCACGGAGCTGCCTCCACGGAACGTGCGCGTACCGTCCTTTTCTATCCAACCCGTCGTGACTCCCGTGCGCGAGAGCCATTCGATGTCCTCTGCGTGCGGCGTCTTGTTGTCGCCATCCATCGTCACGTCGGTGAACTCCAGCGCGGTGCCAAGCGTCGGCGTCGCCTTCTGGTAGTCGGCCAAGCGGTGCAGGAACGCGGACATGTCCTGTCGTACCACGTTGGCGCCCGGACGGAACTCCTTGCGGATCACGTTGCCGTCGGCATCCTTGATGTCCCATCCCGTGGTGATACCCGTGGACGCGAGCCACAGGATCTCCTTGGAATGCGACGTCTTGCCCTTGACCACATCCGAGAACGGGTTGGCCGCCGACGCCTCGTCAAAGGCGGGGCTGCCGGCCAGGCGGTACAGGAACGCCGCCATGTCCTGGCGGATCACCGTACGTAGGCCACCGAAGGAGCCATCCGGGAAACCGGTGGTGATACCCGTGACGCCCAACCACTCTACATCGTCCTCATGGTCGCGGTTGTTCGTGTACTTGACGTCCCAGAAGTGGTACATCGTCTGGGCCGGCGCGTACTTCTGCGAGTGGTAACGCTCCCACACCACCTTCTTGGCGGCCGGGTCAGTCACGGTAATCACGGTGCCGTGGCGCGGACCGTCACCGTTGGCGTTGTTGTTCTGCGCCACCGTATAGTTGCGGATCGAGCCGTTGGCGTTCTTGCCGATGGCCTGGACGCGCTTGACGCCGCTGAAGTTGGTCATCGTGGTGCCGATCTGCACGTGCGTACCAGTACGCTGGTAGGGTTTGCGGACATGGTCGTCCGGAGTCCACGTGGCCAGTTCGTCGGTGAAGTAGTAGTAGCGGCCGTTGAACTTCGTCATGGACGGAGCCTCATAGCCCGTCAACACATTGGCGTTGACCGTCTTCCAGCTGGACTTGTTGCCCACATTGCTGAGGTTCTTGTCCGTGGAATAGATTTCGTTGGTCACGCCCTTGCGCTTGATGGACAGGTAGGCAAGGTCACCTTCGAAATACCATGAGCCGTCAATACGGTTGTTGTGCGTATCGTTGTAGCTGTCGATCGGCAGGTTGATCAGCGTCGCCGCCGAATGCCGTTCGGTAACCTGATTTTCCATCGGGTTCTTGGCCGGATCCTTGGTCGTGGACAGTTCGTCGAAGGTCACGAGATACGGGTACATCGTGTCCTTTTCAGACTGTCCGTGGAACGAGCCGTACCGTCCCATCGACACCACAACGGCGATTTTGCCGTTCGGCATGACGGCCCAGTCGGCCGCCACCGCGTCGAAACGTGTCTTGTCGTTGTTGTCGGCCTTCAGGTTCGGTACATCCACCTTGATCTGCTTCTGGTCGGCCCAGTTGACGAGATCCTTCGAGAACGAGACGACAAGCCCCAACTTGCCATCGTCGCCGCCATTGGATTCGTTGGCCAGCATCCAGAAGTAGCCGTTGTGGTAAATGATGCTCGGGCAGCTGAACGGCCACAACTTCCCCGTGCGCTTCCAGGAAGCGCCGGGAACAGCGACGGGGTTTTCAGCGGAACCGGAACCCTTCGCCCACTGCTTGCTCGCGTCGTTCGGATTTTCGTCCACGAACGCTTCGCTGATGCGCTGGAAATTCACGCCGTCATAGGAAGCGAAGAACGTGTCCGTCGCATCCTTCTAGCTGTTCGTGAACACGCCCAGCATGACATCGGGGTATTCTTCGGCGGCCTGTGCGGTCGTCACAGGGCCCACGCCGACCATGAGAGTGGCGGTCAGCGCTGCGAGCGCCGTCATGGCGCGTCGCTTCCATGGGAAATGCATGATGCCCCCTTCTTAGATTGGTAATGTGCAATTGCTTGTGGTAATACACTGCGCGCGCCGTTGCAACTGGCTTTGTTTTCGTTTGTTCAACGAATACTAAGGCCGGTTGTACTCCCTCGCCTTGCGGCGGGGAGGCTCCAAGACTCACTGAACGCTGATGGGAGCGTTCTGCTTGGTTCGCGTTTCACAGGGTCCTGCGTTGCCAGCCTGCCTCGGGCCGGTCGTCTTACGGTTCCTCCGCGCGCGTTTAGCGTCTCCTGCGGCACTCGGGGCGACGTAGTGTTCAAGGTTGACGGCGGCGTTCCAGTCACGGTCCACGCCCTCACGGGCGTAGCCGCATGACAGGTTGTCGCAGACGAACACGCGGTCCGCGAGGGACAGCTTGGCTTTCACCGTCCCGCACCCGCTGCATGTTTTCGAGGATGGATACCAGCGGTCGGCCACGACAAGCGTCGCTCCGCTGTCCAGGCATTTATAGGCGAGCTGGCGGCGGAACTCTCCGAACCCCGCGTCCGAGACGGCCTTGGCGAGGTGACGGTTGCGTTTCATGCCCGCCACGTTCAAGTCCTCGATGACGGTGGTGCCATACGTTTGGGCGATCATCGTCGTCGCACGGTTGATAGTGTCATGGCGTTGCGCGGCGGTCCTTGCCTGAACCTTTTGCACGGCCAGCGAGGCTTTCTTCCAGCGGTTCGAACCCTTGACCCGGCAGGAGAGCCGCTTGCCGGCCTTGCGCAGCTTGCGTTCGTTGCGCTTGTAGTGTTTCGGGTTGTCGATGACGGTGCCGTCCGACAGGGTGGCGAGGATCTTGACGCCAACGTCGATGCCGACCGTCCCGCCAGACGGCTTTGCCGGGGCTACCGGGTCGGGGTATTCGACGGTCAGCGACGCATACCAGCAACCCGCAGAGCAGGAGACGGTCATGCGCAACACCCTGCCGTCGCCGACGCGCTTCCCCATGTCCTCGAAGCAGTGGACGCGGCCAATCCTAGGCAGCTTCAGCGCCTTCGGGTCTCCGTTGATGAGTCCGAAGCTGCCGGTGGTGTACGCGAACTTCATGTGCTTGGAACGCACCCGGCACTTCGGGAACCCCATCTTCGGCCCCTCGCGCTTGCCGTGTTTCGAGTCCGACCAGTTCTTCAACGCATTGGCGAGGCATTCGACGCCATACGAGTACGCTTCCTTCGAGTTCCCGGCCGACCACGGGGCAACATCCGCCTTCCACGAATTCCAGACGCGCCGCAGTTGCGCCTTCGACCAGCCGAACCGGCCGACACGGCCCGCGACGGCCGCTTTGACCATGCCGAGCATGAAATTGTAGGCGAACCGCGCCGCACCAGCATGGGACAGCAACATCCGCTCCTGACTTGGCGTGGGGTCGAGCCTGACCTTGATTCCCTTAAGCGTCATGCGCCGCCTTCAACGCGGCCTCCGCCTTCCGCTTCGCGGCGCGACGACCGTACAGGCGCGCGCAGAACGACGTCAGCACTTCGGTCATGTCGCGCGCCAAGTCGTCGTCCAGTTCCGTGTCGTCCACGACGACGACGCGACGGCCTTGAGCCTTCAAGGCGGATTCGATAAGCCCGGCGTTCATGCGGGCGAGCCGGTCACGACGCTCCACGATTATCGTGCCCACGGTCGGGTCGGCCAACAGGCGGTTGAGCTTGCGCCGCTTGTCATTCATCCCCGACCCGGTTTCCATGACCACTTCGGGATGTTCGACGCCCATGCCGATGGCGAACGCCTTCAAACGGTCGGCCTGACGCCGCAAATCCGCTTTCCGGTCGGCGCAAGATACCCGCGCATAGCACACCGTCCGCGACGACCCCGAATCCGCGGGAGCCGTCGGGGCGGTTTCGTATTTCGGGTCGTAAATCATGTACGCGCCGGACGGGGAACGCTCCACCGTCACACGGTCCGGCATGGTGCCCTCGCGACACCACTTCCACACCGTCTGCGGGTTGAAATGCTCCAACCCCGCCCAATCACGAACCTTCATGCAATAGAGGATACCATAAGAAAACAGCAGAAAACAAATCACAAAGTCAGCCGGTTACAGCCCCCTACCCGCGGCAACGCCAGTGTCACCATTATAAAAGAAAAGGGTGTGTCGGGACAATGATGGACATATGATAATCGGCGCAATTCCGCGGATCCTGCACATATTCCACGCAAGATCTCCACAAGGGGCGCCGCAAGGTTCCGCTTCCGCAATCCACACCCCCGTCTCATATCGTCTTGCAGTTCTGGACAACGCGTATCCGCACGGAACCGAACATGAAGCATGTGCGGTGAGCCTGTGGCGAATGGGACTGTTCGGACACGCGCTATGGTTGCACAGTGGCGGCGGGCAGTCCCGCCCGCGCCCATAGGAAAGAAGTGCTCATGCAATATGTCACCACAAGCAACGGCGTAAAAATTCCTCAATTGGGGTATGGCGTCTTCCTCATGACCAGCAAGGATGTCCACGAACACCTTCCCCAGGCCCTCGAGCTGGGCTACCGCCATATCGACACGGCCAACGCGTATTTCAACGAGGTCGCGGTAGGGGAGGAAATCCGCAACAGCGGCATCCCGCGCGAAGAAATCTTCCTCACCACCAAACTCTTCCCGGCAAGCTATGGCAAAGACGTGTGCATGCACGACATCGACGCGTCGCTCAAGCGTCTGGACACCGACTATGTGGACCTGCTGTTCCTGCACCATCCCTACGGCGAATATCTTCAAGCGTGGCCCATCCTTGAACAGGCGCTCGCCGAAGGCAAGACGCGCACGATCGGCCTGTCCAATTTCCCGCTCGACAAAATCGGGCAGATCGCCAACAACGCCACCGTCTTCCCGCAGGTCATGCAGGTGGAAATGAACCCGCGCCACAACCGCCACGAACTCAAGGCGGCGCTCGCCGGCCATGATGTGGCGTTCGAAGGCTGGTATCCGCTGGGACATGGCGATCCGGAACTGCTGCACATGCCCGTATTCGAGGAACTCGCCGCAAAATACGGCAAGTCGACCGCGCAGATCATCGAGCGCTGGCACATGCAGGAAGGCAACATCATTTTCCCGAAGACCATGTCGGTCGAGCATATGAAAGCCAACATGGACATTTTCGACTTCGCGTTGACGGACGAAGAAATGGCGCGCATCGACGCGATTCCGCAAAAGCCGTACTACACGGTGCCCGACGAACCGCCCGAGTTCTTCATGGCGCGCTACGACTATTCCACGCAGGTGCGTCCCTTTACGAACACGGCGTTGAAAAAGGACTGAACCGAACGCCAGGTTGTATGATGTAGGTCGTGAGTCGACCGACTACTCATTGATGTACGTTAGGAGCATTTCCATGGAGCGCACGCATATTGCGCAACTTTTTGCCAACAGTCAGGAACTGGGCGGCCAAACCGTGACCGTGGCCGGATGGGTCCGTTCCATCCGCAACATGAAGAATTTCGGCTTCGTCATTCTCAACGACGGCAGCTGCTTTAACGATCTTCAGGTAGTGATGAACCGCGAAACGCTCGCCAACTACGACGAGATCGCCTCGCAGAACACGGGCGCCTCGCTCAAGGTGACGGGCACGCTCAAGCTCACTCCGGAAGCGAAGCAGCCGTTCGAAATCGCCGCCGAATCCATTGAAGTGCTTGGCAAATCCACGCCGGACTACCCGCTGCAGAAGAAGCGCGCCACGCCTGAATTCCTGCGCACGATCCAGCACATCCGCCCGCGCACGAACCTGTTCCGCGCCGTGTTCCGCATCCGCTCCGTGGCCGCCATGGCCATCCACGAGTTCTTCCAGTCCCGCGGCTTCGTGTATGTCAATACGCCGATCATCACCACGAGCGACGCCGAGGGCGCCGGCGAAATGTTCCGCGTCACCACGCTCGACATGGCCAACCCGCCGCTGACCGAGGACGGCGCCATCGACTGGAGCAAGGACTTCTTCGGCAAGCCCGCCAGCCTGACCGTTTCCGGACAGCTCAACGCCGAAAACTTCGCGATGGCGTTCGGCGACGTCTACACCTTCGGCCCGACCTTCCGCGCCGAGGACTCCAACACGAAGCGTCACGCCGCGGAATTCTGGATGATCGAACCGGAAATGGCGTTCGCCGATCTCGAAGACGACATGGAAATGGCCGAGGCCATGCTCAAGTACGTGATCAACACGGTGCTCGAGAAGTGCCCCGACGAGCTCAACATGCTCAACCGTTTTGTGGACAAGGGCCTGCTTGAGCGCCTGCACCACGTGGCGTCCTCCGATTTTGCGCGCGTCACCTACACGGACGCCATCAAGATCCTCGAAAAGGCCGTGGAAGACGGTCACAAGTTCGAGTACCCCGTCAAGTGGGGCATCGACCTGCAGACCGAACACGAGCGTTACCTGACGGAACAGCATTTCGGACGCCCGACCTTCGTGACCGACTATCCGGCCGGCATCAAGGCGTTCTACATGCGCATGAATGAGGACGGCAAGACCGTCGCCGCCGTCGACTGCCTGGTGCCCGGCATCGGCGAGATCATCGGCGGCTCCCAGCGTGAGGAACGTCTCGACGTGCTCGAGGAGCGCATCGACCAGTTGGGAATGGACAAGGACCAGTACCGTTACTACTGTGATCTGCGCCGTTACGGTACCGTCGAGCACGCCGGCTTCGGCCTCGGATTCGAACGTCTCGTCATGTACTTGACGGGCGTCGACAACATCCGCGACGTGCTGCCGCACCCGCGTACCGTCGGCCACGCCGAGTTCTGATCTTCGGCCAATACCGCTGCTTATAAGAAAGGCGCTCGCAATCGTATTGCGGGCGCCTTTTTTGTATAAATTTTCTAGTAGGGATCGTTCCGTCTTGCGTTACTTTTCGAACGCGTTGATCGCGTGATGGACGATGAAACTGCGAATGATCAAGCCGATGATCAGGATGACGAGCATCGGGATCCAGAACAGCGACGTGCGCAACGTCGGCAGGTAATAGAACGCGGCGGCCGTCAGCACGCCCAGCGCGATCGAGAAGTGGGAGAGATTGGCGTCCCAGTCGCTGTAGTTCTTTTCACGTACCGAACGGTAGTCGGGGATGCCGTTGATTTCGTCATGCTTGCGCAATTCGTAAATGTTCATGCTGCGCAACGACATGAAATTGTAGACTTTCACATTCACGCGGCCGTACCAGACGCTCGAGTACACGAGCCCCCACACACCCGCCGTGAGTGCAAGCTGGGACAGTCCCGTATTGAGCGCGGACGGCCACACATGGTTCGTGAACAGCGCGATCAACACGTGCACAAGCACGATCAGCGCCACGCATCCGATGATCCATGCGAGGTGCTCGCGGCCCACCGCCCGCCGTTCCTCTTGGGAATAGCGGAAATTCATGCGCGGATACGCCTCGTGGTAATCGCGGTTGTCTTCCACCTCGTTGCGCAGCATGGTGATGCCGATAATGAGCGTGACAATGAACACAAGAAACGATTCGGGATGCGTCTGGTTCGACGAGAACGAGATGAGCTCGTGCGACTCGTGCTTGATCACGTCGTCGATCCATTCGATGACCTTGTCGATATCCTCGGCCTTGTGCTGGGGCAACAGCGTGCCCAATGTGGACAGCGAGACGCCCAGCATGATCAGTCCCACGCCGTCCGCAAGTTTCCTGGCGTGCCTGCGCACATGCCATTCATATCCGCGGCGCGTTTCTTCATCTTCTGCTTTGCTCATGATTGTTCCTTTCCGTCTCGATCATACGGAACGCGGGCCGACAGGGTCGGCGTAATGGCTCAACGCGTATTTCCTTTCTTTTCCCGATGCGACAAGCCCGGCTCCCGCCGATTGGACGTGGAGAGTAAACTTCTTCGAGTTGTTACTTCCGCCGGAAAGGACCCAAACCGTGCAGCAGAGTGGACTCATCGCCCGCAGCCCCCAGGAACTCGTGGGCGACCTCAACGAACAGCAAGCGCAAGCCGTGCAATACGAAGGCCCGGCGTTGCTGATCGGCGCAGGCGCAGGCTCGGGCAAAACACGAGTGCTCACACGCCGCATCGCATGGATCCTCAGCCAATTCGGCGCATGGCCCAGCCAAATCCTGGCCATCACCTTCACGAACAAAGCCGCCGCCGAAATGCGTGAACGCCTCGAAACGCTGATCGGTCCCGAAGCGCAACACATGTGGGTCTCGACCTTCCACTCCGCCTGCGTGCGTATCCTGCGCCGCGACGGCGCCGCCATCGGACTGCAAAACGGGTTCTCCATCTACGACACCGCCGACTGCGAACGCCTCATCAAACTCATCGGCGCTGACTTCAACGTGGACACGAAACGCTACTCGTCACGCTCCATCCTGTCGCGCATCAGCGACTACAAAAACTCGCTGATCGACTGGAAAACGCAGCTCGCCACCTACGCGCCCGACTTCAAACCCGGCTCACGCAACTACCGGTTCGGCCGCATCGGCAACATTGAAGAGCTCTACGCCGTGTTCTACGCCGAATACCAGCACCGTCTGGCGCTCGCCAACGCCGTGGATTTCGACGATTTGATCTGCCGTACCGTGGAATTGTTGCGTACGCAGCCGCAAGTGGCGCAGTACTACCATCACAAGTTCCGCTATATTCTCGTCGACGAGTACCAGGACACCAACCACGCGCAGTATGTGCTGATCCGCGAACTGGCCGGAGTAGACCGGCAGGATGGGGAAGCGGCACAAACGGAGCCTCCCGCGTCGATCACCGTGGTGGGCGACTCCGACCAGTCCATTTATGCGTTCCGTGGCGCCGACATTCGCAACAT
This sequence comes from Bifidobacterium magnum, assembly GCF_000741255.1. Lineage (GTDB taxonomy): Bacteria > Actinomycetota > Actinomycetes > Actinomycetales > Bifidobacteriaceae > Bifidobacterium > Bifidobacterium magnum. The sequence goes on from NZ_JGZB01000002.1 coordinate 228,922, forward strand.
CCAGGACTTCGAGCAGGATTTTCCGCAGGCGCGCACGATCATGCTTGAGCAGAACTACCGTTCCACCCAGACGATTCTGGACGCCGCGAACGCCGTGATCGCCCACAATACGGGGCGCAAGCCGAAGAAACTGTGGACGGCCGCCGGCAAGGGCGCCGCCATCACGGGATACGCCGCCGACAACGCCCAGTTGGAAGCCAACTGGATCGCTGAAGAAATGCTGCGGTTGCATGTGCAGGAGGGCGTGCCTTACAGCGACATGGCCATCATGTACCGCGCCAACGCGCAGTCGCGAGCGCTCGAGGAGGCGCTTATCAAGGCGGCCGTTCCGTACCAGCTCGTGGGCGGCACCAAATTCTATGAGCGCCGGGAAATCAAGGACGCGCTCGCGTACTTGCGTGCGCTCGCCAATCCGGCCGACGATGTAAACATGCGCCGTATTCTCAACGTGCCCAAACGCGGCTTGGGTCCGCGCGCGGAATTGCTTGTCACGTTGTACGCGCAGGAACATGGCGTGCCGTTCTGGCAGGGCATCGCCAATTTGGAACAGCTTGAAGGGCTTACCACGCGCACGGCCAATCCGCTGCGCAAATTCCGCGACCTTATGCAGTCGCTGGTTTCGTTCGCACAGCAGCACCGCAACCAGCCGTCCCAGATTGTGGCGCAGGTGCTCAATGAAAGCGGACTGCTGGACGAGCTGAAGGATTCGAAGGATCCGCAGGACGCTTCGCGCATCGACAATTTGGCGCAGTTGCAGTCCGTGGCCGCAGAATTCGAGCAGACCACTCCCGACGCCACGCTGGAAAGTTTCCTCGAGACGACGGCGCTGGTTGCGGATTCCGACCAGCTTCCGGGTGAAGGCGAGGATTCGGGCAAGGTCACGTTGATGACGCTGCACACGGCCAAGGGCCTGGAATATCCGATTGTCTTCCTTACGGGCATGGAGCAGGGCACGTTCCCGCATGCGCGCGCGATGGAAGACGAGGACGAGTTGAGCGAGGAGCGCCGTCTGGCGTACGTGGGCATTACGCGAGCCAAGCGGCACCTGTATGTGACACGCGCCGCCGTGCGCACGCAATGGGGGCAGGCCAACGAGATGATGCCGAGCCAGTTCCTTGACGAGATTCCGGACGAACTTATTGAATGGAAGCGCAAGGAGGCGGGCGCCGAACGCATGCGCGGCGGCTGGTTTAAGGACAACGACGAGTTCGGCGGCTGGGAAGACGAGGACACGTTTGAAGGGTTCTCGTTCGCGGGAGGCAAGCGGTACGGTTCCGCGGCTTCCCATGAATCGTCGCGCAGGTCGTCGTCCTCGTACGGGTCGTCCTCTTATGGATCATCTTCGTATGGCTCCTCGCGCGGCGGCTCGGAAGGGCGTTCCTACGGTTCTGGGGCGTCGCATTCCGGATCGGGACGTTCGGGGCATTCGTCCTACCAGTGGAACCGGCGTTACGGTAGCGACTTGAGCTCCAACCGCACGTCACTGTACCGTTCACACGGCTCCCATGACCGTTCCGGAGCGGTAACCACGAGGAAAATGGACCCCCAGTCCCAGTCCCATGTCAAGCCCGCTTCGCACGCCACGGGCGACAACCATTTGAACGTGGCTGATTTTCATGTGGGAGACATGGTCAGCCATGACAAATTCGGCTTGGGCAAGGTCACCGCGGTGGAGGACAAGGGCCGCAATTCGGTGCTGACCGTCAATTTCGGTTCGGGCGGCGTCAAGCGGTTGCTGTTGCGCATGGCCCCGATTGAAAAACTGTGAGCCGGCGAGGCACGCAACCGCGGAAAAATTCCATGCGTTAGTGTAGCATTGCCGATTGGTGTTTGCGTGAGCAGGCATCGTCTGGAGTCATAGCCCATCAGTGGGTCGGCGGCAACGCATGTTGACCGTTCGCGCTTGGCGCGAAGAAGCACTGGAGAGGCTGACTCAACGTGGTTCCGTTCGCGGGATCGCGTTCCGTTCAGACAACGACAGAACAAACAAAGGATATATTCATGACGAACGTTCAGCGTTCTCGCCGTCAGGTGCGCCTTTCGCGCTCCCTGGGCATTGCTCTGACCCCGAAGGCTCAGCGCATTTTTGAAAAGCGTCCGTATGCTCCTGGCGAGCACGGCCGCACCCGTCGCCGCACTGAATCCGATTACGCAGTGCGTCTGCGCGAGAAGCAGCGTCTTCGCGCTCAGTATGGCATCTCCGAGAAGCAGCTGCGCGCCGCCTACGAAAAGGGCACGCACACGGCTGGCCAGACCGGCAACGCCATGCTTACCGATCTTGAGACCCGTCTTGACGCCCTGGTCCTGCGTGCAGGCATCGCCCGCACCACCGCCCAGGCCCGCCAGTTCGTGGTACACCGCCACATCCTCGTCGATGGCAACATTGTGGATCGTCCGTCCTACCGCGTGAAGCCGGGACAGACCATTCAGGTCAAGCCGAAGAGCCAGACCATGGTTCCTTTCCAGATTGCCGCCGAAGGCACGCACCGCGATGTGCTGCCGCCGGTCCCGGGCTACCTGGACGTGAACCTGGCTTCCCTGAAGGCCACCCTGACCCGCAAGCCTGAAGCCGAGGAAATCCCGGTACAGGTGAACATCCAGTACGTGGTCGAATTCTACGCCCGCTGATCTGGATCTACTTTCTGTAAAGATTTACAGTTTAGGACATACATACAGCAAAAGACCCGCGAATTGTTCGCGGGCCTTTTGTTATATGGAGACTTGAATGGGACCGGCGGCGCTCACACGTCCATGAGTCCGCTGACAAGGCCCGACACGATCGACATGATCAGCGAGCCGAGCACGGCCCACCAGAATCCGCCGATGGTCACGCCCATGCCGAAGAGGGTGAAGGCGAGCCAGGAAGCCAACTCCATGAACAGCCAGTTGATGACCAGGGCGATCAGGCCGAAACTCAGGATGGACAGCGGCAACGCCAGAATTTGCACGATGGGTTTGAGCGACGCGTTCAGCAGCGCCATGAAAAGCGCGAAGATCGCGATTCCCAAGGCGGGAGGATCCCCGATGGCGTGCATGCCGGGCAGCAGCACGACCATGACGGCGGCCGCAATCGTCAAAATAACCCAGCGAAGAAAAAAGTTTACCATACGTATGATTATGCCAGTTCGCGTGCAATAATCGAAACTATGATTCTGCAGGTGCATCTGGTCCGTCATGGACAAACATTTTTCAATCGTTACAACCGGCTCCAGGGCTGGTCGAATTCGCCGCTTACGCAAGCGGGACTGGCGGACGCCGAGCATGCGGGTCATCTTTTGGCGGGCATCGATTTCGCCGCCGCGTACTGTTCCGACACCACGCGCGCGCAAGTGACCGCGAACCGCATTCTGGACATCAACGAGCGCGAGGGGCACACGCGTCCGGAACTGGTGAGCGACATGCATTTCCGCGAGCAGTTCTACGGCTATTTCGAAGGCCAGGACATGAACATGGCGTGGCTGGCGGCGGGCGGCCCGCATGGGGCGCCGACCTACAATGATATTGTGGACAAATATTCATTGGCGGCGACGCGCGATTTCCTCAAGGAAGCCGACCCGTTCCATGATGCGGAATCCGACGAGGAGTACTGGCGCCGTGTGGAAGGCGGCTTCCAGCTCATCGCGGCCAACCTTTCCCTGCATGACGGTGACCACGTGTTGCAAATTTCCCATGGCAACACGTTGCTGTCCCTCATGCACCGTTTTGCGGGAGAAGGCTACGACTTAAGCGAGCGTCCGCGCAACGGGTCGGTGACCACGCTCGAGTTCGACACGGACCAGCCGGTGGGGGATGCGGTCCGCGTCATTTCATACAACCAACGGTAACCGCGGCGGTACATGCCCCTTGTCTTCAAGTCGGGGCAACTGATTACGCTAAAGCGGGTAACATGATCATGACGCAAAGGTCATGGTACAAGAAAGAGGTGCAAGATGGGCATTGGAGAGATCGCGGGACTTATCGCCGCCATTGCTTTCGTGGTACTGGCCGGATTCCTGATCTACCCCTTGATTCGTCTTGGCAAACTATTCGATCAAATTGCGCAAACCATCAAGGATACCGGCGATCACGCCATCCCGGCATTGGATGAGGGTGTCACCACGGTGCAGGAAGTGAACAAATCGCTTGCCGACGTCAACCGTATCTCCTCGTCCGTGTCCACGACCACCAACAACATCGGCGCCCTGACGAATCTGTACGGTTCCTTCCTGGGCAAGCCGATCATCAAGTTGGCGTCCATTTTCTATGGCATCAAGGTCACCGCGCAGTCCTTCTCCCATCCGAAGGGCAAGCCGTCGAACACGACCACTAAGGGGGAGTGATGTTCAAACGTATATTCTGGATTGGTCTGGGCGTGGTGGCCGGCGTGATGGCCGTCTCCAAAGCGCAGGCGTACGTGAGGGCAAACACTCCGGACAAGGCGCGCCAGTTCGTGCTTGGCCCCGATCAGGACCATGTGGCCGTGCGCACGCTCGCCGGTCTGGTCAACGAATTCAAAGAGGCGCAACAACAGCGTGAAGCGGAGCTGAACGCCCAGTACAGCGCCCATATGAAGTAACGGTCCCACTTCAACCATCTTTGTGACATAGTGTCACGCAACCGCCACGGGAAGTCCCTTCCCGTGGCATCGGTATCACACAAGGAGCAACATCGCAAATGCGTACCGCCGAGATCGCGAAGCGATATCTACAGTATTTTGAGAAGCAAGGGCACCTGGTAGTGCCTTCGGCGTCGCTGATTTCGCCGAACCCGACCACCTTGTTCACCATCGCAGGCATGGTGCCGTTCATCCCGTACCTCATGGGCGAGAAGACGCCGCCGAGCCACCGCATGGCCAGCAACCAGAAGTGCGTGCGCACGCTCGATATTGACGAAGTGGGCAAGACCACGCGTCACGGCACGTTCTTCCAGATGCTGGGCAACTTCTCCTTTGGCGACTACTTCAAGGAAGAAGCCATCCATTACGCGTACGAACTGCTGACGAGCCCCGTCGAAAAGGGCGGCTTCGGCATTGATCCGGAAATCCTGTGGATGACCACGTTCACCGACGACGACGAAGCGCGCCAGATGTGGAAGAACGAGGGCGTCGATCCGGAACACATTCAGATTCTCGGCATGGAAGACAACTTCTGGACCACGGGCGGCCCCGGCCCCGGCGGTCCGTGCTCGGAAATCTACATCGACCGCGGCCCCGAATACGGCAAGGACGGCGGTCCGGTAGTCGACGAGAACCGTTATATCGAAATCTGGGATCTCGTCTTCGAGAACTACATGGTCGACAATGTGCAGTCCAAGACCAACCTACACATCGCCGGCGAACTCAAGCACAAAAACATCGATACGGGCGCCGGCCTCGAACGTCTGGCCTACCTGCTGCAGGGCAAGCAGAACATTTACGAAACCGATGAAGTGTTCCCCGTCATCGAAGCAGCACAGAAGCTCACGGGCATCACCTACGGCTCGGACAAGGACGCCGACGTGAAGTTCCGCGTGGTCGCCGACCACGTGCGTTCCGCGCTCATGATCATGTCCGACGGCGTGCGCCCGAGCAACACGGGCCGCGGCTACGTGCTGCGCCGCCTGATCCGCCGCACCGTGGAAGCCATGCGCTCTCTGGGCGTGATGGATCCGGTCATCCCGAACCTGCTGCCCGTTTCCGAAGCGGCCATGGAACCGAACTACCCGGATCTGGCCAACACGTTCCACGACGTGTATGAAGCGGCCTGCGGCGAGGAAGACGCCTTCCGCCGCACGCTGTCCAACGGCATCGAAATCCTCGACGTGGCCGTCAACAAGGCCAAGGAGGACGTGCAGGGCAAGGAAGAGACGCCCGTGCTCTCCGGTGACACCGCGTTCACGCTGCACGACACCTACGGCTTCCCGATCGAGCTGACGCTCGAAATGGCGGCCGAACAGGGCGTGAAGGTGGACGAGGCCAAGTTCCGCGAGCTGATGAGCGAGCAGAAGAGCCGCGCCCGCAAGGACGCGCTCAAGAAGCGCCACAACGTGGACCTGAGCGTGTACGACGACTTCAAGAAGAACCTTGAAGCTCCGATCGTGTTCGAAGGCTACACGGAAATCGCCACGCGCAGCCGCGTGCTGGGCATTATGCAGGAAGGCAAGGGCGCGGTCCCGGCCATCACCGCTCCGGCCACCGTGGAAGTCATCCTCGACCACACGCCGTTCTACGCGGAAGCCGGCGGCCAGCTGGCCGACCAGGGCACCATCACGTCCGACGACGGCGCGGTGCTCGAAGTGGACGACGTGCAAAAGCCGATCAAGGACCTGATCGTACACCAGTGCCGCCTGACGGAAGGCACGCTGGTCGTGGGCGCCGAAGTGACCGCCGAAATCGACATCGAGCGTCGTGGCGCCATCGCCCGCGCCCACACCGCCACGCACATCGTGCACAAGGCGTTGCGCGAGGAGCTCGGCCCGCAGGCCACCCAGCGCGGTTCCGAAGACGCACCGAACCGTTTGCGTTTCGATTTCCAGTGGTCCAAGGCCCCGGCCAAGGAGCTCATGAGCACCGTGGAAGCCCGCGTGAACGAGCGCGTGCGCAACAACCTGCGCGTGAGCACGCAGGAAATGAAGTTCGACGACGCCATCGCTTTGGGCGCCATGCACCTGTTCGGCGAGAAGTACGGCGACGTGGTGCGTGTGGTGACCATTGGCGACGACGGCTGGAGCCGTGAGCTGTGCGGCGGTACGCACGTCGACTTCGCCGGCAAGATCGGCGCGGTCAGCATCATGTCCGAAGCCTCGATCGGCTCGGGCGTGCGTCGCGTGGACGCGCTGGTGGGCCAGAACGCCTACGAGTACGGCGCCCGCGAACACGCGCTCGTCTCCCAGCTGTCCGACAAGCTCAACGCCCGTCCGGACGAGCTCGCCGAACGCATCAACACGCTGCTCGCCAAGCTCAAGGAATCCGACAACCGCCTCAACGCCATGTACGAGCAGCAGCTCGCGGCCATGGTCCCGGCGCTGGTCGAGGAGACCAAGAAGAGCACGGCCCGCATCAAGATCGCCACGAAGAACGTGGGACACTTCGGTTCCTCCGACGCCCTGCGCAAGACGGTGCTCGACGTGCGCGGCAAGCTCGGCGACGAGGCCCCCGTGGTGGTGGCCCTGGCCGGCGTGTCCGACGACGACAAGCCGCAGATCGTGATCGCCACCAACGAAGCCGCCCGCAAGGAAGGCGTCAAGGCCGGTGCGCTCGTCAGCGCAGCGGCAAGATGCTCGGCGGCGGCGGTGGCGGCAAGCCGGACCTCGCCCAGGGCGGCGGCTCGGATCCGTCCAAGATCGACGCGGCGCTGAGCCACGTGGTCGAACAGGCGATGAAGGCCTGAACCTTACCCCATGGTTTGGTTAGGCATTGATTTGGGAAACGCTCGGGTCGGACTCGCATTGTCCGATCCCGAGCTTTCCTTTGCCCACCCCGCGGGCAACATTGAAGTGTGGGGCGATTATTTTCAAGCGATAAACGATGTGCTCAACGTCATTGAGGACGAGCATGTGGATCACGTCGTCGTGGGACTTCCGCTCCAGATGGACGGCACTGAAGGTCCCAGCGCCAAAAAGGCGCGCAAATGGACCGCGGAACTCATTCATGAACTCATGCAAGAGGTTATGGACCCGCAGTCGCCGATTGCCGTGATGCCTGAGGTACAATTGCAGGATGAACGGCTTACCACGGTCGATTCGCATCGCATGCTCTTTGATGCGAATGTACAGGGCCGGGCACATCGCGCCATGATCGACCAGCAGTCTGCAGTGGTCATCCTGCAGACCGCCTTGGATCAGGCGCATCAACACGAGGAGTAGTGGGTGGCGGACGACGACGAGTTGCGCGAATTCTTTGAACGTAGCGGCGGATGGATCGAATCCGATACCGGGCAAGGCCCGGACAACCAGCCTCCACGGCCGCCCCGTTCCAGACGTGCCATGCGTCGCTCCCGCAAACGCAAGCGCAACAAGCGCATTATCACCTGCGTAGTGGCGTTCGTCATTGTGGCGCTGCTCGGCGTAGGAGTCGTAGTCGGCACGCAAAAAATCGCGCATTGGCGCAACGCGCTGCACCATGGCACCTCCTCGATCGCCGATTACGATAGCGCCGGTGAAGGTTCCGTGGAATTCTCCATCGAGCAGGGAGAGAATCCGGACCAGGTAGGCCAGCGCATGGCCGACAAGGGCATTGTGAAGTCCGCGGCGGCATTCACGAGCGCGGTGGCCGCCAACGATCTGACGCTCTATCCGGGCACCTACACGCTCAAATACCATATGAAAGCGTCCATGGCCGCCGCGGTCGTCAGCGATCAGGGGCTGGCGAAGGGCTTCCTTGAAGTCAAGGCGGGCGAGCGGCTCAACGATGTCATCGACAACGCCGTAAAGGAATCCGGCATCGCCCGGGACGATTTTGAAAGCATTATCAAGGGCGGCGGCAAGGGCATCTTGCCGGCCGAGGCGGACGGAAATTTTGAAGGATGGCTGGAACCGGGCTCCTACAACGTGTCCGACGGCTCGAGCGCCAAGGAAATCATGAAGCGCATGGTGGACGCCCGCGTCAGCAAGCTTGACGAATGGGGAGCCCCGACCGGGGAAGCTCGGGAACGCTTGCTTACGGAGGCCTCGATCGCGGAAGCGGAAGTGAATTCCACGCAATACTACGGCAAAGTGGTGCGCGTGATTCTCAACCGTCTTGACAAGGGCATGACACTGGGCATGGATTCCACCGTCGCGTACGGGTGCAACACGTCCGGCACACAGCTGACCAACGACCAGCTCAACGACGCTTCCAACCCGTACAATACGCGCGTGAACAAGGAATTGCCGCCCACGCCGATCAGCAATCCGGGAGACAATGCCATCGAGGCCGCGATGAACCCGCCGCAAGGCGACTGGCTGTATTTCGTGACGACCAACCTCAAGACGGGCGAAACGAAATTCACCAACAACAACGCCGAATTCCAAAAACTTGTGGAAGAGTACAAGACGCAAAACGAGAACGCGAACTAGTGATCTAGTGCGTGTCAAATGCTGCGGCGCGCCAGCACCAGCCACATGGCGCCCACAAGCACGGGAACAAAAGGGACGCCGTCTCGGGCCACACTCGAGGCGGCGTTCCTTTTTGCTTGTTTGGAACCGGGAGCTGCGTCTGTACGGACAGCGGCGCACCATAACGCCACATGCCGCACGGCCGTCCACAACGGCAGCCATGCCAACGCCAGAATCCCCACATACAGCCACCATGCAACAAGCGGGCGCCACCCGAACCATCCCAACGGCAACGCGACAAGCGCCGTCGCAGTGATATCCCCCCAATCCCAACATTCCCGGCCGCGCCAGCGCCAGCGCGAACTGGGCCGCCGTACAGGCCGCGCACCCGCAAAACGCCGCCATAAGCGGAGCCCACCGGCGTTCCGCCGCGGCAAACGCGATCAGCCAGCACCATTGCACCGCAAAACCGCCACCCGCCCAAAGGCACGGTACGAGACGATATTTGAGATCTTTGACCGCAAGCATTATCCCGCACAGCAAACTTGGAAGACACACAAGCGCGTTCATACGGTTAATATAGCGACAGTATTGAAGCGAAGCGAAGGAGTTGGCATGTTGCGTTGGCAAACTGCCGGAGAATCGCATGGTGAAGCGCTAGTAGCCATGATTGAGGGCATTCCCGCGGGAGTGCGCATAGCGACACAGGATGTGGTGGACGCCTTGGCGCGCCGCAGGCTCGGATACGGGCGAGGGGCCCGCATGAAGTTTGAACAGGACCAGGTGCGACTGCTCACAGGCGTGCGCCACGGCGGCACGCTCGGTTCCCCGATCGCCTTGGAAATCGGCAATACCGAATGGCCAAAATGGACCGAAGTCATGAGCGTGGACGCGCTCGACCACGACCTTGACCGTACGGGACGCAACGCGCCGCTTACGCGCCCGCGTCCCGGCCATGCCGATTTGACGGGCATGCGCAAATACGGGTTCGACGACGCGCGCCCCGTACTCGAACGTTCCAGCGCCCGCGAAACCGCGTCGCGCGTGGCGTTGGGTGAGATCGCCGCAAAGTTCCTGGAACAGGCGGCCGGCGTACGCACGGTATCCCACGTCATCAGCATCGGGGGAGCCGGAGTGGAAGACGCCGACCATGCTCCGCTGCCCGTTCCTGAAGACACGCCCGCGCTCGACGCGTCCCCCGTGCGCACGCTCGACCACGAAGCCGAGCAACGCATGGTCGCGCGCATCGACGAGGCCAAGGCGCAGGCCGACACGCTCGGCGGCGTCATCGAAGTCATCGCTTATGGCATGCCCGCCGGAGTAGGCACCTATGTGGAATCCGACCGTAGGCTCGACGCCGCGCTCGCCGCGAACATCATGGGCATCCAGGCCATCAAGGGCGTGGAAATCGGCGACGGTTTCCTGGAAGCCATGCGGCCCGGATCCCAAGCCCATGACGAAATGGAACCTGGCGACCATGGCGACATCAAACGCCTGACCAACCGTGCGGGCGGCATTGAAGGCGGCATGTCCAACGGGCAGCCCATCCGCGTACGCGCCGCGATGAAACCCATCCCGTCCATTCCTCGCGCCCTGCGCACCGTGGACGTGGCGACAGGCGAATCCGCCCAAGCCATCAACCAGCGTTCCGACGCCACCGCGGTGCCGGCGGCCGCGGTGGTGGCCGAAGCCATGGTACGGTTGACGCTCGCGCAATACGTGCTGGAAAAGTTCGGCGGCGATTCGGTGGATGAAGTGCGCCGCAATATCGCGTCCTATGTCGATTCGTGGCCGGAGCACATGCGAGCATGAACCACCAATACACGGCGCGCCATGTACGCAGGCGCGCAGACAATGAAGATCCCGTCCGTCCCAGAGCCGTGATCATCGGCATGATGGGCGCGGGGAAAACGCGCATAGGTTCCTTGAGCGCACGCATCCTCGACCTCGATTTCGTGGACGCCGACCATGAGATCGAACGCGTGGTAGGCATGAACATCCCGCAATATTTTGAACGGTATGGGGAACCGGCCTTCCGTGACGTGGAACGGGACGTGATCCACCGCATGCTGCACGACTTCGACGGCATCTTCGCGTTGGGGGGCGGAGCCCCCATGACGCCCGCCGTACAGGACGACCTGCGCGACTATATGGACCATGGCGGCAAAGTGATCTACCTGATGGCCGACCCGAGGGAAGCCATGATGCGCGCCCACCGCGGAGGAGGGCGCCCCATGCTCCAGGGCAACGCCCAGGAACGTTGGATGAACCTGTACGAGCAGCGCGACCCCGTATTCCGCAACCTAGCCAACGTGGTGGTCCACACTTACGGCATGACGCCGCGCGCCGCGGCACAAAGGATGATAGAAATGGCGAACGAACGCATTGTGCATGTGACCGGGGAAGGCATTGAACCGTACAACGTGCAAATAGGGGAAGGCGCGTTGAACCAGCTGGGCCAATGCCTGGGCGAAGAGCCCGTGCGCGTGGCCCTGATCCACACACAGTCGGTAAGCCGGCATTCCAACCGTGCGCGCACGTTGTTGCGCCGCAGCGGCTACGAAGTCACCGACATTATGATCCCGGACGCCGAAGCGGGCAAAACCGTCACTGTGGCCAACGGCGTATGGGAGCGTCTGGGCAACGAAGGGTTCACGCGTTCCGACGCCATCGTGGGACTGGGCGGGGGCGCCTGCACGGACGTCGCCGGATTCATCGCGGCCACGTGGATGCGCGGCATCCGCTACGTGAACTGCCCGACCTCGCTACTGGCTATGGTGGACGCGTCCACAGGAGGCAAAACGGGCATCAACACGCCCCAAGGCAAGAATCTGGTCGGCTCCTTCTACACGCCGGCGGGCGTGCTGGCCGACCTGAAAACGCTCAACACGTTGCCTAACGACATCTTTATTGAAGGACTGGGCGAAGTGGCCAAATGCGGCTTCATCTCCGATCCGGAAATCCTGCGCATCCTGCACGAGCACGCGGCCCAGTTGCGCGCCTTCGATGGCGCCACATTCCTCGAATCCCCGCTCAAGGACGTGGTCGCCGAACTCATCGAACGCTCCGTACGAGTCAAGGCGTACCACGTAAGCAACGACCTGCGCGAACGGGGACTGCGCGAATTCCTCAACTACGGGCACACGATGGGCCACGCCATAGAACAGCTCGAGCACTTCCGCTGGCGCCACGGCAACGCGGTGGCGGTCGGCATGGTGTACGCGGCCGAACTCGCCGCGCTTACCGGCCATATCGACGAATCCCTCGTAGAGCGGCACCGCGAACTGCTCACCGAACTGGGATTGCCCACCAGCTGGAACCACGCCTCCTTCGACGACGTGCTCACGCTCATGCACCGCGACAAGAAGGCGCGCGGCAACACGTTGCGCTTCGTGGTACTCGACAAAGAGGGACTCCCCACCAGGCTCGAAGACCCGCCCATGGACGCCGTGGAAGAAGCGTTCCACCGGATCCAAACCAACCCGACCAAGTAAGGACCAGCCATGACCACGGTACTCGTAGTAAACGGACCCAATCTGGGACGCCTCGGCGTACGCCAGCCCGACGTGTACGGCAAACAGGACTTTGAAGAACTCGTACGCCTGTGCAACGAATGGGGCGCGCAACTGGGACTGGACGTCGACGTGCGCCAAACCGATGACGAGGCGGTTATGGTGGGCTGGATGCATGAGGCAGCCGACAATGCCAACCCCGTGGTCATGAACCCGGCCGCGTTCACGCACTACTCGTATGCGCTCGCCGACGCGGCCCACATGGTGGGGGATGCCGGTCTGCCGCTTATGGAAGTGCATATTTCCAACCCGTCTGCGCGTGACGAATTCCGCAAACGTTCCGTCATCAGCCCCGTGGCTACCGGAACCATTACGGGAATGGGTCTGTTCGGCTACAAGCTCGCGCTGGAAGCCGTGGCCCACCTCGTGCGCGGCTAGTCTGAACCAGCCCAATACGGCGGCGCCATAACGTCATGTGACCGACTCGTATGAACCGCCGTCCCCGTGATCCACGCCCTGTCAAGAATCGCGCGGGCGGCCCGTTTTTGCAAAAAATCAAAACACGACTACACTGTGTGCTGACTGCGAAAACAGTCGATGGTCAGTCATCGATTACGTACGTGTGATGACGAGGTAGATCCGCAAGGATCGAGGGGATTACGGGCCGTGGATGTTGGTTGGGGCGTTTGCGGACCGCTTGAAAAGTTGCTGGGGCGCTAGCTTTTCACATAGGGGGATCCAGGGTAACTGCATGCCCCCTGACGTCTATTTTTTATATCTGGACGAATAAGGGCACGCGTGTGCCCCGAATTCACCAACATGGGCGGCGTTCGATTTATTTGAACGGCGCTCACGGTTTATTTGCATGGATTTCATGCGTTTTTTCACTGCCGCCTGAATCATAATTCCCCAAACAAACTGTGGTATGCCATTAAGTAACAGCGGAGAGCTCTCACATTTTCCGCACAGGTTATAAGGGGCGACCATCATGGATTGGGCGAATGGGACCACTGCGGCATTGCATCCACTGCTTCACGCGGGAATTGCGACTTTCACCACATTCGACGTGCGCCTGAACCCGGACGTGGACCTGTCCGACATGGGGGCATGGTGGGAGCCGGAACATGTGCATGTGTACGACTGCCAGGCCACGACCATGCATGTGGATCGCACCGCAATCCATGACGGTGTGCTGACCATCACCGTGCGCGAACAGTTGGACGTGCGCGGCGAGTACCTGATCGCCATCGACGAGATCGGCGGCCGCCACCAAAGCGCCAACATTACCGCCATCGCGGACTCCGTGGTGCGCACGGAAGAATTCGACCGCGCCATGTATTACGACGGCGACGACTTGGGTTGCCGGTACGCCAAGGACGGCACTACTTTCGTGTTGTGGGCGCCGACCGCCGTCAATGTGCGCGTCGTGTTCTTCACTTCTTCGTGCCACGCCGACAACAGCGAACTGGAATCGTTCCCCATGTACTACCACCGGGGCGTGTGGCGCGTCACCGTGGAAGGGGACTGGAACCGCACGGCCTATGTGTACCGTCTGGAATTCGCGGACGGCACGCAACATGACAGCGCCGACCCGTACGCCACGGCCGCCGTGATCAACGGTGAGCGTTCCGTGGTCCTCGATCCTGAAGAAATTTCCATTGGCGACTTCAACCGCATGCCCGCCTTCCCGGCGGACGAGCAGCCCGTGATCGCCGAAACGCATGTGCGCGACTTTTCCAAGGACGCCTCTTCGGGCATCGCCGAACAATATCGCGGCACCTATCTTGGACTTGTCCAACGCGGCAGCGTCAATGCGTATGGGGATCCAACCTGCCTCGACCATGTGGTCGAGATGGGGATCACGCATCTGCAGCTCCAGCCGATTTTCGATTTTTCGAGTGTCGACGAACGCAAGCCACTGGATGACGAGAACTACAACTGGGGTTATGACCCGTTCAATTACAATGTTCCCGAAGGATCGTTCAGTACCGACGCCTATGATCCGGCGTGCCGTATTACGGAAACCAAACGTATGGTCCGCGCGCTGCACGACGCCGGAGTGCGCGTGATCATGGACGTCGTCTACAACCATGTGCATGACGCCGCGCGACACCCGTTCCAGCTGACCGTTCCCGGATACTACTTCCGTTATACGGATAAGGGGACTCTCACCAACGATTCGCGGTGCGGCAATGATGTGGCGAGCGAACGGCTGATGGTGCGCAAATATATCGTCCATTCCGTCCGGTTCTGGGCGACCCGGTACCGTATGGACGGATTCCGGTTCGACCTTATGGGACTGATCGACTTGGAGACCATGCGCCAAATCCGCGACATGCTCGACGAAATCGATCCGAGCATCATTGTGCTGGGCGAAGGCTGGGACATGTGCACGACGCTGCCGCCCGAAGACATGGCCACACAAGACAACGCCGCACGGCTCAACACTCCACGCTCCACCGTGAGCTTCTTCAACGACTCCATGCGCGACGCGCTCAAAGGATCCGTCTTCATTCCCGGCGAGTGCGGATATGTCAATGGACAGCCGGGCATGGAACCGCTTGTGCTTGAAAACATGTTGGGCGCACGCAACGTGCACGACTACGCCAACGCCGGACAGGTCATCCAGTACGCCGAGATCCACGACAATATGACGCTGTACGACAAGCTTGCGGCCAGCGTCCCCGAAGACGACGAGGAAACGCGCCTGCGTCGCCTCATGTTGGCCAACGCGGCCGTCATGCTCGCGTTCGGTATTCCTGAAATGCAAGTGGGGCAGGAATTCGCGCGCACCAAAGGCGGTGACGACAACAGTTTCCGTTCGGGCGACCGTGTGAACGCCTTGGACTGGAACCGCATGAGCGAGCAGCCGTATGCGGAGGCCGTGCATCACATGCGCGAACTTATCGCCTTGCGCAAGTCGATCCCTGAACTTCGCGAGACCGACTATGCGCGCATCGAGGAGATGGCGCACGTATTGGCCAGCGAAGACGATGTGGTCGCATACACCGTGGAAGACACGCGGCGGATTGTGGTCATGGCACTTAACACGGCGGCGCGAAACGCCCGGATAACGCTTGACCGGGAGGCAACACTCGAGGTGCCGGAGCTTGGATACGCGTGTCAAACCTTGGAAATTCGCCAATAAGCGTAGTTTGCTACGCTCTTGGTAAGTTTTGGCAACACACGCGCGGTCATGGTGCAATGATATGCTGAAGTCCCATGGTTAGAAGACAACATGGCAATTCCCAAGAGCACATCACCAAGCATATTTTCGTTACCGGTGGCGTTGTTTCATCCCTCGGAAAGGGCCTGACGGCATCCTCTCTCGGCCGTCTGCTGCGTAGCCGCGGCATCCGCGTGCTGCAGCAAAAACTGGATCCTTACATCAACGTGGATCCCGGCACCATGAATCCGTTCCAGCACGGCGAAGTCTACGTGACTGAAGACGGTGCCGAAACCGATCTCGACATCGGTCACTACGAGCGTTTCCTCGATGTCTTCCTTAGCCAGAAGGCCAATGTCACCACTGGCCAGATCTATCAGGAAGTATTGCGTAAGGAGCGCGCCGGCGAATATCTGGGCCAGTGCGTCCAAGTCATTCCTCACATCACCAATGAAATCAAGTCCCGCATGCGCGCCCAGGCGTCGGATGATGTGGATGTCATCATCACCGAAATCGGCGGTACGGTCGGCGATATCGAATCCCAGCCGTTCCTTGAGGCCGCGCGTGAAGTGCGTCGTGAACTCGGCCCGGAGAACTGCATGTTCGTGCATGTTTCCCTCGTGCCGTACATCGCCGCCGCCCACGAATTGAAGACGAAGCCGACCCAGCACTCCGTCATGATGCTGCGCCAGCTCGGCATTACGCCGGACGCGCTTGTGCTGCGCTCCGATCGTCCGCTCAAGCAGAGCATCAAGGACAAGATCTCCCTGATGTGCGACGTGGACGCCGAAGGCGTGGTCAACTGCGTGGACGCCCCGAGCATCTACGACGTTCCGAAGATCCTGTTCAACGAGGGCCTCGACACCTACGTGGTGCGCGAACTCGGCCTGCCGTTCCACGACGTGGACTGGGACGAATGGGAAGACCTGCTCGAGCGTGTGCACCATCCGAAGCACGAAGTCAACATCGCCATCGTCGGCAAGTACATCGACCTGCCGGACGCCTACCTGTCCGTCACCGAGGCCATCAAGGCCGGCGGTTTCGGCAACTGGGCCAAGGTCAACGTCAAGTGGATCGCCGCTGACACCTGCGAGACGGAGGCCGGTGCGGCCGCCGCGCTCAACCAGGTCGACGGTATCGTGATCCCCGGCGGCTTCGGCATCCGCGGCATCGAAGGCAAGATCGGCGCCCTGCGCTTCGCCCGTGAACACGGTCTGCCGGCGCTGGGCCTGTGCCTCGGCCTGCAGTCCATGGTCATCGAGTACGCCCGCGACGTGCTGGGCCTTGAACAGGCCGGCTCCACCGAATTCGAGCCGAACTGCGCCGAACCGGTTATCGCCACCATGGAAGAGCAGAAGGACATCGTGGCAGGCAACGGCGACATGGGCCACACCATGCGCCTGGGCTCCTACCCGGCAGAACTGCTCGAGGATTCGATCGTGGCCGAGCTGTACGGCACCACGCATGTCACGGAACGCCACCGCCATCGCTACGAAGTGAACGTGGCATACAAGGATCGTCTGCGCGAAGGCGGCCTCGTGATTTCCGGCGAAAGCCCGGACGGCGAGCTTACCGAGTTCGTTGAGCTGCCGCGCGAAGTGCACCCGTTCTTCGTGGCCACGCAGGCACACCCGGAGTTCAAGAGCCGCCCGACGAAGCCGCATCCGCTGTTCAGCGGCCTGGTCAAGGCAGCCCTCGACCATCAGGAAGCCCGTGCGTGAGACGAACAGTGAGAATTTGAAACTCCTGTAAATACAAGGCCATACATATTCCGATATGTATGGCCTTGTTGCATAATGGAGACTGTTTGAACCATGATGCTTTGTCTTTCAATGCAAGAAAAAAGAGGTGCGAATGACACGGCGTGACGACCAGAAACCACCGTTTACCGACGAACAACCGACCCAGCAGTGGGCTTCCATGGACGATTTCGCGGAAGCGGGGCCTGACCATGTCGACAGCGGGACCGAGTCGTTGCACATTGCGATGAAGCAGAAGAAGCGTCATATCTGGCCGCTGGTGGTCACCGTCATCGTCGCGTGCGTCGCCGCCATTGGCGCGGGATTCTTCTGGTATTTCCAGTCGCATGCGCTTCCCGGCGTTACGCTTTGGGGACATTCGGTCACGGGCAAATCGCAGGCGCAAATCCAGGACGAAATCGAGGAAGGCGTGGCCCAAGCCACCATTCCCGTGTCCTATGACGGCGAACATGCCGAAGTGTCGCTCAAGGACCTGGGCTTGACCGTCAACGCCAAGCAGATTGCGCAGGACGCCGTGAACGCGAAGCGTTCCAATACCGTGTGGGAACGCTATTCGCCATGGGAACCGGAAAACGTGGATCCGACCATCGATATTTCGGGCGTGGATCCCACCGTGCTCAATGAGAAGCTCAACATCCAGACCGTGCAGCCCGTGAACGCGAGCCTGCAGGCAAGCGAGGACGGCAAGGGCTTTACCGTGACGAACGCCGTGCAGGGCACTGGCGCCAATCCCGTGGACGTGGCCCATGAGGCCGTGTCTGTGGTGGAATCCTTGGGTACGCGCAAGCCGCAGACCGTAAACGTGAAACTGTCCCAGATCGAGCCGGCCATTAGCGACGCCGTGATCACCACCGCGCAGTCCACGCTACAAAAGCTTGTCGACAAGCCGCTGACCGTCAAGGTCGGTGGCCACAGCATCGGCTCGTTCAATGCGCAAAATCTTATGGACGCCGCCAAGGTCGATCCGGCGGCCACGGCTAAGGACGACCAGGTCAAGGTCGGCAACGTGGTGTTCAGTGCGGACAAGTTCCAGCAGGCGTACGAGAAGTCCATCAAGGACACGCTTTCCGATACCAAGAAGGACCAGAGCGAAATCGTCAACAATGATGGCGACGTGCTGGAAATTACCGACAAGGGCCATGACGGTGTGAAGATCGCCGACGGCGCGGACACCCATGTGGGCGCCGACGCATTGAAGGCCATCCAGAGCGGTTCGGACACGATCAACGTGGACGGCACCGTTGATCCGATGAACGTGACGAAGACCAAGCGCCACGTGGTCGTCGACCTTTCCGACCACAAGGTGTACGCGTACGAAAACGGCAAGCTCGTCAACCAGTTCTGGATGTCCGCGGGACAAGGCAACGACTACCAGACGGGCGTATGCCAGCCGAGCGGCGACCTGTGCACGGAGCCGGGCGACTACAAGATCTGGCTCAAGTACGATTCGCAGAACATGTCCGGCAACCTGACGCTTTCCGACGGCAGCAACGAGTCGTGGGATGTCAAGGACGTCGGCTTCGTCAACTACTTCTCGAAGTCCGGTTGCGCGATCCACCGCATCGCCAGCAAGACGCCGTTCAACAACGACGACATCCGCGCGCTCGGCGAGAACACCTCGCACGGTTGCGTGGGCATCGGCTGGGACGTGGCCCAATGGTTCTACAACTGGGCTCTTATGGGCACTACGGTGCACGTACAAGTGTGATTCTTGCAATGCGAAGGGGAAGGCCGCTCGAGTTATTCGGGCGGCTTTTTTATGATGCCCACTATGGGCATAATTATTGTCCACCTGCGTACCAATGAACTACTGTGAGAGTGGGCTTATGCTCTATTTCAGCGTGAGTTGGATCGTATGGAGGGGCCATATATGCGTAATGAACTTGAGTTCGAAGACGAGCTGATTCATTATTTAGAGTCGATTGGTGGAACAAGGCAGTGGGAATATAGGCCTGACATTAAAACGTTCGACGCATTGTGGCAGAACTTTAGAGAGATTCTCAACCGTCATAATATGGATAAACTTGCAGGTATTCCGCTTACGAATAGCGAATTTGCTCAAGTGAAACATGTGATTAGCAATTTGCATACGCCATATGAAGCAGGTAAGTGGCTGTATGGATTGAATGGCGTAACTCAAGTTGAGATTGATCGTGATAAGCCCAATCCTGGGTCGTCTTCTACTCATGTATATTTAACGGTTTTTGATCAGGATCAGATTGGTGCCGGCAATACCGTGTACCAAATTGTGAATCAAATTAAGAGGGAAGACGTTCGTAAAGGATTCCGTAACGCGCGATTTGACACAACATTATTAATTAATGGTCTTCCGATTATTCATATTGAAGAGAAATATGACGGTCACGATGCATTTGAGGCATTGAATCAGATGCATGGGTACATTACCAGCGGTGCGTTCAGTGACATTTATTCAACCGTGCAGATTCTTGTTGGCATGACGCCTCATATGGCTCGGTATATGGCCAACACTACGGCAGACGACTTCAATACAGCGTTTGCGTTCCGTTGGCAGCGCGAGCATGACAGTAAGCCGGTTCAGGATTGGAAAGAGTTCTGTAATCTTATGCTGTCTATTCCTATGGCTCACCAAATGGCCACGAACTATATGATTTTGGACAGTAATCCGCACCATCCAAAGCTCATGGTGATGCGCCCGTATCAAGTGTATGCCACACGTCGCGTAATTGACAGGCTTCGCACACATACCTTTGGTAACGGTGGCGATCCAAGGGTTGGCTACATTTGGCATACCACGGGTTCGGGCAAAACCATTAGTAGCTTTAAGACTGCATGGTTGGCTTCACGACTGCCAAATGTGGACAAAGTAGTGTTCGTGGTAGACCGCGTGGCACTTACGAATCAGACGTTTGAAAGCTACCAAGCCTATGATCCGGAGGGAAGTCTTGGCGCCAATGCAAGCATTATTGCGGATACACGCAATACCAATGAGCTTGCAAGGCGGCTTCAGAGTAAAGAACGCAGCAATTCCATTATTGTGACGTCTATTCAGAAGCTAGACAAGCTCGCGAAGCGCGCGCACTTCAAGGCTCTAGACGCCAATATTGTGTTCATTGCAGATGAAGCACACCGTTCCATGAATGGCGATGCCATGAGGCGTATTCGCAATGCGTTCCCGCGTGGAGCATGGGTTGGATATACGGGTACGCCAGCCTTTGATGGCAATAAAACGCAGGAAGTCTTTGGAGACCTGTTGCACGCCTACACCATTCGTGAAGCCATTGCAGACCGTAATGTGCTGGGCTTTAAGGTGGACTTCCAGAACACGCTGCCTGAAAGCGAAATTAAAACAGAGCTGCTGCCAGTGCTCTTGAAGAAGAAGCATTCGACATGGAACGAGCAAGATATTACGAACAAGATTGCGCGCATGGCTCCAGATGAAGTGGATGCGTACATAGATTCTGGCATATATGACGACAATAAGAAACATGTACAAGCCGTAGTAGACGACATTTTCAAGTATTGGCGCAACCGTTCAAAGCAGGGCAAATATAAGGCCATGCTCACCACGCATGTTGGTGGCGGCAAAGCTTCGTCTCATATGGCGCTCATGTATTTTGATGAGTTTGCGCGGCGCAATAAAGAGCGCCAGGCAGAGGGAAAGCTACCGATTCATGTAGCTGTTACATTCTCTTATTCCACGGATAACAGTGATGACATGGTGGAAAAGAATACTGGTCTGCTGCGCGCTATTGAAGCATATAACGCAACGTTTGGAACATCATTTGACCTGACTACAACAGACGAGTACTTCGACAACGTGGCGTCTCGTTTACGTGGCGAACTCGACGATTCTGAAACGAGTTTGGATCTCGTTATTGTGATTGACCAGCTCCTTACGGGGTTCGATGCTAAAATGGTCAACACGTTGTATGTAGACCGCACTATGTCTGGCGCAAGCCTCATTCAGGCATATTCGCGTACGAACCGCATTGATAATTTCATTGATAAGCCGTACGGCCGTATTGTGAATTACCGTTGGCCGGAAACGTCTAAGCAGCTTATGAATGCTGCATTAAGCATGTATGCCAATAGAGACTCTGCTGGGCAGGGGACGCTTCTCCCAGATTACCCAGAAGACGCTCCTGTAGTCGACGGTAAAACGTACACGGATCTTGTTGAGGAAGCTAGGACCAAGCTCAAAGACATTCGCGCCATGACCAATGATTTTGAGGAAATGCCGAAGAGTGAGTCTGCTCAGGAAACGTTCATGCGTACCTATGCACAATATAACGGCATTATTTCTCAGATTCGGCAAGATGACGAGTTCGATTATGATAAGCCGGAAGCGTTGCTGAAAGAAATTGGTCTTACGCAAGAGAATGAGAATAAACTCATTGCGCGCGCTATAGATACGAAACGTGCCATAACGGAGCGGACCGATGGAGAAGGCGCTGTCAATAATATGTCGCTGGATCTTGATTTTTCCGTGGAACATATTGCTGAAATCAACGTAAATTATGACTACATTAACGATTTGCTTGCGGAATTGATGAACCGGAAGCACGAGGGAGACGACGCCAATATTGAGTCTGCATACCAGCGTGCCAGCCGGGCCATTGATCAGATGACGGACCGCCAGCAAGCGGAACAGTACCAAGCGGTTGCGGATACGGTCTTTAATGGAACATTCGAGTCGCAAGATCTTACGTATCCAATTCAGGGTACGGATATTCCAAAGATTGTGCGTGAGCAGACGGGAAAGAGTCGGCGCCGCGCCATTGTTGAGTTTAAGGAGAAGTGGGGTCTTGTGGATGTGGTGACGGCAAATAAGTTGCTGGAAGCCATATTACGCAGGCATGTGGCTCACCAAGATGATCTCAACTTGGGTGGTGAGCTGTCTGAACTCAGTAAAGAGGCGTTCCAATTTTATACGGAAGATGCACAGGAAGAGCGGATTCGCAAGCTCTCGAAGATCAAATACAAAGTTGAACTGAAACGAGCCATGAGTGAGTTCGCGGACTATGTGGTGACTCATTTTCAGTAATTTTTAGTGACTTTTTTATATTGATTTTTTATTAATAAAAATATAAATTTTTAAAAATATCAAGGACAACAGATGGTAGATTCAGCACAGCAACTTACGTCTCAATTGTGGAGCATGGCGAATGATCTTCGTGGAAAAATGAATGCTTCCGAATTCCAGAATTATATTCTTGGATTTATTTTTTACCGCTACCTTTCCGAAAATCAGGAACGGTATATGGAACGAATGGATCTGTTGGATCGGCAAGGCGATGAGTCATTGAACGATGCCTATGTGCGTGAGGCTTCGGATCCAAATGTGATTAATGATTGGCGTGAAGGCCTGAGTGATGCATTGGGCTACGCTATTGACCCACAGTATACGTGGGAATCTATGATGAATCGCATTCGTGCGCAACAGATTCGCCCAGATGATTTCCAGGAAATGTTGGAGCGTTTCAACGCAAATACGCGCCTGAACACGAATGCTCGTGAGGATTTTTCGGAAGTATTTAGCGACATTAATTTGGCAGACTCGAGCTTGGGTGGCTCTACGAATGAGCGTGCGAAGAGCCTGGCCACGTTAATGGACAAGATTAATAGCGTTGAGTTTATTGACGCGAATGGTCATGATGTGCTGGGTGACGTGTATGAGTATCTGATTGCTCAGTTCGCGAGCAACTCCGGTAAGAAGGCAGGGGAGTTTTATACGCCGCATGAGGTCTCTCAGGTGCTGGCAAAGCTCGTTACGTTGGGCCGTGATAAGGAAGATTTCCGCAACGGATTCAAGGTGTATGACCCGACTATGGGCTCAGGTTCGCTGCTGCTTACCGTGGCATCTGAGCTTCCTGAATATAAGAAGCGCGTGCATTTCTATGGCCAGGAGCTGAACCGTACTACGTATAACTTGGCGCGCATGAACCTCATGATGCACAACGTGGATTACTCTCACATGAATCTGCGCAATGCAGATACGTTGGAGAATGATTGGCCAGATGGGGTAGATGCCAATGGTGTGGATCACCCGCTGTTCTTTGACGCTGTGGTGGCAAACCCGCCATATTCGCAGCATTGGGATAATGCCGCTTCGAAAATGAAGGATCCACGTTTCAAGGATTACGGCAAGCTCGCGCCAAAGTCTAAGGCAGATTTTGCTTTTGTGGAGCATTCGCTGTATCACTTGAATGACACGGGCCGCATGGCCATTGTGTTGCCACACGGTGTGCTGTTCCGTGGTGCTGCAGAAGGCACCATTCGTAAGGCCATTATTGAGAAGAACTATTTGGATGCGGTGATTGGTTTGCCGGCCAACCTGTTCTACTCCACATCTATTCCTACCGTGGTGCTCGTGTTCAGTAAGAACAAGGACAATACAAACGTTCTGTTTATTGACGCCTCGAATGATTTTGAGAAAGACAAGAACCAGAACAAGCTGCGCCCTGAAGACATTCAAAAGATTATTGACACATATGTAGCGCGCAAAGATGTAGACAAGTATGCTCACGTGGCCACGCTCGATGAAATTAAAGAGAATGACTACAACCTCAACATTCCTCGCTATGTAGACACATTCGAGGAAGAAGAACCAATTGACATTGACGAAGTGAATAGGCAGCTCGCAGAAGTAGATAAAGAGATTGCCCAGCTGCAGGCAGAGTTTGATGCCATGGTGGCGGATTTGGTGCCTACGGATCCTGCTGATTAAGGGAAGAGTGAATGATCATGGCACACGTAGGACAAGGCAAGACAGCTACACACCGTAACCGGTTAGAGCGAGAACTCCTCACCGAAATTATTCGAATTCTGCGCATTCTCGGCGGGAGCGGCACTCGCCGAGAGATTAAAGAAGAAATGAAACTCTCATCTTCACTTGTTCCAGCAGAAAAAATAAGTGAAGTGAAAGTCTCACAGGGAACTGGAGCCACCTACCATCCGTTTGATTTTCCGTTTAATCATGCGGCTAAAGCACTTATCAATGCCGGATATATGGATGAGCGCCCAGGACACATTCTCCAGCTCACCACCAAGGGAATGAACTGTGACTTGGACACGCTGAATGCAGATACAGACGTGTACAGCATCTCTGACCCCATAACGAGAAAACGTGCACAACGTAAACCTCACCTCAGCGTAAGCGAACCAGATCACAATTATGAGAACGTTATTATGCAGCCGCAGACGAGCGAACCTCACATACACACAGAAGACGATGATGAGGAGCCGGCTGCTACGAATGAGGATCCGGAAACGGTGTGGCGCTCGCAGTTGCACGATGCTCTTATGAAGCTGACTCCGCAAAAGTTTGAGGAATTTTGCAGGGCGCTAGTTCATAAAATGGGCGTGACTATAGATTCCAAGATTGGTATTCCTGCATCTAATGACGGTGGTCTAGATGGGCTTGGATACATTCGCAGTAACGATGATTTCCGTACTACGCGTGTGGCGATTCAGGCAAAGCGCTGGTCTGGGAATGTGTCTTCACCGGAGATTGATAAGTTCCGTGGCGCTATGGATAAGTTCAATGCAGAGTATGGGATTTTCATTACTACTGCAGACTTCACGTCAAATGCGCAAGTAGCTGCGCGCCAAGGAACACGAATTATTACGTTGATTAATGGTGACGAAATAGCGAATCTTGTAGCCAAATATGAGCTTTTTGTAACGCCAGTAATTACGTATGAGTTGGGCGACTTTTTCAAGTAAAGAAAAGATTTTTGCAGGGGAGCGTAAGAATACTGTAAATCCCTGCGTAAGTGTGGAGCAAAACATGGTAGAGCAAACAGAACATAAGGAATTAGTTCCAAGGTTGCGGTTTAGGGGGTTCACTGAACCGTGGCGGCAACGTAAGTTGGGTGATGTCTGCGAATATTTTAAGTCTGGTTCTTTTATCTCAGCTTCTAAAATTATAAGAGAGAGCTTATATCCGGTCTTTGGAGGGAACGGTTTACGAGGATATACAGATGATTTCAATCATGAGGGATTCTATGCTTTAATCGGACGACAAGGTGCTCAATGTGGGAATATTACTTTTTCTACCGGTAAGGCATACTTTACTGAACACGCCATAGCTGTTAAATCATTCAGTGACAAAGAGACTCTATTTTTAGGGTATTTGCTATTGCGCCTAAAGCTGGGAAGATTATCTGATCAGTCTGCACAACCTGGATTAGCAGTTAATAAATTACGTGAGCTTACGATCAATCTTCCAATAAAAAGTGAGCAGGAATCTATTGGTCTTTTCTTAGAAAGACTCGATGATCTAATCGCTGCCTATGAGCAAGAGTATGAACTTTTACAGTCCAAGAAAAACTACTACCTTCAGAAGGTTCTTTCTAATTATTTGTCTTTCGAGTCGGATCCGGATCGTTGGCAAGAGCGTAAGTTTAATGAAATTTTTCAAGCAGTGTCTGTTAAAGGATTCCCAGATCTTCCTGTACTCTCTGCAAGTCAGGATTTAGGAATGGTCTATAGAGATCAGCTAGATACCGATATTAAATTTAATAAGCATTCCTTAGCTGGATATAAGAGAGTATCCGCAGGAGATTTCGTGATTAGTTTACGTTCCTTCCAAGGAGGATTCGAATATTCAACTATAACGGGAATCTGTAGTCCTGCTTACACCGTATTCCGCTTCATTAAGCCTAATGAGCACGATCCTCTTTTTTGGAAAGTTGTATTTAAATCACCGCATTTCATTGAACTTCTAAAAACAGTGACATTTGGTATTCGTGATGGGAAAGCTATTAGTTTTTCAGACGTAGGAACACTTCGTCTCCAGGTCCCATCATTTGATGAACAAAAGCAAATTGGAGTATTCTTTGAAACTTTAAACAATCTACTTTGCGCTGTTCAGAACAAAATTGAATTATTACAGAAAAAGAAAAAAATACTATCTTCAGAATATGTTTATTTAAATAACCATATCTGGAGATGATGTCTATTCTTACAAAGAACAATCAATAGGCATGTATCCGCATATCTCGAGATAGCAAATAGTGATGTTTCATATTAGGGTCCGATGTTGTATTCGTGGCATCGGACCTTAATACATATCTCCGTCTTATGCAGATCTAATGCATTTTCTATATGAATAGATTTTGGAGGAAATACTGTTTCTTCTGTTTTAACAAGGTGAGCTTTTGCTCGTACGCATCAATTAGATCATCGGTATTTTTTAGAAAACGTCCAATCTTCGATTGCTCCTCTAATGAGGGTACAGCAACATGTTCTTTCAAAAAATCAGAGGCAACGAGATTTGTCATCATGGTTGACGATTTCGTACTACGAATAAGAACCTTACGCATAGCAGACTCGCAATTAATAAAATATTTCCAATATAAAAGATCATGTTCTTTAGATATTGGTTTGAATACATCAAAAACATGAGAGACAATGCCATTGCCAATGGTATTCTCAACAAATCTACCATGTGAATAATATTTATTGGCATTCCCTTCAAAGGCAATATCTCCAATTTCAAACACGTTATAGGTTCGTAAATAGGAATCAGATGCAGAATTATCTGGTTCCTTAAAATACATGTTAGCGACAGAGATAATTTTATCTCCTCTATACGTTAAATCATTCTTCTGATTCTTACGACGATACAAGTCAGCAAACTTATGCTGCTCCCACGGCCCAGTGAATCCCTTAAAACGCAGTTTCTGACTGAAAATTGCCTGTAGGAAGTATTGCTTTTTCTGCTTCAGCAGCGTGAGCTTTTGCTCATAGGCGGTGATCAATTTACTTAATGTTTCAAGAAGATCAGTTATTTGGTCCTGCTCATTCTTATTAGGAACGTTAAAAGTCATATTCAAGAAAGTATTGGCATGCACCCTTTTTGCTTTTCGTGATCCATCGGCCAGACTTCCTTGGTAAAGATAAGTATCTTTTCTTAGACAAGACTGCAGCAAGAAAAATGCATTAATGGAACTGTCAATATTAAAGGCAGGAGAATCTGCCGTAGATTCGAAACCATCTAATTCTGGAGGGACAATACCAAAAGCAGCATGAAGAAAATCTAACTTCCCATACATGAGCTGCCCAACATGCCGTATAAAATATTTTGTTGCAGAACTACCGGCTTGGATCTCAGACTTCTCTACTACTCCCTTTCCCCAAAGTTTTACCGTTAGTTTATGAGCAGTGTTCCCATATCCGCCTGGAATAGAACTTTCTGTAAGGAAATCTGAGTACTTACGCTGCCGCCAATCAAAATTCCCTCAACCGCACCGATAGTCGTCATTTATTTTTTATAAAGAGTCACCCTAAATCTGGCATCAATTTCCATAAATATAAACAGACAAAAGAGACGGAATCTCTATAATATTTCCAATCTTTTTATGAGCCGTCCTATACGCTGACCATTCCCACTCGAACTGTCTCCGCTCGGTTACTCTGTGCTCACTTTTGCAATCCCGCAAAAGTACTCAATAAAGGAGTAACAATGCACAAAAATCAAACACTCGCCGGGTACTTTAAAGAATGGATGGAGACCTATAAATTAGGTGCCGTTCGAGACGTTACGTACCATAAATATGAACTTACGCACCGTCAGATTCGTGAGTTAGTTCCCGGCCTACGCATGAGCGGTCTCACTCGCACCACGTACCAGCATTTATTAAATGAGTACGCGAGGAATCATGAACGGCAAACGGTCCTCGACTTTCATCACCATGTGAAAGCCGCCATTACGGATGCGGTAGATGAGGGACTACTCAAGTCGGATCCCACAAGAAAAGTGGTGATTAAAGGAACGGTGAGCCGGTCTCATAAACCAAAGTTCCTGAGCCAGGCTGAATTGAAAGACCTCCTTGCGGAACTGGAATTAGATAACAAAATTTCGTGGGATTACCTAATTTTATTAATTGCCAAAACCGGCCTTCGATTTGCGGAGGCGCTCGCCCTCACTCCAGCGGATTTTGATTTTGAAAATCAGACGCTGTCCGTCAATAAAACATGGAATTACAAAAGTGAGAGGGGAGGGTTCGCGCCAACAAAAAATAGATCGTCGGTACGAAAAATTCGTATGGATTGGCAAATTATTATGGTGTTCAGTCAGTTATTAAAAGGGCTCCCACGGAACCAACCGTTCTTTGTACAGAATAAGAAAGTGTATAACGCAACGGTCAATGACAGACTGGAGCGACTCTGCGAACGCGCTTGCATTCCCACTATTTCACTGCACGGACTGCGGCACACGCACGCTTCGCTGTTACTGTACGCAGGCGTTTCTATTGCCTCCGTTGCGAAACGGCTGGGACACTCCAATATGACCACCACACAGAGCACATATCTGCATATTATTCAGGAACTTGAGAATAAAGATACAGATAAATTAATGCAATTCTTGAGTTCTCTCTAACCGCAGCAGCTGGTATGCCGAACCGGTATGCTAGCTGCTAACTATGCGGCTCGTGTTCATTTCTCATGTTCTCCGAAAGTCAACTTTTCAATTTTCAGTAGAGTGGATTTGAGAACGTAACCACTCAATAAAAGGGGACATCATGGAAACATTTGACGCTCTTCTCACGCGCCAGTCGTGCCGCAACTTTACCAATGAGCCGGTCAGTGAACAGGATCTTGCGAAGATAATTGCCGCCGCCAACAATGCGCCGGTTGGTATGGCCATGTTTGACTGCCTGCGCCTCACCGTAATTCAGGACCCCAATATTTTACTGGGACTTGAGGAGACGGTGCTGAATATTAATCCTAACTTTACGCGCGAACATCCGCTCTTTAATGCGCCGCTCGCCATTGTGGTGAGTACGAAAGACGTGGAGGGTCCATATGCGTTGATGCACAAGCTTTCCGGCGCCTGCGTCATGGAGAACATGATGGTCGAGGCCGCGGATCTGGGACTCGGATCGTGCTATTTGATGGGCGCGGCGAGCGTGATCGCGCAAAGCCCGGAATTCATGGAACAAATCGGATTGCCTGAAGGCTTCACGCCCATGTCGATTGCTATTGTCGGCCACAGCGCCCAGCCGCTCGCCAAGCGCCAGCCCGTTAACGACAAGATCGTGTGCGATTTTTGCTGACGGCCTTCGGTTGAGAATGCCATCCGATCCGCATGGCTTACCTTGCCTGCAACAAACCCGAAAAATTCTCGAATTTCTATAAAATTTGTGTATTCGGCCACATTTTATAGAGAAACCTCTGGCGAGTGAAATAATTTGTCTCGTATTATGGTGCTGTTCTGGTATGTTGAAGTGCAAGCCATACGGATTGGAGGCAGCCTACTGTGGCGCAGCTTACAGAGTCAAATGCCTCGGCGGACGTGGAAATGAGCCAGTATGTGGCTGACCGTTCCCGCGTAAACGAGGACAAAATTCGGCAAGACGACGAAATTATTGAGCAATTCGGAGACTACAACTACGGGTGGCATGATTCAGATGCCGCCGGTGAGGCCGCAAAGCGTGGTATTGATGAGCAAACGGTGCGTGAGATTTCCGCAGACAAAGGTGAGCCGGAATGGATGCTCAGCATGCGTTTGCGCGGCTACCGTGCGTTTATTGACAAGCCTATGCCGAATTGGGGCGTGGATTTGTCTGGTTTCCATGCGGAAGATTTTAAATATTACGTGAAGCCGGTTGGTAAGCAGGCTGCTACGTGGGACGATCTTCCAGACGACATCCGCACCACGTACGACCGTCTGGGCATTCCGGAAGCGGAAAAGAGCCGCCTGGTGTCCGGTGTGGCCGCGCAGTACGAGTCGGAAGTCATTTACAATTCGATTCAGAAAGACCTTGCCGACCAGGGCGTGATTTTCGTGGACACGGACACGGCTGTCCGTGAATATCCGGATTTGGTCAAGAAATATTTCGGTACGATCGTGCCTCCGGAAGACAACAAGTTCGGCGCGCTCAACACGGCCGCATGGTCGGGCGGCTCGTTCGTGTACGTGCCGAAGGGCGTGCACGTGGACATCCCGTTGCAGGCCTACTTCCGTATCAATACGCCGAACATGGGCCAGTTCGAACGCACGCTGATCATTGCGGACGAAGGCTCGTACGTGCATTACGTCGAGGGCTGCACGGCCCCGATCTATTCGACCGATTCGCTGCACGCGGCCATCGTGGAAATCATTGTGGAAAAGAACGCCCGCGTGCGTTACACCACCGTGCAGAACTGGTCGAACAACGTGTACAACCTCGTGACGCAGCGCGCCTACGTGCGCGAAGGCGGCACGATGGAATGGGTGGACGGCAACATCGGCTCGAAGGCCACGATGAAGTATCCGGCCTGCATTCTGGCCGAACCGTACGCCAAAGCGTCCACCATGTCACTGGGCTTCGCAGGCAAAGGCCAATACCAGGACACGGGCGCCAAGATGATCCATCTGGCCCCGCACACGTCTTCCACCATTGTGGCCAAGTCCATTTCGCGCGGCGGCGGACGCTCCGCATACCGCGGCCTCGTCAAGGTTGTGGACGGCGCGGAAGGCTCGAGCTCCTCGGTGGTGTGCGACGCGCTGCTCGTGGACGATTTCTCCCGTTCCGACACGTACCCGCATGTGGACGTGCGCGAAGACGACGTGTCCATGGCGCACGAGGCCACCGTTTCCAAGGTTTCCGAAGACCAGCTGTTCTACCTGATGAGCAGGGGCCTGGAAGAGAAGGAAGCCATGGCCATGATCGTGCGAGGATTCGTGGAGCCGATCAGCCGCGAGCTTCCGATGGAATACGCGTTGGAACTGAACCGCTTGGTAGAGCTGCAAATGGAAGGATCGGTGGGCTGATCGATGGCCGACGTAAAAGAAATTGCTATTCCGGTGGCGGATCCCAATGATCCGTACGCCATTCCGGCCGCCATGCCCTCCAGTGCGGACAGCGCGCCGCGTTCCTTCGAAGTGGAAATGTTCCCCATTCCCACGCGCAAGCAGGAAGACTGGCGCTTTACGCCCGTAGACCGCATGAGCGAATTCTTCAACGTGTTCGCGCCGGCCGCCACCACCACGCTGGACGCGCGCTATGTGGACGGTTCCGCACTCGACGGCGCCGTGACGCTCGAACAGGCCGCCATGGGGGAGCAGGAAAGCGGCAGCGTTTCCAAGCCCAACGACCGCGTATCGGCGGTGGAGTGGAACAGCTCGACAAGCTCGTGGATCCTGCACATCCGTCAGGATCTGGACCAGCCCGTGCTCGTGCGCATTGAAGGCAACGGACTGGAACTCGACGCGCTGCATCTCGTAATTGTGGCGGACGACAACGTGCACGCCGACGTGATCGTGGAGCACGCGGGCGACGCCAAGCTCGCCGAAGGTGTGGAAATCGTGACGGGCGCCTATTCCCATGTGTCCACCACCTTCATTCAGGAATGGTCCGACCAGTCCAAGCACGTGGGCAACCACCGCATCCGCGTGGGCCGCGAAGCGACGTTGCGCCATGCCGTGGTGACGCTGGGCGGAGACGTGGTCCGCATCCGCATGGACCAGGATTTCGCCGGTTCGCACGGCGACCTGAACATGCTGGGCATCTACTTCGTGGATCCGGGCCAGCATATCGAGCATCGCACCATGGTCGTGCACAACGAGCCGGAATGCCGTTCCCGCGTGGTCTACAAGGGCGCGTTGAGCGGCAAGGGCGCCCACAGCACCTGGGTCGGCAACGCGTTGATCCAGCCGACGGCTCCGGGCACCGATTCCTACGAGCTCAACCGCAACCTCGTACTGACTCCGGGCGCCGTGGCCGATTCGGAACCGAACCTCGAAATTGAAAACGGCAATATCGTGGGCGCAGGCCACGCCAGCTCCACGGGACGCTTCGACGACGAGGAACTGTTCTACCTGCAGTCCCGCGGCATCAGCGAACAGGAAGCGCGCAAACTGGTGGTGCGCGGCTTCTTCAGCGAGCTCATCGAACAAATCGGCATCGACCAGATCGCCGCCCACCTCATGACCGTCATCGACCGTCGTCTCGCGCAAGGCGAGGACAAGCCTCAAGTGGAGGAAAACTAATGTCTACACTGGAAATCAAAGACCTGTACGCTTCGGTGGAAACGAAAGAGGGCCGCAAGCAGATCCTCAAGGGCGTCAACCTTACGGTGAATTCCGGTGAAGTGCACGCCATCATGGGCCCCAACGGTTCGGGCAAGTCGACGCTGGCCTACACGCTGGCGGGCCATCCGAAGTACGAGGTCGATTCGGGCCAGGCTCTGCTGGACGGCGAGGACATTCTGCAGATGACGCCGGACGAGCGCGCCAAGGCCGGCCTGTTCCTGGCCATGCAGTACCCCGTGGAAGTGCCGGGCGTGTCCATGACGAACTTCCTGCGCACCGCCAAAACGGAAATCGACGGCAAGGCTCCGGCCATCCGCACGTGGACCAAGGAACTTACGGAAGCCATGAAGCGTTTGAAGATGGATCCGAAGTTCGCCACGCGTTCCGTGAACGAAGGCTTCTCGGGCGGCGAGAAGAAGCGCGCCGAAGTGCTGCAGCTGGAACTGCTCAAGCCGAAGTTCGCCGTGCTTGACGAAACCGATTCGGGTCTCGACGTGGACGCGCTGCGCATTGTGTCCGAAGGCGTCAACCGCGCCAAGGAAGCCAACGACTTCGGCGTGCTCATGGTGACGCACTACACGCGCATCCTCAAGTACATCAAGCCCGATATTGTCCACGTGTTCGCCGACGGCCACTTCGTGAAGACGGGTGGCCCGGAACTGGCCGACGTGCTCGAAGAAACCGGTTACGACGCCTACCTGCCGGAAGGCGCCAGCGAGTCCGCACTCGCCTGACACATGACTCCGGGTCCCGTGGTTTGCTGCGGGACCCGGCATCACTTTGGCCCACGCCGGCATATCAGGCATATCGACGGCATGGAGAGCAGCCCCAAGAATTGAAGGAAGATACATGGTTGATTTCGCAACGATTCGCGAACAGTTCCCCATTTTGCGCCAGGAGATCCACGGGCATCCGCTCGTCTACCTCGACTCCGGCGCCACGGCACAAAAGCCGCAGTGCGTGATCGATGCGGAAAGCGACTTTTATGCCACGATCAACGCCGGCGTGCACCGCGGGGCCCATGAACTCGCCGCGCGCAGCACGCTCGCGTTCGAGGACGCCAGGGTCAGCGTTTCCAAGCTTGTGGGCGCCGACAGCGAGGAAGGTTCGGAAGAGCTCGTTGTGACGGCGGGCGCCACGGCCGGCCTCAACCTGCTGGCCACGGCGTTCGGCAACGCTTCGCAGGGCCGCGGCGGCAAGGCCGCCCAGCAGTTCGCGCTGCGTCCGGGCGACGAAATCGTGGTGTCGCGCGCCGAACACCATTCGGTATTGCTGCCGATGCAGGAGCTTGCCTACCGTACGGGCGCCACGCTCAAATGGTTCGATCTGGATGATGAGGGCCGAATCCTGAGCGACACTGCCAACGAGGTCATTACCGACCGCACCAAGATTGTGGCCGTCACGCATATCAGCAACGTAACGGGCGCCATCACGAATATCGCGCCCATTGTGGCGCGCGCCCATGAGGTGGGGGCGTTCTTCATTCTCGACGCGTGCCAGTCCGTGCCCCACATTCCTGTGGATTTCCATGCGCTTGACGTGGACTTCGCCGCCTTCAGCGCGCACAAAATGTATGGTCCCACGGGCGTGGGCTTCCTGTATGGCAAGCGCGCGCTGCTCGAAGCGCTGCCGCCGGCATCCTTCGGCGGATCCATGGTGGAACTGGCGTGGATGGACAAGCCCGCCGACTACATGCTGCCGCCGGCCCGTTTCGAAGCCGGCACGCAGCCCGTGGCGCAAGTGGTCGCGGCCGGCGTGGCCGCCGACTGGATGCGCAACATCGGCATGGACGCGATCGCGGCCCACGAGCGCACGATTACCGACGCGCTGCTCGAACTGGGCAACGTGGACGGCGTGCGCATTCTGGGACCGCGCGACAACACGGACCGTATCGGCACCGTGTCGTTCGAGGTGGAAGGCGTCCATCCCCATGACGTGGGCCAGTACATCGACGCCCAAGGCATCGCCATCCGTGTGGGACACCATTGCGCCCAGCCCGTGCACCGCCATTTCGGCGTATACGCTTCGAACCGCGCTTCCAGCGGCGCCTACAACACCGTGGACGACGCGCAGCGTCTGGTGGAAGCCGTTTCGGGCATCCGCTCCTTCTTCGGTGCGGAATAAATTGGTAGTCTCTTGATTGAACACCATGAACACTGATTGACGGAAAAGAACAGAGGCTATGGCAGATTTTGGGTTTGGTACGGGCGACTTGGAACAGATGTACCAGGAGGTGATTCTGGAAGCGTCCCGCGATCCACACGGCCGGCAGCATTTCGCCGCCGACCTGACCAACGAGGACGCCCATGTAGGCGAATCCGTGGTGGCGGCGCAACATGAATCGTGTTCCGCGGCCCGATCCCACCAGTTCAATCCCACTTGCGGGGACGAGGCCACAATCCATGTGGAAATCAGCGAATTGGAACCCCATGTGATCGAGCGTGTGGTGTGGGACGGTCAGGGCTGTTCCATTTCCCAGGCGAGCCTGTCCATGATGGTCGATTTGGTGGAAGGCAAAACTGTGGACGAGGCCATGGCGTTGTTCCAGGATTTCCATACGCTGATGGAATCGCGCGGCAAGGGCCTGGACGACGAGGCCGCCGAGGAGCGCTTGGAGGACGCCATCGTGCTGCAGGGCGTGTCCAAGTATCCCATGCGCATCAAATGCGCGTTGCTCGGCTGGGAAGGCATGAAAGACGCCACGGCCCGCGCGTTGGCGCAACAGTGAAGCAGACAGGCGGAAAGGAAAAGAAATGACGGATAATCTCGTACCGCAGCCGGAATCCACGGTATTGCGCGCGGTGCAAGGCGTAGTGGGAGGCGAAGAGGAGGCCCGCGCGGTCATGGCCAACCCGTCGTTGGCCCAGCAGGGCACCGCGGGGGCCACTGCGGAAAACCCGAACGTGACGGAATCCACGGACAACGGCATCGCGATGAAGTCGTACAACGCTATCGGCCAGGCCACGGCCGAGGATGTCAAGGAGGCGCTGCACCAGGTCATCGATCCGGAACTCGGCATCGACGTGATCGATCTGGGTCTCGTATACGGCATCGAAATCGACGAGCTCGGCCGCGCCATCCTCACGATGACGCTGACGACGCCCGCCTGCCCGCTCACCGATCTGATCGAGGACGAGTGCGCCACGACGTTGGCGGGACTGGTCGACGAATTCCGCATCGACTGGACGTGGACGCCGCGCTGGACCGTCGACAAGATCACTCCGGAAGGCGCCGAACAGCTGGCCGCTCTCGGATTCAATCTCGACTCGCTGCCGCGCTACTGACGAATACCAGCAATAAAAAGGCCCGCTCCATAAGGAAGCGGGCCTTTTGGTATGTCAATTGGATGGATCAG
Source organism: Bifidobacterium magnum (assembly GCF_000741255.1). Taxonomy (GTDB): domain Bacteria; phylum Actinomycetota; class Actinomycetes; order Actinomycetales; family Bifidobacteriaceae; genus Bifidobacterium; species Bifidobacterium magnum. The sequence continues at coordinate 264,710 of NZ_JGZB01000002.1, forward strand.
CCGTCGACAATCGTGCCCTTCGGCACCACGGTGATGCCGTCAGGCGTGACGGTGAAGCCGCGCGCCAAATCGAGTTCCGTATCGAAACCGACGGTCGCGTTTTCGGTAAGCACCACGTTCTTGTCGAGAATCGCGCGGCGCACGCGGGCGTGGCGGTTCACCTCGACATTGTCGAACAGGACGGAATCGACGGTCTGGGACCACGAATGGATACACACGCGCGGAGCGACAATCGAATGCTGGATCTCGCCGCCCGAGACGATGACGCCCGGGGAGATGATCGAGTCGACGGCGTAACCCATGCGCTCCTGTCCGGCGAACACGAACTTGGCCGGCGGAAGATTGTTGGACGCCGTGTAAATCGGCCAATCCTCGTTGTACAAGTTGAATACCGGAGCGGGGGAGATCAGGTCCATGTGCGCATCGTAGAACTGCTTGATCGTACCCACATCGCGCCAGTAGGCGCGGTCGATCTTCGTGGAACCCGGAATCTCGTTCTTCGTGAAGTCGTACACGCCGGCCTCGTGGCGGGCCGCGAAGTACGGGGCGATGTCGCCGCCCATGTCGTGCTTCGTGCCGGAAGCCTTGCTGTCAATCGCGAGCGCCTCGAACAGCGCCTTGGTGTTGGCCACATAGTTGCCCATGGACGCGAGAATCGAGTTCGGGTCGTCGGGCAGCCCCACGGCGTGCTTCGGCTTCTCATGGAAGCTCTTGATCATGTTCGGATGTTCCGGATCCACTTCGATCACGCCGAACTGGTCGGATTCGCTGATGGGCTGGCGGATGCCGGCCACCGTGAATTCGGCGCCCGACTCGATGTGCTGCTGCACCATCTGCTCGAAGTCCATGCGGTACACGTGGTCGGCGCCCACAATGACGACGATGTCGGGCTGCACGTCCTCGATGATGTTGATCGTCTGGTAGATGGCGTCGGCGGAACCCAGGTACCAGTGCTTGCCGAGACGCTGCTGCGCGGGGACAGGGGACACGTAGTTGCCCAGCAGCGGCGAGAAACGCCAAGTCTGGGAAATATGGCGGTCCAGGGAATGTGACTTGTACTGCGTCAACACGATGATCTGGCGGTAACCCGAATTCACGAGATTACTCAGCGGGAAATCGATAAGTCGGTAAATGCCGCCGAACGGTACGGCCGGCTTCGCGCGGTCGCGCGTAAGCGGCATCAGTCGCGTGCCTTCGCCTCCGGCCAGCACAATAGATAAGATTTTCGGGTTTTTCGCCATATATGCTCCTTCAGGATTTTGCCGTCTCAGCGTGTGTGACGTTAACCAACCTTCGACTCCGTGGATTGCAACAATCCTCAGCTACCACTGTATAACGATTTACCCAATCGGGCGAAGCCGTGGCGCCGAGTTTTACAAGTTATGAACGAAATTTTTGTTCAGCGTGTTGCGGCGGGGCGGCCGCGCGTGTTTGTCGGGGGAACCCGTTATGAATGGTCACCATGATGATGCAAGCACATAACGCCATGACCGAGGTTTCCTACGCGACCCTCGGCGCATGCTGTCTGTGCGCATCCACCTGTATGTGTTGTCGCTGACAATTCTGTCACCTCGATAATTCATCTTCATCCGCCCGTTCATGGGGCGCACATACAGGCGCTTTTGGCATAATCCCGGCATTGTTAGGTTTGGCTCGACCGTCCGTCCGTCGACGACGGCGCCCGTGCAATCCGGATCCGCCAGTTTCCTTACGCGACTTTCCCGCCGCATACGTGTACCGGTACGTGTAGCGAACACCTATCGATACGAATGCCGGCCGGCCCGATAAATCGCGTCTTTCCGTACTGTACGTCGTGCACGCCGCTCGCGTGCGACTCTCGTACCGTACGTCCGCCGTGTATTCGGTGCCGTTTCGTTGCGTATCGGCCGCCGTTGTGCGTTCCCGTGGGCCTTACGCCAATGGGAAGGAACCTGTTTTCCAATGCTGGACTGGCATTTCATTGCGCATTATGCGCCATTTTTCGTGCTGGGAGCGCGTATGACGGTGATCATTTCGGTCGCCGGCGTGGCGCTCGCCATGATTGTGGGCCTGTTGTGCGCCACGGTGCTCGAGGCGCGCGTTCCGTTCGTGCGCGGCGTTGTGCGCGTCTACATCGAGGTCAGCCGCAATACGCCGCTGCTCGTGCAGTTGTATTTCCTCTATTTCGGATTGCCCAAGTTGGGTTTCGTCTGGTCCGCCGAAACGTGCGCGATTGTCGGCCTCGCGTTCCTGGGCGGCTCGTACATGGCCGAATCGATGCGCGCCGGATTTGACGCCGTGCCCGCGGTACAGAAAGAGAACGCGTATGTGCTCGGCCTGTCGCGCTGGCAGACGTTTGCGCGTGTCATGCTGCCGCAGGCCGCCGGTACGGCGATGCCGGGAGTGGTGGCCAACGTCATTTTTCTGATCAAGGAATCGTCGGTCGTGTCCGCCATCGCACTGGCCGACGTGATGTACATGGCCAAGGACCTGATCGGCATGTACTACAGCACGTACGAATCGCTGTTCATGCTCATCGTCGCGTACCTGGTCATTTTGTTGCCCGTGTCGCTGCTGGGCACGTGGATGGAAAAGAGGTTCGATTATGCACGGCGTTGAGATTCTGCTGCAGCCGGGAGTGTTCCCGCGTTTGCTGCAAGGCTTGTGGGTGACGATATGGATTTCCGCGGTAAGCTGGGGCTTTCGATCCCGGTGGGACTGGTGTGCGGATGGCTGATGACGTTGCGCAATCCCGTGGTGCGCGCGTGATGAACACGTATCTCGTGTTCATTCGCGTCATGCCCCAGCTCGCGTTGCTGTTCATCGCGTTCTACGGGTTCGCCCGCGCATGGAACTGGAACCTTGACGCGACGGGCGCCTGCGTGCTCGTGTTCGTGCTCTGGGGCGGCGCCGAACTGGGCGACCTCGTGCGCGGCGCGCTCGTGTCCATCCCCGCCATCCAATACGAGTCCGCCTACATGCTCGGGCTTACGCCATGGCAGACATTTACGCGCGTGATCCTGCCGCAGGCGTTGCGCCGTTTGCTTCCCGGCTCGGTCAACCTGTCCACGCGCATCGTGAAAACCACATCGCTGGCCGTGCTGCTCGGCGTAGTCGAAGTGATCAAGGTGGGCCAGCAGATCATCGACGCCCACCGTTTCGACTATCCGCAAGGAACCCTGTGGGTGTACGGCGTCATCTTCCTCATGTACTTCATCGTCTGCTGGCCGTTGTCGCTGGCGGCGCGCGCCCTGGAACGGCGTTGGGCCGACTGAACGGGCCAACAACTGCACACCACTTTTTGCAACTTGGTAGGAAAGGAATTTCCATGTTCACCAGATCACGAACCAACACGACGCGCCGCCAGGCGGACCGAATCACGCAGCCCGACACGGCCGAGCGTTTCCCGGGCCTTCGCATGGAAGGCGTCACCAAACGGTACGCCAATGCCGACCACGACGTATTGCACGACATTTCCCTCGACGTGCCGCGCGGAAAAGTGCTTGTCGTAGTGGGGCCGTCCGGATCGGGCAAATCCACCTTGCTGCGCGCCGTAGCGGGCCTCGAACCCATCCAAGGCGGCGAAATCCTGTTGAACGGCGACATCATTGGCCAAGGGCGTCCCGGCACGAAAGCCGCGGGATACGCGCCGCGCCCCGCCGCGTTGCGTACGCGCATCGGCATGGTGTTCCAAAGCTACGACCTGTTTCCCAACCGCAACGTGCTCGACAACGTGACCATGGCGCCCGTGCTCGTGCTCAAACGCGACAAGCGCAACGTGGAACAAGAAGCATTGCGTCTGCTCGAACGTGTGGGCCTGCGCGACCGGGCCGACGCCAAACCGCACGAGCTTTCCGGCGGCCAACGCCAGCGCGTGGCGATTTGCCGCGCCATGATCATGCACCCCGAATTGCTACTGCTCGATGAAATCACGGCGTCGCTAGACCCGGAAATGGTGCGCGAAGTGCTCGACGTGGTACTCGATCTCGCCGACGGCGGTCAAACCATGATGATCGTGACCCACGAAATGGCGTTCGCCCGCGCAGTGGCTGACGAAGTGGTGATGCTCGAAAACGGCGGCATCGTGGAACGGTCCGACAATCCCGAACAATTCTTCACCCATCCCCGCACGCGCCGTGCGCAAGAATTCCTGGAAACATTCGAATTCGCACGCCGTCACCGCGGCTGACCCAACAACTGTGGCCGGCCGGTCGGCCGGCATAACGAAAGGAACAACAATGCATATCCCGACACTCAAACGAATGGCAACCACGCTGACCGCCGCGCTCGCAGGCGCCGCCATGCTCGCGGGACTGTCCGCATGCGGTCCCGACGCGTCCACACCTAGCGCGGAACGGCGCCTTGTCGGAGAATACGGCCACGTTAAGCACGCCCGAATCCTTGATGTCTTGCAGGGAACGAGCCTTGGCCGCGGACGTGGCCTGCGCCCCCGAGGCGCCTTCCGCGCTAGGTGTGGACGCGTCGGGACCGCATGCGGACAGTCCCGCGAGC
>NZ_JGZB01000003.1 GCF_000741255.1 Bifidobacterium magnum
GACGCCACGCGCCGCCCTCGGCCCGACGGCCGCAGCTATGCCGAGACTGTGTGCGCGTTGCACGACGACGGCACGCTCGTCATGGCCGACTGTGGCAGCCTCGCCGACGCCGAGCAGGCCGTCGAGGCCGGCTCCGACCTCATCTCCACGACGCTGGCGGGCTACACGGGTGAGCGTGCGAAAACCGACGGACCCGATCTAGAGCTGCTGTACGCCATGCTTGAACGGTTTCCGGACGTGCCGGTGATTTGCGAGGGTCGCATTCACACGCCTACCCAGCTGCGCGAGGTGATGGATGCTGGCGCGTGGGCTGCTGTTGTGGGCACCGCCATCACGCACCCCACCTCGATCACCGGCTGGTTCACGGCCGCGTTGCCCGCCTGAGGAGGTCGCGATGCGCATCCTGCATGTTCCGCTGGAGTCACTGGACGGTACGGCCGCTGAGCTTGAGTGTCTACTGCTCGACAACACCCCCGAAATCGATGCCGACCGCGTGCGCCCGTGCGTCGTGGTGGTGCCGGGCGGCGGCTACCTAGAGAACTCAGCGCGCGAAGCTGAACCGATCGCCGTCCGCATGCTCTCATATGGATTCCAAGCATGCGTGCTGCATTACTCGACCGCGCCCTCATGCCACCCGGTTGCGCTGGCCGAGCTTGCGCAGGCGGTGGCGCTCGTCCGCGCGCGGGCCGGCGATTGGCACATCGACCCGCGCGCAGTGTTCGTGGCTGGTTTTTCTGCTGGCGGTCACCTAGCCGCGAACTTGGGCGCTGCATGGGACGGCCCGATGTTGGCGTCTTTCGGATTCGACGCCCAAACCATCCGCCCCGATGGCCTCATGCTGGGCTACCCGGTGATTAGTGCTGGATCCTTCGCACATACTCCGAGCTTCAAGCGGCTGCTCGGCGAGCGCGCGGATGACGACGCTGCACGTGCCGCTGTGTCCATCGAGCGGCTCGTAACGGATGCCTTCCCGCCCACGTTCCTGTTTCACACGATGACCGATGCGACGGTGCCCGTGGAGAACTCGATCCTGCTGCTGCAGGCACTGCGCTGCGCCGGCGTGCCGGTTGAAGCGCATTTCTTCCCTACTGGGCGGCACGGCGTGAGCTTGGGCACCGAGGAGTCGCGCTATGCGGACGGCACGGGCGTGGAACCCTGCGTACAGGTGTGGCCCAACCTGTTCCGCGACTGGGTGAGGCGCCGTCTCACCACGCCCTGTATCCCATAAACATAAGATGTCTGATAACATAAGGCGAAAGGCGATGAAGAAATAGTGACACCCGCGCGTGTCCCGAGCCTTCCACTGACCACTAGAAGGAGGATCCCATGCGATCCCGCACGTTCGACGATATCCAGACGCTCATCGCGTCGCTCGCGGCCGTGCAGCCGTCCAACGAGCCGAGCCTCGTCCTGAGCGGCGCCAACCGCTGCGACGCGGCCATGGACGCCATCAAGTCCTACATCATCCGCTCGGGGCTGGGTTCCGGCGACCCGTTGCCCAACGAGGCGACGCTGTGCGAGGAACTGGGGGTGTCGCGCTCCTCAGTGCGTGAGGCCGTGCGCAAACTCGAGGCCCTCGATATCGTGCGCGTGGAACATGGCAAGGGCATGTTTGTGGGCAACCTCTCGCTCGAGCCAATGGTCGAGACGCTGAGCTTCCGGGCTATGGTCGGCGGCGTATCCGACATGTCGGAGTTGCGCGACGTCATCCAAGTGCGCAAGATCTTGGACTTGGGCGTGGCCGAACAGGTCTTGGACACCATGGAAGGTACCGTCCAACCGCGCCTGCTTGACCTGTCCGACGAGATGGTCGCGTCTGCTCGTAACCACGAGACCTTCCTCAAAGCGGATATCGAGTTCCATTCGATCATGCACCGTGCCTCGCACAACATGGTCCTTTCCCAGCTTGCTGACAGCCTATGGCTGGTACACATGGCCATCCTGCCGCAAATCGGCCTTGAGGTCAGCGAGGACCTAGAGCGCAGCGCGATGTCCCACCGCTCCATGGTGGAGGCGGCCGTTGCTGGCGATCTCGAGGGCTACCGTGAGGCTGTCATCGACCACTACCGTCCCATCGAGGCGATCGTGGACCAGTACCTAGCCGCTAACCGCTAGACGAGCCTTCCTTCACCGTCACCGCCAATCCCTGCCGAAGTCACCAATCCCGGATTTTATAGTTCAACACAACAGGTCGCCTCTTTCTAGCCGCGTACTTATGCTGGCCGACCATGCGCGTAACGTACAGTAAGGAATATAGACGCACGCCGAAAGAGGGGAACGATGGTAGACATTCATGATGATCTGACCTATTCAGCTAAGCAGTCGCGGCTTATCTGGATCGACTGCGAAATGACGGGACTCGACATTTTCCACGACGAACTGTGCGAAGTGTCCGTGGTGCCGACCGATTTCGAACTCAACGTACTGGACGAAGGCATCGATTTCGTAATCAAGCCGAGCCAGGCCGCCGTCGACCACATGAACGATTTCGTACGCGCCATGCACACGCGCTCGGGACTGATCAACGAATGGGAAAACGGCCTGTCCGTGGAGGAAGCGGAACGCAAGGTTATCGAGTACGTCAAGCAGTTCACTCCCGAAGGCGTTAAGCCCTTGCTCGCCGGCAACTCCATCGGATCGGACAAGAAGTTCCTCGACCGCTTCATGCCGGGCCTCATGGAACACCTGCACTACCGCGTCATCGACGTGAGCACGCTCAAGGAACTCGCGCGCCGCTGGTACCCGGCCGTATATGAGAACCGTCCGGCCAAGAACGGCGGCCACCGCGCACTCGCCGACATTATCGAGTCGCTGGACGAGCTGCGCTACTACCGCGCCGCGTTCATGGCGCCGGAACCCGGACCGGACGCCGCCGAATCCGCGCGCCTCGCCGAACAAATCGAGCGCACGAGCATCATGAACCGCGACTAATACGCACCCGCAACAGACAACGAAGAGGAACCTATCTATGGCACAGGAATGGACGCAGATCACCGAACCGCAAGACATCCGTCTCGTGGTAGCCGATATGGACGGCACGCTGCTTGACGGCGAAAGCAAGCTTCCCGCAAGCTTCTGGGACATGCTCAAGAAACTTGACGAACGCGGCATCCCGTTCGTGCCGGCCTCCGGCAGGCAGTTCCAGACGCTGGAAGACATGTTCGGCGACCATAGCGAAACCATGAGCTTCATCGCGGAAAACGGCAATGTGGTCAGCTACAAGGGCGACATCATCGAGGTGCACGGCGTGGGCAAAGACATCACACGCACTACGATCGACGCCGTGGAACATGCCGTGGAACAAGGCAAGTACAATATCGGCCTCGTCATCTGCGGACTGCATAGCGCCTACATTCAGCGCATTGACCAGCCGTTCGTCGACGAATGCAAGAAGTACTACCACAGCTTGACCGAAGTGGAAGACCTGCACGACGTGCTCGCGCTCGAGGACGAGACGTTCCTCAAGCTCGCCATTTTCGACTTCAGCGACGCCGAAGCGATGGCGCGCGACCTGCTCGTCCCGATCGTCCATTCCCCGTACACCTACACCGTCTCGGGTGCGCACTGGGTGGACATCATGAATGAGAAAACCGACAAGGCCCAAGGCGTGGTCGCGCTGCAAAAGGCGTTGCACGTCACTCCAGAGCAGACAGCCGTGTTCGGCGACTACCTCAACGACGCCGGCATGCTCAAGGAAGCCAAGTTCTCGTTCGCCATGGCCAACGGCCACGACGGCGTGAAGGAAGCGGCCAACTACATTGCGCCGGCCAACACCGAAGAAGGCGTCATGAAGGTGATCGACGCGATCGTGGCATAATAGCCAGTCGACCGCCCGACGCCGCCACATAGCGCGCCGGGCATTCGCCGCAGCCGTGGCATACCGAGGATAAGGAGACCCATGCAGCAATCGGAGGCGCTCGCCATTGTCAACGCCGGAGCCAACGTGTTTTTGACGGGCGCCGCCGGCGCGGGCAAAACCTATGTGCTCAACCAATGCATAGAAGAGGCGCGCGCCGCCGGCAAGTCCGTGGCCGTCACGGCTTCCACGGGCATCGCGGCCACGCATGTGGACGGCCAGACGATCCACTCATGGAGCGGCGTGGGCGTGGCCAATGTGATCACCGACAAGCTGCTCAAGCAGATCCGTACGCGCCGGCGCAAGAAAATCCAGGCCGCCGACGTGCTCGTGATCGACGAAGTCTCCATGATCCACGCATGGCTGTTCGACATGGTAGACCAGGTATGCCGCGCCATCCGCAGGGACGAGCGCCCGTTCGGCGGATTGCAGGTGATCATATCGGGAGACTTCTTCCAGCTGCCGCCCGTAAGCACCTCGAACCGCAACCGTGACCTGTTGCCGCCTTCGCCCGAATTTGTGGCGTCGCGCGAGCTGTATGCGGAGGCGGGCAAGAATCCTGAAGGGTTCATTACCGAGTCGCTGGTCTGGGACGAGTTGGATCCCGTCATCTGCTACCTGACCGAACAGCACCGCCAGGACGACGGCAAGCTGCTTGGTGTGCTCGACCATATTCGCGGGGGAGCGGTAACCGACGACGACCGCAATATTCTCGTGACGCGCCTGGGACTCGAGCCCGAAGAAGGCAAGCAGTCCGTGCATTTATTCCCCGTCAACCGCGCCGCCGACAGCCTCAACGACAGCATGCTCGCCCAGCTTGAGGGCGAGGAGCATGTGTTCGAGGCTACGAGCGGCGGCCAGGCCAAACTTGTGCAGCGATTGCTGCGCAACATGCTCGCACCCGAAGAGCTCGTGCTCAAGGAAGGCGCCGTGGTCATGGCGTTGCGCAACGACAGCGAACACCAGTATGTCAACGGCTCGTTGGGCACCGTGGTGGGCTTTGCGAAGAAGTCCAAGGGCGGCTGGCCCATTGTGGAATTCGAGAACGGCAATACGGTGACGATGAAGCGCGCCGACTGGGACATGATGGACGGAGAGGAAGTGTTGGCTTACGTTTCGCAGGTTCCGTTGCGTTGCGCGTGGGCCATTACGATCCACAAATCGCAAGGCATGACGTTGGATTCGGCCGTCATGGACTTGCGCCGCACCTTCGGCCCGGGCATGGGATATGTAGCTTTGAGCCGTGTGGAGAGTCTTGACGGCCTGTATTTGCAGGGCGTCAACAACCGCATGTTCGCAGTCTCTCCCGACGCCATTGCGTTGGATGGACTGTTGCGTGCGAAATCCGAGGAGGCCGTGGAACGGTTGAAGACGGAAGGTGCGGAGTCCTTCGGTCCGGGAGGCGCCGGAAACGGTGCCAGCGACGTTTCACTGGAAGATGAGTTTTCCTTGGGCGCGCTGTTCTAAAGTGAACTGTTCTACTCTGAACTAAGTGACACGGAACGCGGCGACGCCGTGTATGGAACGTATTTGGAACTTGCATAGAAAGAGAATGACATGGCAAGCAAGAAGTCCCTTGTGGTTTCGACCATAGGCATTTTGGTACTGTTTATTGGATTTTTGTTGTATGGATCCGCCCAGAACGTGCACTGGGGTTCGCTCAAGCTTTCCGATGTGCTCACGATTATCGGCGGCCTGCTGTTCATTGTGCCGTTCTATGCGGTGTCCGTGGCGATGAAGAAGCGCAATCATGTGCCGAACAACTGGATTTGGGAAGGCCTGCCCGTGGTCGGCATGATCCTCGTGGTTGTAGGCATCCTGATCCCCAACAGCGTGGGTCTGTTCCCGCTGCTGAGCCTGCCGGACATCATGTATTTGATCGGCTGCATCCTTATGCTGCTGATTTTCGTGTACCCTCCGCAGACCGTCAACGAGGAGATCCTCGAGGAAGACGCCAAGGAGATGGCCGACAACGACAAGTGACGGATTCGGCATATGGAGACGGCCCGGACAGTGCGGCAATGCGCGCGTCCGGGCCGCCTTTATAAGTTGTCCCACAAGATGAATAATTTTGAGCGTATGAGTAAAGCACTTCGCATGTCTTCCATGTTTCTTCGTACGCTGCGTGAGGATCCGGCCGACGCAGACGTCGATTCCGACAAATTGCTTCAGCGCGCCGGATATTTGCGCAAAACCGCTCCGGGCATCTGGACGTGGCTGCCGCTGGGCCTGACCGTATTGAACAAGATCGAAGCCGTGATCCGTGAAGAGATCAACGGCATCGGCGCCCAGGAAGTCCACTTCTCCGGCCTGCAGCCGCGCGAGCCGTATGAGGCCACGCACCGCTGGGAAGAGTACGGCGAGGGAATGTTCAAGCTCAAGGACCGCCACCAGAACGACTTCCTGCTCGCTCCGACGCACGAAGAGATGTTCACGCTGCTGGTCAAGGACATGTACTCTTCGTACAAGGACCTGCCAGTAACGCTCTACCAGATCCAGACCAAGTACCGCGACGAGGCCCGTCCGCGCGCCGGCCTGATCCGCGGCCGCGAGTTCATCATGAAGGACGCCTACTCGTTCACGGTGGACGAAGAAGGCATGAAGCGCTGCTATATGGAAGAGCGCGCCGCCTACGAGCGCATCTTCAAGCGCCTGAACCTCGACTACATTCCGGTATTCGCCATGTCCGGCCCCATGGGCGGATCCGCTTCCGAAGAGTTCCTGGCACCGATGGCCATTGGTGAGGACACCTTCGCACTCGCGCCTTCCGGCAAAGCCTGGAACGTCGAGGCCCTGACCACGCCGAAGGCCGAGGAAATCGACTGCAGCACCACGCCGGCCGCCGAAAAGCGCGAAACGCCGGACGCCGAATCCATCGCCAACATGGTGGAGCGCGCCAACGGCATGTACCCGCGCGAGGACGGCCGCATGTGGGAAGCCGAGGACATCCTCAAGAACGTAGTGATCGCCATCAAGCACCCTGAAGACGACGACCATGACGAACCATGGCGCGAACTCATTGTGGTGGGCGTGCCCGGCGACCGTGAAGTGGACATGAAGCGCCTCGAAGCGCAGTTCGCCCCGGCCGAGCTCGACGAAGCCACCGAAGAGGAACTCGCCAGCCATCCCGAACTCGTGCGCGGCTACATCGGCCCGATGGCGCTCGGTCCGCAGGCCCGCGTGGAAAGCTCCACCATTGAAGAGCCGCTGCGTTACTTCGTGGACGCCCACATTCCGGTCGGCTCCGCATGGTTCACGGGCGCCGACGAAGCTGGCGTGGACTACTACAACCTCGTGTATGGCCGTGATTTCGAGGCCGACGCCGTGGTGGAAGCCGTGGCCGTGCGCGACGGCGACATGAGCCCCGACGGTTCCGGCCCGCTGAGCTTCGAGCGCGGCGTGGAAATCGGCCAGGTGTTCCAGCTTGGCTTGAAGTACTCCAAGGCCCTCGACCTCAAGGTTCTCAACCAGAACGGCAAGACCGTCCCCGTGTGGATGGGCTGCTACGGCATCGGCGTCAGCCGCGTGCTGGCGTGCATCGCCGAAACGCACCACGACGAGCGCGGCCTGGCTTGGCCGGCCCTGATCGCTCCGGCCAGCGTGCACGTGATCGCCACGGGCAAGAACGAGGAAGTCTTCGAGAAGGCCGAGAAGCTTGTCGCCGAACTTGAGGCGCGCGGCCTCGAGGTCATTTACGACGACCGCAAGAAGGTGTCCCCGGGCGTGAAGTTCAAGGACGCCGAGCTCATCGGCGTGCCGCTTGTGGCCGTGGTCGGCCGCGACACGATGAACGACGGCACGATCGAAGTGCGCGACCGCGACGGCTCCAACTCCGAGGCCGTGCCGGAGGAAGGCGCCGCACAGGTGATTGCCGACCGCTTCAACGCGATGCTGTGATCAGTGATGTGCGGTCTTGTGACCGCCTCACCGGCATATAACGCAAAAGGGCTCGCATCCGTATGGGTGCGAGCCCTTTGCTATAGGTGCCATGGCGATTGGCGCCGGAATTCAGACTCCCAGCGTTTCCGTGTCGAACAGGATCGTGACGGGGCCGTCATTGACGAGCGACACCTTCATGTTGGAGCCGAACCGGCCTTCCTTGACCGTGATGCCGTAGGTGCGCAGCCGTTCGTTGAACGCGAGCCACAGCGCCTTCGCATGGTCGGGGGCGCCCGCTTCCACGAAACTTGGGCGGTTGCCGCGCTTGACGTTGCCGTAGAGCGTGAACTGGGAGATTGACAGGATCGATCCGTCCACGTCGGCCAGCGAACGGTTCATTTTGCCCTGTTCGTCCTCGAATACGCGCAAGTTGGCGATTTTGTGGGCGAGCCAGTCGACCTGCTTGTCGGTGTCCGTGTCGGCCACGCCCACAAGCAGCATGTATCCCGTGCCGATGGACTGCGGGACGAAATCCGGTTCGTCGGGAATCGTGACGCCGGCCTTGCTGACCTTTTGCAGTACGATGCGCATCGTTACTCCTCGGTGACGGCGAACAGCGCGCGACGGTCGCCATGCTGGGCGTTGCCCAAGTACTGGCTGACGTAGCGCAGGCGTTCCCCGGTGGTGGCGGCCAGCGGGGAGGGGAGTTCGGTCGGGTCGAACCAGCCTACGCTCAGGCTTTCGTCGTCGCCGACAAACGGTTCGCCGTTGCCGCCGGGGGCGACCTGGCATAGGAACAGGTGGTCCATGTACATCGTCTGGTCACCGTTGGCATAGGTGAGCATCTGGTCGGAAGACTTGACGCACACGAGGTCGGTGGCGATGGCGTCCACACCCGTCTCTTCCTTGACTTCGCGAATGACGGTGTCCGCCGGCTCCTCGCCAGGCTCGTTAATGCCGTAGACCATGGCCCACTGGCCCGTGTCCGCGCGTCGGCCGAGCAGCAGCTTGCCTTCGTCATTGATCACGCATCCCGTCACGCCCATAAGCCACAGCGGGTCATGCCCGATTTTCTCGCGTAGGGCGAGGATGAACTCCGGTGTCGCCATGTCAGTTCTCCTTGGCGCCTTCGGCGGCCATGCGGGCCATCCAGTCTTCCACGTCGGCAACCTGCTTCGGAATGTCGATGGAGATCCATTCCGGGCCGTTTTCGGTCATGAGCGCGTCGTCTTCAATACGGATGCCGATGCCGCGGAACTCCGGCGGGACGAGCAGATCGTCCTCACGGAAGTACAGGCCCGGTTCGATCGTGAACGTCATGCCCGGGCGGATTTCCGCGCCCTGGTAGGACTCGTAGCGGGCCTGCGCGCAATCGTGCACGTCAAGGCCCAGATGGTGTGCGCAGCCGCAAGCGTGCCAACGGCGGTGCTGCTGGCCTTGCGGGGAGAGCGCCTCCTCCACGTCCACAGGCAGGATGCCCCATTCGTGCAGGCGTTCGGCCAGCACGCGCATGCACGCGTGGTGGATGTCCGCATAGGTGGCGCCCGGCTGGGCCGCTTTAAAACCGGCCTGCTGGGAGTCGAGCACGGTCTGGTAGATCATCTTCTGGAAGTCGGTGAACTTGCCGTTGACGGGGAACGTACGCGTGATATCCGCCGTGTACAGGGAATCCACTTCGATGCCCGCGTCAATAAGCAGCAGGTCGCCGGATTCCACGGTACCCGTGTTGCGCATCCAGTGCAGAATCGGCGCATGGGGGCCCGAAGCGATAATCGTGTCGTAACCGACGGCGTTGCCCTCTTCACGCGAAATGGCGTTGAACGCGCCTTCCAGCTTGCGCTCGGAACGCTCCTGACCGATCACGCTCGGAAGCTTGCGCAAAATGTTGTCGAAGCCCTTCTTCGTGGCGGCCACAGCCTTGCGCAGCTCGCCAACCTCGTAGGAGTCCTTGATCATGCGGGCCGTGGACGCGTATTCCTGCAGCTCATCGTCGGCCGCATGGTTGGCGTCCGCATCATCGAAGCCGTGGGATTCACGCACATCGTCCACGAGCTGCGTAAGCGCCTGGTCCGTGTCGCGCAGCACGCGCAGCTGCACGGCGCCTTCGCCCGCGTCCTTGCCCAGCACGTCGGCGAGCAGCGCCAGATCGGCCGTCTCAATGCCCGTCATGGCCTGCATTTCCTTAAGGCCGGCGCGCGGACCGACCCAGTATTCGCCGTAGTGGGCGTCCTTGAAGAAGTCCTGCGTGTAGTGGTTGGCGCGCGGAGCCACGAACAGCTGCGCCGTATGCGTGGCGCCGCTCTTGGCCTCGTCGCTTTGCGGATCCAACGGGTTGAGCACGAGCACGGAACCGGCCTCGAAGTCCTGGCCAAGGCCCGTGTAGTAGCTGAACGCGGAATCGGGACGGAACGGGTAGTCGCAATCGTTGTTGCGCACCTTCGGCTGACCGGCCGGAATTACAATGCGCTCACCCGGGAAACGCTTGCCGAGTGCCTCGAGACGCGCCGGCGTGAACTTGGAAGATTCCAACGCTTCGACTTCCGGCTCGTTGTCGTCCCAGCCCGTGCTCATGAACTGCACGAAGGCTTCGGAACGCGGGCTCAGCGTACGGTTGTTGCCGCGGTCGGCCATGGCCTGGTCAGCGCCGGGGGCATGCGCGGCCTCGTACTCTTCGTATTCCTTGTCTTCCTGCGTAACGACTTCGCTCATTACTCTCTGCTTTCGAAATTGGGGAACAGGTATGGCACCATCCTAATAACGGGCGCGGTCCGCGGCCCGATCCGCGCGCTCGACCGGCGATTCTTAGGGCGAGGCGGCACAGGCGGCCCACACCGCAACAGGCCCGAGGAATACGGCTCCGGCAGCGCCGGTAGGTAACTTAGGTAACAAAGGCCGACGGATTACAATAGGCAACGAACTGACAGCCGGCATTCGCGTACGGTAAGGAACTGCATTTTATGTCTTTAGAACAACCCAATCTTTCCACTCCCATGGCGCAAGTAGAACGCGCCATCATGGCGCGCCCCTCGGAACGCAACACTACAAATCTCGATCTGCGCAGGATGAAGCTTATCCTCGACCTGTTCGGACACCCGGAACACTCGTTCCGCGTGATCCATGTGACGGGCACAAACGGCAAAGGCTCCACGGCGCGCATGGCGGAAGCCATCTGCCGCGCCTACGGCATGCGCACGGGACTGTTCACGTCGCCGCACCTCGAACATATCAACGAGCGCATCGCCATTGACGGCCAGCAGATCAGCGACGACGATTTCGTGGACCTGTGGAACCAGGTCAAGGATCTTGTGGCCATTGTGGACAAGAAGATGGATGAGCTCAATGCGCCGCACATGAGCTTCTTCGAAGTGCTCACGGCCATGGCCATCTGGAAGTTCGCGGACGCTCCCGTGGACGTGGCAGTGGTGGAAGTCGGCATGGGCGGCCGCTGGGACGCGACGAACGTGCTTGACGCGGACGCCGCCGTCATCGGCCCTGTCGACATGGACCACATGCAGTGGCTCGGCAACACGGTCGAACAGATCGCCAACGAAAAGGTCGGCATTATCAAGCCGAACTGCACGGTAGTGGTCGAGCCCCAGCCGCATGAGGAAGCCGTCATGCCGATTATTGAAGAGGCCGCGGCCGAACAGCAGGCCACGCTGGTACGTGACGGCGAGGAAAGCGAAGTGGAAACGCGCATGCCGGCCGTCGGCGGCCAGATTTGCACGTTCCGCACACCCAACGGCACCTACGAGGACATCCCTGTCGCCAAATTCGGTGAACACCAGGCGCACAACGCGCTTGCGGCGCTGTGCGCGGCGGAAGTCGTGATCCCCGTCAACGGCGCGCTCGACGCGGATCTCGTGTCCGAAGCGTTGAGCGGCGTGAAGATTCCGGGACGTATCGAGCAGATCCGCACCTCGCCGACGATTATCATCGACGGCGGCCACAACGTGAACGCGGCGCAGTCGCTGCGCGCGGCCATTGAGGAAAACTACGATTTCACGCAGCTTGTAGGCGTGGTGGCCATGATGAAGGACAAGCAGGTGGAGGAGTATCTCGGCGTGCTTGAACCGATCCTTTCGCAGATCGTGGTGACGCAGAATTCGTGGATGGCCCGTTGCATGCCGGCCGAGCAGCTCGAACAGATCGCGCTCAAGGTGTTTGGCGAGGGCCGTGTCATTTGCGTGCCCGACCTGCCCGACGCGATTCAGACGGCCGTGGACATGGTGGACAGCGAAGACGAACTGGGCGTGGGCTACGGCCATGGCGTGCTCATTTGTGGCAGCTTCATTACGGCCGGCGACGCGCGCATCCTGCTCAAAGAGTCGGTGCACCCGGACCTAAAGCTTACAAAGGAACAGCGTATTCACCAGGCGGCCGTGGACCCGGCCACGCGCGCCGAAGTCAACGGCATCATGGACGAAGCGGAAATCGATTATGAAACGGACGCCGATCCGGACTTTTCCGAAGCCGACGTCTTTACCATGAAATTCGACGATGGCGACGCCGATGGCCCTGAAGAGCCCGGCGCCGCCACCGAAGATGAAGATTTGGACGGATTGGAGTAATCACTCCGCAGTGTTCTGCTGCTTCTTTTCCTTTTCGGAAACGGCGGAACCCCAGTTCTTGTTCGTATGGCCGTCATGCTCGTCCTGCTTGACGGCCTGCTTCTTATGCAGCTTGCCGCGCACGTCCTTCATGAGCACGAGCGTCTTGTACAGGACCTTCTTGATCGGGAAGTCGTAGGCGGCCGCGATCACCTTCGTGTCCTTGGCGAACTTCGTCTTGAAACCGTTCAGGGACTTGAGCGAGGGGGCGAAATCGTTGCCGATGCCCATCAGGTCGAGCTTCGTGCAACCGTCGTGGGCCAGCGCGCAAGCCGCCGTGTACAGCAGCTTGTCGGGCACCATCATGCGGCGCACTTCGGAAAGCATGGACGCGTAGTAGTACACGGCCGTGTTGCCGTTGCGCGTGAACATGGCCCACGAGACGACCTTGCCGTCCACACGGGCGGCGAATACGCGGCAATGGTCCGGTCCGAGCGCGTGAATCATGTCCGAATAGTCGCTCATCGGAGCAGGGTTGAAGCCGTCGCGCTGCGCGGTTTCCACCATAACCGCGTAATATTCGCTAAAGTCCTTGGACGCCTGCTCGGTTTCGTCGGCGATCTCGGCCGGAGACTCGCGCAGCGACTTGCGCACGTCGCGCCGTCCGCGTGACTTCATGCGCGAAAGAATGTCCTCGTCGCTGCCCGTCAGATCAAGCACCACGGTTTCGTTGTAAGGCACCGTGGACAGCACTCGGTACTGGTCGGCGTGGTCGTGGTACCACACGTCAATGCGCAGGAACGCCACATGCTTGTCATGGGAATGCACGAAATTGATGAGCGCCGTGAGCATTTCCTGTTCCTGCTCGTCGGTCGGCTGTTCCTTCCAGACCGGACCGTGCACGGAACGCAGGTAATGGTAGCCGTGCGTTTCCATGTCGATCAGCGACATCACGGCCACCACATTGTCATGGTCGCGCACCAGCAGCATGCCCCACGGCTTGCGTCCCGGAATGCCGGACTGGAAGTCCGCCCACACGCCCGTCTGCTCGATCGGCAGCTCAATGCCCTCGGCCTTGGCGTTCTCTTCCATTGTTGCGGGACTTACCCGCTCAATTACCATCATGTTGTCTCCCACATGTTCTCGTACTGACGTTCAGTGTAATCGCTTGCGCAGCTCGGATCGCATCACACTAGGCGAACAGGCGCTCGATAATACGGTCGTCACCCTCGTAGGGCACATGCTTGTTGTGCGCCTTGATCCAGCGTTCGTTGCCTTTGCCGATCACGAGGATCACCTGCATGCCGTCACGTTCGCGCGCCTCCCGTACTGCCGTTTCAATGGCTTGCGTGCGGTCAAGAATGATGCGCGCGTCGAGTTGCGGGTTCGTGACAAAGCCGAGCATGGCCCGGCAAATATCCTCCACCGATTCCGTATCCGTGTCCTCGTACGTCAAGATCAGGTGGTCGACACGGTTTTGCGCGGCCTCCACGATCTCTTTGCGCCGGTCGACGGCCTTGTTGCCGGCCGATCCCGTCACGAGCGTGATATTGGGGTGGCGCTCGCCGTACCGCTGGTCGATAAAGTCGATAAGCGCGCTTGTGGAAGCGAAATTGTGCGCATAATCCACGATCGCGAGCATGTCGCCGCTGCGGAACTCCTCCATGCGTCCGGCGATACGGACCGTGCTCATGGCGTCGAGAATCGGTTGCGTGACGGGTACGCCGACGGCCTGCGTCAGCGCGACAGCCGCCGCCGCGTTCGCATAATTGAAGTCGCCGTCCAGTGCCAGCGAGCAGGTGCCCAGCGTGACGCCATGCTGCATCAGCGTGAATTCGGTATGCGTATCATTGGCGCACACCGCCGTAATGTCGGCGCCGTCACCGTCCACGGCGAAAGTCGTGACGGGCACGTGGTTGAGCTGCGCGTCCTGTTCAATGAGATCGGCGTGCGCGCAATCCTTGCCAAGCACCAGCGTGTTCGTGTGCTGGACGATCTGGCGCTTGCAATAGAAATAGTCCTCAAAAGTGGGGTGCTCGATGGGGCTGATGTGGTCGGGAGAGATGTTGAGGAATCCGGCCGCGTCGAACTGCAATCCGTAGACGCGGTTGACCTTGTATGCCTGGCTCGACACTTCCATGATGAGATATTGCATGCCGTTGTCGGCCGCCTCACGCATCATGCGGAACGCGTCCAAGGATTCGGGAGTGGTCAGGTCGGACTCGTCATAGGTGACACCGTCTAGGCAGTTGTCCACGGAGGAGAACAGCGCCGCCTTGTTGCCACTGGCGGCATTGAGCATGGCATGGGCCAAATATGCCGTGGTCGTCTTGCCTTTCGTGCCCGTGATGCCGATTACCGTCAGCTCATCCTGCGGATACTCGTAATACGCCGCGGACAGCAGGCTCATGGCCTGCGACGCGTTCGTCACAATAAGGCCCGGAGCCGCCGTATACTGCGAGAAATCCTCGGTCGCCACATACGCCGCCAGTCCCAGCTCGTCGGCGTGCGCCAAATATTCGGGCTTGAACCGGCCCTTGCAAAACAGCAGCGAACCCTGCGTAATTTGCAGGGAATTGTACGTCATATCGGAAAACTCCTCGTCACAGTTGGCGATGGAAGCCGGATTCAACGTCCACGAGTCGCGCGTAATGATCTCGCGCAACAAATGGTGCTCATAGAGAATGGTGGCTGCTGTTTGCAAAGTAAGCGACATGAAAGCTCTCCTTGGCTCGGTAATCTGAAACGGCATTCTACAGTATGCGCATACCGCTGGTAGCTAGTTGCCGTACCGTTCACGCACGGAAAATGTAGAATGGGGAAACGTGACCGATATGCAAACTATGACTACCGACCGGCCTGTGGAATCGCCCGTCAACGAAACGATGGACGAAAAGCGCGCCCGTTTTGAGCAACTGGCGTTGCCAGCAGTAGACGCGCTGTATAGACAGGCCATGAAATTCACGAACAATCCGGAAGACGCCCAGGATTTGGTGCAGGACTTTGAACGCGGGTTCAAGGCGTTCGACTCGTTCCGCATCGGATCCAATTTCGAGGCATGGATGACGACCATCGAAAAGAACGCGTTCTTCAACCAGTACGCCAAAGCGAAACGCCGCCCGCAGCGGGCCAACGGGTCCACGGGGGAATACGACGACTGGGACATTTACGCCGCTTCCGGCCACACTCCCGACGGACTCAAATCCGCAGAACAGGAGTATCTCGAACAATTCGCGCCCGACGAGATCGTCAAGGCGCTCGCCAACTTGTCCGAGGAGCGCAGGCAAGTGTTCATCGACGCCGCCATCGACGGCAAACCCTACAAGCAGATCGCCGAGGAACAGGGCGTGCCGATCGGCACGGTGATGAGCCGGCTGAGCCGCGCACGTACACAATTGAAGAAGGAACTGCGCCAGTTCGCAGCGGAACGCGGCTATGGAAAGGCGGCCACGAAATGATCGACCCTACCAACAACGCCACGGAACAGCCTGACCGTTTCGACCCCAATACCAGCTGCGACGAAATGGAACGCATGATGATTGCGATGATGCGTTCCTACTTGCGCCCAGAATGCGCACCCGAATGCATGTATGAGCGCATCCGCAAAACGCTCGACCAGTGTTGCCACGGCGGACAGAACTGTACGGACACGTCCTCTTCGGACGAATCCCCGCAGAATAACGCCCAGCAGACGGCCGATGCACAGTCGGGGGAGTCCAATCCTTCCGCACGCGCGCAGGTGAGGGCTTACCAGGTGACCACGAACGCGACCTTGTCGGGCAACACGCTTGTCTCGAAAACCACTATCGTGACGCGCCGCACGCAGATCTGAGCTGCGCCGGCCCAACTGGAGCACCCGGCACGGCAATACCGGAACATATAAGAAAAACCCCACGAAAATTCGTGGGGTTTCTATGTATCAATCGGATGAATGAGATACTCGAATTCATCCAGTCGGATCAGGCGTTTGGACGCTTGCCGTGGTTGGCTGCCTTCTTACGACGATCCTTGCGCTTACGTCCGCGCATACCCATGATGGACTCCTTTGCTGTAACTATAGTTAGCGTAAGGGATTATTCCACGTGCACCAGACGAACGTGAGCGCAATGCGGCTCAAATCAACGCACCACGCCGATCATGAGCTCAGTCGTGCTGTGCTCGCCAGGCTCGATCACAATAAGGTCCTTGCCCGTCTTGAAGGTGTTGGCGTACGCGGTCTGCGGTTCCACAGCCACGCCTGCCGGATGAACCTCGGCGGGGAAGCCCGTGGCGTCGCACACCTGGAAGGACGTGATCGTCTCGTCGCCCGTGATGTGAATCATCATGCCGTCGGGACGCGTGAAGAACGCGTGCGCCAAACCGTTTTCATCATGGTGCACGTCGGTGAGCGCGTCGTCGTACGGCTGCTCGTCGAGCTTGCGGCCCTTGCGGAAGTCGAACTTGGTGCCTTCCACAGGTTCGGTGCCCACCGGGATGAGGTTTTCGTTCGGCACCACATGCGTGTCCGCGTCGATCAGCAGCGTGCACAGCGCGTTGTCCGCATCGATGGCGTCGCCATACGCGTTGCGGCCGTTGGCCAGCCACGGGTGGATGGCCAGAGCCCACGGGGCGGCCTTTGTGTCGTTGTTGAACGCGTCGATCGTGATGTGCACGCCTTCGTCGTCGAGGCGGTAGGTGGCCGTCGCGATCACGTCGAACGGGTAGCCCGCCATGTCCGGGACGCGCCAGCTCAAGGAGACGGAATCCTCGGTCAGGGACTCGAGCTTCCAGTAGGAGCGATAGCCGTAGCCGTGAATGGCGTTGTTGCGCTCATGCTCGTCGATCGGCAGCGTGTAGTCGTGGCCTTCGAACGTGTAGGTGCCGGCTTCGAGGCGGTTCGGGAACGGGATGAGGATCTCGCCGCCGCAGCACTTGACGAGGTCGTCGGCGCCGTAGCTGGCCAGAATGTCTTCGCCCTTGTAGGTCAGACGGCGCAAAATGGCGCCAAGTTCCGTGACGACGGCCGTGTAGTCGCCATGGGTGATGGTGTATTGCTCGCCGGTGCGCGGCGTATGTACTGCTGTCATATTCACTCCATCGTGTGTAGGTTCGGTTTCCCTATCAGTCTAGGTCCGCTTACTTCGCCGTAAGCGCAGGGCGTTGATAACGTTCACAGTATAGGCACGTTTGCATTCGCGCCACCATCGCGACTCGCGTGCATGTACTATGGGCGTCATGGCTCAACGTATTATTTTGGCGGATCCGCGCGGTTTTTGCGCAGGTGTAGACCGTGCCATCCAATCGGTACAAACCATTTTGCAGGCTTCCTCGCGCGATATTCCCGAAGGGCTCGCGCCCGTGTATGTGCGCCGCCAGATTGTGCACAACAAGCATGTGGTGGACGATTTGCACGCGCAAGGCGCCGAGTTTGTACAGGAACTGTCCGATGTTCCCGACGCGGCCGCCGAAGCCCATATTCCCGTGGTGTTCTCCGCACACGGCGTTTCCCCGGCCGTACAAAAGGAAGCGGACGAGCGTGGGCTGTGGATTGTGGACGCCACCTGCCCGCTCGTGGCCAAGGTGCACCGGGAAGTGGTGCGCTTCGTAAACAACGGATATGAAGTGGTGTATATCGGCCATCGCGGCCACGACGAGGCGGTAGGCGTGGTGGGTGAAGCGCCCGAACACGTCCATCTTATTGAAAGCGAAGCGGATGTGCCGTCACTGCATTTCGAAGAAGGCTCCAAGCTCGCATTATTGACGCAAACCACCTTGAGCGTGGACGAGACGGCGGGCACGATTCAGGCGCTTCAACAGGCGTTCCCGTGGATTGAAATGCCGCCAAAAGCGGATATCTGCTACGCCACGAGCAACCGTCAGGGAGCGGTGAAAGAGCTTGCGCGCCAGTGCGACTGCGTCATTATTATCGGCTCGGCCAATTCTTCGAATTCCGTGCGCCTGATGGAAGTGGCGCGCGAAGCGTTAGGAGACCGAGGCCGCGCCTACCGTATCGACGATGCGGGCGAATTGCAGGATGAATGGTTCGAAGGCGTGGAAACGGTAGGCATTTCGTCGGGAGCCTCCGTGCCCGACGAACTCGTGCAGCAGCTCGTTGAAGCGCTGCGCTCGCGCGGATACGGCGATGTGGAAACGCTGGATGGCGTGCGTGAAAACATGCATTTCGTGCTGCCGCCCCAGCTTAAGGAATTCCGCAAGGCGCGTGCTTAGGCGACAGCGGCCTTGCCGGCCAAGGTGCCGAGCATGACGCCGAGTACACACAGCACCACGCTGGCCACAATGTAGAGCAATGCGAACGGCCAGCGGTTCGATTCAAGCAGCGTGAAGGTTTCCAGGCTGAAAGTGGAGAAGGTGGTGAAGCCGCCGCAGAAGCCCGTTTTCAATACCAGGTTCAACCGCGGATCCATGCCGCGGTTGAGCGCGATGGCCGCCACGAAGCCGATAATGAACGAGCCGAGCACGTTGACGAACAGTGTGAGCAATGAGAAGTCGCCGATCTTGCCGAAATTCATGCCGCAAATCAGGTAACGCGCGATCGAACCGGCGCAACCGCCCAGTCCCACAAAAATGCAATTGATGAGTAAAGCCATGTCCACCAAATATATTCATTAGCTGAGAAAATGCGCAATTCGTTGCCTTAAGTCAAGCAAATCCATTAGAGTGGAACCGTTGGTTAACCACAGGTTTCCCCTCCTCGCGGCGCGCAAGCGCCTTGTGGCGGCGGAAATCTACCCTCAAGGGAGAACTACATGACAGTTAAGATTGGTATCAACGGCTTTGGCCGCATTGGTCGTCTGGCTTTCCGTCGTATCTTCGAGCTCCAGGCTCGTGGCGGCGAGGCTGCCGGCATCGAAGTCGCAGCTATCAATGATCTGACCACTCCGGCGACGCTGGCCTACCTGCTGAAGTACGACAGCACGCACGGCACCTTCCGTCACGACGATGGCACCCCGGTCGACGTCAAGTCCACCGAGAACTCCATCATCGTTGATGGCAAGGAATACAAGGTCTACGCCGAGATGGACGCCAACAACATCCCGTGGGTTGCGAACGACGGTGTTGAGTACGTGCTCGAGTGCACCGGCTTCTACACCTCCGCCGAGAAGTCCCAGGCTCACATCAACGCTGGCGCCAAGAAGGTCCTGATCTCCGCTCCTGCCAAGGACGAGACCACCCCGACCGTCGTGTTCGGCGTGAACCACGAGATCCTCAAGGCTTCCGACATCATCGTGTCCGCTGGCTCCTGCACCACCAACTCGATGGCTGCAATGGTCAAGCTGCTCGACGAGAAGTGGGGCATCAAGGCTGGCTTCATGACCACGATCCACGCTTACACGGGAACCCAGATGCTTCTGGACGGCCCGCGTGGCAACAAGACCGGCCGCAACCTGCGCGCAGCCGCCATCAACACGATCGCCCACTCCACCGGTGCCGCCAAGGCTATCGGCAAGGTTGTGCCGTCCGTGAATGGCAAGCTGCAGGGCCACGCCCAGCGCGTCCAGGTGCCGGACGGATCCGTCACCGAGCTGACGACCGTGCTGAACACCAAGACCACCGCTGATGAGATCAACGCAGCCTTCAAGGACGCATTCGAGAACTGCGACTTCTACGGCTACAACGACGAGGGCATCGTGTCCTCCGACATCATCGGCGACACCCACGGCGGCGTGTTCGACCCGACCCAGACCGACGTGAACGAAGTGGACGGCCTGACCATGGCTCGCACCGTCTCCTTCTACGACAACGAGTACGGCTTCACCTCCAACATGATCCGTACGCTGCTGTACTTCGCCGAGATCTCCGAGTGAGCTTTCGCCAAGTAATCAGCCGTTGAAACGGTTCTGAAAAAGGCCTTCCGGCTTATGCTGGGAGGCCTTTTGCTGTAAGTGGAGGCTTCGAAGTTACGCACGTCCCTAAGATGGGCCGTATGAGCAAGAAGAAGCATGCAAAAGGAACCGCATCCACTCCGGCGACTGTGGAACTCGACAAGGCCGGCATCACGTTCACGCTATATGAATACGAACATTCCAATGATTCCGAGGAAGGCTTTGGCTTGGAAGGCGCCCACAAACTCGGCATCGATCCGCACAAGGTCTACAAGACGCTGATGGCCGACACGGGCAGCGAGCGCGTCATTGGCGTGGTGCCCGTGGCAGGCCATATGGATTTGAAAAAATTGGCGGCCGCAGTGGGCGCCAAAAAGGCGCAAATGGCCGATCCGAAAGTGGCCATGCGTGAGAGCGGTTACGTGGTGGGCGGCATTTCGCCGCTTGGCCAGCGCACGAGGCACACCACCGTACTTGACGAATCGGTGCTGGAATTCGACGAGGTGCTCGTTTCGGGCGGCAAGCGCGGCATGAGCGTGGGAGTCAAGCCCGAGGACCTGATCGCCGTGCTGCACGCGAGCGTGGCGCCTATTGCCGCGGACTGACCAGCGCGCTGGACACGGCCGTGCTCAGCGGCCCCAAATCTCCGGAAAACTCGTGAAAAAGCGTGCGCGAGGGCGTGGGTGTGCCGGCGGGGAATGTGACGAGCAGCGTGCCGTGCTCCACACTGATCGAGGCCTCGGATCCGCTGATGAGCTCATTGCTTACGCCGTTGACATGCGTGTTGTCCATCGTCGCGTCGACAAGCTCGTATTTCAGACCATGTTCATTGACGCCGCGCGCCGTGTCATTATGGGCGAAGGCCGACACGTATTTGGGTCCGTCGGTGAAGGTTTGCGCGGCGAAATGCAGCGCGCCGTCACATACGGCCGTTACCGTCAGTCCGTCCCCGTATACGTAAGCGGCGCCGCCATGCTCGCACACCAGCGCCGTAAGCTGCAGCGTTGCTATCGTATGGTCGATGCGTCCGCCTAGCGCGCCATAAATATGGAACTCGCGCGCGCCGTGCGCCCAACCAAGTTTCAGCGCACTTAATAAATCGGGATCGTCCTTTTCAGGCGGCAGCACGATCGTACGGTCGCTATGGTGCGGATGACGCGCGGCGGAATCGAAATCCCCCACAATATAGTCGGGAGTGATTCCCGCTTCCGCGGCATGGTCGAGGCCGCCGTCCGCCGCAATAATGAGCGCGCGATCGTCTGGAAGAAGGGGAGCCGCGTAATACTCGCCGGCCGCAAAAATGACGCATCGATTGTTTTCCATGATTTCCAGCGTACCGGCGCGCGTTCCGTTATGCGTCTCGCTCACGGAATCCGGAAACCATGCGCGACACGCGGACGATGGACAGTCCCCGAATGTCAATGGCGCAAGTATAGTAGTGATTTGGCTTGAGAATATCAAGAAAGCGGGAAACCCACCTGGAAGCCTGTTATGGTTTCGGGTCCACAGCATTACGCTGCATCTCCGTACGATTATGGATGGCGGAGACCGGTGCGAGTCACCAGATGAATGTGTGCAATATGTGCGCGGATAGTCGCGTGCCGTTGTTGTGGATCGACTATGAGACTTTCGGTGCCTGCTGCAGAACCATTTTAGGATTGGAGTCATCATTAGCGACGAACCACGCATTAATGACGAGATTCGCGTCTCCCAAGTACGCCTTATTGGACCGAACGGTGAACAGGTGGGAGTCATTGCGACTTCCGTTGCATTGAACCTGGCTAAGGAAGCGAACCTTGATCTCGTCGAGGTAGCGCCTAATGCCAAGCCTCCGGTTGCCAAGCTTATTGACTATGGCAAGTTCAAGTACAACGAAAAGATCAAGCAGCGCGAAGCTCGCCGTAACCAGAACACGGCCGAGATCAAGGAGATCCGCTTCCGCCTGAAGATCGACGAACACGACTTCGAAGTGAAGAAGGGCCATGTGGTCCGCTTCCTCGAGGGTGGCGACAAGGTCAAGGTCACGATTATGCTTCGCGGCCGTGAACAGTCCCGTCCGATCGGCGGTGTCGAACTCCTGCAGCGTCTGGCTGACGAAGTTTCCGAGTACGGTTCCGTTGAGTTCGCTCCAAAGCAGGAGGGACGCAACATCATCATGACGTTGGCGCCAAAGGGCAAGAAGGTGCACACGCAGTCGGAACAGCGCCGTCGCGGCGCCGAGTCCCGCGCGGAACGCCAGGCCCGCCAGGCTGCCCGCTTGGCCGCCAAGCAGGAAGCGAAGGCTAAGGCCGCTGAAGAAGCCAAGTCCACGGTAGCCACCGCGTAACAGACTTCCGAAAAGAAGAATTAATAAGGAGGGCAGCAATGCCGAAGATGAAGACAAATTCCGCCGCCAAGAAGCGCGTTCGCGCCACCGGTACCGGCAAGTTGATGCACCAGGGCTGCGGCATGCGCCACAACCTTGAGCACAAGTCCGCTAAGAAGCGTCGTGCACTGAGCCGTGACGAAGTGCTCGCCACGTCGCAGGCCAAGAAGATGAGGGGTCTGCTGGGCCGCTGAGCTGCAGCAAGACAACTAGAGACTGTAATAGAAAGCTGAGGAATTACTATGGCACGTGTCAAGCGCGCAGTGAACGCCCACAAGAAGCGTCGCGTTGTTCTCGAAAGGGCTTCGGGTTACCGCGGCCAGCGTTCCCGCCTGTACCGCAAGGCTAAGGAACAGCTGCTCCACTCCTTTACTTACAACTTCCGCGACCGCAAGGCTCGCAAGGCTGACTTCCGCAAGCTGTGGATCCAGCGCATCAACGCCGCTGTGCGCGCTGAAGGCATGACCTACAACCGCTTCATGCAGGGCCTGCGTCTGGCCGGCATCGAACTGGATCGCCGCGCTCTGGCTGAGCTCGCCGTTTCCGACGCCGAGACCTTCAAGGCTCTCGTCGAGGCCGCCAAGGCCGCTCTGCCGGAAGACGTCAACGCTCCGGTGGCTGCCTGATTCATTCTGAATCGTAGTGTGTAAAAGGCTCCGCATTGATATGCGGGGCCTTTTTTGTATAGGTAAGCGGGTTTGCGCGCATTGCCGTGGAGGATATCTTCGATTCTTGGAATTGGGGATAACTTCTGCATTTTGAGACAGACACGCCGGGGTTTGTGTCTCAAAATGCAGAGGAGAAAGCCAAAATGACTGGTATGAATAGTGGTATGGACGAACTGGTAACGCAATTTTTGGAATATATC
Organism: Bifidobacterium magnum; assembly: GCF_000741255.1. GTDB lineage: Bacteria > Actinomycetota > Actinomycetes > Actinomycetales > Bifidobacteriaceae > Bifidobacterium > Bifidobacterium magnum. The sequence goes on from NZ_JGZB01000003.1 coordinate 23,342, forward strand.
GGAGTGGAACGCGGCCTATCTCCGGCCACCGTAAGCGCCTACCAGTCCGACTTGGCGATGTACCGCGAGTGGTTGGAGCGGCACGGCGTGGAAGATGCGGCCGCTATCAGCCAGGATGATGTGGAACAGTTCGTGGCATGGATGCATGAAGACGGGCAAAGCGCCACAAGCATTTCGCGTCGTTTGGCCAGCGTGCACATGTTCCACCGGTTCCTGCTGAACAACGGTGACGTGGTTGCGGACGTGTCCGCGGCGGTAAAACCGCCAAAAAACGCGCAGACCCTGCCCGATGTACTCACCGTGGAACAGGTCTCGGCGCTGTTGGACGCGGCAACTCCCGTAGTGGACGATCCCGTACAGCTGCGCGACAAAGCATTGCTCGAATTCTTGTATGCCACGGGATGCCGCGTTTCTGAGGCGACGGGCGCGGACCTCAATGATGTGGACATGGAAAACCGGCTTGTCAAGCTTACGGGTAAAGGCAACAAGCAGCGTTTGGTGCCATTGGGCAGCTATGCGCTTAAAGCGCTGGAACAATATGTGGCGCAAGGCCGTGAGCGCCTGGAAGCCAAATCTACGGGAGCGCGTGAGCGTCGCGCCATTTTCCTCAACAAGCGCGGCAAACGCTTGAGCCGGCAGTCGGCGTGGGAAGTGATCGCGCAGGCGGGGGAGCGCGCGCATTTGCCCGTGGCGCTCCACCCGCATACGCTGCGCCATTCGTGCGCCACGCATTTGCTGGCCGGAGGCATGGATGTGCGCACGGTGCAGGAGATGCTGGGCCACGCCTCGGTGACCACCACGCAGCGCTATACGCATGTGACGCCCGATGCGCTGATCGAGACGTATATCATGTCGCATCCGCGCGCACGGGGATAACCTATAAAATCCGCAGCTTAAAAAGCCGCATAATATTGCGCTGTTGCGCATAATTTGTGTGATTGACGCGTTACACTAGGAGTTTGGCGAAATAACAGGGGCGTGGAACGTGGCGGTATGAACGTTCCCGTAATGAACTGATAGAGTGTGAAGTATGCCTACGGATTTGCTTGGACGTGAATATGCCACCTTCCCGGTGCCCAAACCATTGCAGCAGCATGGTCCGGCACGTGTTATTGCCATGTGCAACCAGAAGGGCGGGGTGGGCAAAACTACCAGTTCCATTAATATTGCCGGCGCGCTTATGCAATACGGCAGGCGCGTGCTTATTGTGGATTTCGACCCGCAGGGTGCTGCGACGGTCGGGTTGGGCATCAACGCGAACGCCGTGGAGAATACCGTATACACGGCGTTGTTCAATCCGCGTATTGATGTGCACGACGTGATCCAGCACACGAAATTTGACAATCTTGACGTGATGCCGGCCAATATCGACCTTTCCGCGGCCGAATTGCAACTCGTGACGGAAGTGGCCCGCGAGCAGGTGCTGGCCAGTGTGCTGCGTCCCATCCGCAACGAATATGACGTGATCATCATTGACTGCCAGCCGTCGTTGGGCCTGCTGACCGTCAACGCGCTTACGGCGGCCGACGGCGTGATCATTCCTGTGGCCGCAGAATTCTTCGCATTGCGTGGCGTGGCATTGCTCATGCAATCCATTGAGAAGGTGCAGGCGCGCATCAATCCGTCGCTGGAAGTCTATGGCGTGCTTGTCACCATGTTCACGCGCACGTTGCATTGCGATGAAGTGTTGCAGCGCATTTACGAAGCGTTCGGAGACAAGGTCTTCCATACGGTGATCGCGCGTTCGATCAAGCTTCCGGACGCGAATGTGGCGGCCGAGCCGATCACCACGTTCCTGCCGAACCACAAGACGGCCAAGGAGTACCGCGAGGTGGCGCGCGAGCTTGTCGCCCGCGGCATTGTGGCCTGAAATTCCTGTACAGTAGCCGCCGTGGTATGCGCCATGGCGGCGCAAGCATGCCCGCAACACCCCCTGTCGAACAATGTCAGTATCATGGCACTGTTTGTGCGTAAACGCACTGATCATACTTTTGTCACTTTTTCGTACGCAAAGTTTGTAGAACAAGAAAAACAGGAGAGGCTATTTCATGGCTGTTCGCGGCGATATTCGAAATGTTGCAATTGTGGCGCACGTCGACCACGGCAAGACCACTCTGGTCAACGCAATGCTTCAGCAGTCCAACGTGTTCAACGAGCGTGAGGAAGTTCCGGACCGCGTGATGGATTCCAACGATCTGGAACGCGAAAAGGGCATTACGATTCTCGCCAAGAACACCGCTGTGCAGTACACGGGTCCGCTGGCCGAGAAGTACGGCCATCCGGAAGGCATCACGATCAACGTGATCGATACCCCGGGCCACGCCGATTTCGGCGGCGAAGTGGAACGCGGCATTTCCATGGTCGACGGCGTTGTGCTGCTCGTGGACGCCTCCGAAGGCCCGCTGCCTCAGACGCGTTTCGTGCTGCGCAAGGCTCTCGAAGCCAAGCTGCCTGTCATCCTGTGCGTGAACAAGGTGGATCGTCCGGACGCCCGTATTGAAGAGGTTGTGGGCGAAGCTTCCGATCTGCTGCTGGGCTTGGCCCAGGACGTGATCGAGGAAGGTGTCGATCTCGACATCGATTCGCTGCTCGATCTGCCCGTGATCTACTGCGCCGCCAAGGCAGGTTACGCTTCCGACGACATGCCGGCCAACGGTGCTCTGCCGGACAACGACAACCTTGAGCCGCTGTTCGAATCCATCATCGCCAACATTCCGGCTCCGGAATACGAAGAAGGCGCTCCGCTGCAGGCTCACGTGGCCAACATCGACTCCTCCGACTTCCTCGGCCGTCTGGGCCTCGTGCGCATCTACAACGGCGTGCTCGAGAAGGGCAAGACTTACGGCCTGTCGCGTGTGGACGGCTCCATTGAAAACTTCCGCATCTCCGAGCTCATGCGTACGCAGGGCCTCGACCGCGTGCCTGTGGAATCCGCAGGCCCCGGCGACATTGTGGCAGTCGCGGGCGTCAACGACATCATGATCGGCGAAACGATTGTGGATCCTAACGATCCGCGCCCGCTGCCGCTGATCCACGTGGACGACCCGGCCATCTCCATGACCTTCGGCACCAACGATTCCCCGTTGGCCGGCACCGAAGGCAAGGACCACAAGCTGACCGCCCGCATGATCAAGGACCGTCTGGACCGCGAGCTCATCGGCAACGTGTCCATCAAGGTCATCCCGACCGACCGTCCGGATGCTTGGGAAGTCCAGGGCCGTGGCGAACTGGCGCTGGCCGTGCTCGCCGAAGAAATGCGCCGCGAAGGCTACGAACTTACCGTCGGCCGCCCGCAGGTAGTGACGAAGACCATCGACGGCCAGCTGTGCGAGCCGATGGAATCCACCACGATTGACGTGCCGGAAGAGTACATGGGTACCGTCACACAGCTCATGGCCGACCGCAAGGGCCGCATGGAATCGATGAGCAACCACGGTTCCGGCTGGATCCGCCTCGAGTTCACGGTTCCGAGCCGTGGCCTGATCGGCTTCCGTACCGCGCTGCTGTCCGCCACGCGCGGCACGGGTATCGCCGCTTCCATTTCCGCCGGTTACGCCCCGTGGGCTGGCCAGATCGTGACGCGCCAGAACGGCTCCATGGTCTCCGACCGCCAGGGCACCGCGACCCCGTACGCCATGCAGCGCCTGCAGGCCCGCGGCAGCTTCTTCGTTGATCCGCAGTCCCAGGTCTACGAGGGCCAAGTCGTCGGCATCAACAACAAGCCGGACGAGCTGGACGTGAACATCACGCTCGCCAAGCACATGACGAACATGCGTTCCGCCACGGCCGACGTGCTCGAGACGCTGACCCCGCCGATCAAGATGAGCCTCGAAGAGTCGCTCGACTTCGCGAACGAGGACGAGTGCGTCGAAGTGACGCCGGAAGCCATCCGCGTGCGCAAGATCATCCTCAACCGTGAGGATTGGTACAAGTGGCGCGCCAAGCAGCGCCGCGCCAACAACGCCGCCAACAACAAGTGAGCGAAAGACCGCACCCGATCGGTCGTCATTCATTAATTATTAATGAATGAATATGACTGACTGACGGTACCGCCGACAAACCCGGCAATATTGGACACTGTTCCCGTATTGCCGGGATTTTTATATTTCGGAACCATAATTTCGCTACGCACCATTTTCGTACCGTTTCGTACTACACTGAGGCGATATGAGTCAACGCGCGTATCAATCGACATCAGCACCGTCCACCGCCGACGTTCCGATTCCATGGAGCCATCGTCAAGGCGGCGTCGTCAAACTCGTGATCACGGTGCTCGCGGCGTTGGCAAGCACCTTTGTCGGCACGATCGCCCAACGCATGGGCGCGTCCGCCAATATTCCGTATGGGTTGGCACTGGCTTGGCTGCTCGTGGGCATGTCCGCATGGTGCGCGCGCAGCCGCATGGGAGGCGTGGGGTTGGCCATCCATCTGATCGTCTCCTCGATGTTCGCGTATTTCCTGGCCAATTTCTCTCCATTGGGAGATGTGCTGGTACCGCTGTTCGCCACGGGGGATTTGCCGTTCTTTAGCAAATACGCCAGCCTGTTCTGGCTGTTCGGCATGGTCGCCGTGCAAGTCGTGGTCATGATACTTCCCTCGCGGTGCTTCGAGATAACGCCGCGCGATGATTCGCGCACACGCGCATAGGGGAGGGACCATGACGACGCGGCTGTATTATTTGGGTCCACAAGGCACATTTACGCATCAGGCGGCCATAGCGGCGGCAAGCGAGCTGCGTCGACATATGCCAGAAGAATCGTTCGACCTCGTGGCCTGCGCGAATATTGGCGATGTATTCGCCGGGGCGCAGCGCGGCGAATTCGGCGTGGTGGCTTGGGAAAACAACGTGGAAGGCGTAGTGGTTCCCAACCTTGACGCGCTGCTCGACAGCGCGGACATGGCCGGCGTGGCCCGCGTGGACGTGCATGTGACGTTTGACGCGTTCGTCACTACGGATACGGCGCACCGGTACGGGGAGAGTGCCGAACGCATATTGCGCCATTGCTCAAGCGTTACCGCGCATCCGCACGGATTGGCGCAATGCCGTACATTCACCAAACGCTACGGGCTTGAACCCGTACCGGCCACCTCGAACGCGGCGGGATGCCAAAATCTCGCATCCGAAAGTGTCGCGCTCGCGCCGAGCCTGTGCGGCGACCTATATGGCCTGCACACCGTGGCCCGCGCCGTACAGGATTTCGACGGCGCCCGTACCAGTTTTCTCGTATTGACCAACCGTGCGCACGCCGTGCAATTCATGGACGAATACCGGACGCAGGACGCCGGCGGATACGAATCGATCATAGGATTTGTACCGCTGGCCACGGGACCTGGCGTATTGGCGGACCTTTTGAACAAGTTCCGCGACGCGGGACTCAACATGGTCAGCCTCATGTCCCGTCCCATCAAGGGCCATGACGGCACCTACAGCTTCATTGCCACCATCGACCAGGCGCCGTGGCAGGTGCAATGCCGCCATGTGCTTGAACGTGTGATGGGACACGGGGACTGGGTCAAGACTCTGGCGGTGTATCCACACCACACCCAGGTGTATCCGCCCGTCACCGACTGGATGTTGCCGCAAGGCGGCATATGTACGCAAATGGAACCGCAGGCTACGCGGCACAACATGCAAGGGGAACTATTATGGTAGCGCAGGACCACATCACTGTTGATGAATGGACGCAGGCGGAGCCTCAAGCCGCAGAAGGCACGGAAGCGCCCGGCCGCGTCGGCATCGTGGGCTTGGGGCTGATTGGCGGTTCCCTGGCGCGCAGGCTCGCCACCACGCATTGCGAGGTATTGGCATGGAACCATCGCGCCGAGCCCTACGCGGATGCACAACGCTACGGCATCCGGTGCATGGAATATTTGGAAGATCTCGTACTCGCCAAGCCCGACGTACTCGTCCTGTGCAATCCGCTGTCCGCCATGCCGGATATTTTGCATCGCATTGCGCCCGTTATCGATCCGGACGCCACCACGCTTACCGACGTGGGCTCCGTCAAAGGACTCGTGCGCGACCAGGTCAACGAGGCGGGACTTGACCATTGCTATGTGGGCGCGCACCCCATGGCCGGCAACGAACTGTCAGGCTGGCGCGCCGCCGACCCGCAGCTGTTCGACAAGGCGTTGTGGGCGGTGACGTTTGGCGACAACACCGCATACGGGCGCGTACTTCAAGTGGCGTCCATGATCACGCAATTGTGCATGAACCGGCTCATCATAGTGGACGACGCCACGCATGACCGCGCCGCCGCGCAAATCTCCCACATGCCGCACGCCATCGCCACCATGCTCGCCAACATGCTTATCGACAATCCCGACCGCAACATCGCCATGTCGCTGGCCGCGGGCTCCTGGCGCGACATGACGCGCGTAGCCCTGACCGATCCGCACCGCACGCAGGCGATGGTGGAAGAAAACAGCGGCGACGTGGAACAGCTGCTGCGCGAAGTCATCAGGCGCGTCACGCGGCTGGCCGACGCGCTGCGCGACAACGACCAGCAGACCGTAGACAACTTCTTCGCCCACGCCGACCCGTTCCGCTCGGCGCGCGCCAAGGCGCTCGCCGCCATCGAGGAACGCCATACGGAAACCATTTTCGGTTCCCTCGAAGTGCGCGCCGACCATTGGCGCGAGGACCTGCTCGCATCCGCGGCGCGCGGCGAACATATCATTCGTTTTACCGACCCGCACCGCGCCATTATGGAGCAGGGCATCGCGCTGTAATGCTTACTGTTCCGGCTGCACCCGGCGTTTCGGGCGCTCGGGAACAGGCTTGAGCCGCACAATCGTGCGTGCATCGATGGCCACATCCTCGGCGGGACGGCGTCCGTTGGCCGACGCGTCACGCGTCAGCGCGAGCGTAACGCCGTCCCATGAGCGCACATGTCCCACAAAGTCGCGGAATTGCGGACGCCCGCTGTATTCGTCAATACCGTCAGCCACGCGCACCACAAGGCGCGCACCTTCGGGGATATGCGAAGGCAGCGGAATCCGCGGCATTGGTTCTTGTTGTTGTTCTTCTTGCATGATTTACTCGCTTGCCACCGCGTCGAGCACGGGCTGCTTCAAGGCGTGATGGGCTGGCGAAATGCTTGCGACCAATCCCACCACAATGGACAGCACAAGGAACACGCCAAGTTCACCCCATGGAATGGCCAGCTGTGTGAGGCCGTTGTTGGCGTAGGTGGAGCGGATCACCATGCCCGCGCTTATGCCCACAATAATGCCCAGCAGCGTGCCGAATACGGAAATGATCGCGGCCTCGATGCCGAGCATGCCGCGCACTTGGCCGTTGGACGTGCCGATGGCGCGCAAGAGCCCGATTTCCTTCGTACGCTCCGCCACGCTCAACGCCAACGTATTTACAATGCCGAAGATGGCGATCACAATGGACAGCGCCAGCAGCGCGTAGAGGATGATCAAAATGGAATTGATCATCGTGGCCATCGTGGATTTGAATTCGTCGCGGTTCATGATGTTGACGACATAATAGGGTTTGACGGCGTCCTGCAACTTGCGTTGCACACTCGCCACATCGGCGCCCTTGTCGGCGATCATGTACAGGACCATCGTCATATGCGTTTGCGGCGTGCCCAGCTCATCGGCGACCTTGTTGTTGACGAACGCCATGGTGCGATATATGGAATTCGTGATAATCGCGCCAATTTTGAGCTTCTTGGTCACCGTGTCCGTACGCGTTTTGACGAGCGTCATCGGGTCGACATGCTTCGCGTCCTCGGCGATTTTCTGCGCTTCCTCGGCCTTGGCTTGCGCCTGCTGCAAGTCGCCTTGCGCGGCCAAGCGCTGCGCTTCCTGCTGTACCTGCATGATCTGGTCCTGCACATGCTGCTGGTATTGCGCCTGGGCTTGGCGCGTGGCCTGCTCGTCAACCGTGACCTGCTTGGCGCGTACCGTGACGGTTTGGCCGAGCTTCCAGTCCTGGTTTTTGGCGACTTGCGCGCCAATGACGAGATCGCCGTCACGCAACGCCGCCACAGGATCGCCCTGCTGTTCGTCGTCCCCAGTATCGGGACTGAAAATCTTGGTAAACAGCGACGGGTCGCTGGCCATGACAAGGCTTGGATCGCTGTCGTTGTAGGTCACGCCCATTACGGCGCTGACGGGAACGGCCGTATCGATGCCTTTGACGTCCTCCATGGCCTTGACCTGTTCATCGGTCAATTGGCCGTTTGCGGCGTTCATCGCCACAAAATCGCCCTTGAACCCCGTGTCCACCAACGAGTTGACGGACGCTTTGGCACTTGAAGCGACCACGGCGAGACACCCCACAATGGCGACACCTACGAACAAGGCCGTGGCCGTGTTCGCGGTACGGCGCTTGGCACGTGAAATATTGCGCGTGGCAAGGCGTCCCGTTACCGGGAATAAATGGGACGGAATCCAACCGAGCACGGCCTGGGCGGGGGAGACAAGGGCCGGCGCCATAACAATGACACCGAGCACCACAAGCGCGGCGCCCACGCCAAGCGGCCAGCCGACAGTCATATCGTTGACGGCCTTCCATGGGGTGGGGTCGTCCACATTGACCAAGCGCCAGGTGAACGCCCAGCAGCAGGCGCCGAGCACCGTCATCACCGCGCCGATAATGGCGCGGGCACGCACGGGCTTTTCGGGATTCACCGTGGCGTTCATCGCCTGGATCGGGGGAGCGAGCGCCGCCGTGCGGGCGGGCCATGCCGCGCCCACAATAGTGACGACCAGGCCAACAACCAATCCCACAATCATGTCCGTAAGGGACGGGTCCACGGCTCCTGTCAGCGGCATGCCGGCGGCATTGAGTCCGGCGACAATCAAACGCACCATGCCCCAGCCCAACGCGATGCCGAGTACGGATCCCACGAGGCCGAGCACCAGCGCCTGGATAATCACCGTCATGAAAATCTGTAGCGGTGAGGCGCCCACGGAACGCAGCAGCGCGTACCCGCGCATGGAATCATGCACGATCATCGAGAATGTGTTCGCAATAATGAACGAACCCACGAACAGCGCGATAATCGCGAAAATCAGGATCAAGGGTTGTACGAATCCCATTTGGTCCTGAACGGATTTGGTGGTTTCGTCGCGTACTGAATCGCCCGTAACGGCGTGCGCGTCGGCGGATTTGGGAAGATCCCGGTTGATGCGGTCGGCGAGCTGCTGCTGTTGCTGCTCGTCCAGCGGCGTCGTTTTCGAGCCGTAGACGCCGATTTGGGACACTTCGTTGCTTTTGCCCGTGGACTGTTCGCTTAACGATTTGGCGAGCGCCGGATCAATGGCGATGATCGTGGCGCCGGCCTGCGAGGATGCCGTGTTGAACGCGCCGACCACTTTGACTTTGTGCGGACCGTCGCCAAATACCACGGTGGTTTCGTCGCCGACCGTGAGCCCGGATTTGTCCAGCGCCTCGTTCGTAAGCGCGATCTGGTTGTCGGCTTCGGCCCAGTGTCCTTTGGTAAGCGTGGAGGAGCGCCATTCATTGCCTGGTCCCACGCCAATGCCGAGTGTGGGCGCGCCCATCGAGCTACGGGCGTTGCCGTTGGCGCCCACGAGCACGAGCCCGCTGACCATGTAGGAGGGCGAGGCCGCGGCCACGCCCGGAATTTTGCTCAGCGTCTGCGCAAGATTCGGATTGATGCTGTTGTATGTGGTGCTCGTATTCCCGGTAAGCGAGGAGGATGCGCCTGAATCACTTGAGGATGAGGAATCGGTGCCGATGCTCTTGTCGTTATGTTGTTCGGTGGCGCCGCGCACATAGACGTCGGCGTCGGCGTTGGTGGCCATCATCTGGCTCACCTGGTTGTTGAGCATGTCCCTGAAACAGAATGATCCCACCACGAACGAGACGCCGAGCATGATGGCGATGATCGACATGATGAACCGGCCCATATGGGCGCGCGCATCGCGCAGTCCTATGCGAATCACAGCGCCACCTCGCCGTTGGCGGTTGCGGTGTCGAACTGGTCGTCGTCGGGATTGGCGAACACTTCGAGAATGTCGTCGTAGGACGGATGGTCCATGTCCATCGTGATCGAGCCGTCGGCGAGCACAAGCACACGGTCCGCGAAACTGGCGGCGCGCGGATCGTGCGTCACCATGACGATCGACTGCCCGAACTCTTCCACGGACTGGCGCAGGAATCCGAGCACTTCGCGGCTGGAACGCGAGTCGAGGTTGCCTGTGGGTTCGTCGGCGAAAATGACGCTGGGACGTTCCATCATGGCGCGCGCGCACGCCACTCGCTGCTGCTGGCCGCCTGAGAGCTGGCTTGGGCGGTGACGCAAACGCTGTTCGAGTCCTACGACACGCACGACGGTATTGAACCAGTCCTTGTCGATGGGGCGGTGGGCGATCTGTAGCGGCAGCACAATATTTTCTTCGGCGTTGAGTGTGGGCACCAGATTGAACGACTGGAAAATGAAACCGATCTCCTTGCGCCGCAATTGCGTCAGTTGGCGCTGGTTCATGGAGCTCACCTCAAGACCTTCCACGAACACTTGGCCGCCGGTGGGCTGGTCGAGTCCCGCCATGCAGTGCATGAGCGTCGATTTTCCCGAGCCCGACGGTCCCATGATCGCGGTCATATGGCCACGCTGGAACTCGACATTGATATGGTCGAGCGCCACGACGCGGCTGTCGCCTTGCCCGTACGTTTTGCACAGGTCGACAGCGCGCGCCACGATCTGGTCGTCCGGAATGGTGCGCGTGGGCGATGCCGTTGACGCGGATATAGGTGTAGCCATATGCTCTTCTCTTTCTGCTGCCGGGTGTCTCTTATCAAGCATTGTAATGAATCTGGGCGGCGTATGGGCGGTATTATGCGCGCGGGAACGCCTGTTCGTAGCGCTGCCTGAGTTGTTCGATGGATACGTGCGTATAGCGTTGCGTGGTCGCGAGCGATTCGTGGCCCAGCATTTCCTGCACCTCGCGCAAGTCGGCGCCGCCGTTGAGCATATGCGTGGCCGCGCTGTGGCGCAAGGCATGCGGGCTGATGTCGGGAACTTGGGCGTCGCGCGCATGCTCGTGCACGGCGGAGCGTACGATGCGCTGGTCCACGCGGCCGCCGCGCGCGCCGAGAAACAGCGCATCCCCGCTTGATCCGTTGGCGAGTACGGGGCGTCCTTGTGTTCCCAACCATTGTTCCAGCGCATGTTGCGCGGGAATGCCGAACGGTACCACGCGCTGCTTGTTGCCTTTGCCGGTGACTTTGACGGTGCGGTTGGAAAAATTGAGGTCGCGCTGGTCGAGCGCCGTAAGTTCCGCCACGCGAATGCCTGTGGCGTACAGCAGCTCGATCATCGCGCAATCGCGTAATGCAATGGCTTCCTGACGCGCCTCCTTGCGATCGGCGGGCGCGGGCTGGTCCGTGCACTGCGCTTCCACGGTGCCCATCAGATCGAGCGCCTGATGTTCGTTGAGCACGGCGGGCAACGTCTGCGCCTGTTTGGGCGTGCCCAATCTGGCGGCCGGATTCGCGTCAATAATATGGTGCTGCTGGGCCCAGGAGAAGAAACGACGGATCGCCACGGTTTTGCGGGCCAGCGAGGAACGGACGACCTGTTGGGATTCGCGGGCCATCCAGGAGCGCAAATCGGTGATCGCAACGTCTTGCAAGCGTTGTATGGAACGTTCACGGGCCAAAAAATCGAGGCATTGGCGAATATCGGCGGCGTATGCGCGGCACGTGTGCTCGCTCAAGCCCCGGTTCGAGCGCATGAATCGGACATAGTCGTCAATCAGTTCATCGGTCCACATGCGGTTCCTTCCACGAATGCATCTTCTTACTGTAGCCGGTGGTCGGCGCGGGCACCATAGTCCACGTAGTGATCATAAAAAAGGGGCTATTTTTGTGATCCTCATCACATTACGACATTGCTGAAAGATAGATTTTGCAATAGGTCAAGCGTTTTATCTAATTAATCTGTCCGTATAGTGTCTGCATATTCAACATGAACTATGCAGTATAGGGATTCATGAAAACGTTGAAATTACGCCAATCTTAGAAATTTTTGTGCATAAAAAGTAAATAAATTATGAAAAAATATGGATATTTTGATTTATCTGTGGCTAAAGCAACCGAAGTAATGCACAATAATGCATATTCAATGAGGGGGACAGTCTCAAACAACCTGACTCTCTTATGCGAATAGTGAATCATCTTGATTTCACTAGCACAACATTGAAGGAGACTAACAATGAAGAAGAGAGCAATCGCTCTTGTCGCTGCGGCAGCGGCGCTGGGCATGATGCTCGGCGGCTGTGGCGCCAGTGGCGGCGACAACAACGCGGCCAGCGGCAACATCACCGCTTATGGCTCCGAACCGCAGAATCCGCTCATCCCGGGCAACATCAACGAAACGGGCGGCGGCAAGATCATCGACCTGCTGTTCTCGCGCCTTGTGTCGTTCGACGCTGAAGGCAACCCGGAGAACGAAGTGGCCGACTCGATCACGCCGAACGACGACGCTACCGAATACACGATCAAGCTCAAGGACGGCTGGAAGTTCACGGACGGCACCGACGTCACCGCCGAATCCTTCACGAAGGCTTGGAGCTACGTGGCGAACGTGAAGAACGCCCAGCTCAACTCCTCGTTCATGTCCGGCATCAAGGGCTATGACGAACTGCAGAGCGACAACGCCAAGGAAGGCGACCAGCTTTCCGGCCTGCAGGTGGTCAACGACCACGAATTCAAGGTCGCACTGAACGCCCCGGACTCCGTGTTCCCGATCGAAATCGGTTACTCGGCCTTCTCCCCGCTGCCGGAATCCTTCTACAAGGATCCGAAGGCCTTCGGCGAAGACCCGGTGGGCAACGGCCCGTACAAGTTCGACAAGTGGAGCCACGATTCCGAAATCTCCCTGACGAAGAACGCCGACTACAAGGGCAACAACGCCGCCAAGAACGACGGCATCACGTTCAAGATCTACACCGATCCGGACTCCGCCTACGCGGACGTGCAGGCCGGCAACCTCGACGTGATGGACACCGTGCCGAGTTCCGCCACGAAGACCTTCGAAAAGGACACTTCCATCAAGGCGTACAACAAGGCCGGTTCCTCCTTCCAGTCCTTCACGATCCCGTGCTCGCTTGAGCACTGGGTGTGCGGCACCGAGGAAGGTAACCTGCGTCGCCAGGCCCTGTCCAAGGCCATCGACCGCGAATCCATCGTGAGCAAGGTGCTCAACGGTGTCGGCACTGTCGCCACCGATTTCTCCGCTCCGGTGATCAACGGTTACAGCAAGGACCTCAAGGGCTCCGACGTGCTCAAGTACAACCCGGACGAAGCCAAGGACCTGTGGGCCAAGGCCGACGCCATCAGCAAGTACTCCGGCACGCTCACCTTCTCCTACAACGCCGATGGTGGCGCCAAGCCGGTGTACGACGCCATTGTCAACTCCGTGAACAACACGCTCAACATTGGCGCCAAGGCCAACCCGGTCGCGACCTTCGCACAGTTCCGTTCGGACATCACCGACGGCAAGATGACCGGCGCCTTCCGTACGGGCTGGCAGGCGGATTACCCGTCCATCCAGAACTATCTGTACCCGCTGTACGACTCGGCCGCAGCTGACGGCCACGGCTCCAACGACGGCAACTTCAAGAACGCCCAGTTCGACGAGCTGTGCGCCAAGGCCGCCGCCGCGACCAGCACCGAGGAAGCCAACGACCTGTACCACCAGGCCGAAGAGATCCTGTTCGTGCAGCTGCCGGCAATCCCGCTGTACTACAGCAACGCCGACGGCGTGTGCGCCAAGAACATCGACGGTTTCGCCATGAACTGGCAGAACGTCCCGATCTACACGCAGCTGACGCGTTCCTGATCGGTTCGTGACACGCCTTCGTTCGAGGGCGTGTCGTGACATGTTCTCAACTTGGCGAGGGGCGGAACGATACGTCGTTCCGCCTTTCGCATATCGAAATCCAAATGGCGAAGGGAATGGGCGGTAGTCATGCGTGATGGCGATGCCTAGCGGGGGATTTCATAAATAATTGTAAAATTTTTGTTAAAAACCGGAAAAAGATCGGTTCATAAAAAATCATCGGAAAACTGTTTGCATGGCAAATGCAGTAAAAAACTTGATTTGGAGCCTTGTACGGGGGCATGGTTTACTAGGTTTCCAAATCGTCCCGAATGCGCACCATACGTGAGGATGTTGCAATAATTAGGGAGAATACAGGAAATAGTATGGGGTTAATTCCACCCATGGAGTAGACTGGCGGGGAACTTTACTGATCCCTTTCAAGTATTTCGGTTCTTTTCAATGTAGAGTCGAAAAAAATACTGAAAGACGTGGTCTACAAAGGAAGAATAAGGAGCAACCAATGGGAAAATATCTTCTGCGACGCATTTTGCAGATGATCCCCGTGGTTCTTGGTACGACGCTGTTGGTATACGCGCTCGTATTCGCTTTGCCGGGTGATCCGGTCAAGGCGATGTTCGGCGATAAGCCCGTGAATGAGGCAGTGGCCGCCCAGATCCGCGCAGAATACAATCTGGACAAACCATTTATAATCCAGTATCTGCTGTTCTTGAAGAACGCATTGACACTCAACTTTGGTGAGACTTTCTCCGGTCAGCCGGTGATCAGCGAAATTGCCCGCGCATTCCCGGTGACTATCAAGCTGGCCCTGATGGCGTTCTGCTTCGAAGCTATTTTCGGTGTGGTCTTCGGTGCCATTTCCGGCCTGAAGAAGGGCAAGTGGTACGATTCGGTGATCCTGATCGTCTCGCTGCTGCTCATCTCGGTACCAACGTTCGTTACCGGTTTCGTGGGCCAGTATGTGCTGGGCGTTCAGCTGCGCATCTTCCCGGTGACCGCAGGCTCGAACCCCGGATTCTTTGACTTGTTGATGCCTGCGATGGTGCTGGGCTCGGTATCCATGGCGTATATCATCCGCCTGTCCCGTTCCGAAATTTCCACGAACATCCCGCAGGACTACGTGCGCACCGCCCGTGCAAAGGGTATGAGCAACACGTCGGTCACGTTCCGTCACATCCTGCGCAACTCCATGATTCCTGTGGTCACCTACCTGGGCCAGGATCTGGGCGCGCTTATGGGCGGCGCCATGGTGACCGAACAGATCTTCAACATCCACGGCGTCGGTTACCTGACGTACCAGAGCATCCTGAAGGGCGAAGCCAACATGGTCGTGTCGATCGTGACGCTGCTGACGCTCGTGTTCGTGGTGTGCAACCTTGTTGTCGATATGCTCTACGCGGCGCTCGATCCGCGTATTCGTTACGCGTGAGAGTGAGGAAGAATTTTGGCACAGAATATTGACTCTGTTAGGACTTTGCCGGGCCAGGAGCGTTACGTGGCGTCCATTGAGGAGACGCCGCTGCTGAAAGTCGATTCCGTCGACGAATCCGCTCCGGCCACGAGCATGTGGGCCGACGCGTGGCGTACGCTGCGCCGTAACCCCTTGTTCATCATTTCCGGCATCTTGATCGTCTTTATCGTGTTTGTGGCTCTGTTCCCGGGCGTGTTCACGCGCGAGAACCCGAACTACTGCACGCTGGAAAACTCGTTGGGCGCCGCTTCCTCCGGCCACCCGTTCGGTTTTGATCTCCAGGGCTGCGACGTGTATGCGCGCGTGGTCTACGGTACGCGCACCTCGCTGAGCGTGGGCATCCTTTCCACGTTGATCGTCGTGTTCTTCGGCTCGCTGGTCGGCGCCATCGCAGGTTTCTGCGGCGGCTGGGTCGACGCGGTGCTGAGCCGTATCGTGGATATCTTCATGGCCATCCCTATGCTGCTGGGCGCCATCGTGGTGCTGCAGATGTTCCGTACTTCGGAATCCATTTGGAAGGTCGTGCTCGTGCTGGCGCTGTTCGGCTGGGTCTCCGTGGCCCGTATCGCGCGAAGCGCCGTGCTGAGTACCAAGAACCTTGAGTTCAACACGGCTTCCACCGCATTGGGCTCCACCCCGATGCGCAACCTGTTCCGCCACATCATCCCGAACTCGCTGGCCCCGATCATCGTGATCGCGACCACGTCGCTCGGTTCCTACATCGTGTCCGAAGCTACGCTGAGCTTCCTTGGTATCGGCCTGCCGACCACCACGGTCAGCTGGGGCGGCGACATCTCCAACGCCCAGTCCCTGCTGCGCACCGATCCGATGGTGCTGTTCTACCCGTCGGTGGCCCTGGCCATTACGGTGCTCGCCTTCATCATGATGGGCGACGCCGTCAAGGATGCCCTCGACCCGAAGAGCCGTACGGCGTGAGTGAGGAGTGGCAATGACTGAATCGAACAATGTAAAGGCGTCGGAAGTGTCTAGCGCATCAACTTCTACCAATAGCCGTATCGCGACCGCGGACCAGCTGCACGAACAGCAGCTCGCCCAAGGCCCGCTGCTGGAGGTCAAGGACCTGCAGGTGGACTTTACGTCCGACACGGGCAAGGCCATCCACGCGGTGACCGACTCCTCCTTCAGCGTGTACCCGGGCCAGTGGGTCGCCATCGTGGGCGAATCCGGTTCCGGCAAGTCCACGTCCGCCATGGCGTGCCTCGGCCTGCTGCCGGGCACGGGCCATGTGGTGGGCGGCTCCATCAAGCTGGACGGCGAGGAAATCTCCGGATGGAAGCCGAAGGAGTTCGTCAAGATCCGCGGTTCCAAGATGGGCCTTGTGCCGCAGGACCCGATGAGCAACTTGAACCCGGTGTGGCGTATCGGCACCCAGGTCAAGGAATCGCTTGTCGCCAACAACATGGACGTTTCCCACGAGAAGCGATCCAAGCTCTCCAAGGCGCTGGCCGACACGAGCGTGCAGCTCAAAGATGAAGGCGATGAAACCTTCATCGGTTCCAAGGAACTGCCGCAGCTGCTCGAGGCCGCCGAAAAGGCGCTGGTGGAAACCGGTTGCGAAGGCGCCAAGCTGGAAAAGGCCATGGCCGACTTCCGTACGGACTGGGTTGCCGGTTCCGAGACGCGTTGGCGTGTGGCCGACGACCTGATGCGTTATGGCGTCAAGGACGACGACGCTTGGTATATCGCCAAGAAGTACGTCACGGGCTCCACCATGGAAGACCGTATCGCGGGCCTGCTGTCCGAAGCCGGCCTGCCGGACGCCGCCACGCGCGCCCGCCAGTTCCCGCACGAGTTCTCTGGCGGCATGCGCCAGCGCGCGCTGATCGCCATCGGTCTGGCATGCCGTCCTGAGCTGCTGATCGCCGACGAACCGACGTCCGCACTGGACGTGACCGTGCAGAAGAAGATCCTCGACCACCTGCGCATGCTCACCGATTCTTTGGGCACCGCCGTGCTGTTCATTACGCACGATTTGGGTCTGGCCGCCGAGCGCGCCCAGCACATCGTCGTGATGTACAAGGGCCGTGTCGTGGAATCCGGCCCGTCGCTGGAAGTGCTGCAGCATCCGCAGCACCCGTACACGAAGCGTCTCGTGGCCGCGGCCCCGTCGCTGGCGTCGCAGCGCATCGTGTCCGTCAAGGAACACGGCGGCGACGCTTCCGCGATCATGGAGCACAAGGTCGATACTGCCAAGCTCGAGGCCAACGACACGATCATCGACGTGGAGCACCTGACCAAGGAATTCAAGCTGCCGCGCCGCAAGGAACTGTTCAAGGCAGTGGACGACGTGAGCTTCAAGCTCAAGCGCGGCACCACGCTGGCGATTGTGGGCGAATCCGGTTCGGGCAAGTCCACCGTGGCCAACATGTGCCTGAAGCTGCTGGAGCCCACGAGCGGCAAGGTGCTTTATGACGGCCAGGACATCGCCAACTTCAAGGGCAAGTCCTTGCTTGACTTCCGCCGCCACGTGCAGCCCGTCTTCCAGAACCCGTACGGTTCGCTTGATCCGATGTACTCGATCTTCCGTTCCATCGAGGAGCCGTTGCATATTCACGGCATTGGCGACAAGAAGAGCCGCGCAGCTCGTGTGCGCGAGCTGCTCGACATGGTGGAACTTCCGGAATCCGTGATGGGCCGCTACCCGAACGAGCTTTCCGGCGGCCAGCGCCAGCGTATCGCCATCGCGCGCGCCATGGCGTTGAACCCTGACGTCATCGTGTGCGACGAGGCCGTGTCCGCACTGGACGTGCTCGTCCAGGACCAGGTGTTGCAGCTGCTGAACGACCTGCAGGCGGAACGTGGTCTGAGCTACCTGTTCATTACGCACGATTTGGCCGTAGTTCGCCAGATCGCGGACGATGTGGTGGTTATGCAGCACGGCAAGCTCGTGGAGCACGGCACCACGGACCAGGTGTTCAACAACCCGCAGAAGCAGTACACCCGCGACCTGCTTGACGCCATTCCTGGCGGCAAGCTGGAGCTCGGCGTGGATCTCGCCGACAAGAAGTGAGCGATCCGCTTACGTAGCGCCGTTTCATACGGACGCATTCTTATGGGAGGACGACAAGTCGTCCTCCTTTTTTATATTCTTATATTTTCATTTTTTATATTGCGGACGTCGTCGTCAGCGAATTTTCAGTACTTCTCTATGGAGCGTGCAGATTCTGTCAGAAAAATCACGGCCGATTGCGCGGTTGCGCTGGTAATGTCGGCAACATGACTATGAGTATCGCAACCGTCAATTTGAACGGAATTCGCGCTTCCCAGCGCAAGGGATTTGAACAGTGGCTCGACGAATACACGCCGGATATTGTGGCGTTGCAGGAAACGCGCGCCCCACAGGACGTACTGGACGACCTGTTCGCCACATACGCGAACGACTACGCGTCGGAAGGCAAAATCGCGTCGGCCGACGACCTGGCCCGCATGGACGAGGTATGCCGCATCAAGGGCCGCGCCGGAGTGGGACTGCTCACGGATTACCAAGTGACGGACAAGCGGTACGGACTGGCGACACTGCCGTCCGACGACGACGTGGACACGGGTCGATGGATCGAAATGGATGTCGTGACGCCCGACAACCACAATCTCACGGTCTGCTGCGTGTACAATCACGCGGGCGATGTGAAATCCCCTGAAAAAATGGCGCAGAAATACCGTTTCCTCGACGCGATGATGGTGAGGTTCGACCAACTGTCCAAGATCGCGGCCGAAGGAGGCAACCAGGCCGTGGTAATGGGCGACTTCAATATTGCGCACACCACGCTCGATTTGAAGGACTGGAAGCGCAACGAGACACACAACGGCTTCCTGCCTGAGGAACGCGCATACATCGACCGCATCATCAACGAATACCATTTCGTGGACGTCACGCGCCGCCTGGCCGGAGACGTGCAGGGACCGTACACGTGGTGGAGCCAGCGCGGACGCGCCTTCGACAACAACGCCGGCTGGCGCATCGACTACCAGTTCGCCACCACGGAATTGGCCGCCACGGCGCAAACGTTCTCCGTGGACAAGTCGGGCACCTATAACACGCGTTGGAGCGACCATGCGCCATTGACAATCACCTATGATTTTTGATCCACTCGCGCGCACGCCCGTTTCCTTGCGAAATCTTGACGAGGGGACGCCAGCGTACCGCGCCTGTTGGTGTTAGTCTGGTGAACGACGTGAATTGCGTACCGCGAATATGAAACGAGGAACTGATGGGACTGTTCGGTTTCGGTAAAAAGAAGAAGCAGCAGCAGGATGAGGCCGGCAACGTAGCCGAGGAAACCCTCGAAACTGCGCACGAAGACGCTCAAGAAACCGCCGATGAATCCGTAGAAAATGAAGCGCTGGCCAAGGCCGGCATGGAAACGATGGACAGTGACGAGCCGTCGGTCAGCATGGAATATGTGGGCCGCGGCGAAATGGTCGGTCCGTGGGATGTGGACGACGAAGCCGCCCCGGACTATGACGAGTACCTGTCGCTTGGCTCGTACTATCTGCCGTTCGTGCCGGGCATGTCGCTGCGCATCAAGGCCAACCGCGCCACGCGCGAAGTGCTGGGCAGCACGATGACGCTGGGGGCCAGCAGCGTGGAAGTGGAAGCGTTCGCCGCGCCCAAGACGTTGGGACTGTGGGACGATGTGCGCGCCGACTTACTGGAAGCCAACCCGCAGGCCAGCGAGCAGCAGGGCAAGTTCGGCACCGAAGTGCTGCTGCCTGTAACCGTCAAAAGCGGCAAAACCGTGATGACACGCATTGTGGGCGTGGACGGCCCGCGCTGGATGCTGCGCGGCATTTTCTCCGGCAACGCCGCCACCGACGAGGACAGCGAAGAAGCCAAGACGCTCAACGAGTTCTTCGCCAACATCGTGGTGGAGCGTGGTGACGCGCCGCTCGCTCCGCGCGACCTGATCCCGATGAGCGCGCCGATGACGCCCAACGAGCGTCGCGAAGCGGCCAAGAACGCCCAAGGCGCACAAGACGTCAACGGTTCCAACCCGTTGAACGATAATGATCCGCTTAAGGGACCGCTGAGCTCCGACCACGAGACGGAAGTGAAAACCACGCTGTCGCGCGGTCCGATGTTCTCCGAACTGCGCTAAGGGGCGCGCGTGGCTCAATCAACTTCCCGGACCGGCAAACGAACCGGTCTGGGCGCGTTGGCAAGCGCGGACAGCGACGACTTTTCCATTATCGACGCCATCGGCGGCCCGCGCGGCGTGGTCGAATCCATGCTGCCGGGCGTCGTATTCGTGGTGATGTTCATCATTACGAGCAACTTGCAGCTGACCGTGCTCGTTTCGGCGCTGTTGGCCGTATTGCAGGTCATCGTGCGCCTGATCCAACGCCAGTCGATTATGGGGGCGCTTTCAGGATTGCTCGCCGTGGCCATCTGCCTGATCTGGGCATGGAAAAGCAACGATGCGCGCAACTATTACATGCTCGGTTTCATTACGAACGGCGCCTATATCGTGGTGTTGCTCGTGTCACTGGCCGTGCATGTGCCGGGACTGGGATTCGTCATCGAATTCATCCGTACGCTTCCCACGGAACACTACCGCCAATGGCTCAACGGCTGGCGGTCGGACAAGCCGCTTATGAAGGCATACACCACAATTACCTGGCTATGGATCGCCCTGTTCGCGCTGCGCCTTGCCGTACAAGTGCCGCTTTATGCGACCGACCAGGTGGGATGGCTCGGTGTTTCGCGCCTGATTATGGGCATCCCGTTCTGGGCGCTCGCCATCTGGGTGTCATTCCTTATTGTGGCCAATCCCATGCATGAGCGTAAGATTCGAATGAAGCAACAGGAATCGCTGCGCGCCGAGTCGGAGCATTCCGGGCATTCGGACCATACGGAGCATGAGTAAACGGCGCCGCCCGCATACGGGCGAGGCCGCAAATATAGGGAGAACTAGGGCATGGACGCAACGGTACGCGTGGAACGGTACGCAGACCAAGGCCGATGTGTAGGACATATTGACGGACGAGTGGTATTTATCCGCTTCGCATTGCCGGGAGAACTGGTGACGGTTTCGTTGGACGAACCGCACAATCGTGACGACCGTTTCTGGACGGGCGAAGTGACCGAAGTACTGGAAGCAAGTCCCGAACGCGTCACGCCGCCATGGCCATTGGCCGGCCCTCTCGCCATGGGCGGCGGTGTCGGAGGCGCCGACCTTATCCATGTGTCGCTTCCGGGCCAGCTCGCTTGGAAGGCGAGCATGGTGGCCGAACAGATGCATAGGCTGGGACACGTGGACGTGGAAGTGCCCGTGGAACGTATGCCGGGCGACGAGGCGCTGGGCGGATTGCACTGGCGTACGCGTATTGAAATGATGGCCGGCGAGGACGGCCTACCGTCCATGCACCGCCGTGGCACGCATGTGCGCGTGCCGCTGACCACGATGCCGTTGGCCACGAACGCGCTGTTGGCCGTGGCCGAGCATACGAAGGTGTGGGAAGGCGGATTCAAGCCGGGGGACCAGATCCGTTGCGCCGTTCCCGAACCGCGTTCCGTGGACGTGTCCACACCACAAACAAGCTCTGAAGAAGCATGGCAAGCCGTAGACGGCAATTACGCGGTACTCGTCAACGGCAAGCTGCACGCCGGCCGCAACAAGCTCACCGAACGCATGAGCGTAGACAACAAGGAATTCACGTATACAGTGGATGCCCGCGGCTTCTGGCAAATGCACCGCATGGCGCCCATGGCGCTGCCGCAGCATGTGATGGGACTCGTCCACGAAGTGCTGCAGGGCAAGCCGCAGGCGACCGTATGGGATTTGTACTCGGGCTCGGGCCTGTTCACGTTGCCGCTGGCCACACTTGCGGCGCCGTCCACGCGCGTACTGAGCGTGGAAGGATCCAAACTGGCCGTTTCCAGCGCCCACACGAACATTCGTGAAGCGGGACTGCGCGACGTCATTGACGCACGTTGCGGAGACGTGGCCAAGACGTTGTCGCGTGACGTGCCGCGCGCACTGGGCCGCCCCGACGTGGTGGTGCTCGATCCGCCGCGTGCAGGCGCCAAGGCCAAGGTGTGCCAGCAGATCGCCCAGTCCGGCGCTCCCGCCGTCATCTATATCGCCTGCGACGCCACAAGCCTAGCGCGCGACACGGCCACGCTTACCAAGCTCGGCCATTCGCTCGCCGACATTCGCGCATTCGACATTTACCCGATGACGCACCATGTGGAAACGGTGGCGCTGTTCCGCAAGTAAGCGACGGCGAAAAGATCGTGCACACCGTGGCAAGCGGACGTACAATACGGACATTTGATGAGGGGAGTAGATATGGCCAACCATGAAATCCGTTGTCCGCACTGCGACACGGTGTTCACGATCGACGAAGCCGGATACGAACAGATCGCGCAGCAGGTACGCGGCAAGGAATTTGACCGCGAACTCAAGTCGCGCGAACAGATCCTCAAGGATAACAACCGCAAGGAAATGGAGCTCGCGCAAGCCAAGGCGGACAGCGAATTGCGGCAAATGGAGTCCAATAAGGACGCCCAAATCGCCGAGCTCAAGGCGCAGTTCGAATCCCAATTGCAGCAGGCCAATGCGCAAAAGGATGCCGAAATCGCTCGCCTTACCATGCAACTCGAGACTGCCGACCAGAAGCGCGACCTGGACGTGATCAAGGCCGTCACCGACATTGAACGCGAACGTGACGAACTGAAAAACTCGCTCGACAAGGCGCAGCTGGAAACCGATCTGGAACGCAAGTCGATGAAGGAACGCTACGAACTGCAATTGCGCGACCGTGACGAGACGATCGAACGACTCAAAGACCTCAAAACGCGCCTGTCGACCAAAATGGTGGGCGAGACGCTTGAACAGCATTGCCAGACCCAATTCAACTCGATGCGCATGGGCATGTTCCCGAACGCCTATTTCGAGAAAGACAATGACGCGCGCACGGGCAGCAAAGGCGACTTCATTTTCCGCGACTATGACAAGCCCGCGAACGAAGAGGACCGCACGGAAATCATTTCGATCATGTTCGAAATGAAAAACCAGAACGAAACCACGGCCACCAAGCACAAGAACGAGGACTTCTTCAAGGAACTCGACAAGGACCGCAAAGAGAAGGGCTGCGAATACGCGGTGCTCGTCTCGATGCTCGAAGAAGACAGTGAACTGTACAACTGCGGTATTGTGGACGTTTCCTATCGGTATCCGAAGATGTATGTGATCCGTCCGCAGTTCTTCATCCAAATGATCACACTGCTGCGCAACGCCGCAGTCAACTCGCTACAATACAAGCTCGAGTTGGAACAGATGCGTACGCAGAACATCGACATCACGAATTTTGAAGACAAGCTCAACGAATTCAAGGAAGGGTTCGAACGCAATTACGATCTCGCGTCACGCAAATTCCAAACGGTGATCGACGAAATCGACAAGTCGATCGACCATTTGCAGAAAACAAAACAGGCACTGCTTGGTTCCCAAAACAACCTGCGGCTTGCGAACAACAAAGTGCAGGACGTGACCGTGCGCCGGCTCACCTACAAGAATCCGACGATGCAGGAGAAATTCCGTGAAGCGCGCGAGGCGAAGGCGCAGCTTGAAGCGGATGGTACGCGCGAGCAGGCGACCGGCGAAGCGTCCGCGGAACAGTAAGCCGCGCGCGATGAACAACGGTATGGACGGCAGCATGAAGGGCGGGGGCGCGAACCGTCGCGTGCGGAACAAGATACAGCGGTGCGTGCGGGCGCTCGCCGCCATGCTGTTGGCCGCCGCATATGCAATAGGCGCCGCTGCATGCGCCCCTCATGACGCCGCGGTAGGGGACACGCAGAAAACGGCCGCGGCGATCGCCCATGATTATGTGCAAGGCGACCGCATTACCGTGGGTATTGTGGGATCTTCCCAGGAATCGGCTCCAACCCTGGCCATGCTCAAAGCGCTGGACTCCCATAACATGGTGGGACTATATATGGGAGGCTCCGATTCGGACGACTCCCGAACAGGTGCCGTGGCGGATCTCGTGCATCGGCGCGCACATCTGGTACTGATCGACGGATTTACCAAACAGCAGGCCGCGAGCGCCGCATGGACGGCGGCATTGCAGAACGCGCGCGACGCCGGCGTGGCCGTGGCGTTCATCAATGCCGAAGCGCTGCCCGCCGATCCCGTGCTGTATGCAGCATCCATTACGGTTCCCGGCCACAACATGGACAGCGCGTCTTTCGCGAGCGCGGTGGACGCCATTGTGCGCGATGAACCGCACGCCAAGCACATCACCGTTGCGTCTCATACTTGATCTCAAGCTTATTGAACAATTTTCATATGTGCGCGTCCCGTAGGTTAGGGTGGAAACCATGAATGCTGCCGTAACGCTTCCTGACGTTTCCGAATCCGGGCTCACCGCAGAGCAGGTGCAAGAGCGCGTACACCAGGGACAGACCAACGAGGTGAATGACAAGCCGTCGCGCTCATTGGCGTCCATTATCCGCTCCAACGTCTTCACGCTGTTCAACGGCATCATTATCACGGCCATGATTTTCGTACTGCTGGCCGGTTCGTGGAAAGACGCCGTATTCGGCTTCGTGATCATTATCAACACGGGTATCGGCATCGCCACGGAGTTGAAAGCGAAGCACGCGCTCGACAAACTTTCCATTTTGGTAGCGTCCGACTATGTGGTGCGCCGCGGCGGCAAGAATGTGGATGTGCCCGGCGAACGGATTGTGCTCGGTGACACGTTGTGGCTGGGGTCAGGCGAACAGGTGCCCGCGGACGGCGTTATTGTACAGACTTGGGGGCTCGAGCTTGACGAGTCGATGATTACGGGCGAATCGCGTACCGTGCGCAAAAAGGCCGGTGACACGGTATTTTCAGGTTCCACCGTTACGGCCGGCGTGGCGCTCGTTACGGTAAGCGCGGTGGGGGATCACAGTTATGCGGCCACGTTGACGGCGCAGGCGAAAGTCTATAAAAAGACGGTGTCCGACTTGAACCACGGCATCAACACGATCCTTAAATTCATGACCGTGCTCGTGGTGCCGCTGTGCATTCTGCTGATCTGTACGCAAATGGGTACGGTGGGTGGCTGGTCCGAGGCGATCGCTACCGGTTCGTGGCGCCATGCCGTGGTCTCGTCGGTCGCGGGCGTGGTGGGCATGATTCCCGAAGGTCTCGTGCTGCTCACCTCGCTGAATTTTGCGCTGGCCGCCATCCGTTTGGCGCGCCACAACACGCTTGTGCAGAATCTTGATTCCGTGGAGACGCTGGCGCGCGTGGACGCGTTGAATCTTGACAAGACGGGAACGATTACCGACGGCGGCATCCAGCTGGACCGTGTGGCGCCCGTCGAAGGCGCCCGCGCGAGCGACAGCGATATTCGCCAAGCGCTATTCGACCTGGCCAACGAACAGCAGCCCAACGCCACGGGCCGCGCCGTTCTGGAAGCGTTGGGCGCCGACCATGTGAGCGTGGGCGACGTGCGTACGCGCGTTCCGTTCTCGAGCTCGCGCAAATGGAGCGCCGTGGCATACGACGATTCACGCTGGTATCTGGGTGCTCCCGAAGTGCTGTTGGCCGCGCTTGACGGCGATTACCATGATGTGGCGGCGCAAGTGGAACAGTATGCGGCGCAAGGCAACCGCGTGCTGCTGATGGTGTGCGACGCGCATGCGGCGCCCCAAGATTTCGCCACGAATCCGGGCCTGGACGCGCAAGCGCTGCCCATGGCCGTGGTGTTGTGCAGCGAGCGCATCCGCTCCGACGCCGAATCCACATTGGCATGGTTCCGCGAGCAGGGCGTGCGCTGCCGCGTGATTTCCGGCGACAATCCGGCCACGGTACGCGCCATCGCTTCCAAGGTGCGTTTGACAGGGGATCGGGAGCCGCGCGCCATGGACGCGCGCGAACTGCCGTCCGACATTAACCAGCTCGCGCAAGTGCTTGAGGACGTGGATGTGCTCGGCCGCGTGCTGCCTGAACAGAAAAAGGCCATTGTGCAGGCCTTGCACGCCAAGCATCATGTGGTGGCCATGACGGGCGACGGCGTCAATGACGCGCTTGCCTTGAAAGAGGCGGACCTGGGCATCGCCATGGGCAACGCCGCTCCCGCCACGAAGGCCGTGGCCGAAGTGGTGCTCGTGGATTCCAAATTCTCGCATCTGCCCACCGTGGTGGCCCGCGGACGCCAGGTGATGGCGAACATGGAACGTGTGGCCAGCCTGTTCCTCGTCAAAACCGTATATTCGGCGCTTATTTCCTTCGGCGTGGTGCTGACAGCCATCCCGTACCCGTATTTGCCGCGCCATATTACCTATATCGGCGCGCTGACAATTGGCGCTCCCGCGTTCATTCTGGCGCTCGCGCCCAATACGCGCCGCTATATTCCGGGATTCTTGACGCGCGTGTTCCAGTTCGCGCTGCCGTGCGGCGCGGGTATCGCGCTTGCCGTGCTCATGACCGCATGGTTCATTCCCGCACAAATGCATTGGCATGTGGATTCGTCGGCCGCCGACCTTACGCAGCTGCGGTCCATTTGCGCCATGATGCTGTTCATTTTGAGCATTGTGGTGCTGGCCCGTGTGGCGCGTCCGCTCAATTCGTGGCGCGGCCTGCTCGTGCTCGCGTTCGCCGCCGTCGGCGTGACCGGCGCGTGCATCCCGTTTGTCGCGCATTTCTTCGCGCTCGTCATTCCCACGGGCTCGCTGATGTGGACGGCGCTTATCGCGCTTGGCTATGGCGTGGTGATTTTCACGCTGTGCCTGCTCGTGGTACCGCGCCTGTTCCCCTACGGCATGCGTCTCGTCTCACGATGGCGGTCCGTAAAGAAACGGTAACAAAGAACTTTATACAGTAGCCCCGCACTGGTGCGCTCGTGGAAGGAGCTTTCTGTGTATGATGTGCTTTCCGTTGCAGGAAACGACTACGCGTATGTCAATATCGCAAATCTTGAAGGCATAGACCATCTGCCGTTTTCCTTGCGTATTCTTGTGGAAAATCTGGTCCGCAACATGGACGGCCGCAATATTACGCAAGAGCAGGTGCGTGACTTGCTGAACTGGGATCCGGCGGCCGATCCCAACCATGAGATCCAGTTCACGCCCTCGCGCGTGGTCATGCAGGATTTCACGGGCGTGCCCTGCATCGTCGATTTGGCGACGATGCGCGACGCGGTACGCAATTTGGGAGGAGATCCGGCCGTTATCAATCCGCAAGTCCAGTCGGACATGATTATCGACCATTCCGTACAGATTGATTCGTACGCCGTTCCGGACGCCGTGGAACGCAATATGGAACGCGAATACGAGCGCAACGCGGAACGCTACCAGTTCTTGCGCTGGGGCCAGCAGGCGTTCGAAAACTTCCGTGTGGTGCCGCCCGGAACCGGCATCATCCATCAGGTCAACATTGAATACTTGGCGCAAGTCGTCATGAGCAAGGCTCTGGACGACGGCCGCACGCTCGCATACTTGGACTCGTGCGTGGGCACGGATTCGCACACCACCACAGTCAACGGCCTCGGTGTGCTCGGATGGGGCGTGGGCGGCATCGAGGCGGAAGCCGCCATGCTCGGCCAGCCGATTTCCATGCTTGTGCCGCGCGTGGTGGGATTCAAGCTCACGGGCTCCATCCAGGAAGGCGTGACGGCCACCGATGTGGTGCTCACTATTACTGACATGCTGCGCCGCCACGGCGTGGTAGGAAAGTTCGTGGAATTCTTCGGCGAAGGCATCGCGCAAATCCCGCTGGCCAACCGCGCCACGATCGGCAACATGAGCCCCGAATTCGGTTCCACCTGCGGACTGTTCCCGATCGACGAGATTACGCTCGACTATCTGCGCCTGACAGGACGCAGCGACGAGCATGTGGCGCTCGTGGAAGCCTACGCCAAGGCGAACAAGCTGTGGCATGATCCGGCCGATCCCGATTACTGCGAACCGCAATACTCCGAATATCTCGAACTCGACCTGTCCACCGTCGTGCCGTCCATCGCCGGCCCCAAGAGGCCGCAGGACCGCATTGAACTGGCCGCGTCCAAGCGCACATTCGAACAGACGCTGCCCGAATACTTGGGCGACGACACCACGCTCGACCCCGTAGCCGTATCCACCGATTTCCGCGGCGACTTCGAAATCACGAACGGTGCGGTGGCCATCGCGTCGATCACGTCATGCACGAACACGTCGAACCCGTCGGTCATGATGGCGGCCGGACTTATCGCGCGCAACGCGGTACGCAAGGGACTCGCGCCCAAACAGTGGGTCAAGACGTCGCTGGCGCCGGGCTCCCAGGTCGTGGCCGACTATTTGCGCCGTTCGGGCCTGCAGGAGGATCTCGACGCGCTCGGATTCAACGTGGTGGGATTCGGATGCGCCACCTGCATCGGCAACTCCGGACCGCTGCTGCCGGAAATCTCGCGTGCCATCAACGCCAACGATCTGGCCGTAACGGCCGTACTGTCCGGAAACCGCAATTTTGAAGGACGCATCAGTCCCGACGTCAAAATGAACTATTTGGCGTCGCCGCCGCTCGTGGTCGCCTATGCGCTCGCCGGCACGATGGATTTCGATTTCGCCACCCAGCCCCTGGGCAAGGACCGTGACGGCAACGACGTGTTCCTTGCGAACATTTGGCCGACCAATGAGCAGGTCGCGAACATGGTGGACGAATTCGTGGACCGTGACATGTATGTGGACGATTACGCCTCCGTGTTCCAGGGCGACGCGCATTGGAACGGATTGGATGTGCCGCAGGGCGAACTGTTCGACTGGGACGAGAATTCCACGTATGTGCGCCGCCAGATCTTCTTCGACGGCATGACGCACGAACCGCAGCCCGTCCAGGACATTGAAGGCGCGCGCGTGCTGGCGTTGCTTGGGGACTCGGTGACTACCGACCATATTTCCCCGGCCGGCGCGTTCAAGGCGACCAGCCCCGCGGGCAAGTACCTGACCGATCGCGGCGTGGCCGTCAAGGATTTCAACTCCTACGGTTCGCGCCGAGGCAACCATGAAGTGATGATGCGCGGCACGTTCGGCAACATCCGCCTGCGCAACATGCTGTTCGACTCGGTGGGCGAGGACATGATCCACGGCGGATTCACCTATGATTTCCTGCGCATGGAGCCGAGCACGATTTTTGAGGCCTCCCAAAACTATCAGGCGCACGACGTGCCGCTTGTGGTGTTGGCCGGCAAGGAATACGGCACGGGATCCTCGCGCGACTGGGCCGCCAAAGGCACCATGATGCTGGGCGTACAGGCCGTGATCGCCGAAAGTTTTGAACGCATCCACCGCTCCAACTTGATCGGCATGGGCGTGCTGCCGTTGCAATTCCCCGAGGGGGAAAGCGCCGAGTCGCTTGGCCTGCACGGCACGGAACTGTATTCGATCACGGGTATCACGGCGTTGAACGATGGTGAAACGCCAGCCACCGTACATGTGTCCGCAACCCACCAGGACGGCTCGCGCACGGAATTCGAAGCCGTGGTGCGCATCGATACGCCGGGCGAAGCGGAATACTACCGCAACGGCGGCATCCTGCAATACGTGCTGCGCAATCTGATGCGCAGGCGCTGACCACCTCTGCCAGTGGAATAGGAAAAGGCCTCCTTGCGGAGGCCTTTTCCTATAGATGCGTATGTCCTGGCAAGCGGCGACTAGTCGCGGCTCAGTCCGAACAGCTGAAGAATGTACAGGAACATGTTCACGAAGTCCAGGTACAGGTTCAGCGCGCACAGGATGGAAATCTTCTTGATCATTTCCGGACCCTGCGAAGCGTACTGGGCGAAGATGGCGCGCGTGAACTGCGCGTCATAGATCGTCATGCCCGCGAACAGGATCAGACCGAGCGCCGAGATGACCATAAGTGCCGTCTGGCCCGGGAAGAAGAGCATGATGATGACTTCAGCGATGATCAGCACCACCAGCGCGATAAGCAGGATCGGGCCGGCCTTGAGCATATTGCCCTTCGTGGTCAGGCCGAACATGGTCAGCGCGAAGAAGAATCCCGCGCACAAGGCCAGCGAAATGCCGATCGTCGTCAAATCGAAGGCGCCGAAAATGGTGCTGAGCGTTACGCCCATCAGCGCCGCGTAAATGTAGAACATGGCGCGGGCCGTTCCCGTGGACATCTTCATGACGCGGGCGCCCAACGCAATGGCGAGCACAATCTGGATGATGGCCAGAATCCACATGCCCATGCCGCCCGTAGCCACAAGAAAACGCATGTACAGGCCGCTCATCTGCGTGACAATGGCCACTACGGCCGTAAGCAGCAGACCGATCGTCATCTCGCCATAGGCGCGCGTCATGGAAACGTGCTGGGCGCGTTCATAGCTGTAGGTGGCCTGCGTATTGATGGCGGCGCCGTTGGGACCCATATGGTACTGCGGGTTGTACGGGCTGCCATACGGCTGCTGGTTGTGGTTTTGATAATATCCTTGCGGTTGCTGGCCGTTGCCGGCATTCCCGTTATTGGGGCCTCCCCAAGGTTGCTGACCAAACGACATGGTGTATTCCTTCATACAATCGGCCGGATTTCGGCCTCACTAATACGATTCAACAATCTCTCATGTGGCACTATTCCAAATAAGGCTGGGAATTGGCTTAAGAAGTCCAGATAATGCGTACGGTCCAGCATATGGAAGAGATGCGCCCAAAATTCGTTGTGGGGTATTGATTCCCTTGACAGGCCCAAGATACGCTCAATGCGGACCGTCGGAGTGTGAAGGGTTCTGGCGGTATCGATTTATTCCACCCCGCAAAGGAGCAAGGTAGATGGAACCAATCAAAGCAATCCAGTTTGGCTGCGGCAAGATGGCCAAATACACGATTCGCTACATGCACAGCAAGGGCATTCAGATTGTGGGAGCCATTGATGTGGATCCAGCCATCGTGGGCATGGACGTGGGCGAGTATGCGGGCATTGGTCCGTTGAACGTGCCCATTAGCGCCAACGTGGACGCGGTGCTTGACGAGTGCGACGCCGACATCGCCGTAGTCACGCTGTTTAGCTTCATGGACGACATCGAAGCCATGTGCGAAGCATGCCTAAGCCGCGGCATCAACGTGATCACCACGTGCGAAGAGGCGATTTACCCGTGGACCACGAATCCCGCGGTCACCAACCGTCTCGACCGCATCGCCAAGGAACACGGCGCCACCATGGTCGGCTCGGGAATGCAGGACATTTTCTGGATCAACATGGTCGCGCAGGTGGCCGGCGGCGCCGCGAACATCAACAAGATCACGGGCGCCGTAAGCTACAACGTGGAAGACTACGGACTGGCGCTCGCCAAGGCGCACGGTGTGGGATTGTCCCCGGAGGAATTCGAGGAACAGCTCGCCCATCCGGAGACGGTAGTGCCGAGCTACGTGTGGAATTCCAATGAATCGTTGGCGCAGAAGCTGGGATTGACGATCATGTCCCAGTCCCAGCAATCCGTGCCGTATTTCCTGGACACCGACGTGTACAGCGAAACGATGGGCGCCACGATTCCCGCGGGAACATGCGTGGGCATGTCGGCCGTGGTCACCACAAGGACGCATCAGGGCGTGACGCTCGAAACGGCTTGCATCGGCAAGGTGTACGGACCTGATGACGGCGACATGTGCGACTGGAAGATCGAAGGCGAACCGGACATCGAATTCCACGTGGTCAAGCCGGCCACGGTGGAACTGACTTGCGGCACGATCGTCAACCGCATTCCGGACGTGATCAACGCCCCGGCCGGATACGTGACCGTCGACCAGCTCGGCGAGTGCACCTACGAGGCGTACCCGGCTTCCATGTATGTGGAGTGACGTCTAGCGAACCTGTTCGCGGTATTTCTTCCAAATGGCGCCGAGCGACTCTCCGTCGCTCGTGCGCTTCCATACATTCAGGCCGCCGCTGGCGCCCGTACCGTTGGTTACGGCGCGCGCGGCCGCGGTCGGCGTGGCGACTTCGCGTCCGTCGGGAAGCCGCAATCCTTGCGCCGTCACCGTAATCTCCCAACGCTCGCGCTTGCGCGGGCGTTCCCATACCAGCGTTTCGCCCACGGCCAGCAGCCCGGCGTTCACCACTTCCCGCACGCTCACATGACGCGAATTCGGTCGCGCCTTGTGCGACGTGGACCGGCGCAGCGTCTCGTCGGATACCAGCGTCAGATCCACATGGTGCTCGTCATAGCGCAAGTTCCAAGCCTGGGCGATCAACGTGACGGTTTCCTGCTGTCGGCGTTCCAACGCTTCAGGCGTCAATTGCGCCAAATCTTCAAGCTGCGCGGTCAGCGGGAAGCGCCGCGAAGTGGGATCGGCCAATATTCTGGCGCGCCTCGCCTGGAAATCTTCAAGCGGCTCCACCGTTTTGGCGCCCGCTTGCGTCAGCGTGAGATTGCCGATGCGTTCGCTCCAAAAATCGCAGATGTCCGCGGGCCATGAGGCGAAGGTGGAATGTTTGGAAATATGTTCGGGCAGAATATGTACGGTATTCAGGCTGCGCGGACGCGTAATGGGGCGCCCCGTGAGCTGTTCATTGGCGCGGATAAGCAGCACGCGTTTCATATCGTCGTTCATCGTCAATTCGCCGCGCAGGCGCATCATGGCCACACGCTGGTCGTGCGCGGAAACCAAGAATCCCGTAACACGTTGAACCGCCAGTCCGTTGCGCAAATCGCGCACGGCCTTGCTCATGGCCGTACGCCGCTCCAAGGTACTTACCGAATTGAGCGCAAATACGCCCGTCACACGGTCAAGCGCCGTCAAGATTTCCTCAAGGCGCGGAATATCGTGCACGAGGGGAGCGGTATTGCCGTTCCCCAACAAACTCACATCCGGATCCTTGATATTGGATACGGAATGCACGATCGCCCACATCGCCACGGGGCGCCAGTCATGCACGGGATAGTCGTGGAACTTGGCCAGACCATGCTGGATAGAATCAGGGAATACGGAACGCGACGCATGGTCGATGACGTTCCAAGCTGACGCATACGGGCGCAATATGCGGTCGATGAATTCAGTACCGCGGTCGCCTTGGAAATACGGGGCGAGCACGGACTGGGAAAAGTCGTTGAGCAGCTGCTCGCACACCGGTTTGCCCGTAATGACCAGGTACAGGTCGGTAAAGAAATGCTCGATTTTCGTGGCGTCGTCGCCGAAGGGTTCCATGATGGCGTCCCAGAATTGCGCGTACGCGTCGCGCAACGACGAGGGGATGTGGGCTACGGTTTTCGCCTTGAACACGTCCGAGGCCGTAAGCGGCAGGCCACGCATGTTCATGACGTCGAAAATGCGGTACGCGCCGGCAATATCGTCCGTGATGACAATCACGAGCATGATGTGGTTGACAAGGAATTTCAAGAACTCGTGGCGCTCGTCATTGTTCATCTGTCCCAGCTGATCGTAAGCGTAGCGCGTGTTGCTCACGATATTTTTCTGGGCCTGCGTCTCGCACTCTTGCTCACGCAAGTCGAATAACGATTCCAAATTGCCGCTTTGTACATGCTCGCGGAAAAATTGGGCGTCCTGATCGCGCAGTTTCAGGCGCGGTTCGGGTTCGATGCCGCGCAATTTGTCGCCGGGTTCCATAATGAGTTCGTGCAGTTTGTCGCCATATCCGTGGTCGTTTTCCAAATCGAGCAGTACAGCGAACAAAATGGTGAGCGACACGAGACGCTGCTGTCCGTCGATCACATCGTATTTGGATCCGCCATTGTGCACGAGAATAAGGGAGCCGAGAAAATACGGCTCGCCATTGCGGCACGCGTCGACAATATCGTCGATCAACTGGGCCATCTGTTCACGTTTCCACTGGTACGCCCGCTGGAACGGCGGGACCGTGAACCGGAAATCCGACGTGAACGTTTTCGACAACGCTTGTTCTTTCGCACTGATGGCCATACCAAATCCTTATATATTTATATTGTTCGCGGCGCGCGCCGCATCCCCCTCTATTCCCCGACAATAGCGCTTGGATCGCTCAACGGCTCACATGTTCGTGCGGAGCTTCCACCACTTGCGGAGCGCCGTTGATGTCACGGTGGATCGTCTGCATCTGCGTCTCCACATTTTGCAGGGAGCGCGCACAATCGAGCAGCGTCTGGGCATGCTCGGTGTATTTCGTGTCGGGAAGGTCGGCTTTGTAGCGCAACGCGTGCTCGAGGCTCGCCCAATAGTCCATGGCGATCGTGCGGAACTGTACTTCCACGGGCGTGTAGTGGGCGCCCGAAGACAGGAACACGGGCACGGCGTAAATGACATGCAACGAACGGTAGCCGTTCTGCTTGGGATTCTTGATATAGTCCTTGACCTGCAGCACTTGGATGTCCGATTGCGTGGACAGGTAGTTGGACACCGAATACACGTCGTCACGGTAGTTGCAGATCACGCGGATGCCCGCAATGTCGAACAGGTTGTCGCGGATCGAATTGATCGTCACGGGCAGTCCTCGGCGCTGCAGCTTTTCGAGAATGGAGTCCACGGACTTGAGCCTGCGCTCCATATGGTGAATCGGATTATGGGAAAAGCGCACTTGGAACTCGGAATCGAGAATCTCCAGTTTGGTGCTCAATTCATACATGGCACCCTCGTAGACCTGCATCTGGTTGATGAATTCCGACATTTGGCCCATGGGTGACGAAGGGTCGTCATCCTCCAGCTGTCCAGAGATTTTGCCAAGCCGAGCGCGCAGTTCGGCGCTGTTAATGCGGTTCTGTCGATCGAGTATCACTCTTTCATTGTACGCAAAGCGAGATGAAAAGGATCTGGACACTCGCTGCAAAGATGTCGAACATCTCAACGCGCCGCTACGATGGGCGCTATGGATGAAGAGATGATGACCAGGCAGGAGCGCGCCGTCGCTCCCGAACAGGGCGCTTCCGCCGATCGCGGCAAGGGCCTGTTCTACGTGCATACGCTGGGATGCCAGATGAATGTGCACGATTCCGAACGTATCGCCGGTGTACTGGAAGCCGACGGATATGTGCCCGCCACCGAAGAACAATTCCTTGACAAAGATGTTGACGTGATTGTCATGAATACGTGCGCAGTGCGCGAAAACGCCGCCGAACGCATGTACGGAACCATTGGCTTGTGGGCCAAGATGAAGCGCGAACGCCCGAACCTGCAAATCGCGATCGGCGGCTGCATGGCGCAGCTCGACCGCCAGAAAATCGTGAAGAAGACGCCATGGGTGGACGCCGTATTCGGTACGAAGAATATTGAGGATCTGCCCCAGCTGTTGGATCAGGCGCGCGTCACGGGCACGCCGCAAGTGGAAGTGCACAACGATTTCGGCATGTTCCCGTCCGACCTCCCGGTGGACCGCGGCGCCCGCGTCACGAGCTGGGTCGCCATTTCCATGGGCTGCAACAATACGTGCACGTTCTGCATCGTGCCGACCACGCGCGGCAAAGAGCATGATCGTCGTCCGGGCGACATTCTCGCGGAAATCCAGCGTTGTGTGGAGGGTGGAGCCAAGGAAGTGACATTGCTCGGCCAGAACGTGAACTCGTTCGGCTACGGCATGGGCGACCGTTACGCGTTCTCCAAGCTGCTGCGCGCCTGCGGCACGATTGAAGGGCTGGAACGTGTACGGTTCACGTCGCCCCACCCGGCCGCTTTCACGGACGACGTGATCGCAGCCATGGCGGAAACGCCCAATGTGATGCACCAGCTGCACTTCCCGCTGCAGTCCGGTTCCGACAGGATCCTGCGCGCCATGCGCCGCTCCTACCGTACGGAAAAGTTCATGACGATTCTCGGCAAGATCCGCGAAGCCATGCCCGACGCGCAGATCTCCACCGACATCATTGTCGGCTTCCCGGGGGAGACCGAAGAAGACTTCCAGCAGACGCTTGACATTGTGCGCAAGGCGCGCTTCTCGTCCGCATTCACGTTCATCTATTCGCCGCGTCCCGGAACGCCGGCCGCTGAAATGGAACAGGTGCCCCACGATGTGGCCCAGGACCGTCTCGAGCGTCTCGTCGCGCTGCAGGAACAGATCACGGCCGAGGAATTGCAACGCTTTGAAGGCCGCGATGTGGAGGTGCTGATCACGGGGAGCGCGGGTAAAAAGGACGCCGACACGCACCGTTACACGGGCCGCGAGCGCACGGGACAGCTCGTGCATATCGGCGTTCCCGAGGGATTCGAAGCGCCACAGATCGGTGACGTGGTCACGGCCACGGTCACGCACGCCGGACGCCACAACCTGATCGCCGACCCGAATCCGGCCGAGGGACAAACCTATGAGCTTCGACACTGAAGCCAGGCGCGTGGTCTCCATAGTGGGGCCCACCGCGTCGGGAAAAACAGGACTCGGTATCGCCATCGCGCGTGAGCTGGCCAAACGCGGCGAGCGCGCGGAAATCGTGAATGCCGACGCCTACCAGATGTACCGCGGCATGGATATCGGCACGGCCAAGGCCAACGCCGAGGAGCAGGCCGCGGTTCCTCACCATCTGCTCGACATTATCGAGCCGACCGACACGATGACTGTCGCGCGTTTCCAGACGTTGGCGCGCGACGCCATCGCGCGGTTGCAGGAGCAGGGCATTCGCCCCATTCTGGTGGGCGGATCCGGCCTGTATGCGCGCGCGGCGATTGACGACATTTCGTTCCCGGGAACCGATCCCGCGATTCGCGAACGGTTGGAACAGCGCGCCGAGCGGGAAGGCGGCGACGTGCTGTTCGCCGAACTGCAGGAACGCGACCCCGAGGCCGCATCCCACATGGACCGCCACAATGTGCGCAGAACCGTACGCGCGCTTGAAGTGATCGAGTTGACGGGCCAGCCGTTCTCGTCCACGTTACCGCGCTACCGGTATGTGATTCCGAGCGTGCAAATAGGCCTTGACCTGGCCAGGGAAGACCTCGACGAACGCGTGGCCGAGCGCGCACGGCAAATGTTTGACGACGGTTTTGTGGACGAGGTGCGTGCGGTGCGCCCGCAGTTGGGGTCCACGGCCGCGCGTGCGCTGGGCTATCAGCAGGTGATCGACTATTTGGACGGATTGACGAGCCTCGAGGAGGCGCAGGCGTTGGTCGCGCAGAAAACGCGCCGGCTCGCGCGCAAGCAGATGGGCTGGTTTGGCAGGGATCCGCGCATCCATTGGCTCTCGGCGCTTCATCCGCAGCTCGTGGACAATGCCATGGCCGTGATTGACCATGCCGACCGCGGCGATTATGACGCGATCGATGCGCACGCCGACGAGTATGTGCAGCACCATTTGGGGCAGGTGCACCAGTAAAACCGGGCTGGCTTCGCGCGGCGGATGCAAGAAAGATAAGAAAGATGCGGTACTTTCGTCTGACAAATCGGTAGAATTTAAAACGTTATGGCACGAACAACTTCATCGAAATCCCCTCGTTCCCGCAGCAGTTCCAGCAGTACGCGTTCAACTTCAAGCGGCACGCGTTCCGCGCGAAGCGCACGAAGCGGCAGTTCCTCGTCTTCGGGGGCCACGCGTTCGCAGCGCCAGTCGACGCCTGTGGAACCGTGGTGGAAGCACGCGCTGCTTGTTATTCCGCGCGCGTTCGGCAGCGCCGTGCGCCGCGTGAGCGTGGGGGAGTATGACGAAGCGTACGGGCGGGACGGCCTGTGCTTCGTGCTGCTGATTTTGGCCGTGTTCTTTATCGGCTCCGAATGGTTCCGTGTGACGGGCCCTCTGGGACTCGTATTGCACAATTTCGCATCCGGCGTGCTGGGCGTGATGAGCGTTGTGCTGCCCGTATTGCTGATTATTGTGGCGTTCCGTCTCATGCGCAATTCGGGACAGCATTCGGGCAATCCGCGCGTACTGCTGGGATGGGGCATGCTGCTGTGGTCCGTCTGTTCCATTATCGATGTGGTGATGGCCGCCGACACCAAGGCGTTTGACTGGCAGAATTTGCAGCGTGCCGGCGGCCTCGTGGGATTCATTGTCGGCTCGCCGTTGGCATGGGGACTTTCCCAGACGTTCGCCATTATCGTGTTCGTGATCGCCGCCCTGTTTTCGTTGTTGCTGCTTACGGGTACGCATGTGACGGAAGTTCCCGAAAAGGTCAAAAGCTGGTGCGTCCCGCGCG
This sequence comes from Bifidobacterium magnum, assembly GCF_000741255.1. GTDB lineage: Bacteria > Actinomycetota > Actinomycetes > Actinomycetales > Bifidobacteriaceae > Bifidobacterium > Bifidobacterium magnum. The sequence continues at coordinate 61,680 of NZ_JGZB01000003.1, forward strand.
ACGAGGACGTTTCCGAAGCGTCCGTTTCGGGCGGGGAAGTGCGGCTGGACGGCGACAAGCTCCAGTTTGCCGACGGCGCCCCGGCCCATGACGGATCCGACGAGTCGGGTGAACGTCCGGTTCGCGGTATTGGCGCATTCTTCAGCAGACTGTTCTCGCGTCGCCGTGAGGGTGCGCGCAGCGGCGGACTGGACCGGTATGCGGGGGACGAGGCGTTCGTGCGCGCCACGTCGCGCAACGGTCGCACGCCGGATCTCGATACCGACAACCGCAGCCAGTACAGCGACTCGTTCGACGCGTCGGCCACTACGGTCCTCAACCAGGGCCATGACGGCCATACGCGAGCCATGCCTTCAGGTTCCTGGTCCCAGACGCGCCCCGATCCCTGGTCGGCGTTGGGCCGTGACGACTCGAACGACGATGACGCCACCGTGCTTGTGAACACGGCGACGGGTGAAATTGTAAATCCGTTCACAGGCCAGCATATTGAACAGGGCGCTCCGCTCCAGTCGCGTGAGCAGCCCGTCCACACGCCGCCGGTTTCCACCGATTCCGCGAGCGCACTGCCCGCCGGCATGGTAAATGCCGGAAACTCGGCCGCCGCCGTACTGCAGAACATGAGCCAGCAGGCCGGTCATGCCGCTTCCTCGGCCGTCGCCGCAAACGCTTCGGCAAATGCTTCCCCCGCCGCTGCACCGTCCCAAGCCATTCAGCCGGCCGCTTCGGGCGCGCAACCGGCCGTTATCGACGAGTCCGCTCCGTACCAGCTTCCCGACCTGAACATGCTGGCGCATGGCAAGCCGCATGCGGCCCGCACCCCCGCCAACGACAAAGTGATCCGTGCGCTGACAAGCACGTTCGAACAATTCAATGTGGACGCGAAAGTCGTCGGCTTCCTGCGCGGACCGTCCGTCACACAGTACGAAATCGAACTCGGCGCCGGCGTCAAAGTCGAAAAGATCACGAATCTGCAAAAGAACATCGCTTACGAAGTGGCGAGTCCTGACGTGCGCATCCTCTCTCCGATCCCCGGAAAATCGGCGATCGGTATCGAAATTCAAAATGAGGACCGCGAAATGGTGCCGTTGGGCGACGTCTTGCGTTCCAAAGAGGCGCTGGAAGACGACAATCCCATGCTTACGGGCGTCGGCAAGGATGTGGAGGGCAACTTCATTACCGCCGACCTTACGAAGATGCCGCATTTGCTGGTAGCCGGCGCCACCGGTTCCGGTAAGTCGAGCTTTATCAATTCGATGTTGACGTCGATCATCATGCGCGCGTCTCCTGAACAGGTGCGCATGATCATGGTCGATCCGAAACGCGTGGAATTGAGCGCGTACGCGGGTATTCCGCATTTGTTGACGCCGATTATTACCGATCCCAAGAAGGCCGCGCAGGCGCTGGAATGGGTGGTCAAGGAAATGGAGGCCCGCTATTCGGACCTCGCGTTCTTCGGGTACCGCCACGTCAAGGATTTCAACGAGGCCGTGCGCGCGGGCAAAGTGCAGGTCCCTCCGGGATCCAAGCGGAAGGTCGCGCCGTATCCGTACCTGCTCGTTGTGGTCGACGAGATGGCCGATCTTATGATGGTCGCCAAAAATGATGTGGAAAATTCGATTATCCGCATCACGCAGCTGGCGCGAGCCGCGGGCATCCATCTGGTGCTCGCCACGCAGCGTCCGTCCGTGAAAGTGGTGACGGGCCTGATCAAGGCCAACATTCCGTCCAGACTCGCCTTCATGACGTCGTCGTCCACCGATTCGCGCGTTATTCTCGACTCGACGGGCGCGGAGACGCTGATCGGCCAAGGTGACGGATTGTTCCTGCCCATGGGATTGGCTCGTCCGATCCGTGTGCAGGGCGCATGGGTGAACGAATCGGAAATCCGCAAGGCCGTGGAGTTCGTGAGTGCGCAACGCAAGCCGCATTATCGTGAAGACATTGAACAGATGGCCAACGGCGCGGACAAGAAAGCGGATGCCGCGGAAGACATTGGCGGCGATATGGACGAGCTGCTGGAGGCGGCTAAGCTTGTTGTGGCCGGCCAGTTCGGTTCCACGTCCATGTTGCAGCGCAAGCTTCGCGTCGGATTTGCCAAGGCCGGACGCCTTATGGATCTGCTTGAATCGCGCGGTGTGGTGGGCCCGTCGGAAGGCTCCAAGGCGCGCGAAGTGCTGGTACGGCCCGAAGACCTCGACCAGGTGCTCGACTTCATCCAGGGTAAGACGAGCTCGCTGACGGGCGGGGCCGGCGCGGACGCTACGGAATCGGCGGATGTGACGGTTGCGCAAGGATAGTGCCAACAAGTGGCGTTTGACATGTGATGGCATTACTATGGCAACCAACACCAGCATGAATTTGCTTATTTGTGAAGTCGCGGATAGGCGGGTTTGTGAAGCAACAAATGAAAGTGACGCACAACAGTGAGCAATAACACAACAAAGCAGCGCTCGTCTTTGTGGGATGGATGGAATGCTCCGCCGAATCTCGTAACCTTCTCGCGCATTATTCTCGTGGTCGTCTTCCTGGGCCTGTACATCGCGGCGGGCCCGTGGGGATTCGGCAACCATGGCATGCGTCTGGCCGCGGCCATCATCTTCATCATTGCCGCGTCGACCGATAAGATCGACGGCTGGATGGCGCGCAAATACAATCAGGTGACCGAACTTGGCAAGCTGATGGATCCGATCGCCGACAAGCTGCTCACGCTGGGCACCTTGATTGTGGCGGCCTGCTTCAACGAGTTCGGCAATGTGATTCTGGGCTGGGTGGTCACAGGCCTGTTCATCCTTCGCGAGGTGGGCATCACCGTCATGCGTTTCTTCGTGATGGAACAGCCCAACGGCAAGGTTATCGCCGCATCCCAGGCGGGCAAGTACAAGACGCTCACGCAGTGCATCGGCCTGGGCATGCTGCTGGTGCCCGTGTGGTTCATTTCGGGCGCCAACGGTTCCGTATGGCTCAACGTGTATTTCGTGATCACCTACGCGCTGATCTACTTCTCGCTGATCCTGTGCCTGTACTCGGGCTGGCAGTATCTGGCGAACACGTTCGGCCATCGCGACAAGCAGTGATGCTGACCGCAATGGAATGAACTGACCAGTCGCGTACTGGATTATGTACGTACTGAATTATGGCGGACGCGCCGGTTGCATGAACAAGATGCGGCCGGCGCGTTTCGCATATGGCACGCTGGATTGGTTGGCATTGGGAAAGGACAAATTATGGATACGCAACATGACGTATGCGACGGTGGCAAGGATGTGCGCGACGACGAGCTCGAGCATATGGAACGGCTCGATGCGGAGATCTCGGAGTTGGCTGCGCAAATATTGCGCTGGTGCGGCGAACGCGGACTCAAAATCGCGTGCGCCGAGTCTCTCACGGGAGGGCTGCTCGCCAACGCGTTCGTGAGCGTGCCGGGAGCCTCGTCCGTATTCCTCGGATCGGCCGTCACCTACGACATTCGCGCCAAGGCGTCAGTCTTACATGTCGATTCGGAACTTTTACGACGCGAGGGCGCCGTGGACCCGGAAGTGGCACGGCAGATGGCTCGGCGTACAGCTCAACTTTTTTGCCAATCGCAAGACGAGGGCAAAGTAATCGGATTGTCCACCACAGGGGTCGCAGGACCCGATCCGGACGGCGAAAAACCCGTAGGTTTGGTCTATTCGGGCGTGTCGTTACCGGAATTTTTTAAAAATTATGAGAGTTCCTTGGAATATGTATTTAAGTTGGAATTACGCGGATCTCGGCAAATAATTAGACGGGAAACCGTCCGCTGTGTTTTGCAAAACCTGAGAGAACTCACAGGTTCTTCACAGGAATAATTTCTGTAGTAGTTCTGTAAGCAAAACGAGGTAGCCATTACGACTGGTTGAAATGAGGTAGCGAGATGGCAACAATGATGGTTGGCGCACAGGTAGCCGAGATGAAGAAGATGGAAGCCGCGACGACGGTGCGTGCGGGAAGCGCCCGCATGCGCGAACTGACGCCGTCGCAGCGCAGGGCCGTGATGTTCGCACAGCAGCAGGTGCTGCGCGCTCGCGCCGCCAAGAAGGCCAAGGACGAACGTCAGGCCGCCCTCGCCCGCATGTGGCAGGAAGAGGACGCTGAGATCACGCGTCCGCGTTCCGTGGTTCGCCATCACGAGATTCTCGGAGAGACCAAGGAAGTCTCCCTGCGTGAAGCCATCGGCCACGTACTGCGCGACCTGCGTACGCGTGACCACAAGACGCTGCGCGAAGTAAGCGAGAAGGCCGGCGTGTCTCTCGGTTACCTCTCCGAAGTGGAGCGCGGCCAGAAGGAAGCCAGCTCCGAGCTGCTCGCTTCCATCTCTGAGGCTTTGGGCCTGAGCGCCTCGCAGATGCTGCGCATGGTTGCCGATTACCTCGATTCCGTAGGGGCCTGAGTCGGAGATTGCCTGTAAACGTGCGCAGGCACAGCAATAGGGGATCTGTGTCTAGCGGCACGATGTGAATAAACCTCGTTGATAACCCGCCGGTTTTCCAACCGGCGGGTTTTTCTGTTGGTGCGCATGCGGTATGCTCGGAGCATGCGTGAACGTGAGTTTTGGGAATTGTTGGAAGAAGTGTTCGGCCGCGGATATGGCCGGTCGCTGGCGCGTGACCAGCGGTTGGTGAAGCTGGACAGCCGTACGGTTCTCGAGGCGTTGCACGATGGCGAAGAGCCGCGAACCGTATGGAATGTGTTGTGCGATCAAATGGAAATCCCTGATTCCCAACGGTGGGGAAAGGATCATGCGGCGCCGCCGCTGCCTGTCGATTTTTCGTAATGGCCGACACGCCTTGTTCTTATGGAGATTCGAACAAGTGTTCGCATTTTCTGATATACTTGACCTATTGAAGCAGTACCCGGCTGCCTCATGTGGATAACCGCGTGCGCTATGCACAACGCGGCGCATGAGCTTGGCAGCGTGGAGGAATTGCATTAGCGTACTTGCTTAGTGATGCCGTCACTAATAAATAAGGAGCAACTATGGCGCATAAGAATGAAGAAGCGGCCGAAAGGCCCGGTATCGATCCGCGTCGCGAAGCCGCTTTGGAAACTGCGTTGAAGCAAGTGGAGAAGAGCTTCGGCAAGGGCTCGGCCATGAGGCTTGGAGACAAGCCGGAACAGAACGTGGAAGTGATTCCCACGGGTTCCTTGGCCCTTGACATGGCATTGGGCATTGGTGGCCTGCCGCGCGGCCGTGTCGTGGAAATTTATGGCCCCGAATCCTCGGGCAAGACCACGCTGGCGTTGCATGTGGTGGCGAACGCGCAGAAGAAAGGTGGCGTGGCCGCATTCATCGATGCCGAACACGCATTGGATCCCGTCTATGCGCGCCATTTGGGCGTAGATACGGATTCCCTGATCGTTTCCCAGCCGGACAATGGCGAGCAGGCGTTGGAAATCGCCGACATGCTGATCCGCTCGGGAGCCCTTGACGTTATTGTTATCGATTCCGTGGCGGCGCTGGTGCCGAAGGCGGAAATCGAAGGCGACATGGGAGACAACCATGTGGGCTTGCAGGCCAGGCTTATGAGCCAGGCGCTGCGCAAGATGACGGGCGCATTGGCGCAGGCCAACACCACGGCGATTTTCATCAACCAGCTGCGCGAAAAGATCGGCGTGTTCTTCGGCAACCCTGAAACCACTACGGGTGGCAAGGCGTTGAAGTTCTACTCGTCCGTGCGCTTGGACATTCGCCGCACGCAGACGCTGAAGAATGGCGACGAGGCTGTGGGCAACCGCACGAAGGTCAAGATTGTCAAGAACAAGATGGCCCCACCGTTTAAGATTGCCGAATTCGACGTGCTGTATGGCGAAGGCATTTCGAAGGAAGGCTCCATTATCGACATGGCGCTTGAAGCCGGCGTGGTCAAGAAGTCCGGCTCGTGGTTCACCTATGAAGGCGACCAGCTCGGGCAAGGCCGCGAGAACGTGCGCAAGTTCCTCAAGGACAATCCGGAGCTCGCCGAGGAAATCGAACACAAGGTGCATGTGGTCTTCGGTCTGGCTCCCGCCGACGAATACGCGGTAGGGGAGGGCGAGAACGCCGACTCCGCGGATGCGGCTGGTGAGGACGCCCAGTGATCTCTGCGGAAGAGTTTTTGCGCAACCGCGCGAACATGCCGGGCGTCTCCTCTGATAAACGGGAGCGCCCGACACCCGGCCCGGGGCTTGGTCCGCGTCTGTTCCACCAAGCCGAGCCGGCCATGGCGCCGGAACCTTATGGAAGCGTGGAAGAATCGAATCAGGCTGCGGATCAACGCGCGGATTGCGATGATCCGTCGGATCCATTTGACCATGATGGTTCAGGCCGTGGTGCGCGTTCGCGCAGGGGAGCGTTCCGTGTGGCCCAGGCTGGGGATCCGTCCGACGCCGAAGCGTGCAAGGAGGCGGCGTTGCGCTTATTGGACGCTGCCGCACGCCCCACAGGCGCTTTGCGTATAAAACTGGCCGACCGTGGATACGACCCGCAAGTGATCGAAGCTACGATCGATCGCCTGGTGTATTTGCAGCTCGTGGACGATGAAGACTATGCGCGCCAAGCGGTGGACTATTGCGTGCGCCGCAATATGGGCGAATACGGTGTGATACGCGAGCTCGAACGCAAAGGCGTGGACCAATCCCTTGCGCGCCGTATAGCGCATGAGGCCGCGCAGCAGGGTGTGTTCGTGGACGCGCTGTGGCAGTTGGGCCGGGCCGTAGCCCGTAAAACGCAAGGTCTGGATCTTCAAGTGCGCCGTCGACGCTTCTGGTCCACAGCCGGAAGAAAGGGCCATAATCCGCAGTCAATTCGCGAAGTAAGCGAGGAATTGTTTACTGACAGCGATTGAGCCGCCCGCAGCGTAATCGGCCATAGCGTAAAAATTCGGCTCATTACTAAGTCTCAATGCGCGGAAAACGTGTGCTGAAAATATAAAAACACTTGCCACGGGACTCGGGGAATGTAAGGAAAAGAGAATGTTGAGATCCCTTATACCCCGGGTTCTGTCGCATTGTTGCCAATGCGGATGGCCATCCATCTCGACTCAACGTTGCCGCTGAGCTCTAGCAGCCTACCCGAAGGCATATGGGCGAGCAGCCCTGCCTTCTACTTGGCTTTGCTCCCGATGAGGCTTGCCATGCGAACGCCGTCACCAGCATTCCGGTGGTCTCTTACACCGCCGTTTCACCCTTACCCGCACACGAGGCGCAGGCGGTCTGTTCTCTGTTGCGCTATCTCTCAGGTCGCCCTGGGCGGACGTTATCCGCCATCGTGCTCTATGGAGCCCGGAAGTTCCTCATTTCCCTAGGGAAACGCGGCCATCAAGGGATCTCAACCGTTCCAGTTTAGCAGCCGTCCGGACAAGATATGGATAAAATGCAAAGAATTGTCCTTTATGCTCACGAAATAGGAATTTCGCTTGTAATAATTAGCACATCAGTACAATGAAGGTACCGCGCAGCGAATAGTTGCACGGTCAGTTACATAGCGGCTTCGCCGCTTGAGTATAGGGAGGTCCACATGGAAATCGTCATCACCGGACGTCATACGCAGATCAAGCAAAAGTTCCGTGACGTTGTTGAAAGCAAGATGAATCGTGTGACCGCTATTGCCCCGGATACGCAGCGTATTCAGATCGTTGTGTCCCATGAAGGCAACCCGCGCCTGGCGGATACCGCACAGCGCGTGGAAATCACTGTGATCGCGGGCAGCACCGTGATCCGCGCAGAAGCCTCGAGCGCGGATATGTACACGGCTCTGGATCTGGCACTGGACAAGCTGACCCTCCGCCTGCGTCGCGCTCGCGATCGTCGCAAGGATCACCGCAAGGGTTACACTCCGCTCCCCGTTGATGAGGGCCCAGTGACGCCGGCAGTCGACGTGGCGGAAGAAGTGGAAGATTCGACGATGGACAGCCCGCAGGCTGCTGTCGCTTCCGAACTCGCTCCGGGTGAGTCCGTTGAGGTTCAGGTAGGCGATACGCCGATCGTCATCCGTCGCAAGCTGCACATCGCCGAGCCGATGAGCATCGACGAGGCTCTGTATGAGATGGAGCTGATCGGACACGACTTCTTCCTGTTCGTCAACAAGGAAACGAACCGTCCGTCCGTGGTGTACCACCGTCATGGTTGGAGCTACGGCGTGTTCGAGATCGATACGCCAGAAAACGTGAAGGATCTGGAGAAGAAGGACTGAGTCGTCCTTCCCCCTATAGATACGCGTTTCTATAGATTAAGGGCCGGTGCGGTGTGCGCCGGCCCTTTTTTATGCACGATGTCGGGATTCGTGAAACTATATTGAAGAATCGTATAAAAATTGCGTAATTTGGTCGAAAAATAAAATGAAACCGTACCGAATTCGCTATGCTCGATACTAGATTTTCAGCCAAACGACACTAAGGAAGTGACCGTGGTAGATATTGTTGACAAGGCCCTGCGCATCGGCGAGGGACATCAGCTCAAGAAGCTCGAAAATGTGGCGCAGGCGGTAAATGCGCTGGAAGACAAGATCTCCGCCATGACTGACGAGGAACTCAAGGCGCAGACGCCGAAGTTCAAGCAGATGCTCGCCAACGGCGCCAAGCTCGACGACCTGATGCCGGAAGCCTTCGCAACCGTACGAGAAGTTTCCAAGCGTACGCTGGGACAGCGCCACTTCGATGTGCAGCTCATGGGCGGCGCGGCTCTGCACTGGGGCAACATCGCCGAAATGAAAACCGGTGAAGGCAAGACGCTGGTCGCCACCCTGCCGAGCTACCTCAACGCGCTGGAAGGCAAGGGCGTGCACGTGGTCACTGTCAACGACTACCTCGCCAGCTACCAGAGCGAGCTCATGGGCCGTATCTACCGTTTCCTGGGCATGAGCGTCGGATGCATCATCACCGAACAGAAGCCGGCCGAACGCCGCAAGCAGTACAACGCGGACATCACGTACGGCACGAACAACGAATTCGGCTTCGACTACCTGCGCGACAACATGGCGTGGGAAACCAACGAACTCGTGCAGCGCGGCCACCACTTCGCCATCGTCGATGAGGTCGATTCCATTCTTATTGATGAGGCCCGTACGCCGTTGATCATTTCCGGTCCGGCCGAAGGCGATGTGACGCGCTGGTACCGCCAGTTCGCCAAGCTCGTGGCCAAGCTGACGCGCGACGAGGATTACGATGTCGACGAGAAGAAGAAGGTCGTGGGCATCCTCGATCCGGGCATCACCAAGGTCGAAGACTACCTGGGCATCGGCAACCTCTACGAGCCGAGCAACACGGCCCTGATCGGCTACCTCAACAACGCCATCAAGGCCAAGGAACTGTTCCTGCGCGACCGCGACTACGTGGTCACGCACGGCGAAGTGCTCATCGTCGACGAGCACACGGGCCGCATTCTGCCGGGCCGCCGTTACAACGAAGGTCTGCACCAGGCCATCGAGGCCAAGGAAAACGTGGAAGTAAAGGCGGAAAACCAGACCTTCGCCACAATCACGCTGCAGAACTACTTCCGCATGTACGACAAGCTTGCGGGCATGACGGGTACGGCAGAAACGGAAGCCGCCGAATTCATGGGCACCTACAAGCTCGGCGTGCTGCCGATCCCGACGAACAAGCCGATGATCCGCAAGGACCAGAACGACTTGATCTACCGTACGAAGAAGGAAAAGCTCGCCGCCATCGTCAAGGACGTGGCCGACCGCCACAAGAAGGGACAGCCCGTGCTGCTCGGTACGGCGTCCGTCGAATCTTCGGAAGTCGTCTCGTCGCTGCTCAACGTGGTGAACATTCCCCACCAGGTGCTCAACGCGAAGCACCATGAGGAAGAAGCCGCCGTGGTCGCCGTAGCAGGCCGCAAGGGCGCCGTCACGGTCGCCACGAACATGGCCGGCCGTGGTACCGATATCATGCTGGGCGGCAACGTGGAATTCCTCGCCGACGCGCAGCTCAAGAAGGAAGGCTACTCGCCGGAAGACACTCCGGAAGAGTACGAGAAGCTGTGGCCGTCCACGCTCGAGAAGATCAAGGACCAGGTCAAGGACGAGCATGAGGAAGTCGTCAAGCTCGGCGGCCTGTACGTGCTGGGCACCGAACGCCACGAATCGCGCCGTATCGACAACCAGCTGCGCGGCCGTTCGGGACGTCAGGGCGATCCGGGCGAATCCCGCTTCTACCTGAGCCTCGAAGACGACCTCATGCGCCTGTTCAACACGCAGCTTGTGGCGCGCGTCATGGCCAAGGGCATGCCGGAAGGCGAGCCGATCGAGTCCAAGAGCGTGTCCAAGGGCGTGCGCACGGCGCAGAAGGCCGTGGAATCGCGCAACTTCGAAATCCGTAAGAACGTGCTTAAGTACGACGACGTGATGAACAAGCAGCGTACGGTGATCTACCAGGAACGCCAGGCCGTGTTGCAGGGCGAAGACATCCACGACGACATCGAGCGCTTCATCGACGACACGATCACGAGCTACATCCAGGGTGCCAGCAAGAACTCCGACAAGCCGCAGTACTGGGATTGGAACGGCCTGTACAAGGCCGTGCGCGAGCTGTACCCGATCGACTTGGACCTCGACACCATCAAGCTGTCCGCCAAGGACCTCAAGGGCGTCAAGGCTCAGGACGCCGTGCGCCGCACGCTCGTGGAGAACGCGCAGGACAAGTACGCGGCCGCCATGGAGCTGCTTAGCGACGAGGACCTGCGCGCGTTGGAGCGCCGCGTGGTGCTCGCCGTGCTCGACCGCAAGTGGCGTGAGCACCTGTACGAGATGGACTACCTCAAGGACGGCATTGGCCTGCGCGGCATGGGCCAGCGCGACCCACTTGTGGAATACCAGCGCGAAGGCTACCAGATGTACAACTCCATGATCGAGGCGATCAAGGAAGAGTCCGTGCAGCTGCTGTTCCACATTGAGGTCAAGACCGTCTCCCACACGGACGTCGCACCGGCCGACCAGCCGAGTCCGATTGCCGCCGACTCCGCGACCGCAACTGCCGCCACCGCCGCAGCCGCCGCAGCCGCTACGGCAGAGGTTGCAGACGACGCGACCGCCGCCGCCGTGGACGCGGCGGAACGCGAACTAGGCGAGGACACGCGTGACGAGGATCCGCTGACTTCCAACGACACGCGCCTGCATGCGCCGGTACCTCCGGCCGAGCAGAACGAGGTCGCCGACGAAGTCGCCACCGAGGAGAACGAAGTGGCTGTCAAGCAGGCGGAAAAGAACTACGAGCACGTGCCGGAAAGCGGTCTGATGGGCCCCAAACCCCTGACGCACGCCGAAGGCAAGGTGCCGGCGTTCAAGCGTCCGAAGAACGACCAGCTCAAGACGCCGTGGGCCGACGGCCGTACGTTCCCGGGAACGGGACGCAACGCTCCGTGCCCGTGCGGTTCGGGACGCAAGTACAAGATGTGCCACGGACAGAACGAGAAGTGACCTCTCGTCCATAACCAATAAGTAATGGGACCGGTTCGCCTTTGAGCCGGTCCCATTTTTTTATTCATTATCCAATTGTTACAGTTTGCGGCGCAGCTGGTGCGGTCTGCTCGGCTTGCGCGGTCTATTTGATGCGCGGTCTATGCTGCGCGCAGCTGGCGCGGTTATGCACGATTAGCGCGATTTGCGCAACGTACGCAATCTATGCGATTTATACGCGGGCGCCATCGTCCTGTGGGCCCGACTTGGTATCATCATGCCCCTTATGCATCATGACAATACCGGCAGCTCCCAACAAGAAGCAACAGCCGAAGATGGCGGTGAGCAGCCCCGAAATGACGTGGACGAACACCGACAACATAATGCCGAATATCCCAGCCAAGAACAACAGCCAGAGCACCAGTCTCGTGGTGTTGGGCTTACCGAGTTCCGGATTCGGCGGCGTGAATTCGTCGCCCTGGTCCATGACATCGTCGGTATCGAGCCAGCTCGAAGTGGTATGGTCGCGCGGGCCCGCACTTCGTCCAACATCATGCATGCCGCCGCCAGGAACCGCATGGCGGTTGCCGGCCACGAACGCCCGACGTTTCAGGTCGTCCACGGAGACCAGCGGCTCCTTCTCCGACCGCTTGGCCTGCCGCTCGAATTTACGGGCCGCGCGCGAGTGCTCCACGTCTTGCAGATCCTGCGCGTGGCTTTGTACAAAAGCTTCCCAATCGCTGTCGCCAGTAGGGGACTTGACCGGGGAAGTATCCTCTAGGGGGATATTTCTCGAACGATCTTCAGGATCGTTGGTATTCTTAAGGTCAGTCATAGTCATACTGTACATGGGCAAACGTGGAACCGCGAGAGGGGCAACCAGAATATGTTGTATTGGTTTTTTGTAAAAGTGTTCGGTCCGGTTGCGGCGCATCGCATGCACCCCACTGCGGAAGGCCTGAACAACATTCCACGTAATGGAGGCGGCATCATCGCGGCCAACCATTTGGCCGTTATCGACGACGCGTTGCTGCCGCTGACATGCCCGCGCATGATCCATTTCATGGGCAAGGCCGAATACTTTGAAGGCAAGGGCGTCAAGGGCAAGATCAAGAAGTGGTTCTTCGAATCCGCCGGCGTGTTCCCCGTGGACCGTTCGGGCGGCTCCAAGTCCATGGGCGCGCTGGAACACGCGCGCGAGATTATTGAAGACGGTCATCTGTTCGGCATCCATGTGGAAGGTACGCGCAGCCCCGACGGGCGCCTCTACAAGGGTCATACGGGCGTCGCGCGCCTTGCGTTCGAAACGGGCTGCCCGATTATCCCGACGGCCATCATCGGTTCGCGCGAGCTGCAAAAGCCGGGTCAGATCATTCCGGGCAAGGGCCATACCAAGGTCATTTACGGCAAGCCGATCCAGGTTCAGCGTCAGGCTGCGGACACCGTTACGCACGAGCAGCTGCGCGAGTTGACGGACCGCATTGTGCAGAAGATCCAGCGCATGAGCGGTCAGGAATATGTCAACGAGTACGCGCAGGTCATCAAGCAGCAGATGAAGGACGAAGCCGAGCTTCAGTCCCAGATGGAAGGCCAGCTCGAGGAACGCGACAAGTAACTGTCAACAGCTGGTGACCGTCAAAAAATGGGCGGCACGTGGAGTGATCGGGAATGGCTAGGAATGGTCATCATGATCACCAGCGTGCCGCCCATTGGCGTATGGAAAGCGTATGCAAGGCATATACAACGGCAAAGGCGCCGTTACGCGATCGTCAGCGTGATTTCCGTAGGCTCTCCCTGCTCATTGTGCAAGCGAACCGATTCGCCGGCCTTGGGAGACTGGAATCGCACCGTATGCGTCCAGTCGCCCAGCGGCGCGTTCACTTTCACCTTAAGCCCCAGATCCTCAAGCGTTTTCTTGGCCTCGTCGGTGCTCTTGCCAACCACGTCGGGCAATGTCACCATCTGCGGGCCCTTGGATACCGCGACCGTCACCGAGTCGCCCCACTTGAGTTGCGTGTCGGCGGGAACCGAGGTGGAGATGACCACACCCGCCTTGATGTTGTCGCTGAACTCTTCCGTATAGGTGGCCTTGAGCTTGAGCGCGTCGAGCATGGCGCCCGCGTCGCTGCGCGTCTTGCCCACCACATTCGGCATATTGACGGGCATCGGTCCCTTCGACAGCACCACGGTCACCTGGTCGTTGTGGTTCACGGTGGCGCCCGGATCCGGCGTAATGCTGATGGCCGCGCCTTCCGGCACGTCCAGCGACCATTGGTCGTCATTCGTGTTGTGCACGATATTCGTAAATCCCGCGTTCTGCAGCGCGGCGATTGGATCCTTGCCACTGGCGCTGCTCGGATCGAGAATGTCGGCCGGGACCGTGGCCGGGCGAATGCCCTTGGAAATCGTCACGTCCACAATCTGCTTGTTGCGCTTGCTCACATGGGCGCCCACATCGGCCGGATCAGTGGCGATCACATCGCCCGTTTTCACGGTATCGCTATACGCCTCCTCCGTGGTGTAGCTGATGCCCGCGTTTTTGAGGGCCGTTTCATACGTGGTCCACTCCACGTTGGTAATCGGACATGTCACGTTCTCTTTGCAGTGCAGCTCCGGTACCTGCGGCATGCTCCAGTAGCTTCCCGGGCCAATGAAATACCATAACGCCGTTCCCGCGCTGCCGAGCACGGCTACGGCCAGCCCGATAATGATGGCGATCAGTCCGCGGCGCGACTTGAACGTGCGCGGCTGGTTGACGCCCGAATGCGCCGCGATAGTCGCCGCCTTGTTCGGATCTTGCAAGTCCGCGGCGATGGGGGAGGGCAAATCGACGGCCAAGCCGTTTTCCGCGGCTCCCGACGGCATCAGCGACGTGGCCGCCACCTGCTGGTGGCCGTTTTGCTCCATGGCGACAGTTTCCGGTTCGTCGGCCGGGTTCGGCGCCGTGCGCGGAGAACCGCTGTCCGGTTTCGCGCCCGTGCCGGCGCCATCCTCTGCGGAAGTACCTTGCAATTGCGGGGTGGCGGAAGCGTTGTTCTTCCACATTTCATGAACTTGCGCGCTCGTGGCGTCCGAGGTGGCGAAATGTGCGGACAGTCCCATGACGTCGGCGTCTTCCAGCGAATTGAGCCGGTCCGCGGACGGATCGTAACGATAGTCGAGCGCCTGCGCGCTAAGCGTGGGCATCAAGGCGCGCAACGTATTGAGCGCATGTTCGGCGGTTTCCGGACGGTCGTTGATACGACGGGCCGTGAGATAGGAAATGAAGTCCGCGACTTTCGGATCGATGCCGCGGCAGACGGTGGCGACGGACGGCACATTCTCGTTGACGTGCTTAAAAATGAGTGTGGCGGGATTGTCGGAATGGAACGGCACCTGTCCCGTCAGCATTTCCCAAGCCATAATGCCGACTGAATAGCAGTCGCCTTGCGCGGTAGCGAGATTCTGTTCAATCATTTCCGGAGCAAGATATGCGGCCGTGCCCAAGAGCATTCCCGTAGTGGACAGCGTGGCCTGGGAAACGGCCTTCGCGAGGCCGAAATCGGTGATTTGTACGCGGCCGCGCCGGTTGAGCAGAATATTCTCGGGCTTGATGTCACGGTGGACAACGCTCGCATTGTGTGCGGCGGCCAGTCCGTCCAACGTCTCCGCCACGACGCGCAACGTCTCGCGTACGCTGAACGTGCCCTGCTGCGCCATGCGCTGGCGCAGGTTCATGCCCTCCACATATTCCATGACCAGATAGTCGAGTCCCGCGTACTCGCCGCTGTCATACACTTGCACGATATGCGGGTTGGCGATGGCCGCGGCCGATTTCGCCTCCCTGCGGAACCGCTCCACGAACTGCGCGCGATGCGGTCCCTGCGCGAGCTGCACATGCATGATTTTGATGGCGACCATGCGGCCCAGCCGTTCATCGCGGGCCAAATATACGGTGGCCATGCCGCCGTCGGCAATTTTTTTGACGATGCGGTACCGTCCGTCGAACATGGACCCTTCTTGTATACGTGCGTCGTCACTCATATGGATTGGCCGTTCCTTTTGCCGTCGGTTAGTATGACCGTTTCAATGGTCCCATTGTAATATGGCTATTCGCTTACCAGAGAAGACGGAACAAAATGTGCACACATTGCGCGTAATGCCGCTTCATCGTAGGGCTGCAGTCCCAGCGTACCCAGAGCGGCACAACTTTCGTTCCACAATTGCCGGATGCGGTCGCGGCTCGCGTCGAGCGCACCTGTGCGCTGGTACAAGTCGATAATATGGTCGACATCCTCGTCGCTGCGTGTGGGCGCGCAGAAGATGGCGGTGATGTCGGTGCGCTGTTCCTCGTCGGCACGGTTGATCAAATCGGCCAGCAACACCGTGCGCTTGCCTTCCTTGATGTCGCCGCCAATCGGCTTGCCCGTGTTCTTTGAGGATCCCGTAACGTCGAGCAGATCGTCGGCCAGCTGGAACGCGACGCCCAACGGCTCCCCGATGGCCAGCGCATGGGCCTTGGCTTCGCGGGGAGCCATGCCCGCAGCGAGGAATGCCAAATGCAACGGGGCGATGGTGGTATAGCTTGCGGTTTTCCAACGGAACACGTCCAGCGAGGCTTTGGCGAGCGCGGCCGGATCGTTCAATGGAATCGTGGCGGTCGCCACATCAAGCACCTGGCCGATTTCCACATCATGCTGTGTGTCGACAAATACGTCCAGCAACTCTTGCGCGTGCGGCAGCGGGCGCGTGGCGTCGTGGGCGATGCGGATCGAGGCCGTGGCGAGCAGGTCGCCGAGCATGATGCCCAATCCGTTGCCGTCCACATCGCTATGCATAAGGCCCGCGAGCGCGCGATGGGCCGAAGGCTTGCCGCGACGCAAATCGGATTCGTCAATAATGTCGTCGTGCACGAGTGCGGCCGTCTGAAACACTTCAAGCGCGCACGCCAGAGTGACGACGGCCTCACGGTTGGCGGGGCGCATGTCGCCGGAGTGCAGGCTGCGCATCACGCAGTCGTAGGCCGCCAGCGTCAGTAGCGCGCGCAGGCGTTTGCCGCCCTCGCTGGATGCGGCCGCCTGGTCGATAATGCCTTGCATCACGGTGGTGAGGCTCGGACCGAGGTAATCCATGTTGGGAATGCCGCAGTACTCGCGTACGAGTCGGGCAATCTGGGACTCAATATGATGCAAATCTTGTTCGGCGCTCATACGAGGTATTCACCCACATCCATGCGACATTGGGGACGCCAGTATGGACGGCGCTCGCGGTTGTGCACATCGGCCGGCAATGGGCGGCCAGTTAACCACACGCGGCGCCGCGGCGTGCAATGGACGAAAAAAAGCCTCCACGATAGATATGTGCGCCATCTATGAGCTGACGCACAAGACATTCAGAGGAGGGGAGAATATGGAAGACACCACACCGACCACGCCGCAGGTGTCAGCGTACCGACGGGCAAGCTCCTATGAGGCGCTGTATGAACAGCTGTATATTTTGCGCAAGGACCAAGGTACGGCCGGGGCGCTTTCGATCATGATGACGCAGCCGCTGCATCACTGGATCGAATGGTTGGAAGGGTCTGCGCAGACGGCCGATCCGGCTATGGTCGCGGAACTGACCATAGGAATGACGCAAGTGCTTGCCGTACGCGACGTGCTGATCATGAGCATGATCGTGCCGCGTGGGCATTAGGACGAGGCGTTGCTCGCGCGATGTATGACGCATGCGCGCTCGCCCGAGAACACCAAGCGCATGACGCGTTTGCTCACGCAATCTTTTGATAGCACGTCAGGACCCGACCAGAAGCTGTTCTACCGTGCGCTCGCGTTCATCCGTACGATGATCCAGTCCGCGCCCGAGGAGTTCCGCGTGCAACCATACGCGCTGCTTGCCTATGCGCTGTGGTGGAGAGGGGAGGGCGAGGCCGTCACATACGCGCGCAAGGCGCTCGCGCTGGACGCGCGCTGTTCGTTGGCCGTGATCCTCATGCGTGCCATGACCTATGGCATAGGCCCGGCGAGCGTGGGCAAGCCGATTGTTATTTCGCCCGCATAGTGGCCCATGGTTATGAGATGGCAAAATCGAGAATTGAAGAATATAAACCATTCCCGGCGGCCCGTCAAGAGAAACTCCGGAAAAGGCCGGAATAATCGTCCGCGTTCCGTGGTTAACTCCAATAGTTGATGAACTTGCGCTTGCCATAATTGGGCCCAAGTTCGTCTCATTCGTAAAGTCTCAGGAGGGTGAGTTTGGCAACGAGGAACACGGCGGCAACCAAGAAGAAGGCCACGGCGGCGCGCGCTGAAGCTGACGCTCAGGACGAGCTGATGGCCGAAGAGGAAACCGCTACGGCAACCGCAAAGAAGGGCCGTGCCACCAAGTCCGCGGCCAAGAAGACCGCCACGAAGACGCGTCGCGGCAAGGCCAAGAAGACGCAGGACGCCATCCACGACGATGATGAGCAGGACATGCCGCAGGACGCGGAGGACCTTGAGGACGAAGACATCGATCTCGACGTGGATCTTGATGAGGAATCCGGGGACGAGGAAGACGATCTCGACGAGGATCACGAGTCGGAGCCGGAAGACGACGAGGACGAGGATGACGAAGACGACAAGACCGTCACGCCTCCGACCGCCAAGGGCGCGTTTGTCGTCACCGACACCGATGACGACGAGGTCGTGGTACACAAGCCCGTACGCCGCAACACGACCAATCCGAAGCGCCGCGTGGTGACCACGGGCGCCACCGCGGATCCCGTCAAGGATTACTTGAAGCAGATCGGCCGCGTGAACCTGTTGAACGCAGAACAGGAAGTCGACCTTTCCGAGCGTATTGAGGCCGGCCTGTATGCGCAGCACCTGCTTGACACACAAAGCGACAACATGGAGTTCCGCCGCAAGCGCGAGCTCAAGTGGGCCGCCAATGACGGCAAGAAAGCCAAGGACCACCTGCTGGAAGCCAACCTGCGACTCGTGGTGTCGCTGGCCAAGCGTTATACGGGCCGCGGCATGCTGTTCCTCGACCTGATCCAGGAAGGCAACCTCGGCCTGATCCGCGCCGTGGAGAAGTTCGACTGGAAGAAGGGCTTCAAGTTCTCCACCTATGCCACGTGGTGGATTCGCCAGGCCATTACGCGCGCCATGGCCGACCAGGCGCGTACCATCCGCGTGCCCGTGCACATGGTGGAAGTGATCAACAAGCTTTCGCGCGTCCAGCGCCAGATGCTGCAGGATCTTGGCCGCGAACCTACGCCGGACGAGCTGGCCCGCGAGCTCGACATGCCTGTCGAGAAGGTGCAGGAAGTGCAGAAGTATGGTCGTGAGCCAATCTCCCTGCATACGCCGCTGGGTGAGGACGGCGACTCCGAATTCGGCGACCTGATCGAGGATACCGACGCCATCGCACCTTCGGAAGCCGTGGCCTTCTCCCTGCTGCAGGAGCAGTTTAAGGAAGTGCTCGAGACGCTTTCGCCGCGTGAAGCCGGCGTGATCAAGATGCGCTATGGCCTGGAAGACGGCCAGCCGAAGACGCTTGACGACATCGGCCGCGTCTACGGTGTGACGCGTGAGCGTATTCGCCAGATCGAGTCGAAGACCATGTCCAAGTTGCGCCACCCGTCTCGTTCCCAGACGCTGCGCGACTTCCTGGACCAGTGAGACGAGCGTACATTAAGCGTGAACCAAAGAACGGCGAGTAACAATCGCCGTTTTTTGCGTACATACGGGGCGCCGCAACGGCGCCGTTGAAGAGGGAAGATGGCAACAACACAAAACACATACGGGGCGGAAAACCTTACCGTGCTCGAAGGCCTTGACGCCGTGCGCAAGCGCCCGGGCATGTATATCGGCACTACCGACACGCAAGGCCTTATGCACTGCCTGTGGGAAATCATCGACAATTCCGTCGACGAGGCGCTCGCGGGATTCTGCAAGCACATCACCGTCACCTTGCACCGTGACGGATCAGTGGAAGTGGCTGATGACGGCCGCGGCATTCCGGTGGACGTGGAACCGAAAACGAAGCTGACGGGCGTGGAAGTCGTGCTTACGAAACTGCACGCGGGCGCCAAGTTCGGCAACTCCTCCTATGACGCTTCGGGCGGCTTGCATGGCGTGGGCTCGTCCGTAGTCAACGCGCTGAGCTCGCGTCTGGACGTGGAAGTGGACCGTGACGGCAACACCTACCACATGTCGTTCCACCAAGGGCATCCGGGCGTATATACGGACGCCGATCCGGAGCATCCGTCCCCGTCCTCGCCGTTCAAGAAGACGCGCAAGAACCGTCCCACGGAACTGGAAATTATCGGTTCCGTCCCTAAGAAGCGTACGGGCACGCGCATCCGCTATTGGGCGGATCCCGAGATTTTCAACGCCACCGCGCAATTCGACTATGACCAGCTCATCGACCGCGTACGGCAGACGAGTTTCCTGGTACCGGGCCTGACGATTCGCGTCATTGACGAGAACGTGCCGGAGACGGGCGACGCCTCGATCGATACGTTCACGGAAACCGATGTTCCCGAGGCCCAGGCCGACCATGCCGAACAGGTTGAAACGCAAGACGAGCAGGCTGAAAAGCAGTGGAACGCCGAAGACCCGGCGCCGCTGCGCGACGCTGAAGACGAGCGCGTGCTTGAGGATGCCGAGCAGCCCGACGCTTCGCTTGTGGACGCGCCGTCCCACCGCCGCGTGGAAGAGTTCTGCCATACGGGCGGTGTGGAGGATTTCGTGGACTTCCTGTCCCACGGCAACGAAATCTCCCATATCTGGCGCATCAGCGGCCAAGGCCACTACCACGAAGAAACGCAGGCCGTGGACGACAACGGCGACCTGCACGCCGAAAACATCGAGCGTACCTGCGACGTGGACATCGCCATGCGGTGGACCGACGGCTATGACACCACGCTGCGCAGCTTCGTCAACGTGGTGGAGACGCCGGGCGGCGGCATGCACGTGGACGGTTTCCTCAACGCGATCACCAAGCAGATCCGCAAGGCCGTGGAAGACAATGCCCGTAAGCTCAAGGTGAGCTTGAAAGACTCGAAGAACCGCGTGGACCGCGACGACATTCTCGCCGGCCTTGTGGCCGTCGTGACCGTGCGCATCGCTGAACCGCAGTTCCAGGGACAGACGAAGGACGTGCTCGGCACGGCTCCCGTCAAGTCCGTCGTCTCGCGATTGACGGACAAGCAGTTCAGTGAAATGATCACGGGTTCCAAGCGCGGCTTCAAAGACCAGTCGATGCGTGTGCTCGAAAAGATTGTGGGCGAAATGCATGCCCGCATCCAGGCGCGCAAGACCAAGGAAGTCACGCGCCGCAAGAACGCGCTCGAATCCGCGTCGATGCCGCCCAAGCTGTCCGACTGCCAGCCGGGCAACGACGATGTGGCCGAACTGTTCATTGTGGAGGGCGATTCCGCACTCGGCACTGCAAAAGCGGCCCGCAATTCGAGTTTCCAGGCGCTGCTGCCGATTCGTGGCAAGATTTTGAACGTGCAAAAGGCGTCGCTCGCGCAGATGCTGTCCAACAAGGAATGCGCGGCCATCATCCAAGTGGTAGGCGCGGGATCGGCCGCTTCCTTCGACATTAGCCAGGCGCGCTACAACAAGATCATCATGATGACGGACGCCGATGTGGACGGCGCACACATTCGTACGCTGCTGCTCACACTGTTCTACCGGTACATGCGTCCGCTAATTGAAGAAGGTCACGTATATGCCGCAGTGCCTCCATTGCACCGCATCGCGCTCACGGGACCGCGCAAGGGCGAATACATTTACACCTATTCCGACGACGAGCTCGCGGGCAAACTCGCCCAACTCGACGAGCAAGGAATCGGATACGACGCGGACATCCAGCGCTACAAGGGCCTTGGCGAGATGGACGCCGACCAGCTGGCCGACACCACGATGGACCCGCGTACGCGCATGCTGCGCCGCATCCGCATGATCGAGGCGCAGGAAGCGAACGAAATCTTCAGCCTGCTCATGGGCGACGAAGTGCCGCCGCGCCGTCAGTTCATTGTCGACAACGCGAACGATTTCGACCGATCCAAGATCGACACCTGATCAACGGTTGCGTTTGGCCAGCGCACGCCCATAAATGCGTTCCACCTGATCCGCGACGGCATGCACATCATAGCGTTCGAGCAGCTTCTCCTGGCGTTCGCGCAATTGATGCGCCCACTGCGGATCGCGCAATGCGTGGGCGATGCGCTCGGCCAAGTCGCGCGCATGGTCCGCGCCCACCGAAAACAGCGCATCCTCGTCCCCGAGCAACGTGGAGCGGTATCCAGGATTGTCGCCGGCCAGCGTGACGCCCGCGCCCGCGGCGATGGCCTCCAACAGCACAATGCCGAAAGATTCGCCGCCCGTGGATGGAAATACGGTCACATCGGCGCTCGCCAACAGGGCGGGCTTGTCCGATTCTTCCACAAAGCCGAGGAATCGTGTGGGGATGGAAAGTCCGGTTGCACGCACTTGGCAATCTTCCAATAGCGGGCCCTTGCCCGCAAAGGTCACATGCGTGTCCGCCGGCCACAGGTCGTGGCGCTGCGCATATTCAATGGCGTCCAGCAGCAGGGACGCACCTTTGCGCTCTACAAACCGACCCAAAAATACAATGTGGTGCCCTTCATGCGCAGCCGGCGCATTCGCGGCCAGCTCGCGCATGGCGTGCACATCAACGGGATTGGCGATGATCGAACCGTAAGTGCGTGCAGTTTGCGCGGCGTATTGCGCGGCCACGGAAGAGACGGCGACCACTTCGTCAATGCGTCGATGCGAATGTGCGTTGATCGCCCCCAACACTTGTCCTCCCACCGCGGCCAGCACGTTTTTGGGCGCGATATGGTAGGTGGCCACCACCGCCGTGGACGGATCCGCGGCTTCGATGACGCGCGCCGCCATGAACGGCGAATAGGGAGCTTGCACATGCAACACGTCGAAATGTGTGTCATGGAGCACGTCGGCGATATGGCGCTTGTCCGCAGGAAGCGGGATGCGCATGCGGTTGCCGTTGAACGGGACCATGACGTTGCGGGCCATCACATGCGTGTTCGCCATGGGGCTGTGTTCCGTTTGTCCTACCAGATAGTGCACGGTGTGTCCTCGTCGCGCCAGTTCGCGGCCAAGTGTCACGATATGCTGTTGCACCCCGTCCAGCACATCGAGCGTGTCGTCGAATACAAATCCAACCGTAAGTGTCATGGTTGCTACGCTACCGGGCGGCACAGGCAACCGAACGCTGTTTTTCTCTCCGGCGATTCGTGCGCCGCATACTTGGCGACCACTATATAGCATTCCTATGCTGAATTGATGATGATCATATTATGATTGACATATATACGTAATTTTTGGTTCGAGGAGGAATCAAAAATGTCCCGGGAACCACATGGAGACCATTGCGGGACGGGGCGGTTTCGCCATAGGGCCCGTATGCTCTACACGATATTGATAATGCTGCTTATGACTGCGGTAGCGTTTCCCACGGCTCCCGTCGCCCGGGGAGTCGAGGTTGATTCGTCCGATGCGGTCCTGCTGCGACAGACACAGGTCGGGAGTAGTGCGGTCGACGCAGAGTTGGAAGATATAGCCGGCACGGAACTTGATAGTACGGTCCCCTGCAACGGACGCGGGGCGAGGATGACGTAGGCGGTACGCAACCAGAGGACGCAACCGGCACGGAACTGGATAGCGCGCAGGAACAATCGGAAGGGGAGGGTGAGCCGTCGCCGGGAGAAAAAGAAGCCGGCTCCGTCATGGAAAGTGCGCAAGACGCGGGTGCGGACTCTTCGAATGCTGGCACTGAAGAAGCTGAAGACGTCCAAAAGTCGAAGAAGTTGGAGAGGCCGAGGAAGAGGGGGAACATCAATCCGACAACAACGCTGAGGACGCCCAGCATGAACCCGTGGCGTCCAACAGTGAGGTGGGAACCGTAAGTGCTGCTTCGGTCGGATTTGATGTCAATGATGACCGCATTTTTGAGATTCCCGGTGTGGCTGTAAAGGAACAGGGCAACAGATCCTATCATTTGTTCCAATATTTGGTTGACAAACAATATCCGTTCGCCATCACGAATGGCGACCGTTCGCAGATTATGGTGTACTCGCCCGACCGGCAGATCTCCACCCTCAAGGACGCGTTTGATTGGAAGGTCAAAGCGGTCAGCACTACTACCGATGGTTTGAACTCCAACGGCATCAGGCTCTACTCAAAATCGGCCAAGAATGAATCTGGCGGCATCCAAGGGTCGGTACCCAAAGATGCTCCCACAAACCTTATCCATCAAGGAGGAAACTCGGGCGACAATCCTCTATTGTGGCGAACCCAGGGATGCACGGCCAAGAGGTGCAGCGGGGAGATCGATGGCGATAATCGTCCTGCAGGCAGCCTTGTCATGAACGATGACAAGGATGCCGACGGGTATATTCGAATGTGGCGCAACAACGGATTCATCGCTTTGCTGACCGCAGAGGACGGCACCCCGTATTTTGGTCTGGTGAGTCAAGACAGCGTGTATGAAAACCCCGAAGTGGAAAAAGCACTCATCTGCATATCTACTACTTTGACGACTCCGACGCCGCGACAAAACCCGTCAAAGCGGCGATAACCCCACCCAGGAAAACGTCAGGCGCGAAGACAAGATCAACGACACCACGCTTGTGCTCGGCCTTACCGACGGCACTTACTATGTGGAGGAAATCGCGTCTCCCGAAGGCTACGGGCGGCTTGCCCATCCCATTGGCATCACGATTTCCGGAGGCGCCATGGCATTGCTTGGCGAAGACGCGGCCAACAAGGCTTGTGATCCTGTGACAGCCAACTGCAACGAGCCATGGGCATATACGCTGCTCGATGCACACAAGGACAAGGTGAAAGGTACCAAATACTACACGTTGCAGGTGGCCAATGAAGCGATGTTCGTGTTGCCCGCGACAGGAGCGGGGTCACGGACTCCATGGCTGGTGTTGGCGGCCGTAGGCATGCTGACATTGGCGCTTGTCATGGCGATTGCGGTGGGTCGCGATGGCGGGCGTAACGCGTCTGCCCGCACGCGGAACTATCGCGCGTGTCCCATGTGAAATTATGTAGCATATTGTGCAATTGCACAGCAATATGAGAAGAGAGCGAACGCATGGCTGCACTGCTGCTCGCCGTCATCTATTTGTCGTTCATTTCCTTGGGTTTGCCCGACTCGCTGCTGGGCGCGGCGTGGCCGACGATGATCACCACGCTCAATGCGCCGCTTTCCTGGGCGGGCGGCATTTCCATGACGATTAGCGCGGGCACGATCATTTCCGCGCTTGTCAGCGACCGCATGACGTTGCGGTTTGGCGCGGGCAAAGTCACGGCCTGTTTCGTGGGCGTCACGGCGCTTGCGTTAATCGGTTTCTCGTTCGCCCCGAACTACTGGGTGCTGATCCTGCTCGCCATTCCTTACGGGCTGGGCGCCGGATGCGTGGACGCGGCCATCAACAACTATGTGGCCGTGCACTATTCGAGTCGCCATATGAGCTGGTTGCACGGTATGTGGGGTTTGGGAGCGCTGATCGGCCCGTACATTATGAGTTACGCCATCGGCCGCCAGCAGGGGTGGCAGTGGGGCTACCGCTATATCGGCTTCCTGCAGATCGCACTGACCGTGATCATTGCATTGAGCATCCCGTTGTGGGTCTCGCGCAAGGCCGCCGCCAGCAAGGCGGAGGAGGATGCGCCCGTTTCCGTGGACGACGGCGGCGTGATCGAGCCCGTGGAGGAGAAGCGCAAACCGTTGGGGCTGCTCGGCGTTTTGCGCCTTGCGGGAGCCAAGCAGATTCTCGTGATGTTCCTGTGCTATTGCGCCGTGGAACAGACGTGCATTTTGTGGGTGAGTAGCTATATGGTGCATGCGAACCATATAGACGCGGTGCAGGCCACGCAGTTTGCGGCGCTGTTCTTCATCGGCATTACTGCCGGACGGTTCTTAAGCGGCGTGCTCACCATGAAATTCTCCGATCCCATGATGATCCGCCTTGGCCAGCTTCTGTTAGGCATTGGCATTGTGCTGCTCTTTATTCCGACTTCCTCCGTATGGCCCACGCTGGTGGCGTTCGTAATTCTTGGTTTCGGGTGCGCGCCGATCTATCCGTGCGTCATCCATTCCACACCTGGGTATTTTGGGGCCGACAAATCGCAGGCCATTGTGGGCGTGCAAATGGCGTTCGCTTATATTGGCGCGATGCTCATGCCGGCGTTGTTCGGCCTGCTTGCGCAATATTGGTCGATTCGTCTGCTGCCGTGGTATGTGCTGTTCTTTACGACGCTTATGGTGGTGATGCATGAGAGTTTGCGCAAACGGCTCGGCAATCGCGTCCCCGCGTGATATGCGCAAGAGGATGTGTCAAGTGGCGTAATTTTTTGTTCGGGTCGGTGTGTGCGAGTAAGTGTGGTGGGAATTCCGCCGACGCCCCTCATGGCATGCGCGTCGCGGCCGGCATGCTCGGAAGGGACTGACGCATGGGCATCGTACTCGCACTGCTTTCCGCACTGTTCACGGGTTCGACGAGTGTTATTGCGACCAAACTCAAAGGTACGCCGACCCAGCAATCGTTGGGTGTGACGTTGGGCGCGTTCATTTTTGGCGTGCTCACGTGCGCATGTTTCGTATTGCCGCGTACCGGTGGTTCGTTCGCTTTCGATTCGCATATTTGGATTGTGGGATTGTGTTCGGGACTGTTCTGGTCCGTGGGACAGGTGGGCCAATATTCCGCGTTGCGTCCGTTGGGCGTGTCCGTGGCGTTGCCGATTTCGACGGCGGGACAAGTGGTGGGCAACGCGCTGCTTGGCGCGATTGTGCTCGGCGAATGGACGAGCGTGCGCGTGTGGATTATCGGTGTGGTCGCCATTATTTTGATTAGTGCGGGCGCGATCTGCACTTCCGTGCAGCCCAAACGCGCGACCACGCAAATGGTGGTTGAGGGCGCCGGCGACGGCGTGCAAGCGGGAGAAATGGTGAATTCCATGCAGTACCGGCGCATTTCCCATGACCAATTCCGGCGGGGCCTGATCTATATCGGCATTTCCACGCTCGGCTACATGCTGTTTTTCATTTTCCCGAACTTCATGCACAAGATCGGCTATATTTCGGACGCGCTGTTCAACGCGCCCTCCGGCAACGGCCTGTACTATATGACGGCCATCGTGCTGCCGCAGTCGATAGGCCAGGTGGCCGGCGTGCTTATTATCATGACGCTTTTGCGCAACGCCAAGAGTGGCAAATTCTTCGCTCCGGCGACATTCCGCAACATTATTACGGGCCTTATGTGGGCGGCCGGCAACGTGTGCGTGTTCATCGCCTGCGCATCTCCAAGCGCCGGGCAGGCTGTGGCCACAACCTTGTCGCAGTTGGGCGTGATCGTGGCGACTTTTGGCGGCATTGTGGTGTTGCATGAGCGGAAGACGGCGCGCCAGATGCGCTTTATTGTTCTCGGATGCGTGCTGCTGGCAGTAGGCGCGGTACTGATGGGGCTGTATACGACAAAGTAGCCGGGGAATGGCATGGATGGCGCGCGACGGTACTAGCCGATTCCACAGTCCCCATGTAAAATCGAACATATGATCGAATGCATGGAGGGTTTTGCGCCACAAACGCGTCAATGGTTCAAGCAGACCTTTGGCGAGCCGACGGATGCCCAACGGCAGGCGTGGCCAGCCATCCGTTCGGGCGTCAATACGCTTGTCATTGCGCCTACAGGATCAGGCAAGACGCTTGCGGCGTTTTTGGAAGCGCTCGATTCGATCATGCGCGAGCGGGCTGGGCATAACCGTAGCCGCCGCAACGGGGTGCGCGTACTCTATATTTCTCCGCTCAAAGCCTTGGGCGCGGATGTGGCCAAAAATCTCGACGTTCCGTTGCGCGGCATCAGCGAACAGTATGAGGCGCAAGGGCTTGCGGCTCCCGAAGTGCGTGTGGCCATGCGTAGCGGAGACACCGACGCCAAAACACGCGCCGCCATTGCACGCCACGCGCCCGATATCCTTGTTACCACACCCGAGTCGCTGTATCTGATGCTCACTTCGAAAGCGCGTGAAACATTGCGCCACGTCGAAACAGTGATCCTCGACGAAATCCACGCATTGGCCGGCACCAAACGAGGCTCGCATCTGGCGTTAAGCCTAGAACGGCTGGACGCGCTATGTGAAACGCCGGCGCAACGCATCGGATTGTCCGCCACCGTGCACCCTGTGGAAGAAGTTGCCGCATTTCTGGGCGGTTCGCGGCCCGTACACATCGTCAACGCGTCGGCGCCGCCGCACGTGGATTTGCGCGTGGTCGACGTTTCCGAACGTGTCTCCAAACCGGCGCGGATGCAGGAGCCAGTAGAGGACGCCTCCCAGTCGACACAAATCACATTCTCCATTTGGCCGCAAGTGCAACGTAGCGTACTGGACGCTATTCTCGAACACCGTACGACACTCGTATTTGTCAACTCGCGTGGTGTGGCGGAACGCTTGACCGCACAAGTCAACGACCTGTATGCCGAACGTGTCAAAGCGCTGGAAGGCGACGTTATCCAAACCGCATGGGGCCAACACGGGGACGGCCCACAGGAACCGCGCCACCGCAGGGGGTCGTACGGATCCACATCGATGCTCGTGTCCGCTCCCGATCCGGACGCCACAATCGCCATGGCGCACCACGGTTCCGTGTCAAAAGACCGGCGCAAACAGATCGAGGACGATTTGAAACGCGGCAAGCTGCGCTGCGTAATCGCGACGAGCAGCCTTGAGCTTGGCATCGATATGGGGTCGGTGGATCTTGTCATCCAGATCGCACCCCCATTGTCGATCAGTTCGGGATTGCAGCGCGTAGGCCGCGCCGACCATACGGTGGGCGGCATGTCTCACGCCCTGCTCTATCCGCTGACGCGCCAGGAGATCGTGGCCACGGGAACGGCCGTAGAACACATGCGCATGGGGGCGCTGGAACCGACCGCCATGGTGTGCAACGCGCTTGACGTGTTGGCCCAGCAGACGGTAGCGGCCGCAAGCATGGAACCCGTATCCGTGGACGCATGGTATGCGCTGATCCGCAAAGCGGCGCCGTATGCGGCATTGGGGCGCGAGGCGTTCGACTCCGTAATCAACCTGCTGACGGGCGCCTACAACAGCGAGGAATTTTCAGCATTCCGTCCGCCGCTCATGTTCGCCGAAGACAGCGGCATGATCAGCGCGCGCCCGGGAGCGCAACGCTTGGCCGTCACGAGCGGAGGCACCATACCGGACCGCGGCATGTATACGGTCGTCTTGCCTGAATCGCAAGCCGGCAGCGGACCCAAACGCGTCGGGGAACTCGACGAAGAAATGGTGTATGAAACGCGCGTCGGGGACATCATCACGCTCGGCACGAGCACATGGCAGGTCCAGAAGATCACGAACGACCGCGTCATGGTAGTCCCCGCCCCGGGGCGCAGCGCGCGCCTGCCGTTCTGGCACGGCGACCAGGCGGGCCGGTCCTACACGTTCGGGCTGGCCCAAGCCCAGTGGATGCACGACATGAACGCGGGCTTCGTGCCGGCCGTGGACAACGACATATGCAACCGTCCGACGTTCACCGAGCCTGTTCGCGACCGACTTGCGCAAGACGGGTTCGACGACAACGCCATTGCCGACTTGGCGATGTTTTTGGCCGACCAGCGTGCGTCCACCGGCGTTGTCCCAGACGCCACACGCATGGTGGTGGAGCACACGCGCAGCGAGGAAGGCGACTGGACCGTTCTCATCCACTCGCAACTCGGCCGGCGCGTCCACGAGCCGTGGGCGCTTGCGATCAATGCAAAACTGCAGCAGCGCTACGGATTTTCCGGACAGATTTTCGCGGCGGACGACGGCATTGTGATCCGGCTTCCGGACGGCGACGGCACAATCGATGTGGCGGGTGCAATGCGTTTCGACTGCGAGGACCTCACGCGCATCGTGACCGAGCAGGTGGGTGGCAGCGTGCTGTTCGCGAGTAGGTTCCGTGAAGTGGCGGCGCGTTCGCTATTCATGCCGCGCATGAATCCGGGCAAGCGCGTGCCGCTCTGGCAGCAGCGTTTGCGCGCCAGCCAGTTGCTGGCAGCGGCGCGTCCGATCAAGGACTTCCCGCTGATTTTGGAAACGACGCGCGAATGTTTGCAGGACGTATATGATCTGCCCGCGCTTAAGGAAGTGATGGGGCGCATTGGAGCCGGCCAAATCCTTATTGATGAAGTGACCACCGATTATCCCTCGCCAATGGCCGAACATCTGATGTTCGGTTTTGTGGGATCCGTGATGTATGAAGGGGACGCGCCGCTCGCGGAACGCAACACGCAGTTGCTTTCCATGGATCCGGCCATGTTGGAGCAGCTGCTTGGAGAAGCCGATTATGCGAGTGTGCTCGACGCCGAATCCATTGATGACACGGTGCACGCCTTGGCCGAACGGTCGTTCTGGAACGAGCTTGACGAGCAAGACGTGACGGGACGCGTCAACCGTTACGCGAAAACGCATGGGCCATTTACGGCGGCGCAAATGATTGCCGATCTTGGTGTGGACGCCGAAACGGGTGTGCGCGTATTGGATGCGCTTAAGGAACGCGGCGAAGTGTTGCAGGGGCGGTTTGACGCGCGCATGGCCGCCCATATTGAGCAATGGGTGCACGCCACCGTGCTGCGCATGATCCGTTCGCGTTCGTTGCGCCGCGCACGCGCGGCGATCCGGCCCGTTACGGGCGCCGACTACCAGCGTTTCCTGTTGGACTTGCAGGGCGTAGGCGCTGAGGGAGCTCAACGGTATGAGGGGCCCGACGGCGTGCTGCGCGTGCTGGAACAGTGCGAAGGCGTGGAATTGCCGTTAAGCGTGTGGGAATCATGCATATTGCCCGCTCGCGTGCGCGATTACTCGCATTCCATGCTTGACGCCATAGTGGCGCAAGGTGCGGTGACATGGGTGATGGGCGAGCGCGGCGTGCGCTGGTATCCAGCCGATTCCGTACAAATGGCGGGTAATGGAACACAAACCAAGCCGGATGATCCGCACGATCCGCTGTGCCGCGCCATACTTGCCGTGTTGGAACAGGGCGGCGCCTATGACGCTTCGCAGCTGACCACACTCGCCAACGAGCAATGGGCGCAGTACGGCGAACCATTGGTGGACGATCTTACGGGCGAACTCGTAACACCTACGTGGACGACCCAGCAATTTGAGCGGGCGTTATGGCAGTTGGTGGCTCAAGGCACGGTGACCAACAGCGCTTTGGAAGCCTTGCGGGCCCATGAAGCGGGCGAGTCGATGGGGACTTTGCACGCGCATGCCGTGCATGGCGTGGCGCGTTCCCTGCGATCTGTCCGCTCGATGCGCCATAGAATGCGGCCGCGCATGGCGCAGCCCAAAACTTTGGCCGGATTGTGGCGGTTGGTGACCGCAGATCAAGAACTGGTGTTCTCATTGACGCCCGAGCAGCATCTCATCGATCTTGTGGAAATATTGCTTGACCGTTATGGCCTGGTCGCGCCGCCATTGGTTGACATGGCGGGGATTGCCGGAGGATTTTCCGCGTTGTATCCGGTGCTGACACGCATGGAGGAGCATGGAAGTCTGGTACGCGGCATGTTCGTGGAAGGATTCGGCGCGGCACAGTTCGCGGCGCGCGAGACGGTGGACGCGTTGCGCATGGCGGGTTCCACTACCGCGGTCCGCGCCGTAACGCTGGGCGCCACCGATCCGGCCATGCTGTATGGGGCCGCCATCGCATGGCCGGCGCTGCCAGAGGACGCGGGCAAGCCTGTACGCAAAGAAGGAACATTGACGGTATTGCGTGACGGCAGGCCGATCCTGTGCACGGCCGGACGTTCCAAGCGGCTTATAGCGTTCGAATCGGCCGGCACGTTGCTTGAAGACGCTTGCGAAGCCCTGGCCCGTCACCTTCTGCGCGAACACGGTCCCTCAGTGTCGTTCGACACCTGCAATGGTGAGCCGATCCGCGTGGGACAACCGGTATTCCATGCCTTGCGCGCCGCGGGATTCACGTTTACGCCCCAAGGCATGACCTTATACCGGTAACCAATGGCGGATGTCAGTCGACCATGGCGATAGGGGCGTCGAGCGGCGTGCCCGAACCGTCACGGCGCATATCCACGGCCGGTAGCGGCACAGCGTGGCCCGACTGCGTAACGGCATGCAGCGGATACAAGCCCACATGGGCGCGGATCAGCGTGTTCTGGCCCTTCAAGAAGCGTTGCGAGCGCACGCCGCCTGTCGCGCGTCCCTTGGTGGGGTAGAGCGCATACGGCGTGATCTTGGCCGAACCGTTGTCCGTGCCATCCAGTGCGTTCGCATCGCCAGCGACTGTCAGTACAACGGCGCCACTGGCTGTGCTCGTTACGGTTTCGTTGCCGTCTTCGTCGGTTTCCGTCTGCGCCTCATGCCATGCGATGTCGTCTTGCTGGACGATGGCGCACGTGAGCACACGGGCTCCCTCGGCCAAGCGCATGCCGGCCATGCCGCCCGAATTGCGGCCCTGCGGGCGCACGTTGCGCGCGTCGAACGTGAGCAACGAGGCGTCGGAAGCAACCATCACAAAGCGGTCGGCGTCGGCGGCGTCGGCGGCCATAATGACTTCGTCGCCGTCCTTGAGCGCCATAACCATCCACGAGTCCATCGTGGTGGGCGCTTCGCGGTTCCAGCGCTTGACCACGCCGTTGCGCGTGCCGATCGCCATGGGGGAGAGCGGTTCGTCCCCTTCTTCCACGGGAGTCATGGCTACGGCGGCCACCACATGTTCGCCTTCGATGGGATCCGTACTCTGCGTGGCCGTGATCAGCTCGTCCGCAGGCACGCCGCCTGCGAGAGAAATGGCGCCGTCGGCCAGTTTGAGCGCGGGCAGTTCCACCGTATGCGCCAATACCATGCGGCCCTGCGAAGTGACGAGCGCATAGTCGGCGCGTGTGGTGGTGCGGATCAACGACGTGATCACGCTGTCGGACAGCTCCCCGTCGCCGGGCCAGTAGTCGCCCTTGCGGTACGCGTCATACGCCTGTGCGGGCAGACGTCCGATCAGTCCCGTGGCGCTCATGGCCACCACGCACGGTTCGTCGTCGATCTGCAGCGCCTGCGTCACATCGCCGTCGGCGCTTTTGCGTGCGGCGGCCACATCCGCGGCCGTGCTCGAAAGCATCGTCGCGTTGCGGGCCGCGGCCAGCGCTGTGGACGGCATCGTGTCGCCCTGGATTTGCACGGGGCGCAGCGTGCCCGATTCGTCGGCGGCGAGGATCACGGTGCGGCGCGGCGTGCCATAGGCGGCCACAGCCTCGTCCATCTCGTTGATCACCACTTCGTCAAGCGTATCCTGGGATGAAAGAATGCGTTCAAGCTCTTCAAGCTTGGCGTGCAAGTCGTCGCGCTCGGCTTCCAGTTCGATGCGGCTCATCTTCGTCAGGCGCCGCAGGCGCAAATCGAGAATGTACTGCGACTGGATGTCGTCGAGTCCGAACGTGTCCATAAGGCCGGCCTTGGCAGCCTCGGCGTTTTCGGAGGAGCGGATCACGGCGATGACCTGGTCGATGTCGACCATGGCCAGCAGCATGCCTTCCACCAGATGCAGGCGGTCGAGCGCCTTGCGCTTGCGGAATTCGCTACGGCGGCGAATCACGGTACGGCGGTGTCCGATCCATACGTCGAGCATTTCACGCAGGCCCATCGTGTGGGGGCGTCCGTCGACCAACGCCACATTGTTGATCGTGAAATTCTCCTGCAACGGCGTGTGCTTGAGCAGTTGCACGAGTACGGCGTTCGGATCGTATCCCGTTTTGACTTCGATGACGATGCGCGTGCCGTTATGGCGGTCCGTCAGGTCGATGGCGCTCGTAATGCCTTCAAGCTTATGGTTCTTGACTCCGTCCGAAATGCGTTCCAGCACGCGTTCCGGTCCTACCATGTACGGCAGTTCGGTGACGACAATCGCCTTCTTGCGGGCCGTCACGTTCTCGATATGCGTGCGGGCGCGCGTGGTGACGGCGCCGCGGCCATGATCGTACGCGTCACGGATGCCGTCGGTACCGATAATCGTGCCGCCGCCCGGCCAGTCCGGTCCCGGCACGTACTTCATAAGATCGTCCAATGTCGCGTCGGGATGGCGCATCACATATTTTGCGGCCGCCACAACTTCGCCCACATTGTGCGTGGCCATGTTTGTGGCCATGCCCACGGCGATGCCTGCGGCACCGTTGACCAGCAGGTTCGGCAACGCGGCCGGCAGCACCGTCGGCTCCTGCAACTTGTTGTCGTAATTCGGCGTGAAATCGACAGTATCCTCGTCAATGTCGGCGTTCATGCCGAGGGCCGCCGCGTCCAGGCGCGCCTCCGTATAACGCGAAGCTGCGGGACCGTCGTCCAGCGAACCGAAATTGCCGTGGCCGTCCACCAGCGGCAGACGCATGGCGAAAGGCTGGGCCAAACGCACCATGGCCTCATAAATGGCCGAATCGCCATGCGGATGCAGCTTGCCCATCACTTCGCCCACCACACGGGCCGACTTCATGTACGCGCGTGTGGGCAACAGGTTCATTTGGCCCATCTGGTACACAATGCGCCGCTGCACGGGCTTCATGCCATCGCGCGCATCGGGCAAAGCGCGCGCATAGATAACGGAATATGCATACTCGAGGAACGATTTGCTCATTTCCTCATTCAGTGGCGTTTCCACAATATGTTCGTGAACTGTGCGGGGATCAAAGTCCGATTTTGTCTTTGTCTTTGTACGACGCGATGCCATGCACCCACTCCTCAAGCGATAACCAACCTTTCCATAATAGCAACGCCCGCAATGTATCGCGCGTGTTTGTGTTCACGCCTGAGTGGTTGAATGGGACGCATGATTGAACTGCCGAGCATGCATGAGCTTCTGTCCTTCGTACCCACCGCGACATATGGGGATAGCGCCGCGCCGACCGTGTTGCCGGGCCAAGCCGTGCCCGAAGGACTGCCATGCGCCACCACGCAGGCGCGAGGAGGAGCCTTGCACCTGTCCAGCGTGCTGCCGGCCGTAAGCTCCGCATTGGGAACACCCGTAGCCACGGCCATACACCAGAAGCCCCAAGCATTGCAGGAAGCGCTCGGCATTCCCGACGCGCGCAGCGCCGTGGTGGTGCTTGTGGACGGCCTGGGCTACTGGAACCTGCAGGAATTCACGGGACATGCGCCCTACCTGCGCTCGCTCTTGAAAAACAGCGTCAACCAGCGCCCTATCAGCACATGCTCACCCAGTACCACGGTGGCCGCGATGGGAACCTTCGGCACAGGAACCTGCCCGGGACTGACGGGCATGACGGGATACACGCAATACAATCCCGAACAGGACTCCATAGCCCAGCTCATCCAGTTCAAAAACGCGCTCGATCCGCTGGACCTGCAGCGCCAGCCCACCATTTTCGAACAGCTCGCTGAGCAAGACGTGCGCGCCACAAGCGTGGGGCTCTACAAATTCGCGCATTCGCCCATGACCAAGGCTGCATTGCGCGGCAGCAACTATATCAGCGACGAACGGCCCAACCAGCGCGTGAAAAAAGCGGCACTCGCCGCCAAGGAACCCGGATTGACCTACCTGTACTTGCGCGATGTGGACAAGAACGGCCACGCGTCGGGATGGGGCAGTGAACCGTGGGTGGAAGCGCTCGAAAAGGCCGACGCCCAGCTGGGACTGTTGCGTCGCAGCGTTCCCCAAGGCACATTGATCGTCATCGTCGCCGACCATGGCATGGTGGCCGCGGAAGGCGGCATGCGTATCGATATCGCCAAGGAGCCGCAATTGGCGCAAGGCGTGCGACTGGTGGGCGGCGAACCGCGATGCGTCTCGCTGTACGCGCAGCCGGGTGAAGATGCGCAAGACATTGCACAGCGCTGGCGTGACCGGCTGGGGGACAAGGCGTGGATCCGTACGTGCCAGGAACTTGTGGATTCGGGATTTTACGGACCCGTCGATCCGCGCATCATGCCCGTCATTGGGGATGTCGTGGCGTGTGCCGCGGGCAATGTCACCTTGGTGGACAGCCGAACGCAAACGGAGATGGCCATGTCGCTGCCCGGCGTGCACGGTTCCCAGACAATGTTGGAAATGGACATCCCCTGTCTGATCGACGTAGCGTGAATTTACTTGCCGAACAGGATTTCGTCCCAGCTCGGCATGGGGTTGCGGTTCGAGCGGCGTGACGTCTTCGAAGCGGAATCCGTGTGAGTGGCGTGCACCATGGGAGTCTCTTCGGTTGCGGTGAGGTCCGCGGTGGGGCTGGCCATCGGCTGTACAGGCTGGGAAGACTGCGTCGACTGCACGCGTTTGGGCTGATAGGGCTCGACGGTTTGGCTCAGCGCCGGCTTGTCCGCAAGCGGCGACGGTTCTGCCGCGGCCGGCTCTTCTTCCGGCGGCTGCGTTTGCGCTTCCTGCTCCGGTTCCGGGTTGACCGTGGTTTCCGGCGCGGCGACGGGCTCACTTGGTTCGGCGGATGCTGCCGGCTGGGACACTTCGTCAGCTTCGGCCGTCTCTTCCGGCACAGACTCGGATACGGCGACTTCCATCGACGTCATCGCGACATGTTCTTGGGAGACCGTGGTCGTCACGGTACCGGGCTCGCCATACGGTGCGGCTGACGGATGAGTGTACTGCTGCTGGGGCGGCAACGGGGAAGTAGCGGGAGCCGCGACCATTTCGGCCATTGATTCAGGCAACGACAGGTAGCTGGAGGCCTGGTCGGCGCCGTTGTCGGGAGTCTCGCACAACAGGCGGCATGCGGGATCGTTTTCGCACACTACGGCGTTGTCGTTCATATTCCATGCCCAGCATGCGATCACTACGCGATTCTGGTAGCGGAACGTGGCCGTAATGCGCCAAGGCTCGTGGCCGCGGCGCGTCGCGCTCCACTGGACGCTGTCGGGACGCACCTGCAATGCGGTAAGGGAACGCTCCATCAATTCGGAAAGCGTATGCGCTCCGCTCTCCTTGGGCGCCTTGACACGCAGGAACTGTTGCACGGCGAAGTTCTTTTCCGTCTGGACGGACGCGGAAAAACGGTGGACCTGTTCCACACTCACACCGAAACGTTTGGCGACGCGCTCAGGGTCGGCGCCCGCGCGGATCAGCGACTGGATCTGCGGAATGGGCAGCGACGGCTGATGGATGGGGGCGTGGCCGTTGTCCGTCTGGTTCGACAAAATGCGATTCGCAGTAGCCACGGCCTTGTTCAGCGTCTCATCCACTTCCACGAGGAATTCGCGGCCTCCCGCGGTAAACACCAGCTGGCCGGACGGCGTGACACCGTTAAACTGAGCTACTGATTCAGGTTCTCCACTCATGCATGCTCCGTTTTTCTTGGTAAGTATAGAGCCATATTACACGCGCACTGACGTGTCGAACTTTACGTATGTTATAAATCGTGTATCCTATGCGGGGTAAACGTCTCCATATAGGGGCGTTTTGTGGTATTACAGTGCACATACTTTATTAACGAAAGGGATTACCATGGCACAGGATTATGATTCCCCTCGCAATACCAACGATGAGGATGAGGAGTCGCTGCAGGCCTTGAGCAAGAGCTCCCACAGCACCGCCACGGACATGGACGATGACGAGAACGCCATCGCCGAGGATTACGAGCTGCCGGGCGCCGACCTGAGCAATGAAGACGCGTCGGTGACCGTAGTGCCCATGCAGGGTGACGAGTTCATTTGCGCCGAATGCTTCCTGGTCAAGCACCGCAGCCAGCTCGCCTACATGAACGAGGATGGCCAGCCGGTGTGTCAGGAGTGTGCTGCTTAATGGCGTTTGACGAGGCGTATTGCGAACCGGA
The DNA here is from genome assembly GCF_000741255.1 of Bifidobacterium magnum. GTDB lineage: Bacteria > Actinomycetota > Actinomycetes > Actinomycetales > Bifidobacteriaceae > Bifidobacterium > Bifidobacterium magnum. The sequence goes on from NZ_JGZB01000003.1 coordinate 98,897, forward strand.
GCAAATTGAAGTACTTGTCCAATCCGTGGACGGTTCGTCTCAACAGACGTTGCAGTATATGCATGCGGGAGACGCGGGCGCCGATCTGGTCACCACATGCGACGTGACATTGCGTCCGTTCGAACGCGCGCTGGTTCCCACGGGAGTGGCGATCGCGTTGCCGGCGGGATATGTGGGGTTTGTCCATCCGCGCTCGGGGTTGGCCGTCAAGCGCGGGGTGACTGTGCTCAATGCGCCGGGCACGATTGACGCGGGATACAGGGGAGAAATCAAAGTCCCGCTTATCAATCTGGATCCGGAACACACTGTCGTGTTCCATGCGGGCGAGCGTATTGCGCAGCTTGTGATCCAGCGGTATGTCGAGGCGGTGTTCATACCGGCCGACACGCTTCCCGGATCCGACCGGTCCACGAGGGGATTCGGCTCAACGGGAGTGAAGTAGGCGAGGGGCTTACAATACGGGTAACGCGGATCCGCGGCAGGAAGGTTGAGGAATGAGTGAAGGCGAAGAGGTGAAGCAGGGCGCCAACATGCTCGGCTGCGAGATCAGTACGGACGTGTTCGATCCGTTGCTTCCCATTCTCAACATGTGCCGCGCGCACCATCCGGACATGGATATGGAGATCCTGCACCGGGCCTATGACCGCGCGGTGCGCCAGCACGCTTCCCAGCGCCGCAAGTCCGGCGAGCCGTACATTATCCATCCGTTGGCCGTGGCGCAGATCCTCGCCGACCTGGGCATGGGACCCATTGTGGTGGCGGCGGGTCTGCTCCACGACACCGTGGAGGACACCGACTATACGCTTGAGGAATGCAGGGCCGAGTTTGGCGACACGGTCACGGGCCTCGTGGACGGCGTGACGAAGCTGTCCAAGATGGAATATGGCGATGCGGCTCCCGCTGAAACGATCCGCAAAATGGTGGTGGCGATGAGCCGCGACGTGCGTGTGCTTGTCGTCAAGCTGGCCGACCGTCTGCACAACGCGCGCACATGGCGCTATGTCAAACCCGCGAGCGCCCAGCGCAAGGCGCGCGAAACGCTGGACGTGTACGCGCCGCTGGCCAACCGCCTGGGCATGAACGCCATCAAAACCGAGCTCGAAGAGTTGAGCTTCAAGGTTCTGCATCCCAAGATCTACAACGAGATTGTGGTGTTGGTGTCGCGCAAGGCCGGCAAGCGCAAGGTCTATTTGCGCCAGATCCTCAACGAGATCGGCGAGGATCTGCGCGACCAGCAGATCGAGGCCACCGTCACGGGACGTCCGAAAGACTATTTCTCGATCTACCAGAAGATGATCGTGCGCGGGCACGATTTTTCCGATATCTACGATCTGGTGGGCGTGCGCATCATTGTGGATTCGATTCAGGACTGTTACGCGGCGCTTGGCGTGGTACATGCGCGGTGGAGTCCCGTGCCGGGCAGGTTCAAGGACTATATCGCCATGCCCAAGCTCAACATGTACCAGAGCTTGCACACCACGGTGGTGGGCCCGGGCGGCAAGCTCGTGGAAATCCAGATCCGCACGTGGGACATGCACCGTCGTGCGGAGTTCGGCATTGCCGCGCATTGGAAGTACAAGGCCAACGGCCAGGCCGGCCGTCAGCTGAGCGCGCCCGACAAGGACGATCGCAAGCGTGGCGACAAAGAGGCGCCTAGCATTACCGATACGCTCAAGTGGATCCAGCAGCTCGCCGACTGGACAAGCGAGACGCCGGATTCCAATGAGTTTCTGGGTTCCCTCAAGGAGGATCTGGGTTCGGCTGAAGTCTACGTGTTTACGCCCAAGGGCCAGATCGTCTCGCTGCCGGCGGACGCCACGCCCGTGGACTTCGCCTATTCCGTCCATACGGAAGTGGGCCACCGCACCATGGGCGCGCGCGTCAACGGCCGCTTGGTGCCGCTCGACACGAAGCTGGAAAACGGCGACACCGTGGAAATCCTCACAAGCAAGTCCGAGTCCGCCGGCCCGTCGCGCGACTGGATGAGCTTTGTCAAAAGCCAAAAAGCGCGCAATAAGATCCGCCAATGGTTCAGCAAGGAACGCCGTTCCGAGGCCATTGACGAAGGCCGTGACGAACTGACGCGCGCCATGCGCAAGCGCAACTTGCCTGTGGCCACGCTGCTTACGTCCGAGAGCATGGCCGGTGTGGCCGACGACATCGGCTATCCGAACGTGGATACGTTGCTCGCCGCCATTGGCGAGGGCCAGGTTTCCACGCAAAACGTCATCACGCATTTGATTGACGACGCGGGCACCGAGGAAGTCGTGTCCGAAGCGGAACAGGAGATGCTGCCTTTGCGCGTCAACCAGCGCAGCAGCTCTTCCGATTCGGGCGTGGCCGTGCAAGGCATGTCGGACGTGTGGATCAAGATCGCGCACTGCTGCATGCCCGTTCCCGGCGATTCCATTCTGGGCTTCGTGACGAAGACGGAGGGCGTGTCCGTCCACCGCATCGACTGCGTGAACATGATCAATCTCAAGCGCGAGCAGCCCGAGCGCGTGGTCCCCGTGGAGTGGACGGGCGCCAAGGGCATGTTCATGGTCAAGATCCAGGTGGAGGCGCTGGACCGCCCGCATCTGCTTAGCGACGTGACAAAGGTGCTTTCCGACCATGGCGTCAACATTCTGTCAGGATCCATTTCCACGGGCTCCGACCGCGTGGCCACGAGCCGCTTCAGCTTCGAGATGGCCGATCCGCAGCATTTGAATTCGCTGCTTACGGCCGTGCGCCGCATCGACGGCGTATTCGACGTGTACCGCTTGACGGGCGCCAAGGGCGAGGACGAGCCGCGCATGCGTTCGATTCGCAAGCAACACCATAAGAAGTGACAGCTATGGCGAACCGCGCGTAATGTGGTAGGCAAGACCCGGCTTGGGACAAAGAATGAAGGGGAGCACATGGCACAAGACATTCGCGCGGCATTTTTCGACATCGACGGCACGCTGACAAGTTTCACCACGCATACGGTGCCCCAATCCACGATTGACGCGTTGCACGAGCTCAAGCGCCGCGGCGTGAAATTGTTCATTTGCACGGGACGCGCGCCATCGTTCATATCCGTGGTGCTCGACACCTTGCCTATAGAGTTCGACGGCATTGTGGGCGTCAACGGCCAGTACATCACGAACGCCGACGGTGAAGTGGTGGCGACGCAGCCGCTCGACGAGCAGGATTTGCAAGCCATAGTGCGTTGGCTCGACGAGCATCCCGACGTGGTGGCCAGCTTCTGCGAAGAAGATTTCGTGTATTTCAACCATTCAAGCGAACAGCTTGAAGCCTCGTTCGCCTCCCTGGGCAAAACCGCTCCCGAGCGTTTCTTCGGGGATCCGCATACGCGTTCGCGTGAGCACACGGTCTATCAGATCAGCCCGTATATCACCGAAGAACAGGAGCGGGACCTGTTGGCCCAATGCGCCCATGTGGAAGCCGTGCGCTGGGCGCCGGGCTTCGCCGACCTTATCTACGCCAATGGTGGCAAAGGCTACGGCCTGCGCCGCATGATGAGCGAGCACGGTTGGGACGCCTCCCAAGCCATCGCGTTCGGCGACGGCGGCAACGACATCGCCATGCTCGAGGCGGCAGGCATTGGCGTGGCCGTGGGCAACGCCGTACAGGACGTGCAAAGCCATGCCAATTTCGTCACGCGCAGTGTGGACGACCACGGCATCGCATACGCGTTGGAACATTTCGGCTTGATCGGCGCGCAGGCAAAATAAGCCGAAGGTGCAGCAGAGCGGCGCTACGTGCGCCATATGTTACGCTGGAGTTCCATGAGCACAATTATTATGCACACCTCTGAAGGTGACATCACCATCAACCTGTTCGACGACAAGGCTCCGAACACGGTGGAGAACTTCCTCGGCCTCGCCTCCGGCAAGAAGGAATGGACGGACCCGTTCACGGGCCAGAAGTCCCATGAAGCGTTCTACAACGGCCTGACGTTCCACCGCATCATCAAGGACTTCATGATCCAGGGCGGCTGCCCGATGGGCAACGGCATGGGCGGCCCGGGCTACGATTTTGACGACGAAATCGACCCGTCGCTGACCTTCGACCGTCCGTACCTGCTGGCCATGGCCAACGCGGGCCTGCGCCCGGGCATGGACGGCAAGATGCACGGCACGAACGGCTCCCAGTTCTTCATCACCACCGTTCCCACGCCGTGGCTCAACGGCCACCACACGATCTTCGGCGAAGTCGCCGATGAAGCTTCCAAGAAGGTTGTGGACAAGCTTGAGGCCGTGCCGACCGACGCCGGTGACCGTCCGCTGGAACCGGTGATGATCGAAGCCGTCGAAATCGTGGACTGATCCGTCCATATTTCGTCACATACGTCAAACAAGCGGGACCGCAGTACGCTGCGGCCCCGTTTTTTCATGCACGACACCACGAGTTCACATAGTGGTTGCCTGGCGCCGGTATGTTGGTATGCGGCATACGCTACTTTTCAACAGCACGCTTACATGTAGAGGGAAACCGCATGCGCTCATTCAGTTCGACACCCGTTCCTGATATTCCGGGATACGATCCCGACCATCCCGTGCGCGTGAACCATACGCCGCGCAATATTGTCATCGCCGTGCTCGTCGTGGCGTTTGTCCTGGCGGCCACGCTGCTGGGCTACCATGCGATGACGAAAACGGACGAGGCTCCCAAAGGTTCGGAAAACAATCCCGTAGTCATCGGCGTGGTGGGCGCCACCAATCCCGAATGGGTCGAATTCACCAAGCAGGCCAAGGCACAGGGCGTGTACGTGCAAATCAAGGATTTCCAGGATTACACGTCGGAAAATCCCGCGCTTTCCACGGGCAGTCTCGATATGAACGAGTTCCAGCACCTGCTGTATCTGGCCAACTACAACGTGAGCAACCGCGACAATCTGCAGCCGCTTGGCGGCACGGCCATCTATCCGCTGGGACTGTATTCGGCCCGCAACGACCAGGGCAAGCCGATCTACGAGAGCCTGTCGCAAATTCCGGCCGGATCGACCGTGGCGATTCCCAATGACGAAACGAACCAGGCGCGCGCGATCGGCGTGCTGCGCGCGGCGGGGCTCGTGACGCTTAAGGGCGATTGGACGGCCTTCACGATTCCGCAAGACATCGACACGGCCAATTCGAAAGTGAAAGTGGTGCCGATGAAAGCCGAACAGATCGCCAACACGCTGACCTCCGATCCGACTGTCGCGGCGGGTGTGATTAACAACGATTACGTGGCGGACGCCGGCATCGACCCGACCACCGCGATCTACCACGACGATGCGGACAGCGAGGAGTCGCACCCGTATATCAATATTTTCGCGGTCCGTGCGGCCGATATTGACAATGAAACGTACCGCAAGTGCGTGGAGATTTTCCAGACGAAACCCGTGCTCGACAAATTGCAGGAAAATTCGCAAGGCACCGCGGTATTCGCGGACAAATTCAGCACGAAACAGTTGCAACAATATCTGCAGGACATTGAACGGCAGATTCGTAGCGAGGAATGACAGTGACACAGAGCAACGATCCCATTATTTCCTTCGACCACGTGGTCAAAAGCTATCCGTCGGCCACGGCTCCGGGCGGCACGTTCCTCGCCGTCAACGACGTGAGCCTCGACATTCATGAAGGCGACATTTTCGGCATCATCGGCTATTCGGGAGCCGGAAAGTCGACGCTGGTGCGCATGATCAACGCGCTTGAGCGGCCCACCACGGGTTCCGTCACGGTGATGGGCACCGATTTGGCCGAGCTTTCGGGCAAGCAGCTGCGTGCGCTGCGCCAGAAAATCGGCATGATTTTCCAACAGTTCAACCTGTTCTCCACGAAAACGGTGGCCGAGAACGTGGCCTATCCGCTCCAGCTCGACCATTGGCGCAAGGACTACCAGATCCGGCGTGTGCACGACTTGCTCGAATTCGTGGGCCTGCTGGACCATGCCGACAAGTATCCGTCGCAACTGTCGGGCGGCCAGAAACAGCGCGTGGGCATCGCACGCGCCCTGGCCACGAATCCGAAAATACTGCTCGCGGACGAGGCCACAAGCGCGCTGGATCCGCAAACCACCATGGAAGTGCTGGAATTGCTGCAGCGCGTCAACCAGAAGTTCGGCGTGACCGTGGTGCTTATCACGCACCAGATGAGTGTGGTGCAGCAGATCGCGAACTGTGTGGCCGTGATGAGTTCGGGCAGCGTGGTGGAAACGGGCGACGTGTATGACGTGTTCGCCGCGCCGCGCGATCCCGTGACCAAGCGTTTCATAGCGACGGCCATGAACGGACTACCCGACGAGGCGCGTGTGGCGCAGATGCGCGAGCAGTGGCCCGGACGTCTGGTGACGGTGGTGGTGCGCCAGCACGACATTACCGACAGCGCCGGCCAGACCGTGATCAGCGCTTCGGGACAGAATATTTCCCAGCTCATCGCGCGCTACGGCGTACACAGCGAGCTACTGTACGGCGGCATCGACACGGTGCGCGGCATCGCCATCGGCGCCATCACGTACGAATTTACGGGCGAGCGCGCGCATATTGACGAATTCCTGGCCGAGCTCGCCAAAAATAGCGATGTGGTCGATTTCGGTTCCAAAGACGATCCCGTCGAGTATGCAACGGCCGTCAGCCGCGCACGTATCGCCACGCCGCTCCACGGGCGCGGCGACGAGAACGCTCCAGCCCGCGATATGCGTGGCGGCGACAATGTTCGCGGCGAGATGGCGCTCGAACAAGTCGACGACGTGGTGGACATGGTGGAAGACGAATCTACGAACGGGGGAGAGCAGCGGTGATGATGGTGACATTGGCGAGCCGTAGCGATTGGTCGGTTTTGCGTCCGCTCTTGTTCCAGTCGGTGGCGCAAACGTTGCAGATGGTGTTCATCACGCTGATTATCGGCGGCGTGCTGGGTCTCGTGCTGGGTGTGGTGCTGTATGGGACGCGCCCGGGCAACCTGTTCGAGAACCGTGTGGTGTACCGCGTGCTCGATTTCCTCGTGAACGTGATCCGTCCGATTCCGTTCATCATTTTTCTTGCGGCCATGCAGCCCGTGACCGTGTCCGTAATCGGCACGTCGATCGGCACGGCGGCCGCGATTTTCCCGATGTGCGTGATGTGCACGTTTGCGACCTCCCGTTTGGTGGAACAGAATCTCGTGCCCGTGGACCACGGCATGATCGAGGCGGCGCGCGCGATGGGCGCCTCCACGTTCACGATCATCCGTACCGTGCTTATTCCGGAAGCGTTGGCGCCGCTTATTCTGGCGTACGCGTTCCTGTTCGTGGGCGTGCTCGACATGTCCGCGATGGCGGGCTATATCGGTGGCGGCGGCCTGGGTAATTTTGCGATCGCTTATGGTTACCAGAAGTTCGACCAGGCGGTCACGTGGACGGCCGTGGTGATCATGATCGTGCTCGTGCAGGTGGTGCAGGGCGTGGCCAACGCGATCGCCAAGAGACTATTGCGCCGCTAAAACGGTTTCCGGCGGCGGGACGCGTTAGACTGGAGTGCCATGAGCACTCTTCGTTTTGCACTTGCACAAATTGACACTTGCGTGGGCGACTTGGACACCAACGCCGCCAAAGTGTTGGAATACTCCCGTCGCGCCAGCGAACACCACGCCGACGTGGTGGTGTTCCCGGAAATGACGCTTACGGGATACCCGATCGAGGATCTGGCGCTGCGCGCCACCTTCCGCAAAGCCGCATGGGACAAGGCCCAGGAACTCGCACTCAAGCTCGCGGGCGATGGCCTGGGCGGCCTGTATGTGGCCGTGGGCACGATCGGTACGGACCATGACAACGGCAAGCCGCGCAACCGCATGATCATGCTGCACGACGGCGTGGTCTGGGGTGGATACGACAAGCACTTCCTGCCCAACTACGGCGTATTCGACGAGTTCCGCATTTTCTCCGCGGGCGAGCGCTCCAAGGTGTTCGAGATCAACGGCGTGCGCGTGGGCGTGGCCATTTGCGAGGACATCTGGCAAGACGGCGGTCCCGTCGCCAAGCTCGTGAAAGAAAACATCGACGTGCTGATGACGATGAATGGCTCCCCATACGAAGAAGGCAAAACGCATGTGCGCTTCGACCTGGCGTGCAAACGCGCCGACGAGCTGCAGGCGCCACTGCTGTATGTGAACCAGGTGGGCGGCCAGGACGATCTCGTGTTCGACGGCGGCAGCTTCGCCGTGGACTATGACGGCACGCTGATCGAACGCAGCCCCATGTTCATGGAAAACCTGAGCTACGTGGACATCGACACGGACAAGACGCACCAGGACGTGTCCACCGTGGCGCCCGTGCCGAACAGCGACGAGGAAGTCTACACGGCCTGCGTGCTGGGCTTGAAGGACTATATGGCCAAGAACCACTTCACGGGCGTATGCCTGGGCCTTTCGGGCGGCATCGACTCGGCCCTGGTGGCCGCCATGGCCGCCGACGCGTGCGGAGGCGAACACGTGCAAGGCATTTCCATGCCAAGCATGTACTCCTCGGACGGTTCCAAAGACGACGCGGCCGATTTGGCGCACAACATTGGCGCCGGTTATGACGTGCAGCCGATCGAACCGTTGTTCAAGGCGTTCCAGCAGCAGCTCGACCTGCAGTCCGTGGCCGCCGAAAACCTGCAGGCCCGCATCCGCGGCGTCATCGTGATGGCGTACTCCAACTCCCGCGGGCTGCTGGCGCTCGCCACGGGCAACAAGTCCGAGCTTGCCTGCGGCTATTCGACGATTTACGGCGACGCCGTGGGCGGATACGCGCCGATCAAGGACATTTTCAAGACCAAGGTGTGGCAGCTGTCGCGTTGGCGCAACGAGGCCGCACGCCAGGGCATGGGCATCGGAGGCCTGCATATTGTGGGCAATGAGGACGGATGGGCCGGCAAGCAGGTCGAGGGCGACATCATCCCCGTCAACTCGATTGTCAAGCCGCCAAGCGCCGAACTGCGCCCGGGCCAGAAGGACTCGGACTCGCTGCCCGAATACGAGCTGCTCGACAAGGTGCTCGAAGCGTATATCGAGCACGCCCATGGACGTGCCGATCTGTTGGCCGACGGTTTTGACGAGCAGACCGTGGATACCGTGATGCGTCTGGTGGACCGCGCCGAATGGAAGCGCCGCCAGTATCCGCTCGGACCGAAGGTGAGCGCGCTCGCGTTCGGCCGTGACAGGCGACTGCCCGTCACGAACGCATTCCGCGAATAGCGTGGAGGCGCGGGGCCCGTGCGGACCCTGCGCTTACAATCGGTGCAGACACGTTGAACGCCCGGCGTATGCGCCGGGCACGAGGAAAGGAACGTCCATGAGCCAAGACAATGAAGAGTGGTACTACAACACGGCTACGGGCAAGGTGGAGCTTGGCCCCAAGTCGCCCATGGCGAACCGCCTCGGCCCGTACAAGACCAAGGAAGAAGCGGAAAACGCGTTGAAGATCGCCGAAGAGCGCAACAAGGCCTGGGAAGACCAGGACCATGAGTGGAACTCGTGGAACGGGGCTTCCTCGGCCAAGTGAGGACGTTATGAGCTGAGCGCTTCCCTGTCTTCCGGGGGACTTCCCTCAAACCCCACATATATGTTGGCGCGCCATCGTACGTCGGATCCTTCGGGATGCCACACGGTGGCGCGTTTTGTTTGTTGTTGTTCTTCTTCTTTGCCGTGGCTCACGGCGGATAGCCGGATGAAATTGTTGCGCTCAATCAGCGCGGCGCCCGTGGCGCGGTCGAGCCGCAGCGGTTCGCAGTCGTCGGCGAGCAGGAACGTGTTGCCATGCACCCACGCGTCGGGATTCTTGGGAATGTCGATTGCTCCCATGTGGTCGTTGACGGCCGTATTGCCCACGAATTCGGAACGTACGGCCATCGCTTCGCAAAACATCACGGTGCCGCCCGAATTGCCGGACGAATAATTGTGGCGGTAAATGGTGCCGTCCCCGAAGTCGGCGTCCCACGCTTGCCCGTCGCCGTTGCCATGGTCCGCATTCAATGTGTCGTACGCCTCGTTGTATTCGAATACCGCGTCCTTGCAGCGCCACGGCCAGATGGCGGCGGCCACGCGGTCGTTAGCCGTGGCCGTATAGATGTCGGAGCGGATGAAGCGTGCGGCCCGGCGCGATATGTTGTGGTCCACGAGCGGGCGCAGCGCGTACATGACGGTGATGGCGTCGCCTCCAGCGTCCTCCACAATGTTGTGGTCGATGCGCACGTTGGTGGCGCCATATGTTTCAAGCGTTTCGTCGGCAATGGTGCCGTCGCCATAGTCGAAGGTGTTGGTCCACGCGCCCCGTTCGTCGCGCGCGCCGTGGTCGATCATGTTGAGCCAGGCGGTATATCCCACGGCGATGCCCCAACGCGTGGTCCTCTCCACACGGCAGCCCGTGATGCGAATGTCGTCGAATCGGGAGATCGCGGGATTTGCGTCCGGTCCGGCCGTAATTTCGGGCATGTGCGCAAGAACTTGAATGCCGCCGTTGGCCATGTGCTTGATATAAATATTGCCGTCCACGTCGTGAACATGGAGCCGCTCGAGCAAAACATGGCGGATGGTTCCCGCATTTTCGGCGATTACGGCTACGCCTGTGCGGTCCATGACTTCCAAGTCGTTGAACCGCAGTCCGTCGGTGTCATCGACGCGCCTGTTGGAAATCTCTAGGTCGCGCACCTCCACGTACGCCATGTCCCGCAACAATACGGCTGTGGATACCGGTCCGCGGTTGCGGTGCGGGGAGCCGCCGATGGGCGCACGGTAATCCTGCTGCCATACGCCGCTCCCATTGGCTGCGATATGGGGAGCGGGCGCGTCCGCATCGCCGTACGCGCCAATGGTTATGGGACTGTCTGGCGCGCCCGAACCGCGCGGATGGAGATATTGGTCCGTAAACGTGTCTCCACGCCGCAGCAGGACGCGGTCGCCGGGGCCAAGCGACAAGGCGTTGACCATGCCCAGCGAAGCGAAGGCCGACTGTTCGCTCAATCCGTCATGGGCATCGTTGCCAAGGGATGAGGAAACGTAATACGTACGCATGGGAACCTCCATTGGTAAGCGTGCGCATTTAATTGTAATTGGTATTTACAAAATAGGAAAATTATCAATAATCGATCGGCTAATATTGCTAAAAATCGTTGATATTACGCGCGACACTCTTTATTGTAAACTATGTTGACAATATATTTCACAATTTCTACACTTAAGGGAGTTACCACAACGGGGTGGCAGCTCATTGAATGAGGAGAAAAGCACATGGTTTCCTATACGAAGCGACTGTTCGCTGGTGTGGCTGCCATAGCAGCCTTGGGCATGGGACTGGTGGGCTGCGGCTCGTCGTCCGGCGATTCCTCGGCGTCGTCGAATGCGGACGCAAGCAAGGACTCGGGCGAAGTCGTCAAAATCACTTACATGCACCGTCTTCCGGACAACGAAGGCATGACCACGGTGGACTCGATTGTCGACCAGTGGAACAAGGACCATCCGAATATCCAGGTCACGGCGACCAAGTTCAACGGCAACGCGTCGGACATGATCAAGAAGCTGGAAACGGACGTCAAGTCGGGCAACGCGCCGGATCTGGCGCAAGTCGGCTACGCCGAACTGCCCGAGGTCTACACCAAAGGCATGCTCGAGGACGTGACGCAGTACGCGGAACAGTACAAGGACCACTTCGCGGAAGGCCCCTACAACCTCATGCAGGTGGGCGGCAAATATTACGGGCTGCCGCAGGACACGGGACCGCTGGTCTATTTCTACAACAAGAAGGCTTTTGACGAGCTCGGCCTTGCAGTGCCGGGCACGCAGGAGGAACTGATCGCGGCCGCCAAGAAGGCCGCCGCTGCAGGCAAATACATCATGTCGTTCCAGGCGGACGAAGCAGGCAACATGCTTACGGGTCTGGCCGGCGCTTCGAGCAACTGGTACACCGTTAAGGACGACGCCTGGGTAGTGGACACCGACACCGACGGATCCAAGGCCGTAGCCAAGGTTTACCAGGAACTGCTTGACTCGAAGGCCGTTGCCACCAATCCGCGCTGGGACCCGTCCTTCGACGCGTCGTTGCAGAAGGAAGAACTTGTCGGCACTATCGGAGCGGCATGGGAAGCCCCGCTGCTCATGCAGTCCATCGGCGACTCGGGCAAGGGCAACTGGGCCGTGGCGCAAGTTGGCGACTGGTTCGACAATGATGGCAAAACCGGTCCCGACGGCGGTTCCGGCGTAGCGGTGCTCAAGGGCTGCGAACATGGCAAGGAAGCCATGGAATTCCTCGACTGGTTCAACACCCAGACCGACGCCCTCATCAGCCAAGGTCTCGTGGTGGCCACAAGCGACACCGACGTGAAAACGCCGGATTCCTGGAAGGAATACTACGGCGGCCAGGACATCATGGCCGAATTCGTGAAGGCCAATGACAACATGGGCGACTTCACCTACATTCCGGGATTCTCCGCCGTAGCCACCGCCATGACCGAAGCGGCCTCCAAGGCGGCCTCCGGCAAGGGCACCGTGGCGGACATCTTCGCTGCCGCGCAAACCACCTCCATCGACACGCTCAAGGACTACGGTCTGTCCATCGCGCAATAACCGCCAGCGCCATTAACCAATCAGGCCGGAGCGGCAACCACAGCCCTCCGGCCTTTTCATAGCAATTGCAGGAAAGGGCTGTATTCCCATGACCACACCAACACGGGCCGCGATGAAAGGGCGTGGCGTCGCCAAACGGTCCGAAGCCGTCAAACGCGAAGAACGTACCGGATGGACGTTCATGGTCCCGTTCTGTCTTCTCTTTCTTATCGTTTTCGTCGTTCCCATCATCTGGGCCATCTACCAGAGCTTCTTCCAGCAAGTGGCCACGGGCGGCGGCGCCTATGGCGGCGGCACGCTGGAAAACAAATTCGTGGGACTCGCGAACTTCCAATACGTCATCACGTCGAAAGCGTTCTGGTCGGGCATCGGGCGCGTTTTCATCTACACGGTCATCCAAGTGCCGCTTATGATCATCCTGGCGCTCGCTCTGGCCATGCTCATGGATTCGTTCATCGTCAAGCACGTGTCGGGATTCCGGCTGCTGTATTTCTTGCCCTACGCCATTCCGGGAGTCGTCGCCTCGATCATCTGGGTGTTTCTGTACAACCAGCAGATTTCCCCGATTGTGAAGTTCTGCGAACTGTTCGGGCTGCATCCCGATTTCTTCGCCAACAACGTCGTGATCGGATCCATGGCCAACATCACCACTTGGACGTTCACGGGCTACAACATGCTCATTTTCCTCGCGGCATTGCAGGCCATCCCTCACGACCTGTATGAGGCGGCGCGCATCGACGGCGCCAACGGATGGCAGATCGCCATGAAAATCAAGCTTCCGAACGTGCGCGGGGCGGCGCTGCTGGCCATGCTGCTTTCGATTGTCGGCACAATCCAGCTGTTCAACGAACCGCAGGTCATGCAGACGGCCGATCCGGGCATCTCCGATTCGTTCACGCCAATGATGATGGCGCTCAACACGTCACGTGGATCGCTTACGCCCAAGGGGGACGGACCGGCCTCGGCCATAGCCATTGTCATGGCGTTGATCGCGGGCGTGCTCGCGGCCACCTACGCGCTTGTGGAAAGGAAGGTGAACGAGTCATGAGCCAGGCCAACACCATGTCTCGCCAAGACCGTCGCGCGCTGCGCAAAGCCGAAAAATTGCGCGACAAGGCGGCCAATGAGCTGCCACCGTCGTTGCGCCCCAACAAATTCGTGAAGGCCTTGACGATCCTCGTGCTTGTCATCGCCCTGATCTATTTCACGTTCCCGATCTACTGGGCCATCATCGCCTCCACCAAATCGCCATCGCAGCTGACCAACAGCAACGGCATATGGTTCGCCGTGGGACTTGACGAATTGCCCGACGCCATCGCGAAAAACTATGCGGGTCTGTTGGGCTGGACCAAGGGCAAATTCTGGCGCTGGGTGCTCAATTCGCTCATCTATTCGGGAGTTTCCGCTGTAATCGGCACCGTGGTGGCCGTCATGGCCGGATATGCCACGGCCAAGTTCCGCTTCCGTGGCAAAGGCGTGATCATCGGCGTGATTATGGCGTCCATGCTCATGCCGGCGGCATTGCTGACCATTCCGCAGTATTCGATTTTCAATGCGATCGGACTCGACAACACGATGCTGTCCGTCATCATCCCGTGCTGCGTTTCCCCGTTCGGCTTTTTCCTCGGCCGCGTATACGCGCAAAGTTCCGTTCCCGACGAGCTGCTCGAGGCGGCGCGCATCGACGGGGCGGGGGAGGCCCGCATCTTCTTTACGATTGTGTTGCGCATCCTTGCGCCCGCCATGGTCACGATTTTCCTGTTCATGTTCGTGGCCACCTGGAACAACTTCCTGCTGCCGCTCATGATGCTGTCGAGCACCGACCTGCAGCCTGTGACACTGGGCCTGTATGGCATGGTGTCGCTGGCCACGTTCACCGACCGTGGCGCCCTGATGATGGGCGCGCTGCTTGGCGTGCTGCCCGTAATCATCCTGTTCCTGTTCCTGCAACGCTACTGGAAGGCCGGCCTGGCTGCGGGCGCCGTCAAGGGCTAGTCATTCGCGCGTTTCCCGCCGATCATCCATCCAATAATTCGACCGCACCCATCTACCTAAAGGACATTCCCATCATGACTACTTCCGGACGTTTCACCTTGCCGAGCGAGGAGAATTTCGCCGCCGAAACCAAGCGTCTCGCCGACCTGTGGGGCGCCGACGCCATCCGCAATTCCGACGGCACGCATCTTGACGACGAGGTCAAGGCGTTGGGCAAAACAATTTATAGCGCCTATTTCCCGAGCCGCGCCCATAACGAGTGGATCAGCATGCACATGGACGAGACGCCGCAAGTGTATTTGCTTACGCAACGCGTGCTCGCCGAAAGCACGAATGCCGGCATAAAACTTATGGCCACATTCTACGAAGAGCAGCTGCAGCCCAATTGGGACGCCGATCCAAAGAAATACTGGGAGGTTGTGGACCGGACCACGGGCGATGTGGTGGATCCGGGCCAATGGGAGTACGACCGCGAAGCCGGTACCGTGACCATCCATGACACGCGGCCCATGCACGAATACACGGTTTCCTTCCTGGCCTACATCATTTGGGATCCCGTGGAAATGTACAACCACCTGACCAACGACTGGGGCGACAAGGAACACGAGATTCCGTTCGACATTTACCATGAGCGCACGCGCAAATTCGTGATGGGCACCTTCGCCCAATGGCTCCACGACAATCCGGAAACGGACGTGGTGCGGTTCACCACCTTCTTCTACCAATTCACGCTCATCTTCGACCAGCAGCATCGCGAGAAAATCGTCGACTGGTTCGGATCCGGCTGCGCCGTCAGCCCGCAGGCGCTGGACGATTTTGAACGCGAATACGGCTACCGTCTGCGCCCCGAGGACTTCGTGGACGAAGGCTGCTACAACTCGGCCTGGCGTATTCCACGTCAACCGCAGCGCGACTGGATCGATTTCCTGTCCACTTTCGTGCGCGCCAACGTGAAAACCATGGTGTCCATGGCGCATGAAGCCGGCAAGGAAGCCATGATGTTCCTCGGCGACCAGTGGATCGGCACCGAACCGTACAAGGACGGATTTGAAGACTTGGGACTCGACGCCGTGGTCGGTTCCATCGGAGACGGCACCACGACGCGCATGATCAGCGACATTACGGGCGTGCGCTACACCGAAGGACGCTTCCTGCCGTACTTCTTCCCCGACACCTTCCATGAGGGCAACGACCCGAGCATTGAGGCGTGGGACAACTGGCGCAAGGCGCGCCGCGCCATTTTGCGCAGCCCCGTAGCGCGCATGGGATATGGCGGATATCTCTCGTTGGCGGCCAAATTCCCCAAATTCGTGGACGCCGTTACCCGGATCGCTGACCAGTTCCGCGAACTGCACGAAAAAACGGACGGCCAAGGCGCCGAAGGCGAACTCAACGTGGCGATCCTCAACTGTTGGGGCCGCATGCGCTCCTGGATGGCCTACACCGTGGCGCACGCGCTGCCCAACAAGCAGACTTATTCGTATTACGGCATTCTCGAGGCACTTTCGGGCATGCGCGTCAACGTACGGTTCATCAGTTTCGACGACGTGCTCACACATGGTGTGGATGAAGGCCTTGACGTCATCATCACGGGAGGCCCCGTGAATACGGCGTATTCGGGAGGCGACATTTGGAACGATGCGCGTCTCGTCTCCACCTTGCGCGCCTGGGTGCGCGCGGGCGGCGCGCTTGTGGGCGTGGGCGAGCCCGCCTCAGTGGCCGGCCGCGGCGACCGGTTCTTCCAGATCGCCGACATTCTCGGCGTCGACGAGGAGCGGTTCCAGACGCTGTCCGTCGACAAATACTTCCCGTCCGTCACAAAAGACCATTTCATCACGGCTGACGTGCGCGAAGGCGAGACCATCGATTTTGGCGAGGCCGTCGCGAACACGTATCCGATCAACGAACGTGTCACGCTGCTAAGCGCACAAGACGGAGAAGTACAGCTCGCCGTCAACGATTACGGCGAAGGTCGCGGCGTCTACATTTCCGGACTGCCATATTCGGCTGCCAACGCGAGACTGCTGGAACGCGCGCTGTTCTACGCGAGCCGGCGCGAACGCGACTACGCGCCGTTCAGCTCCTCGAATCCCGAATGCGAAGTCGCACGCTTCCCGCAAACCGGCTGGTACTGCGTGGTCAACAACACGGACCGCGCCCAATCGACCAACGTGCGCACGGGAGAAGGAAGCGTGCAACATTTCGATCTCGAACCCAACGGCATCGTCTGGCGCGGCTTGTAACGCCAGCAACCACCAGTGAGCAAAGGAGCTCCCATGACTTTACCGGCCCGGCAGGCGGCGGAACTTTTCCAGCTGGAAGGCGCCGTTGAATCGGTCGAACCGTACGGTGACGGCCATATCAACGCCACCTATCTTGTGACCTGCGACCAATCGAGATACATTCTCCAACGCATGAACACCACCGTGTTTCCCGACACGGACGCGCTGATGCGCAATATCGGGCTCGTCACGCAATTCCTGCGCTCGCGCGGCCAGGAAACGCTGGAACTTGTGCCCGCACGCAATGGCGCCACCCATGTGGTCTATGACGGCCAACCGTGGCGCATGTACCGATTCATCGAATCGACACGCTCCTACAACCTGACGCGTAACGCGGACGTGTTCCGTGCGGCCGGTAAAGCCTTCGGAGAATTCCAGCGCGATCTTGGCGACTTCGACGCAAGCCTGCTGGCTGAAACCATCCCCGACTTTCATAACACGCCCAAACGCCACCGAGACTTGCTCGCGGCCGTGGAACGCGACAGCGCGGGAAGAGCGGACAGCGTGCGCAAGGAAATCGAATTCTACCGCGAGCGCGCCGAGTTCGCGCCGCTGATCACCAACGCGCTCGCGGACGGTACCATACCGCTGCGCGTCACACACAACGACACCAAACTCAACAACATCCTCATGGACGCGACCACGGGAACGTCCCGCGCCATCATCGACCTCGACACCGTGATGCCCGGCAGCATGCTCTACGATTTCGGCGACTCGATCCGTTTTGGGGCGTCCACGGCCCTCGAAGATGAGCCCGACCTCGACAACGTGCATTTTTCGCTGCCGTTGTTTGAAGCGTATGCGCAAGGATTCCTTGAACCGTTGCGCGAGGTGGCGACCCCCACCGAAATCGGCATGTTGGGGCAAGGCGCGGCCATGATGACGTTCGAATGCGGCATGCGGTTCCTGACGGACTACCTGGACGGCGACCGGTATTTCGCCACCACATATCCCGAGCACAATCTCGTGCGCACGCACACGCAAATGAAACTGCTCGAAGACATGGAACGGCAGATGGCCGCCATGGACGCCGCAGTGCGTGCCATCGCCGGAGCGCCGCCCACAAGGTCGTGACACCATGAAACACCGAAACGACCACGATCACGCCGCCGCCGTGAGCCGCGCCATAGACGCGCTGCTCGATTACGCCGCGCAGTATCTGGACCTTGAGCCCGCGGACAGGGACTACACGTGCAACATGCTGCTGGACCTGCTCGGGTTCAACCAGTACCGGATCGTGCCCACAACAGGCACCGGCACCACGGAGGTCCGTACGGCGGATACCGGCGGTATGCCCGACGACCTGATGGCGCAAACCCTCCAAGCCGTGAGAGACGCGGGGCTATGCGCCGGGCTCGATAATGCGGCGCTTGCCGACGCCATCATGAATACGCTTTCCGCGAGGCCTTCACGTATCCAGCGCATATTTGAAAACCTGTGCCAGGAGCGCGGAGCCGCCACGGCCATGCGCTGGCTGTATGCCTACGGACTGCACAACGGATACATCCATGGGCGCCAGCTGGCGCGCAACCCGCGTTTTGAAGAAGACGGGCTCGTAATCACGATCAACACGGCCAAGCCCGAATTCAAAACGATGGCCGCGGCTGCGGCCGGCACGAGTGTGCAAAGCGGGTATCCCGAATGCACGATCTGCCATGCCAACGAAGGCTTCGGCGGCCGCGACAAGCGCACATTGCGTATCATTCCCGTTACTTTGGGCGGGGAACCATGGTTCTGGCAATTTTCCCCTTACGGGTACTTCCGCGAGCACGGCATCTGTGTCAACACACGCCATACGCCCATGCACGTGGACCGTGCGACCTTCGGGCGATTGTGCGATTTCACGGACCGTTTCCCTTCGTATTTCCTGGGCTGCAACGCGGCGTTGCCGCGCATCGGCGGATCCGTGCTCGCGCACGACCATTACCAGGGCGGCGGCGAACCCATGCCCATGCATCGCGCGTCCGCCGTGCGCTCGCGGCCCGCGGCGCAAGCGCCCGAGGTGATGGTGGATATCATCGACTGGCCCGGTACGGTGATCAGGTTGCGCTCCCGTTCGCGTGAAGCGCTGGTGGAGGTCGCGGATCGCATCCGCGTGGCATGGGAACACTATGACAACGCCGCATATGGCATCGCCAGCCATAACGGCCGTGGCGAGCGCCAGTCGGCCGTGTCGCCGACCGTCGTGAAAACGGGTGCCGGCGGCCGGGGCGGGGAAGTCCGGGAACCTGCATACGAGCTGAGTCTTATTTTGCGCAACAACGCCGTTTCCCGTGAGCATCCAGAAGGCGTGTTCCATGCACATGAAGAGTTTTGGCCCATCAAGCATGAGCCTATCGGCCTGATCGAGGCGCAAGGCCTGTTCGTGTTGCCGGGGCGGCTTACGCGGCAATTGGCCGGCGTACGTCGCGCGCTATGCGAAGGGGCCGCATTGCCCGAAGAGTTGCGGGAATTCACCATGATATATGACGAAACGCAAGTAAGGCTTGGTGTGGCGCATGGGTCGCATATTCCATGCGACGCGCGCGCCGTGGACAAGGCTTTACGGGGCGAACTCGCCTCGATATGCCGCCGTATTTTGCGCAACACGGCCGTGTTCCCGAACACCCATGCCACGCAGGCGTTTTTGGCTGAAGCGGGGGTATGACATGCGAACCGACCGCAATAAACAGCGCGAATCGCGTGAACAGCGCAAACCGCGCGAACAATTCGAACCATTACCAGCGTTGCAAGGAAAGGACCCGGCCATGACGGACTCGTATACTGTGGGCATCGATGTGGGCGGCACCAAAATTGAAGCCGTGCTTGTGGACGGTATGGGTGTCGTGCGGGTGTGCGAGCGCATGGCGGCGCGCGGGGGAGCGGACCGGGTGGTCGCCGATTGCGCGCGTCTGGCGCGCATGGTGGCCGGGCCATATTTTCCCGAGGTGCAAGCTGTGGGCATCGGCATTCCGGGACAAGTGGATCCCACTACTGGCCATGTGGCGAATGTGGTGAACCTCGCCATTGTGGACGTGGAGCTCGCCCGTCTCGTGTCGCAGGCGTTGGGAGGCGTTCCCGTTCATGTGGAAAACGATGTGAACGCGGCCGCCTTGGGTGCCGCCCACATGCTGGACCGGGGCAGCGAGACCGTGGCGTTTTTGAATTTCGGCACGGGACTGGCCGCCGGACTCGTCTATCGCGGGCGGCTGCTACATGGCGCCAGCGGCTCGGCCGGCGAAATCGGGCATATCCCTGTGGATCCCAACCGTTTCGAATGTCCGTGCGGCCAGCGCGGATGCCTCGAAACCGTGTGTTCGGGCGCCGCCGTGGCGACGCTATGGCCGACTGGCAAAGACGATCCTCCCATGCCTGATTTGCTGGCGAAAGCCAAAGCGGGCGATCCGGCCGCGCAACGCGTGCTCGCGATCGTCAAGCACGCCATGGGCGACGCCGTGCAAATGGTGACGCAATCGGTGGATCCCGAGCTCATTGTTGTGGGTGGCGGCATGGCCAAAACGGGCCAGCCGTTGCTGGATGCGATCGGCGAGGAAGTGCAGGCGCGCGGGCGGCGTTGCCCGTTCCTCGAAAGCCTGCATATTGCCGGGCGTCTGCGTCTGGCCCCGCCCGACGAGCCGATCGGAGCGGTGGGAGCGGCATTGGCCGCGGTGCATGTCAGCGTGTGATATAAGCCTGCACCGCGGCGATGGCCGCGCCGCGCAATGTGATGTCGGCGCCCATTTGGCAGCGCCGGATCACCGTGTGCTGGTGGAATTGCGAAGAGGACATGGCGTCCAGCTCGCGTTGCGCCGATTCGAGGAACGCCATGTTGATGACGTCCGCCGGACCGTAAATGCATACGTCGCCAATGTCGAGAAGTCCGATGGGCATGGCGAGCGCCGCGGCGAACCGCCGGCCCGCGTCCTCTACAACTTGCGTGCGGTGTGCGGTGTCAAGGTCGCGCATGCGCGAACGCAATTCGCGCGCCGAAAGCAGCGTTTCCATGCAGCCGCGCTTGCCGCACGGGCATGGCGGCCCGTCTACGGGATCAATGGAAATATGTCCGATCTCGCCGCTGGCATGGTTGTCTCCGACTACGGGCACGCCGTCGACGAGTACGGCCGAGCCGATGCCGCGGTCGTTTTTGATAAACAGCAGGTTCGCTCCGGCCTGGCCGAAATAGTGCTCGGCAAGCATCGCGGCCACGGAATCGTTGACAAGCGTTACGGGAGTGTGGAAACGGCTTTCGAGCAATGCCGCCAAATCCGCATTGCGCCAGCCCAGCTGCGTGGATTCGAGTACCACGCCGTCTTTGACGGCGCCCGGGCACGCCACACCGATGCCGATGATGAAACGGTCGTCTTCCAGTTCGGAGCGCAGCTGGTCCACGATTTGCACAATGGCGTCGAGGCTGACTTCATTGTCGGGGCCGAGCGCCACTTCCATACGCTGTACGGGGCGCCCCAGAAGGTCGGTGGCCGCGCATTGGATGAGCTGGTCTTGGGACAGGTCGATGCTGATCGTGCGCACATGCGCCGTGTTCAGTCCCAGCAGCGTGGCGCGTTTGCCTTTGCCGGACGGGCTTGTTTCCGTACCCGTCTCCACGACGAGCCCCTCGTCGATCATGTCGGAAATCACGTCGGAGACGGCCACGCGGCTCAGTCCCGTGAGCCGGCCCAAGTCGGCGCGGGAATATTGGTGGCGCGGAAACAGCAGACTGAAAATAAGGGAGCGGTTTTTGCGGCGCACGTCAGACGGGCTGGCTCTGACCGCGTTTCTCAGGATGATTGGGAGCGTTGCGTTGTGCGCAGTGGCCATGCCGCCGCCTTTCGTCGATTCGATAGATCTGAATATATCCGATCCGGCAGTCCGCAAGCACACTTATGAATCGTCAATATTTCAGTAATGTTCTTTTCATTATAGAACAACCATCAATATAAATATGGTGAGAAACGCCGACAAATAGCGATTTATTAATTATGTAAGTATCATTAACAAAAAGCATTTGTATATGGCATCCCCCATATCCATAAGACCGTCGGAGCGGTCGCCGCAACGGCGCGGTGGACGCGTGGATACAGGTACCCCGATTCCGTACGGCACATAGAAAGGCATACCGATGACCGAAGTCATTATTGTGGATGACGAACAAGAAGCCGGCGAACTGTACGCGACATGCGTGGCGGATCTCATCTCCCGCAAACCGGATGCCGTACTGGGCCTTGCCACAGGATCCAGCCCGCTGGCCGCCTATCGGGCGCTCGCCGAACGCGTGCGCGCGGACCATATCGACGTGAGCGGCGTGCGCGGCTACGCGCTGGACGAATACATCGGACTGCCGCTGGACCATCCCGAGTCCTACCACAGCACCATCGCTCGCACGGTGACGCGGCCGCTGGGTCTCAACCCGGCCCATGTGCATGTGCCCGGCGACGTGCTGGACGGCGCGCCGTTGGACGACGAGCAAGCGTTGCGCGAAGCGGGCGCACGCTATGATCGCGCCATAGAACGCGCCGGCGGCATCGACATCCAGATCCTCGGCGTCGGCACGGACGGCCATGTGGGATTCAACGAGCCCGGATCAAGCCTGTCAAGCGGCACGCGCATCAAGACGCTGGCCGAGCGGACACGCAAAGACAACGCGCGCTTCTTCGGCAACGACATCGACGCCGTGCCCACGCACTGCATCACGCAAGGCATTGGCACCATTTTGAAAGCGCGCCACCTGATCCTGCTGGCATTCGGCGCGGCCAAAGCGGAGGCCATAGAGGAAACCGTGGAAGGCGGCATCTCGTCCTTCTGCCCGGCCTCCGCGCTGCAACTGCACCCGCACGCCACGGTCATCATTGACGAGGCGGCCGCCTCAAGGCTGCGCCACAAGGACTACTACCGCTACGCCTACGAGCACAAGCCCGCGTGGCAGGGAATCTGAGGTGCGCCATGAACAACGAATCCCGAGTCCTGTGCGCGCGCAAAATCGGGGAAGCGTTGCGCCATCCCGGCGTGCCGTTCGCGATTCGCGGCGCTCGCAAAATCGACGCCAACGGCGTGCTGGATAGCGCATGGCTCGTGTCCGACGGGAGTGCGGTCACCGCGGTCGGCACGGAGCCGCACATGCTGGACGATGCGCTGCAGGAAGCCGGCGTATCCGCCGACCATGTACTGGACGCGCAAGGCGCCGTGATGACGCCCGGATATGTCGATATCCATGCGCACGGAGCGTGGGGCAGCTCGTTTGACGACGGGCCGGACGGCATCGCGATGGCGCGCGCCGGCCATATGGTGCACGGCACCACGCGGCAAGTGTTGAGCCTGATCACCAATCCGCTTGACGTGTTGTGCCGGAATCTGCGAACCGTGCGGACCGTGATGAAAGCGCGGCCCGACGTGCTGGGCTCGCATTTGGAAGGTCCCTTCCTCTCGCCGCTGCACAAGGGCGCGCACGATCCGGCCTGCCTGCTCGATCCCACGCCCGACGTGGTGGAGCGTTTGCTGGACGCCGCCGACGGGACGCTGCGCCAAATCACGCTCGCGCCCGAACTGCCGCACGGACTCAGTGCGATACGGCAATTCGCCGAGGCGGGCGTGGTACCGGCGGTGGGCCATTGCGACGCCGACTACGCCATGGCCGTGCGCGCGTTCAACGCGGGCGCAAGACTGCTGACGCACATGTTCAACGCGATGAAAGGGTTGGGGCACCGCGATCCGGGTCCCATTCCCGCGGCAGTGGAAGACCGGCGCGTGAATCTGGAAATGATCAACGACGGCTTCCACGTGCACAATCCCATGGTGCGCATGGGCTGGAATTTCGCGCCGCACCGCACGGTGTTCGTCACCGACGCGATGGCGGCCACGGATTGCCCGGACGGCCGGTACAAGCTCGGCGGTCTGGACGTGGCCGTGCATGACGGCCATGCACGTCTGGTGTCCAACGGCGCCATCGCCGGTTCCACATTGTTGCTGGAACATGCCGTGGCGCGTGCTGTGCTTGAACTGGGTGTCGCGCCCGAGCTGGCCGTGGAAGCCGCGACCTTGACGCCCGCGCGGGCGTTGCGTCTGGACATGCCCAACCGTGTGACGGGACGCCCGATCGGGTTGCTCGCCGAAGGCTACGCCGCGGACGTGCTCCTGCTTGATCCGGATTCATGGCGCGTGTGTCACGTGTGGTGCCAAGGCGTGCGCATCCGGTAAGGGTGGCCCCCTTGGGTAACCCGATAAACTGGGGCGCGGTATTGAATTTGCGACGATGCAAATCCGCTATATGTGACCTAGATTACATATGACGGATTTGGTTTGATTTGTGGCGGAATCGTGCGGATTTGAGGCTAGCAATTGTGACCAAGCTCACGCTATGAGATGCTGATTTTTACGTCGCTAGAAGCTAAACTTGAACTCAGTCAGCGACACAAAGAAGCGTCGCTTAACTAGACCCCAAAGAAGGAGTGACTATGGCATCTGCCCAGACCACCGAACTTTCGCCGGAAGCCATCAAGGAGCAGGCTTGGGAAGGATTTGTTCCGGGCCACTGGGAAGAGGACATCGACGTCCGTGACTTCATTCAGAAGAACTACACCCCGTACGAGGGTGACGAGTCGTTCCTCGCCAATGCAACCGACAAGACGAAGCACCTGTGGGAGTACCTCGACAACAACTACCTCGCGGTAGAGCGCAAGCAGCGCGTGTACGACGTCGACACCCACACCCCGGCCGACGTGGACGCGTTCCCGGCCGGCTACATCGATTCCCCGGAAGTCGACGACGTGATCGTCGGTCTGCAGACCGACGTTCCTTGCAAGCGCGCCATGATGCCAAACGGTGGTTGGCGCATGGTTGAGCAGGCTATCAAGGAAGCCGGCAAGGAAGTCGACCCGGAGATCAAGAAGATCTTCACGAAGTACCGCAAGACCCACAATGACGGCGTTTTCGGCGTGTACACGAAGAACATCAAGGTCGCCCGCCACAACAAGATCCTCACGGGTCTGCCGGACGCCTACGGCCGCGGCCGCATCATCGGCGACTACCGCCGTGTGGCCCTGTACGGCGTGGATATGCTCATCAAGTTCAAGCAGCGTGACAAGGACGCCGTCCCGTACCGCAACGACTTCACCGAGACGGAAATTGAGCACTGGATCCGCTACCGCGAAGAGCATGACGAGCAGATCAAGGCCCTGAAGAAGCTCATCAACCTGGGCAAGGAATACGGCCTCGACCTGGCCCGCCCGGCCATGAACGCCAAGGAAGCCGTGCAGTGGACCTACATGGGCTACCTCGCTTCCATCAAGAGCCAGGACGGCGCCGCCATGAGCTTCGGCCGCGTGTCCACGTTCTTCGACTGCTACTTCGAGCGCGACCTGAAGAAGGGCCTGATCACCGAGGAAGACGCTCAGGAGATCATCGACAATCTCGTCATGAAGCTGCGCATTGTGCGCTTCCTGCGTACCCAGGATTACGACGCGATCTTCTCGGGCGACCCGTACTGGGCCACCTGGTCCGACGCCGGCTTCGGCGACGACGGCCGTACGCTCGTGACCAAGACCTCGTTCCGTCTGCTCAACACGCTGACGCTCGAGCACCTTGGACCGGGACCGGAACCGAACATCACGATCTTCTGGGATCCGAAGCTGCCGGAAGGCTACAAGCGCTTCTGCGCCAAGACCTCCATCGACACCTCGGCCATCCAGTACGAGTCCGACAAGGAAATCCGCAGCCACTGGGGCGACGACGCGGCCATCGCTTGCTGCGTGTCCCCGATGCGTGTGGGCAAGCAGATGCAGTTCTTCGCGGCTCGCGTGAACTCGGCCAAGGCCCTGCTGTACGCGATCAACGGCGGCCGTGACGAAATGACGGGCATGCAGGTGATCGACAAGGGCGTGATCGAGCCGATCCAGCCCGAAGCTGACGGCACGCTCGATTACGAGAAGGTCAAGGCCAACTACGAGAAGGCTCTCGAATGGCTGTCCGAGACCTACGTCGAAGCGCTGAACATCATCCACTACATGCACGATAAGTACGCGTACGAAGCCATCGAAATGGCCCTGCACGACCGCGAGGTCTACCGTACGCTGGGTTGCGGCATGTCCGGCCTGTCCATCGCCGCCGACTCGCTGTCCGCATGCAAGTACGCCAAGGTGTATCCGATCTACAACAAGGACGTCAAGGACATGCCGGGCCACGAGTACGAGTACGTCGAGGGCGCCGATGACGACCTGATCGTCGGCTACCGCACCGACGGCGAATTCCCGCTCTACGGCAACGACGACGATCGCGCCGACGACATCGCCAAGTGGATTGTGTCCACGGTCATGGGCCAGGTCAAGCGCCTGCCGGTCTACCGCGGCGCCGTCCCGACGCAGTCGATCCTGACGATCACGTCCAACGTGGAGTACGGCAAGAACACGGGTTCCTTCCCGTCCGGCCACAAAAAGGGCACCCCGTACGCACCGGGCGCCAACCCGGAGAACGGCATGGATTCCCACGGCATGCTGCCGTCCATGTTCTCCGTAGGCAAGATCGATTACAACGACGCCCTCGACGGCATCTCGTTGACGAACACGATCACGCCTGACGGCCTGGGCCGCGACGAGGACGAGCGTATCGGCAACCTCGTGGGCATTCTGGACGCCGGCAACGGCCACGGCCTGTACCACGCCAACATCAACGTGTTGCGCAAGGAACAGCTCGAGGACGCCGTCGAGCACCCGGAGAAGTACCCGCACCTGACGGTCCGCGTTTCGGGCTACGCCGTGAACTTCGTGAAGCTCACGAAGGAACAGCAGCTCGACGTGATCTCTCGTACGTTCCACCAGGGAGCGGTCAGCGACTGATCCGCGGGTAACATGTGGGGTTTCGCCCATGCGCAAGCTCCACAGGTAAACGCATAGACGGGACGGGGCGATTGTTCGCCTCGTCCCGTTTGTCATACCGGCGCTACCCAGAGCGAACAGGGCAAAGGGGCCCGGAAGAATTTGATAGCGTCGCATTAGCAAGCAACATATTTGGGGGTCGTTATGGGCACATCCACGGAATTTCGTTCCACCACGCGCCACATGCTCAAGGAATCGAAAGAGTATGCCAGCCAAACCTTGATGGGCGGTCTTTCAGGATTCGAATCGCCGATCGGGCTGGACCGCAGGGACCGCATCCGCGCCCTGCGCACGGGAGACATCGGATTCGTACATTCGTGGGACATCAACACGTCGGTGGACGGTCCGGGCACACGCATGACGGTATTCATGAGCGGCTGTCCGCTCAGGTGCCTGTACTGCCAGAACCCCGATACGTGGAAAATGCGCGACGGCAAGCCCGTGACGCTGGACGCCATGGTCAAAAAAATCGAACGGTACAAGGACCTGTTCACGGCCACCAAGGGCGGTATCACGTTCTCGGGCGGCGAGTCGATGATGCAGGCGAAATTTGTTTCACGCGTGTTCCACGCCGCAAAGGAAATGGGCGTGCACACGTGCCTCGACACTTCCGGATTCCTGAACAAGGACTATACGGACGAGATGATCGAAGACATCGACCTGTGCCTGCTGGATGTCAAATCGGGCGACGAGGAAACCTACCGCAAGGTGACGGGCGGCACATTGGCGCCGACCATCGAATTCGGCAAGCGCCTCGCCAAAGCCGGCAAGCGCATCTGGGTCCGCTTCGTGCTCGTGCCAGGTCTTACCAGCAGCGAGGAAAACGTGGAAAACGTGGCGCGCATCTGCGAGCAGTTCAAGGACAGCGTCGACCACATCGACGTGCTGCCGTTCCACCAGCTGGGCCGCGCCAAGTGGCACGAATTGCGCCTGCCTTACCCACTTGAGGACCAGAAAGGTCCCGACAAGGAGATGCGCAAGCGCGTGAAAGAACAGTTCGAGTCCCACGGATTCGTGGTGTACTAAATCCGGACGGTGCCCCCACCTGCGCCTGCGCGCGCTCGTTGTCTGGCTGCAGCGCCATGCTTAAAGCGAGTAAGTTTGCCTCATCTAGGAGTGTGTTGTGGACAACGAGCCCGTGTTGCAATCCGAACCACGGCAGGGAGTTCCCGATGTGATCGACACATTGGAAGAATTCGAGCAAATGTGTGAGTCGTATGCGCAGGCCACCGGCCCATTGGCGGCGGACGCCGAGCGTGCGAGCGGATACCGCTACAGCCACGAGGACTGGCTCGTCCAGTTCAAGCGTGAAGGCGCGTCGATTGCGCTTGTGGATCCTGTCGCGTTGGGCAAGCAAGGCGCCGACTGGGACGAATTCAACCAGGCGATAGGGGACGCGCCGTGGATTTTGCACGACGCACGTCAGGACCTGCCGGGATTCGCGCAGCTGGGCATGAAACCGCGCCAATTGTTCGACACCGAGGTGGCGGCCCGCATTCTTGGATTGCACCGCTTCGGCCTGGCGTTCGTGACGGCGCACTATTTGGGCATCACCTTGGCCAAAGAGCATTCCGCGGCGGACTGGTCGTACCGGCCATTGCCGCGCGACTGGCGCAATTACGCCGCGCTGGACGTGGAATTGCTGATCGAGTTGCGCCAAGCCATGGTCGAGGATCTGCGCCGCCAAGGCAAGCTCGAATGGGCCCACGAAGAATTCGCCTACGTGCTTGAGGAAGGATTGCAGCCGCCCCAAGGCCACGCCGTGCCTTGGATGCACGTGTCGCATATCAACGACCTGCACGGCAACCGCCGCAGTCTGGCCGTCGTCAAGGCGCTCTGGGAAAAACGCGACGAACTGGCGCGCCATTACGACATTGCGCCAAGCCTGCTATTGTCCGATTCGGCCATCATCGAGGCCGCCCAGCGCAAACCGCACAACGCGCGCCAGTTCTGTGCCATCCGCAGCCTCAACGAGCGCGTGCGCATGAACCGCGGCAACGAACAGGACAAAATGTTCGAGCGCTACGCGCCCATTCAGCGTCGAGTGAAGCCGAATGTGTGGAAAACGGTAATCCAGGAAGCCCTTGACATGCCCGAAAGCCAGTGGCCCTCGCCGCCTGCGCAAGACGTGGACGATGCCCATACGAACGCGCCCAAATCCATGAAGTACTGGCGCGACCACCATCCCGACCGTTTCGCCCGGCTCAAGGCCGCCAAGGCCGTGATGGCACAAATCTCGCAGGATACGCATACTCCTGTCGACATCCTGCTTAAGCCGCAGATTTTGCGCAACTTGTATTGGACCGACGATCCGCGCGAACGCGACATAGTACAATTCCTCCAAGAGCAGGGGGCACGCGCATGGCAAATTCAATTGTGCGCCGCGTCGTTAAGTCGCGTTACTATATGACAGTTGCCTTTAGGGCAGAAGATTACGAAATAGTTATCTGTAGGAGCGCACAACGTGAAAATTAGCGTTAGGAACCTCGAGCCGACCAAGGCTAAGCTCACCATTACCGTCGATCGCGACGAGTTCGAACCATACCTCGAAGAGGCCCGCAAGGAGATCGCTAAGCAGATCACCGTTCCTGGCTTCCGCAAGGGTCACGTGCCGGGCAAGGTTGTAGATCAGCGCGTTGGTTTTGCCGCTGTCGCAGGCGAGGCCATCAACAAGGCCGTCCCGGAGTTCTACTCCAAGGCTGTTGAAGAAAAGAACACCCACCCGATGGACACGCCGGCTGTGGAAGTCGTGGACATTCCGGAATCCGCCAACGACGACACGAAGTTGAAGTTCACGGCCACGGTGGAACACCGTCCTGACTTCGAGCTGCCGAGCCTCGACGACATGACGATCGACGTTGAGAAGACCGAGATCTCCGACGACGACGTGAACAACCGTCTCGAAATGCTGCGCAAGCGTTTCGGCACGCTGACCGGTGTGGATCGTCCGGCCGCCAACGGCGACTTCGTGAACATCGATCTCGACGCCACGATCGACGGCGAGTCCGTGGACGCCCAGGAAGGCGTGAGCTACGAACTCGGCTCCGGCACCATGCTTGACGGCATCGACGAGGCCCTCGAAGGCCTGTCCGCCGGCGAAGAGACCACCTTCGAGTCCACGCTGGCCGGTGGCGAGCACGCTGGCGAGAAGGCTCAGGTCAAGGTGAAGGTCAACTCCGTGAAGGCTGAAGAGCTGCCGGAACTCGACGACGACTTCGCTCAGGAAGCTTCCGAGTTCGACACGCTTGACGAGCTCAAGGAAGACATCCGCAAGGCCGCCGCTCAGGACGCCAAGGGCCGCCAGGCCACCGCCGCCCGCGACGCGTTCATCGCCCGCATCGAAGAGGGTCTCGAGATCCCGGTGCCGAAGGCCATCAAGAACAACCTCGTGGAGCAGCAGCTCAAGGGCATTGAGAAGCCGACCTCCGAGCAGAAGAAGGAAGCCGAAGAGCGCGTGGAGAAGGATCTGCGCGACCAGATGGTGCTCGACGCCCTCGCCGAAGCCCTGGACGTCCAGGTGTCCCAGGCCGACGTGTTCAACTTCCTCGCTTCCATCGCCCAGCAGTACGGCATGGATCCGAACGCTTTCATCAGCGCCATCATGAAGAACGGCCAGATCGGCTCCGCCGTTGAAGAAGTGGCTCGTTCCAAGGGCATGCTCGCCGGCATGCGCAAGGTCAAGTTCACCACCGACGGTGAAGAACTCGACCTGACCGAGTTCCTCGGCTCCGACGAAGCCGCCAACGAAGCGGAAATCGCCGAAGACGAAGACGAGACCGTGGCCGCAGCCGCCGCTGCCGCCGCCGTCGCCGACGACATGGCAAAGGATGCCGAGTGATTCGGTAACCGCTAAATCCTCGTGATTTATACCAGCCTCCGACTGTAATGGTCGGAGGCTTTTTCATATCGCCCGAAGGAGAAGGACCATGGCGCAATTGCGCGAAGAACAACTCGATCAGGCGCTCGACCATAAGGACGCCGGACATTTCGACAATGACGAACTGCAACCCGGCGACGCGCCCAACGACGAACTTGCCGCACCGCTTCCATTGCGGTTCCGTTCCCGACAATGGTCGCTATTGGCCAGTGTGGTGCTGCTTGGCATTGGCATTGGCGTATGTGCGGGATTCCTGACGCTGATGTTGTATGCGGTGGAACATACGGCATTGGGGTTCGTGGAATCTCCTGAGCTTCCCGGGCCGTTCGAGACGGACTGGCGCCGTCGCGCCATTTCCGCGATCGTGGGCGCCACGATCGCCGCCGTGCTGTGGTGGTTGCTGCGTACCAAAAGCAAACGCGTACCGTCGGTAAAACAGGCCGTGGGCGGCGCATTGATGCCCGTATGGCAAACCGTGGTGCATGTGTTGCTACAGATTTTCATTGTGGGCACGGGCCTGTCCGTGGGCCGAGAAGTGGCGCCGCGCGAACTTGGCGCCATGTTCGGCCAACGGTTGAGCCGTTGGATGCGCCTGAACGATCTGGACATGCGCACGATTGTGGCCGTGACCGCGGGCGCGGGTCTCGCCGGCGTCTATGACGCGCCGTTGGCCGGCGCGTTTTTCACGATCGAAATTCTGCTCGTGGACGTCACATTGGAAAAGGTCGCGTTGTCATTCATCTGCTCCTCGCTCGCCGCATGGGTCGCAACGCTGATCAAAGGCTCGCATGTGTTTTACGTGATCGGCCATGTGGACGCCCATTTCTCGCCCGACCTCATGCTGTTCGCCATCCCGGCCGGCCTCGTGCTGGGCGTGTGCGGAGGACTGTTCCGTCGTGGCTCGAAATGGGCCGAATCCCACAAGGCGTCCGGCAACATGATTTTGTGGATGCTGCCTTTGGCCGGCGTGGTCACGGGAGTGGTGGCCATCTGGGTGCCGCAGGTCATGGGCAACGGCCGCGCCACGGCGCAAATGGGGTTTGGCGGGGCTCCCGTCATGTCGCTTATCCCGTTGCTGCTGCTTTCCTTCGCCGCCAAGGCTGTGGTCACGTTGCTGACGATCCGTTCGGGCGCGTCGGGCGGTGTGCTCACGCCGGGCATCGCGCTGGGTGCGTCCATGGGCTGCATACTCGGCATTCTGTGGATGCAATTCGCCGGCACGAATTCCATCGGCGTGTATGCGCTGCTGGGCGCTTGCGCATTGCTGTCCGCGTCGCAGAACGCGCCGCTTATGGCCATGTCGCTTGTCATGGAACTGACGCAGGCCCCTTCCAACCTGTTCGTGCCTGTCGCATTCATCAGCATGATCGCGGTGTTGGCCTCTCGTATTATTTTGAGGAACCATGACACACGAAAGGCCTGATACCGCTTCCTCCGACGATTCCGAGGACTCCCAACGCTGGCGCGAACGGGATGACGCGCCTAAGACGCGCCCTTCCGTAGGACCGGCCGACCCGAGCCACGCTGCGGGACATTTCGACAACGATTTGCTCCAACCTGGACAGGCCGTACCCGTCCATCTGGATCCGGAGCGCCGTCCCACCATCGAGCGTCTGGCCACCATGGTCGTGTGCTGCACGGTTGTTGGCGCCATCATTGGCGTATGTACGGCGATCATGTCGTTCGTGCTCTATGCGGTGGAAGCGTGGTCGCTCGGCTACAAGGAAACCACGTCCATGCCAGGCCCCTACACGGTGGACTGGCGCCGGCGCATCATTTCCCTCGTTATCGCGGCCATTATCGCGGCCATCATCTGGTATCTGCTGCGCAAGCGCTATCATCGCGTGCCGTCCGTGGAACAGGCGTTACATGGCGCGTTGATGCCGTGGTGGCAGACGGCCGTGCACGTCATGTTGCAGATTTGCATTATCGGCGCCGGCATGTCGCTGGGCCGCGAGGCCGGACCGCGCCAGCTGGGCGCCATGATCGGCCAGCGCGCCGGGCTCATCTCGCGCCTGAACAAACGCGACTTGTATACGCTGGTGTCCATTGGCGCGGGCGCGGGCATTGCCGGCGTCTACAACGCGCCGCTGGCGGGCGCCGTGTTCGCCATCGAAATTCTGATGATGGACCTGTCGCTGGAAAAAATCACCTGCGCGCTATTGTGCTCGGGCATGTCGGCATGGGTATGCACGCTGTTCACGGGCACGCACACGTTCTATGTGATGGGACAGGTGGATCCCACGTTTTCGCCCGACCTCATGCTGTTCGCCATTCCCGCGGGTTTTGTGTGCGGTGTGTGCGGCGGACTGTTCCGCAAGGGGTCCAAGTGGGCCGAACAGAACAAGGTGCAGGGCAAAAAGATTTTGTGGACGTTGCCGCTGGCCGGCCTGGCCACGGGCGTGCTGGCCATCTGGCTGCCCGAAGTCATGGGCAACGGCCGCGCCGTAGCTCAGCTCGGATTCGCCAGCAGCGCCACCATGGCCATGCTGCCGCTGATTCTGCTGTCATTTATCGCCAAGGGCGTGATGACGCTGTTGACGATCCGTTCGGGCGCCTCGGGCGGCGTGCTGTCCCCGGCCATCGCATTGGGCGCGTCCATGGGATGCGCGCTGGGCATCATATGGATGCAGTTCGCGCATACGAATTCGATCGGCGTCTACGCATTGCTGGGCGCCGCGGCCCTGTTGGGGGCGTCCGAACAGGCTCCGCTCATGGCCATGTGCCTGGCGATGGAGATCACGTCGGCGCCCATGAACCTGTTTGTGCCCGTATGCGTGATCATGGCCGTCTCCATGCTTTCTTCACGGCTTACTTTGCCAAAAGTTGATCGAGTAAGGAATACAATCGCACACAGGTCGTTTGAAGAAGGTAGTGTGTTCGATGATTAGTAACGAAGGAGACAAGGTGAGCAATCTTGTAACGCCTCGGCCAGTGATGGCGGGCGAAGACATGCCGGCCGGCCCCACCGATCCGATTTTCAATCGCCTGCTGCGCGATCGCATCATCTGGATGGGCGAGGAAGTCAAGGACGAGATGGCCAACCGCATTTGCGCGCAAATGCTCATGCTGGCCGCCGAAGATCCGAAGAAGGACATTTGGCTTTACATCAATTCCCCGGGCGGCTCCATTACCGCGGGCATGGCGATTTACGACACCATGCAGCTTATTGAGCCGGACGTGGCCACGGTGGGCATCGGCATGTGCGCGTCCATGGGCCAGTTCCTGCTGAGCTCGGGCACGAAGGGCAAGCGTTTCCTTACCTCGCACGCCCGCGTGCTCATGCACCAGCCTTCCGGCGGCATTGGCGGCACCACCACCGACGTGCGCATCAGCGCGGAACTCATTATGAACATGAAGAAGACGCTTGCCGAGCTGACCGCCGAGCAGACGGGCCATACGGTGGAAGAAATCTACCGCGACAACGAGTATGACCACTGGTTCACGGCCCAGGAAGCGCTCGAGTACGGTTTTGTGGACAAGCTCGTGTCCACGCCGGACACCATGCAGGCGAAGGAAGGGGAGTGACCCATGGCATCGCAAGAAGCACAGTTTATTGAGCGCGCGGAGCGTTTGGCGGGTCCCCGCGGCGTTATGGGATTCCAGCGCGCCGCCGACCGTATGCCGATGGCGCCCCAGAACCGCTATGTGGTCCCGGAGTTCGAAGAGAAGACGCCATACGGCTACAAGCGCCAGAACCCGTACACGCGCCTGTTTGACGACCGCATCATTTGGCTCGGCGTGCAGGTGGACGACACGTCCGCGGACGACATCATGGCCCAGCTGCTCGTGCTCGAAAGCCTCGACCCGAACCGCGACGTGATGATGTACATCAACTCTCCGGGCGGTTCCATGACGGCCATGACGGCCATTTACGACACGATGCAGTACATCCAGCCCGATGTGCAGACGGTGTGCCTCGGTCAGGCCGCGTCCGCCGCCGCCATCCTGTTGGCAGCCGGCACCAAGGGCAAGCGCCTGATCCTGCCGAACGCGCGCGTGCTGATCCATCAGCCCGCCATCGACCAAGGCTTCGGCAAGGCCACGGAAATCGAAATCCAGGCCAAGGAAATGCTGCGCATGCGCGAATGGTTGGAGAACACGCTCGCCAAGCACACGGGCCAGCCGATTGAACGCATCCGCAAGGATATTGAAGTGGACACGTTCCTGACGGCCCAGGAGGCCAAGGAATACGGCGTGGTGGACGAAGTCCTCGAGCACCGTTCCTGATCCTCGCGATCCGACTGGATCAAACCCATGTTGAGAGCCACGGCGTTATGCCGTGGCTTTTGCATATATACTGAACAGACAGGGAACAAAGGCGTGAGGTTTGCGCGCACACGAGGATGCCGGTGGTATGGGACGAGTCATTAGCTATAACGATGGAATGCAACATTGCGCATTTTGCGGCAAATCCGAGCATGAAGTGCGCAAATTGGTGGCCGGCGCGGGGGTGGCCATTTGCGACTCCTGCATCGCGCTGTGCGTGGATATTGTGGTCCAGGAGGACCGTCCGGAAGAATATGTCGACGAGCAGCGCCCGTTGGCCACGCCCATGCAAATTTTCGAAGCGCTCAACCGGCGTGTGGTGGGGCAGGAGGAAGCCAAACGTACGCTGTCGGTGGCCGTATACAACCATTTCAAGCGCGTCCGCATGGAAGAGTCGGACAATTCCAAATTCCGCGATCTGCAGCAGCGGCTGGAACGCAACGGTTACCGCGATTCGGCGCGTGACAGCGAGGATGTGGCCACGCACGACGATCTTGAACAGGTGAGCGTCGCCAAATCGAACATTCTTCTGCTCGGCCCCACGGGAGTGGGCAAAACGTATCTCGCGCAGACGCTGGCCCGCATCATGGACGTGCCGTTCGTGATCACGGACGCTACTACGCTCACGCAGGCCGGGTATGTGGGCGACGATGTGGAAACGATGCTGCAACGGCTGCTGGCCGCTGCCGACGGCGACATCGAGCGCGCGCAGCACGGCATCATCTATATTGACGAGATCGACAAAATCGCGCGCAAAAGCGGCGAGAACACGTCGCTGACACGTGACGTGTCCGGAGAAGGCGTGCAACAGGCGCTGCTGAAAATTTTGGAAGGATGCGTCGCGTCGGTTCCCGTGGAAGGGTCGCGCAAGCACAAGGAACTCGAGACGGTCAGCATCGACACGAAAGACATCCTGTTCATTTGCGCAGGTGCGTTCGTGGGGCTCGACCAGATCGTGGCGCGCCGCTGCGGCACGCGCGAGAGCGGATTCTCGGCTTCCTGGAAAACGCAGCCGATAGATGAGCGCGAGCTGCTCAACCAAGTCACGGCCGACGATTTGACGGAATTCGGACTGCTGTCGGAATTCGTGGGCCGTCTTCCCGTGATGAGCGCGCTCCATGAGCTGACGCGGGATGATCTCGTGCGCATCCTTACGCAGCCCGACAACGCGCTCGTCAAGCAGTACCGCAAACTGTTCGCGATGGACGGTGTGGATCTGCTGTTCACGGACGAGGCCGTGGAGGCGATTGCGGAACTGTCGATCGAGCGGCGCACGGGTGCGCGCGGACTGCGTTCCATTATCGAACGGATTCTCGAAGACGTCATGTTCCAGCTGCCCAGTTTGAGCGACGCGGCCGAAGTGATCGTGGATGAGGACGCCGTACGCGGGCGACACGCCGTACAAATAATTTATGACGATCACCAGCCTCATTAAGCGTGATTTCGGGCCGTCCGCAGTTTTCGTTGGGGCTGCGGAAAAATGCACGCTCTCAGGGGCTCCATTCCGCGTAATCGGCCAAAATTCGGGGGGGTATGACGTTTGTCAGGCGACACGCCGTGATTTGCTCTCTAGCGCAAGTAGGCTTATATTAATCGAGTTGCTTGAAGCAAGCAAGAGATTGCAGCTTCAATAACAGTTGCGCGAGTAGCCCAGCGGATTAGAGCAGCTGACTACGGATCAGCAGGTCGCAGGTTCGAATCCTGTCTCGCGCACTTAGCCATGAAGTGCTGAAATATGCATGGCGTGGCGTTGCGCGAGTAGCCCAGCGGATTAGAGCAGCTGACTACGGATCAGCAGGTCGCAGGTTCGAATCCTGTCTCGCGCACTTGCAACCCTTGTTCGCGCATGCGTTCAAGGGTTTTTCCAATTCTGTAGCTAAAAATTGCAGTAGTTCATATGTAAATTGCCCATATTTATAGATTGGGTCATATATATAAATAGGTAGCCATCAAAATAGAGGGTTTTGTTAACGTGGGCCCATATTTCTTCTTTCCGTGGACTGTCCCCAGTATGATGGAGACGGAAAAATAAGCAATACGGGTATTACGTGGTGGAGGATTCATGAGCTCAGCAAGACACAGTATATGGAACGGCATCCGGCGCGTAGCCGCATCGGACCGAATCTCCGGCCTGATCATGCTGGGATTCGCGCTTGCCGGCCTGTTGCTGGCGAATATTCCCGCCACGGCCCATTTCTTCATGGAACTGGAACATTTCCATATCGGCATTCCGGGCACCAATATCGACATGGGACTCGGGCACTGGGCCCAGGACGGCCTGCTGACCATCTTCTTCCTCGTGGTGGGCCTTGAACTGCGACAGGAAATAACTACGGGCTCGCTTGCCAATCCCAAGGCGGCGGCCGTGCCGATGCTGTGCGCGGTAGGAGGCATGCTTGTGCCGCCCGTGCTGTTCCTCGCCGTCATCTGGCTGTTCTCGAATTTCGGCAGCGGGGATCCCGGATCGTTGATGCTCGCCACAGGACAAGTGTTCCCGTTCGGGGAAACGGTGCACGGCTGGGCCATTCCTACCGCCACGGACATCGCGTTCTCGCTTACGGTGCTTGCGCTGTTCGCCAAGGCGCTGCCCGGATCCATCCGCGCGTTCCTGATGACGCTTGCCACCGTGGACGATCTGCTGGCCATCATTCTTATCGCCGTATTCTTCTCGTCGCTCAACTCTTGGTACTGGTTCGTGGGCATCGCCATTTGCGCCGTGGCCTGGTATTTCCTCGTACGCATGAAAAAGGTGCCATGGTTCGGCATCGCCGTGATCGGCATTCTCGCATGGGTCATGATGTATGAGGCGGGCGTGCACCCGACGTTGGCCGGCGTGCTTGTAGGCCTGCTCACTCCGGCCCACGCCATGCACGGCGAACGCAGCCCGCGCGCGGAACGCTACGCGGAAAAGCTCCAGCCGTTCTCGGCGCTGCTGGCCTTGCCGATCTTCGCATTGTTCGCCACGGGCGTCCACTTTGATTCGCTCACGCCGCTGCTGCTTGTCTCTCCGATCGTGATCGCGCTGATTGTGGCGCTTGTGGTCGGCAAGCCGCTGGGCATCATGCTCGTCGCATGGCTTTCCACGCATGTGGGATCGCTGAGCATGCCCAAGGGCTTGCGTGTACGCGACATGCTGCCGGCATCCGTGGCCTGCGGCATCGGTTTCACCGTGTCCTTCCTCATCGCCTCGCTGGCCTACAAGAACGCTGAGCTTTCAGCGGAAGCGCGCTTCGGCGTGCTGCTGGCGTCGCTGATCGCCGCTGCCATCGCCGGAATCCTGCTCTCGCGCCAGTCCAAGCGCTTCGCCGCCATGCACCCGAAGCTCGAAGAGACGCTTGAGGAACTCGAAGAAACACCGTCCGACGAGACGCAGTCCGTGCTGCAAGACGGTACGGTAGTGGTGAGTCAAACTATGAACAGGAAACGTGAGGCACATAAATGACCGCAATGAACGGTAACGCCCAACCGGACAACCATGACGAGGAACCGGCGAAACACTCGCCATTCGCGCAAACTTACCGCCAAGGCTCGGTAATTTTCCGCGGCAACATGATCCCGAGCGAAAGCTCCACGGAAACATTGCTGCAGCCTGACCAGGCCGACTGGATCCACCATGACCCGTGGCGCGTGTTGCGCATCCAGTCCGAATTCGTGGAAGGATTCGGGGCGCTCGCCAATTTGGGGCCGGCCGTCTCGATCTTCGGCTCCGCCCGTGTCAAGGCCGACGACCCTATGTACGGGGACGCCTACGAGATGGGCAAGCGCATTGCCGAACAGAATATCGCCGTGATCACTGGCGGCGGTCCGGGCATCATGGAGGCCGCCAACAAGGGCGCCGCGCAGGCCGGTGGCGTGTCCGTGGGCCTCGGCATCGAGCTGCCGTTCGAGCAGGGCATTAACGAGTGGGTGAATCTCGGCATGAGCTTCCGCTACTTCTTCGTGCGCAAGACGATGTTCGTGAAATACGCTTCGGGTGTGATCATTTGCCCGGGCGGATTCGGCACGATGGACGAGACTTTCGAACTGCTCACGCTCGTGCAGACGCACAAGGTGGCGTCCATTCCGATCGTGCTGTTCGGCACGGAATACTGGAAGGGCCTGTTCGAATGGCTTACGGGCCCCGTGGCCGCGCACGGCATGATTTCCGAATACGACCCGTCGCTTGTGACGATTACCGACGACGTGGACGAAGCAGTGCGTGTGGCCACGAGCGGCATCGCGCGCGCATAAACGGCTTTAACTAGATTGCAGGACTAGGATTAGCGGCGTGCTTATCGCATTACGGCGAGTAGCACGCCGTTTCCGCAAGAAGAGAGGGATGTGACGAAACGGTCGTCTTCCTCAACCGTATGGATGAGCGCGCGCATGGCGACCGTTTTCTGGCTGCGGTCGGCGCTGTTGAACACGGCGGCGTCCTTGCGGTCCATGGCCATGATGTTGGTGAACGCCACAATGCCATGCTGGCGCAGCAGGCGCGGCGCCATGGCGAACGCGGTGGTGTAGTTGGACGGATCCCCGCATACGACAATCAAGTCATAGTCGCTGGCGTTCAATCGCGGCAAAAAGGTGGCGGGACTCGTGCTTACCGTGCGCATGGTGGCACGCGTGTGCACGCGCGCGAAGAATTGGCGGATCTGCTCGGCTCCCGCCAACGAGGAGTCCACGGCGGTAAGGCTACCGCCGGCGTCAAGCGCGTCGATGAGCTGGGCGGCCTCCACCAACGCGCTTGTGCCCACAATGATCGCGGAAGTGACATGATGGGCGATGGCGAGTGTACGCAGCAACGTTCCCTGCTCGGCGGAGGGCTGGGGCATATTGCGTTGCGCCGCCCTGGTCCTGGCCTGCTTCACGAGTTCCGGCTCGCGCGCCAGCTCGTGCTCCTCCGCATACCTCCATGCCTTGGCATGGTTCACAAACGTTGCTTTATCCATAAGGGTCAGCGTTCCTTGACTTGGGCGATAAGCTGCCAGACTTCTTCGCCAACATCAATGCCCTTGGGACACGGACGCGAGCAGGCGCGCACGGACTGGCACGCCTGGACGCCATCGGCCGTATCGATCATTTCCAGACGTTCCTCGGTGGCCTCGTCGCGCGAATCGTTCACAAAACGCGACTGCGCGATGAGCGCGGCCGGTCCCACAAACGCTTCACCGCCCGCATACACGGGGCAGGAGCCTTCACATACGCCGCAGGCGATGCAGTTGGTCAGCACTTCATAGCGCGCCAGCTGCTCGGGGCGCTGCAGGTATTCGAATACGTCCACCTTGCCGTCGTGCGTGGTGGCGAGGACGCCGTCGGCGATCAGGTACGGCTTCATTCTGCGAATCTGGTCAAGCATCGGATCAATATCCACGATCAGGTCGCGCAGGACGGGGAATCCGGGCAGCGGTCCAACATTGATGACGCCCAGATCCACAGGCTGCGAACCGTCTTCGGACCGCGCGGGATCGGAACCATCGGATTCGGGCTCCTTCACGCGTTCGACCGAACCGGTGGGACGGAAACCGTCATTATCGGTTCGCGACGGCTGGGCCACGTCGCGCAATTTGGCCGTGCACAGCAGCGTGGGGGAGCCGTTGATGGCCACGGCATCGGATCCGCACATGCCGTGGCCGCACGAATAGCGGAACGCGAGGCTCGGGTCCTCAACGCGTTTGATATGCAACAGCGCGTCCAATACCGTGCTGTCGGCGGGAAGCGTGACCGTATACTCCTGCTTCCAAGACTTGCCACGTGCGCGGCGCGGGGCGCGCGACGAGCCGAACGGCGATCCCTTCTTCGCGAATGGGCTTGCCGAACGATTGCGTTCGCGTTCGCGTTGGGCGCGCGGGGTGAAACGCTGCACACTCAGCGTCACCGTTGCCAGATTGGCCCCCATAACATCCCTTCCTGCTGTAATCGTTGCTACCAGTGTGGCATAATCGGTAGCTCTACGCCACCCGCCACTATATCTCTACTATGTATGTACACATGTGCGCGCCCGCACGAGGCGGGTGCACACCATCCCCATCACCCATCTCGGCTATGGGACGGAGGGGCCATTAATAGGCGCGCGCTCCCGGACCATAGTCCACAATGTGCACGGGCTGCCAGGAGACCGTCACTTGCGCCTCCTGCGGGCCGTCCGCAACAGTGTCGTCCCCGGGCTTGCCTGCCGGCACAAAACGCGTCATGGAATGGCACAGGAATTCATCGTCGTTGCGGTCCGGATAATCCGTACGCTTCAAGGAGCCGCGGGATTCATGGCGCGCCAGGCTGGCGGTAAGCATGGCCGTGGCCAAGTCGAGCATGTGGGAAGCCTCCCAGATGGCCGTGAGCTCCTGGTTGAACGCGGCCGTATCCATATGGGTGCGCATGCCGGCGAGCTGTTCGCGCAACGCGGCCACGCCATGAAGCGCGTCCGTAATGCTCTGCTCGTCGCACAGCACGGCCATATCACGGTCCATAAGCGCGCCAAGATCGGACATGAGCCCGTATACGTTGTGTTCGATATCCGACGTCTCCGATTCGCCGTCTTCGGCTTCCTTGGCGTCCGCCGCGACCAGCAAATCCTTCATATGCGCCGTACGCAGATCCACCGCGGCATCCATGACGGTATCGTCCGAAGGGTCGGCGAATTCCTCGTTGATTTGGGCCGGGTCCTCGGCAATGGAGCGCGCCACCTGCTGGCCGGCGCGCGTGCCGAACAGGCAGGCGTCCAGCAGCGAGTTTCCGCCCAAACGGTTCGCGCCGTGCACGGAAACGCACGAGCATTCACCGGCCGCAAACAGGCCTGCAATGTCGTGGCGGCGCTCGCCGTCCCATGTGTACACCTGTCCCTCGGTGGTTACGGGAATGCCGCCCATCGTGTAATGGGCCGTGGGCTTGACGGCCACCCAGTCGCGTGTGGGATCGAGGCCCGCATACATTTCCACGGTTTCCACCACCTGTGGCAGCACGGCGTGCATATGGTCGGGGTCGATGCCCGTCATGTCCAGCCATACGCAATCGTGCGGACCGTCCGGGTCTTTCGGATCGGCCACGCCGCGGCCGGCCTCGACTTCGGCGCGAATGGCGCGGCTCACCACGTCTCGGGCGGCCAAATCGCCATGGTCGGGAGCGTAGTTCACCATGAACGCTTCGCCCAAGGCATTGCGTAAGGTGCCGCCTTCGGCACGGCTCGCCTCGGACAACAAAATGCCCGTATGGCCCAGTCCGGTGGGATGGAACTGCACGAACTCGCTATCTTCGATCTGCAAGCTGGCGCGCAACACGAGGCCCATGCCGTCGCCCGTCAGGTCCCATGAGTTGGAAGTGGTATGGAACAAACGTCCCGCGCCGCCCGTGGCCAACACCGTGTGCTTGGCGCGCACCGCATGCGTGGCTCCAGAATGCGTGTCAAGCGCGACCACGCCCAGGCAGCGTTCGCCGTCTTCGCTGAGTACCAGGTCGGACGCGTACCATTCCTCGGCGAATTCCACACCGTAATGGATGCACTGTTGCCAGAGCGTCGTCAGGATTTGGTGGCCGATGCGGTCGGCCGCGTAGGCCGCGCGCTCCATGGGCTCCATGCCGAAATTCTTGGTGTGGCCGCCGAAACGGCGCTGCGCGATGTGGCCGTCGCCCGTACGCGAGAACGCCACGCCGGAACGCTCGAGATTGATCACGGTCATCGGGGCGTCCTGGGCGAGGATTTTCGCCGCGTCCTGGTCCACGAGCCAGTCGCCGCCCTTGATCGTGTCGTAGTAGTGCCACTGCCATTCGTCAGGCTCAATGTTGCCGAGGCTGGCCGCGATGCCGCCTTCCGCGGAACCCGTGTGGGAGCGTAGCGGTTGCAGTTTGGAAATGACGAGCACGCGCGGCTCGACCCCCTGGTCTTTCAGCTGGGTGAACTCTTCGCTTCGGTACATGCCCAACGCCGCGCACAAACCTGCGGCGCCGGCGCCGATGATGATCGCGTCGTACATGTCTTGAACATTCTTGGGACTCATATGTTCGATTGTAGCGACGACGCTGCCGGAGGGCTCGCGAGCGGCGGCATGGTCAGCACAACCGCGGCTGCGTAGTCCTTGACGAGTTGTTCGCGTGCGCGATGGCGTATGTTCCGCGCGCATATCGCACCACTCCCGCCTCCTGCAACTGGGCGAGCGCACTCATCAATGCGGAGGCTTCCAGCGGTTCCTCGCCAGGCTCGCGCACGGTGTTGACCATGATGAGCAGGTTTTCCATGCTCGCGTCCTCGTGCCTGCGCCTGCAACGGCGGATCGCGGTAAGAATGCGCCGGGATGGCAATGTGGAGCCGGAGGGCGGCGAAGAAGCGACATGGATATCGGAACATAATGACGACGCTTCGGCCAGCGACGCGAACAGCATGGCCTTGCTGGTGGCGATGAGGCGGTTGCATCCCGTCCAGTCGGGCTGTGTGATGGAACCGGGTACCGCATACACTTCGCGTCCCATTTCATTGGCCCATTGCGCGGTGTTCAGCGCACCCGAACGTAAGCGGGCCTGGGTGACGATCACGGCGGAAGACATCGCGGCGATCAGGCGGTTGCGCAACAGGAACCGGCGCGGTTCGGGAACGGTTCCGCGGCACATTTCACTGACCAGCGCGCCGTTGTTTGAACGGATCGCCTGAAACAGGCGGCGGTTCACACTGGGACCCACATGGTCGAGCCCTCCCGCGAAAAACGCGATTGTGGATCCTTGCGCGCCGGACAGTTTCGCTTCTATGGCGCCCCAATGCGCCGCCGCGTCGGTGCCCATGGCGCCGCCCGAAATAATGTTGTGCCCTTGCTCGGCGGCGCGATGGGCCACGTCATGGGCGATGACGCGTCCCTCGTCCGTGACGGCGCGCGATCCCACGACGCCAAGCGGAAACGAACAGCGTACCAGCGTTTCGGGATCCCCGCACACCCACAGGCACAACGGTTGCGCCCAGTCGCTGCGAATCGGCAGGTCGTTGAGCTGGCCCGGCCACCACGGCGAATGGGAACACACCACGTGCCAGTCGCCATGGTGCGTCACCCAATCATCCCAGTCGCGCGAGCCCGGCATGTGCGGAATGGTTTCCACGCGTTCGCGCCAACGCCGTATCGCCTCGAGACAGGCGGCCCGCGTCTTGT
This sequence comes from Bifidobacterium magnum, assembly GCF_000741255.1. Classification (GTDB taxonomy): domain Bacteria; phylum Actinomycetota; class Actinomycetes; order Actinomycetales; family Bifidobacteriaceae; genus Bifidobacterium; species Bifidobacterium magnum. The sequence goes on from NZ_JGZB01000003.1 coordinate 142,814, forward strand.
CGGGATCGCGCACGGGGCGTCCCGTACGCGCCATGCCCGTGACAATACGTTCGCATAGCGCCGGTTCCGTGCCTTTCGTGTCATGCGGATGGGTGAGCGCCGCCCAGGCATCCGCGGCGCATTCGAATCCCGCCAGCAGCATGTGCATGATCATGTCGGCGCCGTCGCTGCAAAAGGCGAGCGCGCTACGGGCGGTGGTTTCCTCGTCAAGACGCAGGCCGGGGCGGCATGTGGCGGATGGTGCGGGCGCCGGTGCGGAGAATGTGGAGGACATGGCGGATATGGGTTCGTTCATGGTCAGGACACTTTCGTACGGAGCATAAGGGCTTGGCGGACGTGGTCCGCGCTGGGGGCGCCGGCGCCGTCGAGGTCGGCAAGCGTCCAGCTGATGCGCATGGCGCGGTGGGCGCCGCGCAGGCTTACCATGTGCACGCTTAACGCCTGGTCCATAACGTTGAGCGCGGCCGACGGCGTATGTTCGCGCAGCCATTGGCCACTGGCCTGGGCGTTGCATGTCCATTGCTGTTCGCGGAAGCGCCGTTGGGCTTTGCGTCGCGCGCGGACGACCTGCTCGCGCAACTGGCTGCTGGTGGCGCCCGATTGCCGGGCGGCATGCAGGTCTTGGACGGGCAATACGTCGATCTGGATGTCGATGCGGTCGAGAATGGGCCCCGAAAGGTGCGAGAAGTAGCGGATGCGGTCGCGTTCGCGGCACGTGCAGCGTTCTCCCGACCCATACCCGTATCCGCACGGGCACGGATTGCTGGCCATGACGAGCTGGAATCGGGCGGGGAATGTGGTGGTGGTTTTCGATCTTGACAAGGTAACATGCCCGCTTTCCAACGGTTCGCGCAACGTCTGCAATGCGCGCGGCGCGAATTCGGTGGCCTCGTCCAAAAACAGCACACCGTGGTGTGCTTTGGTCACGAGTCCGGGCTGGGCCACGCCGGAGCCGCCTCCCACAAGCGCCACCGCGGTGGCGGTATGGTGAGGAGCTTCGAATGGTGGCACGTCGCTGATGCCATAGGAGGCGAGATTCCCGCACAGCGAGCGAATGGAGGCGACTTCCAGCTGTTGCGCTTCGGTAAGCGGGCACATGATGCTCGGCATACGCTGGGCAAGCATGGTTTTTCCCGTGCCCGGAGGCCCCACCATCAGCATGTGGTGGCCGCCCGCGGCGGCGATGGCCATGGCGCGTTTCGCCTGTTCCTGACCCATCACCTCGCTCATGTCGCCCGGTGCGGGCGCAGGCCCCGCAGGCCGTGGCGAAGTAGCCAGATCCAACCTTCGCAAGGCTTTCCATTCGTTGGAAGTCTGGCCGCCGAGGCGCTCCACAAGTTCGCCCACATGGTCGACGGGCACGGCGTGAAGATCGGGGACCAGGGCGGCTTCGTCCATGTTGCCGCGCGGCAATACCACCGTGGCGCATCCTTGGCGTTTGGCATACAACAGGATGGGCAGCACGCCTTGGACGGGCAGTACGCTGCCGTCCAGGTTCAGCTCGCCAAGCACTACCGTGTTGTGCAAAGGCGCGGCGGGAATGGCGCGGCATGCGGCCAGCACGCTCGCCGCGATGGCCAGGTCGTGGCTGGAACCGTGCTTGGGTACTGATGCGGGGGACAGGTTGACCGTCACGCGCCCTTGCGGCCACGCGATGCCCGCGGCCTGGCATGCGGATCGCACGCGTTCGCGCGCCTCGGCCAACGACGCGTCGGGCAGCCCGATAATCGAGAAGTAGGGCAGCCCCGAAGAGACGAACGCCTGCGACTGGATCATGAACGCGTGCAATCCCAGCAGTCCCACGGACAGTGTGCTTCCTACCGCCATGGGAACGCCCCTTCTATATGCGTCAATTGCGCATGGTCGCGGACCATGCGGATGGCGATGACGTCGAAGCGTATGTCGGTGTGACGGATGCGTTGCCCATGTTCGGCGAGCCACAGGCACGCCGCTTTGCGCAAATGGCGTTGTTTGGTTGCCGTTACGGCTTCCTGCGGCAGGCCCTGCTGCGTGGATCGACGCGTTTTGACCTCCACGAACACGAGCGAACGCGCGTCGCGGCGCGCCACCAGGTCAAGCTCCCCGTATTGCGAATACCAGTTGCACGCCTCGATGGACCAGCCCAGATATGTGAGCCATTGTGCGGCAAGCTGTTCGCCGTAGGCGCCGAGCTGGCGTGAAGGCATGTGGTTGACGATGGGCGCGTCCGGCAGCGGAATTCTTATGGTGGCGGTTCCGCAGATGTCGGTGGCGGACGTGGCACGTTGGAAAATGTTTTCGCTCATGCCACCAGTGCACCAGAACGAGAACGCCTCCATCAAGCATGATGGAGGCGTGTGGTTTGTTGGCGGTGCCAAACGGGTTCAATGTGGACAACGCCAGCAGTTTTCCACCGTCGCGGAATTATTCCACGAGATCGGTGAGCTCTCCCAGATTCAGTTCGAAGCTCACGCCGCGGCGCTCATGGTCGGGCTGGTGCTGCGTGCTGATCATGGCGTGGCGCACGAATTCACCCGCCACACGGGCCGATTCGGCAAGGTCGCGTCCAGCCATTACGGCGCCGATAAGCGCCGAAGCGAACGCGTCTCCGGTACCGTGCACCATGAACGGCAGCTTTTCGTGAACCAGCTGCGTCTTGTGTTCCACACCTTGGTCGGCGCTCGCCACGAAGTTGCGGATGCGTCCGTCCTCGTGGTCGATGCCCTTGAGCACCACGTTCTTGGCGCCCATTTCGAGCAGCGCCTCAAGAATGGCGTCCACCTTGTTGTCGTCGATGTTCTGGCCCTCGTACGGCAGTCCCGTAAGAATGCTGGCTTCCGTAAGATTCGGCAGCAGAATGTCGGCGCCGTCGGCCAACGTGCCCATGGCCTGGCACATTTCCGCCGTATACGTCGGATACATCTTGCCGCCGTCTCCCATGACGGGATCCACAAGGCGCAGCACGTTCGGATACTCGCGGTACAGGCGCTTGATAATCTCCACCTGTTCGGCGGCGCCTAGGAAGCCCGAGTAAACGCCGTCAAGTTCGACGCCTTCCTTCTGCCATGCGTCCAGATAGTCGTTGAGGATCGGCGTGGTGTCGTGGAACGTGAACACGGGGTAGCGCGTGTGCGCGGAGAACAGCGCGGTCGGCACGGGGCACACGTCGCAACCGGCGGCCGAGAGAATCGGGATGGCGGCGGTCAGCGAGCACTTGCCGTATCCGCACATGTCGTGCACGGCGGCCACGCGCGGGATGTATTCGGGATTGCGATGGTACAGGATGTCGCTCATGGATAATCCTTTCCGGTAGGTCGATAGTTAGCTAGGTACCTATCATAGAGGAAAACTTAAGGAAAAAAGAGGAAAAAGAACAAATGTGAACATTTGCGCTTCGCGCGCACCACGAAAGGTCCCGTTCTGTTGGTCTCGTCTGATATATCATAAAGTGGGACTGGTAATCATATTCCGGTACACGATTTCGTACGGATCTGCCGCATGTTGGATGAAACCGTACCGAGTGCAGCAAATATCGAATATAAGGTGTGTGTTTGTAGGTGCAGGAGCATGGCGTGAACGACGTAATAACCGTAATGAAATTGGGTTGGCAGTACGCGCCGCTGGTACCCGGCGCGAAAGCCGTCACCACGTTGCGCAACGTGAGCTGTTATGTTCAGGACGGCGACTTTGTCGGCATCATCGGGCCCACGGGAGCGGGCAAGACCACACTCACGCGCCTGCTGACGGGCGTGGCCCCGCATGCGATGGCGGGCAAAATTACCGGCTTCGTGCGCATCGCGGGCATGAACATGAAAACCACGTCGATTTCCAATATTTCCCGCCGCGTGGGATACGTATGCCAGAATCCGCAGTCGCAACTGTTCTGCACCACGGTGGAACAGGAGATCGCCTACGCCTTGGAAAACCGCGGCATGCCGCTCGAACAGATGCGCGCCCGCGTCGCGTCGATCATGGACATGCTGCACATTGACGCGTTGCGCGACCGTGATCCGCGAACGCTGTCGCGAGGCGAGGCGGAACTTGTCGCCATCGCGGCCGTGCTCGTGACCGACCCGGAAGTCCTTATTCTCGACGAGGCGACCAGCGCGCTCGACTCGCACAACAAGCGCCTGCTGTTCGCCGTGCTGGACGCCATGCGCAGGGAACGTTCGATGAGCGTGGTGATGGTCGACCAGGACACCAGCGGCATGGCGCAATGGGCCACCTCCATTTTCCTTATGGTGGGCGGCGAAATCATCCGCCGTACCACCCCGCAAATCTTTACGCGCGAACGCGCGCTGCTTGAATCGGTGGGCGTCACGGTTCCCGAGGAGTCTTCCAAGGAGATCCCGCTGTCCGTGGCCGGTCAAAGCGCGGTGCAGGACGCGGTCGTGCAATTCGACCACGTGTCCGTCGCCTATCCGTATACGCCGTCCGAACAGGCCCCGGCCCTACAAGACGTGTCGCTGCAACTGGAGCGCGGCGCCTTTATCGGCGTCACGGGCGCCAACGGCTCGGGCAAATCCACACTCGCCTCGCTGCTCAACGGCATGATCCGTCCCACTGAGGGCCGCGTGCTCGTCAACGGCACCGACATCGCCAAACAGTCGATCGGACGCATGGCTCACACGGTGGGCGTGGTGGAGCAAAACCCCGACACGCAGCTCATCTGCGACACGGTTCGCGAGGAAATCGCCTACGGGCCGCGCAAACTCAAGCTGTCCGACGCCGATGTGCGCGCCCGCGTGGAAGAGATGATCAGCCTGTTCGACTTGTATGCGCTCGAAGATGTGGATCCCAAGTCCCTCAGTTACGGCGAGAAGCGCGCCGTGACGCTCGCGTCGGTGCTCGCCATGCGACCGCCCGTCCTCGTGCTCGACGAGCCCATGTCCGGCCTCGACCAGCGGCTGTCCTCGCGCCTGATGGGATTGCTGGAGCGCATCAACCGCGATGGCACCACCGTCATCATGGTGAGCAACGATACGCGCACCTTGGCCGGCTATTGCACGCATCTCGTGCGTTTGGACAACGGGCAGCTTGTGGATGCGGGCCCCATCGTGCGCGCCACAACGGATCAGAGCGGCACGGGCAGTCCAGCTGTGAACGCGGCCAACGACAACACCACCAGCCCTACAAACGAAGACAAGAACGAACACACCCCGGCGCAACCCAGGACGGTCCGCGGTACGGCGAAGCAGAAGCATGAGGGAACGGAAAAGCATGGACGCTGAATTTTATGTGCACGGCAACGGATGGCTGCATCGGCTCGATCCGCGCGTAAAACTGCTGATGGCGCTCGCCGCCATAGTGCTGTGCTGCGTATGGGGCAACATCATTTTCCTCGCCGCAGTGCTTGTCGCGATCCATGTGGCATTGCTCGTGGACGCCACGCCCATGCGCGCCATCGGTCGCGTATGGAAATACCTGTTGCCGTTCGACCTGCTCGTGGCCATCATCTGGCTGCTCGCCGACCATAGTGGCCAAGACGTGCTGTGGCAAGGAGCGGGCATCCGTATCAGCGCGCAAAGCCTCATGACCGTGGCCGTCGTGTTCCTGCGCATCGCGGACGTGGTGTGGGCGGCGCTGCTCATGCTGCTGACCACAAGCCAGGCGAAGTGGATCAACGGTCTGGCGCGCCTTGGCGTTCCATTCCATGCGGCTACCAAATGGGCTCGGATCATCCGCTGGGTTCCCGCTTTTTCGGCCGCGAACGTGCTCACGTTGCGCGAAAAACAGGCGCGGGGATTGTCTTCGCGTTTCGGAGCCTATATTCACGGGTGGCACGCCACGCGCAAACGCATGCAATGGCGCGACGAGCAAGTCGACATCGCCATGCGCATCCGCGGCTCGCACATGAATCGCGGCACCACGCCGCGCACCTACTACGCCAACGTGCACATGCGCATGATCGACTGGGTGGACCTGGTATTGACCATCGTCGTCATCGCCGCCGTGATCGTCATGATCGTATTCGGCTGGTAGTCGCGCACATAGACCAACGGGGCGGATCATTCGCAAGGATGATCCGCCCGTTCTTTTTCCCTCTCACGTAGGATATGCGCGCCAAGACGCCTCGCATACGGTAGTTCCATAACGAAACGTTACCGGAACAATGCCGGGGAAAGGGGCAACAATGACCGCGGTATCGCCATTATTATCATGTCCACAAGCGGCGCCGGCGCATCGGCTGGAACCCGCCATACGCGCCATCCGTCTCGTCAAGGACTACGGTACGGGAGACGCCACCGTGCACGCGCTGCGCAACATATCCGCCAGTTTCGAGCGCGGCAAATTCACGGCGATCATGGGGCCGAGCGGATCGGGCAAGTCGACGTTTATGCACACGCTTTCGGGGCTCGACACGGTCACGTCGGGAACCGTGCTTGTAGACGGACAGGACATTACGGCCATGAACGACAAGGAGCTGACGTTGCTCAGGCGCAGCACCATCGGATTCGTGTTCCAGAATTTCAACCTGCTGCCCATGTTCACGGCCGCGCAAAACATCATGATGCCGCTTACGCTCGCCGGGCAGCGTTGCGACAAGGAATGGTACGCCACGCTGGTCGATACGTTGGGACTGTCCGGAAGGCTTACGCATTTGCCGAGCCAGCTTTCGGGCGGCCAGCAGCAGCGCGTCGCCATCGCGCGCGCGTTGATCTCCAAACCGAGCGTCGTGTTCGCCGACGAGCCGACGGGCGCGCTCGACTCGGCGTCCAGCGAGGAAGTGCTCGCGTTCCTGCAACAGTCAGTAAGGAAACTCGGGCAGACCGTGGTGATGGTGACACACGACCCGTCCGCGGCGTCGCGGACCGACCGCGCCATTGTGATGGCCGACGGCCGGATTGTGGCCGACGAGCAGCGGCCAACGGCCGAACGCATGAGTGAACTGCTGATGCGCCAGCGTCGGCGCGTGTAACCGGCACGCATATGTTGCCTATATCATTCGTATGGCCGATTGCGGCCATACGAATTTTTTTTCTACGCTCTACCGGTATGAGTCTGGTTGTGCGTCTGTTGCGATGGGCGCGCGCCCATGCGTATGTGGGCGATGTGGCCGGCACGCTATGCCTGATTCTTGTGTTCGCCTTCGCATGGAACGCCACATTCATCCAGTACGGACTGCTGTTCTTTTGGCCGGAGACGGCGTGCCGATGGTGGGAGCGTGGCCGTGCTGCTGCCATTCGCGTTGCGTTCCGCGCGTCCGCGCTCGGTCAACACCATCCGCTCGCCATGGACATCGCCATGGCGCTTATGCTGGTTATAGGCATGGTGTTCGTGGATTCCAACGCCATGTTGTGGGGTCGCGAATATGCGCCTCCGTCCTTGTGGGCGATCCTCGGCCCATGCCTTATGGTGTTGCCGTTGGCCGTGCGCAGAACCATGCCGCAGACGAGCGCCGCGCTGGTCGCGGCCGGCGCATTCGTGGAAATACTTGTGTTCCCGACCATCGGATTTGAATCCGTTGCGGCGATTATTGCGTCGTTTTCCGTATCGTTGTATGCACCGCGCCGCGCATTGCGCCGGGTGGTGCCCGTAATCGCGGCGGACGGATTGTTGCTCGCAGTGCGCGCGTACGGGGAATCATTGGGTTACACCACATTGCTGGACTTGGTCACGGGGAATGTGACACGAAACGTCTCGCAAGGCGCGGTGGAACCTTATAGGGCCGCAGTCGTGATGGGCGGCATCGCGCTGTTGCTCTGCTATGCGGCCGTATTGCGCGGCCGTTGGCACCGTATTGGCGACAGGAACGCGTATGTGCTTCAGGAGCGTGAACGCGAATTGCTGCGCACCCAACAACAGCATCGCGTGCAAGCGGCAAACGAGGAGCGCAACCGTATCGCCTCGGGATTGCAACAGGAAGTGACGGACACGTTGCTGCATGTGCGCCAACGCGCCCGCGACGGCCTCACTATGATCGAGACCGTGGGGCAAGGCGCGACGGGGGAACCCATACGGCAAGCGTTCCAGTCGATCGCGGATCAAGGCCGCCAGGCGCTCGCGCGCATGAGGGAACTGCTGCGCGTGCTGCGCCAAACAGGTTTGACAGGACAAGTCAGCGACGAGCAGCGGGCCCGTATGACGGCGCCGCTGCAGCCCGTACGAGCACAAGGGGAGAGGCAGGAGATGCAATGACATCACCGATTCGTGTACTTATCGCGGACGATCAGGAGCTCGTGCGGGCCGGATTCGCCATGGTTATCGATTCCCAGCCGGACATGACCGTGGTGGGACAGGCGGCCGACGGCGCCGTGGCCGTCCAACAAACGGAAGCGTTGCATCCGGATGTCGTGCTCATGGATGTGCGCATGCCGCGTATGGACGGCATTGAGGCGACGCGCGCCATTACACGGATAACGGATGGCCCCACACGTGTCATTATCCTGACCACTTTCGATCTGGACGAGTACGTGATGGCCGCTATCCAGGCCGGCGCTTCAGGTTTCCTGCTCAAGGACACGGAACCGGAGACACTGCTCTCGTCCATACGCACCGTGGTGCAAGGCAACGCGATTATCGCGCCCACGGCCACCAAACGGCTGATTGAACATATGATGCGCACGAATTTCACGTTTGACCAGGCGGGAGAGGAGGACTCGTCCGCGCGATTGGCGGCCGGCCGTAACGGGGAACGCGACGGGCGAGAGGGGCCGGCCGGCTATCACGACCCTGAACTGGATACGCTCACCGACCGGGAACGCGAAGTGCTTGTGGCCGTGGCTCAGGGATTGTCCAATCAGGAAATCGCCGACAAATTGTTCATCTCGCTGGCCACCGTAAAAACGCATGTGGCGCACGTATTACAGAAAATCCATGCGCGCGACCGCGTGCAGGCCGTGGTGTTCGCCTACGAAAACCATGTGGTATGACCTATCATGTTGCCTGAAAGGACGAGGCCATGACCACACTCAACGATTATTACGTGCCCGGGCTGCACATTAGCGAGCACAGCATCCAGGTTCCGCTCGACTGGAACGGCAAGACGCCGGGCCAAGGGTTCGCGGGGGAGTCTTTACACCTGTTCTACCGGATCGTGGAAGATCCGGCGCGCATCCATGACGAGCTTCCGCTGCTCGTCTTTTTGCAGGGCGGTCCGGGAGGCTCGTGCCCGCGTCCGCTCAACCCCACTTCCGACGGATGGATCGCGGAAGCGGTCAAGCATTTCCGCATTGTGCTGCCCGACCAGCGCGGCACGGGACGGTCCAACCATGTGGACGGTCGCCTGATCGGCCAGATGGACGCCACACAAGGCGCCGACTATCTGCAACGCTTCCTCGCCGACTCCATTGTGCGTGACTTTGAACATCTGCGCCGCACCGAATTCGCGGGACAACAGTGGACCACGCTGGGGCAAAGCTACGGCGGATTCCTGACGCTCACGTACCTGTCGCTGTTCCCGAGCGGCATCGCCGCAAGCTTCACGACGGGCGGCATTCCCCATGTTCCCGGCAACGCCCATGAATTGTATGAGCACACGTTCCGTAAAATGCTCATGAAAAATGCGCGCTACTACGAGCGTTATCCGCAGGACCGCGAACGCGCCGCCGCACTCGCCGACAAGCTTGCTTCCGAATCGCTCATGCTGCCCAACGGCGACCCCTTCACTGTGAAACGCTTGCAAACGCTGGGATCCAGCTTCGGCATGAAACCGAGCTTCGAGCGCGTGCACTGGCTTCTGGACGAGGCGTTCGCCAACGGCGACGGCAGCGTGGACGCCGACAGCCCGCTTACAGAACAATTCCTGTTCGACGTGATGACGGCCACGGACTCCCATCCGCTCTACTGGCCGCTCCAGGAATTCATCTATGCCAACGGCGAGCTCGACGAACCGATTCATTGGGCCGCGCAACAGGTGCGCGACACGATGCCCGAGTTCAACACGGACGCGCGTCCGCTCATGTTCACGGGAGAATGCACGTTCCCGTGGATGTTCGAGCAGGAGCGTCAACTGCGCCCGTTCCGCGGCGCCGTGGAAGAGCTCATGGCCCGCACTCGTTTCGGCGTGATCTACAACGCCGAACAGCTCGAACGCAACGAAGTGCCGCTGCAGGCCGCCGTCTATTACGACGACATGTATGTGCCCAGCGAACTGTCGCTCGACACGCTCAGCCGTGTCGGCCGCTCGCACGCATGGGTGACCAACGAGTTCGAGCATGACGGCGTGCACGGCGACAAAGTGTTCCGCTATTTGCTGGAACAGGCGCGCGATCGCGGCGACCTCGCACATATCTTGTAAACGGAACTTCTCTCAATAGTAAGGAAACTCATTATGGACATGCCAATCACACCAACGGTCGGATTCATCGGATTCGGCAACATGGGCCAGGCCATCGCCAAGGGATGGATCAATGCGGGCGCGCTCGAAGGCAAGAACATTGTGGCCACCGCCGCCCACCTCGACAAGCTTGAGCGCAACACTTCCGCCATCGGCGCCCAAGTGGCCGCCACCGCGCAGGACGTGGTCGCCAATGCGGACATCATCATTGTGGCGATCAAGCCCTACCAGATCAAGCAGGTGGTGGGACCGCTGGCCGACATGCTCGCCGACGACTCCAAGATGCTCATTTCCATCGCCGCCGGTTGGACGCTGAACACCTACAAGGAACTGTTCGGCGACCTTGCGGAACGCATCCACATCCAATGCACGATTCCGAACACGCCGATGGCCGTAGGCAAAGGCGTGCTCGTCACCGAGTCGGCCAACACGCTCACGAGCGAACAAACCGCGCTGTTCGAAGAACTGTTCTCCACAATCTCGCTCGTGGAGCGCGTGGATTCCGACCATATGGGCATCGGCATGTGCATCGCCGGATGCGCGCCGGCCTTCACCGACATGTATCTGGAAGCGCTGGCCGACGCCGGCGTCAAATACGGGCTGCAGCGCCAAACGGCCTACCGTCTGGCCGCCAAAATGATCGAAGGCGTGGGCGCGCTGTACTTGGCCACGCAGGAGCATCCGGGCGCCATGAAAGACGCCGTCTGCTCTCCGGGAGGCACCACGATCCGCGGTGTCGCGTCGCTGGAAGAATCCGCGTTCCGCGGGGCCGTCATCCGCGCCGTCGACGCGATCGAAGCGTAATACGGTAAGATTTGCGGTGTGCTAGACATTTACAAAATCGGCGTGGGCCCCAGCTCTTCCCATACGGTGGGGCCCATGCGCGCCGCGTCCGCCTTTATTCATGATCTGCTCGACCAATATGGCCCCGAACAAGTCGACCGCATCGAAACGACCTTGTACGGATCGCTGTCGCTGACGGGACTTGGCCACGGCACCGACCGCGCCGTCATCATGGGACTGGAAGGGGCGGATCCCGCAACGGTCAACACGGACCGGCTGGCACACATCCGCGAAATCGTGGACGAGGATTCGGCCATCACGATTCCCGGACCGCGCCAACTCACGTTTATATACGAGCGCGATATCGTATTCGAACACTGGCTCAGGCTCGCTCCGCACCCCAACGGCATGCGGTTCAAGGCGACCGACGCGCGCGGAACGGTGCTGCTCGAGGAAGTCTGGTATTCCGTGGGCGGCGGCACCATCGAACGCGGGCGCATTGATGACGAACTCATCGGCATCCACGCCCAACCTCCGGCCCGCGAGCAATCGGACGATCAAGACGATCAAACGGATACGGCCGCACAGGCGCAGGCGGCGGACTGCCAGACGCACACGCCCTACCCGTTCCACACCACTGCGCAACTGCTCGCGCAATGCCGCGACAGCGGACTGACTATCGCGCAACTGGTCATGGCCAATGAAGTGGCCCACTACCTAAGCAAACACGCCGACGAACAGGCGGACATGGACGCGGACACCATGCATCGCGAACCCGCGGACGAGGCCGAGCGCCAGCGCCAACAGGAAAAACGCGCGCAGCGCGCGATCCGCAACCGCCTGCTGCACGTCTGGGACGTCATGAAATCCTGCGTACAACACGGATGCTCGAGCACCGAGGAAGAACTCCCCGGAGGCCTGCACGTCAAACGGCGCGCACCCGCCATGCACCAACGGCTCGCCGCGGGCGCGGACGTGCTCACGCGCACCGAACAGGAAGCGAACGTGCTTGAACTCTCCGACGCCGCATGGGTGAACCTGTTTGCGCTCGCCGTCAGCGAGGAGAACGCGGGCGGAGGACGCGTGGTGACGGCCCCGACGAACGGTTCGGCCGGCATCGTACCCGCCGTGCTCCACTATTACTGGCACTTCGTACGCGGCGCCACCAAAGAGGGCGTTATCGATTTTCTGCTGACGGCCGCCGCCATTGGCTACCTGTTCCGCACCAACGCGTCGATTTCCGGCGCCGAAGTGGGATGCCAAGGCGAAGTGGGCGTGGCGTGCTCCATGGCGGCGGCCGGGCTGTGTGCGGTGCTGGGAGGCACTCCCGAACAGATTGAGAATGCCGCGGAAATCGGTATTGAACACCATTTGGGACTGACCTGCGACCCTGTGGCGGGACTTGTGCAAATTCCATGCATCGAACGCAACGCCATGGCGTCGAACACGGCCATCAACGCCGTACGCATGACGCTGTGCGGGGACGGCTCGCATATGGTGGGTCTTGACGCGGCCATCCGCACGATGCGCGAAACGGGCGAGGACATGCTCGCCAAATACAAGGAGACCAGCCAAGGCGGACTCGCACTGCATGTGGTCGAGTGCTAGCGGCGGCGCGTGACGCGGCTTGGCGACTGGCGCGGGTAAGGTGGTAGGCATGTCTCTTACTATTGGAATTGTTGGTCTGCCAAACGTTGGCAAGTCCACCATGTTTAACGCATTGACCCGCAACAACGTGCTTGCGGAAAACTACCCGTTCGCCACCATCGAGCCGAACACGGGCGTCGTGCCGCTGCCGGACAAGCGCTTGCCCGTGCTCGCCGAACTCGTGCACACGGAAAAGATCGTGCCTGCCACTGTGACCTTCGTGGATATCGCCGGTATCGTCAAGGGCGCTTCCGAAGGCGAAGGCCTGGGTAACAAGTTCCTCGCCAACATTCGTGAAGCCGACGCGATCTGCGAAGTGGTGCGTGCGTTTGAAGACGACGACATCGTCCATGTCAACGGCAAGATCGATCCGGCCGACGACATCGACACCATCAACACCGAGCTGATCCTCGCCGACCTGCAGACGATCGAGAACGCGCTGCCGAAGATGGAAAAGGATCTGCGCGGCAAGAAGATCGAGCAGTCCTACATGGACGCGACGAAGAAGGCCAAGGAAATTCTCGAATCTGGCCGTACGATTGATGAGGCCGCCAAGGCCGGCGAAATCGACAAGGCCGACATTTACGACCTGCACTTGCTGACGGCCAAGCCGTTCATCTACGTGTTCAACGTGGACGACTCCGAGCTGACGAACGAAGAGTTCAAGAAGAAGCTCGCCGACTCCGTGGCCCCGGCCCAGGCCATCTTCCTCAACGCGCAGTTCGAATCCGAGCTTACCGAGCTCGACGAGGCGGACGCGCGCGAAATGCTCGAAGACGCGGGCCTTGCCGAATCCGGCCTCGATCAGCTGGCTCGTGTGGGCTTCGACATTCTCGGCCTGCAGACGTTCCTGACGGCCGGTGAAAAGGAAGTGCGCGCCTGGCAGATCCACAAGGGTTGGACGGCCCCGCAGGCCGCCGGCGTGATTCACACCGACTTTGAAAAGGGCTTCATTAAGGCCGACGTGGTCTCTTACGACGATTTTGTGGGCGCACAAGGTTCCATGCCGAAGATCAAGGACGAAGGCAAGCTTCGCATTGAAGGCAAGGACTATGTGATGCAAGACGGCGATATTGTCGAATTCAAATTCAACGTTAGTAAGTAAGCCACTCGCTGCTTCTAGGACCATAAACGCCGTAAGGCGGTAAGGCGATGGAAGCCAATACAAAACGGCGCGATCCCTGTCCGGATATTTCCAGACGCCGGGATTGCGCCGTTTTGCTATCTTGCCTCACTTGCCGTTGATGCGCGCTCTGTTGCTCAAAGCGAGCTGTCCCAAGTAACGGTAAATGGGAGAAATGTCGAATTTGCGCGGGAACTCCAGCTTGACCGTCTCCAAGCGTTCCTCGCCGCTTTTACGCTGGTAGACGTCGGCCAGGTACGTGATATTGATTTCACTGTCGTCCGCGAAGGCGCCGGCCGTTTCCGCCTCCACATCGACCACCGAATCGAGATGGATGGTCTTGATGCGCATTTTGGCGCCCGTCGTACCCTGTCGGTCGATAAAAATGATGCGGATATTCGTAAAGAGCACGGCGTCGCGGATGAGCTGGTATCCCGAAGAAATTTGTTCGCCATCGAAAAGGAACGCGCCGTATTGCTGCTGCAATTGGTTTTCGTCGACTTTTTGCAGATTGCCGGCCAATGCGTTGAATAGTCCCATAATCGCCGCTCCTTAAATATTGGTACATATCAGTGAATCAAGGCTTCGACTGGGCATTGTACTGATCGCATCCGTGCGTTTCCTGCATGTTCCTGTAGGCATAACCTTATGAACATAAAAAACGCAAGGCCGTGAGGCCTTGCGTCGTGATTGGAGGGGAACTAAGGATTAGAAGTTGGTGGAGCCGTTGTCGTCGCCGATCTGTGCGCCGACGCCGCCGTCTTCGTCAGCTTCGCCGATACGCGGATCGTCGGGATCCATGATGCCGGTTCCGTCGCCGTTGGGGGCCGCCATGCCCACCGCCGGTGAGGTGTCGTCGTTTTCATGTGCCATCAGGGGCGTTTCTTCTTCGCCGTCGCAGTCGGGCGTTTCCCTGATTTGGCCGTTGTCCGTTTCGTTGGTTTGCTCGTCTTGCTGGTTGGCCTCGTTCTGATAGTCGGTATCGCCGTCGCAGCTTGCGCCTTGGTTCTGGTCGAGGGTTTCGTTGGTTTCGTTATTTGTGGACATGTTGTCCTCCTTTGGTGTGGTTGGTTTGGTAAGTACCACACTACGGGCCGAACCCGTGTGAGCGCTGCCAGAACGCTGCGGCAGCGCCTGCGATTGGCTGGCAGTTGGCCAAAAGAAATTGGGCAGATTCGCGACACTTGCCCATGCATTCCCAAGGTTTATGTGCATTGAAAAAAATTGGGTCGATTGGTGGCGTCAGCGGCCGGTAAACGGTGTATTTATTGGTTCCATGCCTCGCGATTTCTTGGCCGATGACCGAACGCAACCGTTTTGCGGCGTGGAGAGCGTTATAAATAAATGGTGAAAGAGTTTTGTCAGAAGTGGGGCAAACGTATCGCCACCCCGCAAATGTTAGTTATTGCCATCGTGACCCTTGCCGCGTCGTTCATTGGCGCATGGCTCAAGCAGTACCCGGGATTGTCGCTGCTGGGCGCCCTGATTATCGCGCTTATCATCGGCATGATCGTCCAGTTCCCGCTGCGCAAATGGTATGTGGGCTCCGACCAGGTCCGCGCCGCCGGTGTGAAGGACGCGGCCGGACTGATCGCCAACAAGCTGCTGCGCCTGGGCATCATCATGCTCGGTTTCAAGCTCAACCTCGACGTGCTGTTCACCACGGGCATCAAGTGTCTGCCGCTCGCCGCAATCATTGTGGCGCTTACCGTTGTAGTGACATACGCGATCTGCCGTTGGCTCGGCGTTGACCCGCTGCTCGCCATTCTTGTGGCCGGTGGTACGGGCATCTGCGGCGCCGCCGCCGTCATGGGCATTTCCGGTTCCATCAAGGTTGCCAAGGACCGCGAAGAAGAAAAGTCGAACGACGAAGTCATCGCCGTGGCCATTGTGGCCATCATGGGCGTCGTCTTCGCGCTCATCGAACTGTTCGTCGGCCCGCTGACCGGCCTGACCGACACGCAGCTCGGCATTATCGCCGGCGGTTCGCTGCACGAAATCGCCCACGCCGTCGCCGTTGGCGCCGCACTCGGCCCGGTAGGCGAGGACATGGCCGTCATCATGAAGCTGTCGCGTGTGCTCATGCTGGTGTTCGCCGCCATCATCATCGCTATTTGGTGGGATAAGACCAAGTCCGAGGTCAAGACCGACGGCAAGCGCAAGGTCGCTTTCCCGTGGTTCATGCTCGGCTTCATCATCGCGTCCATTCTCGGTACGTTCGTTCCGTTCATCCGTGTGGCCGCTCCCGTGCTCGTGGATATCGCCTACATCATCTTGGGCATGGCCATGGCCGCGCTCGGCATCAACGTGAACTTCTCCGTGCTGCTGCACCGCGGACGCAACGCCATGATCGCAAGCTTCATCGCTTCGATCCTGCTCGTGCTGTTCGTGACGCTGCTGGCTGTGATGTTCTTCTGATCCGGCGCAGCTGCCTGTAGCGAATATAGGAGAGCCCGGTCCGCGGATGCTGTTCCGTGGGCCGGCTCTTTATATATCTATATATATCGCTTCCGATTTACTCGGCGTACTTCGCGGGATCTTCGGCGAACGTGCTGGCGCAATGCGGGCTGCAGAAGTAGTACGTCTTGCCTTCATATTCTTGCGTGGATACTGCGTCCTTCGGAGAGATCGTCATGCCGCAAATCGGGTCCAGTACTTTTTCTTCGGCCATATCGGTTCCTTTCTGTTGGGATGGTTGGGAAATTGGTTCTTGAGTTTCTGTGGAAACTGAAGTCAGTGTGAGCGGCCGCTTGCCCTTGCGTATGTGAATATGGCGGATTTGCGCCGGATGGAACGTGCGCAGACGGCTCGCGTTGAGTACCACGGACAGCGAGGAGAACGCCATGGCCGCACCCGCGATCATGGGGCTGAGCAGTACATGGAACGCGGGGTAGAGGACGCCCGCCGCGATCGGGATGCCCAATCCGTTGTATCCGAGTGCAAATCCGAGATTCTCGTAAATGTTGCGCATGGTGGCGTCCGACAGGTCGATGGCCGTCACTACGGCGGTCAGCTCGCCGTTCATGAGCGTCACATCCGCCGATTCGATGGCCACATCCGTACCAGTGCCGATGGCGAGGCCCACGTCCGCTTTCACGAGGGCGGGCGCGTCATTGATGCCGTCGCCGACCATCGCCACCGTGCGGCCTTGGTCCTGCAGTTGCGCGATGACCTGTTCCTTGTTTTCCGGCCGTACGCGCGCCACCACATGGTCGATGCCGACTTCGGCCGCGATATGGCGTGCCGTGGCCTCGTTGTCTCCCGTGAGCATGACCACGTCGATATTGCGCTTGCGCAATTCCTCCACGGCTTTGCGGGAGGTCGGCTTGACCTCATCGGCGATGGCCAGCGCGAGCGCCACATGGCCGTTTACGCTCGCGATGACAGGACTTGCACCATGGGCGGCAAGAGATTGCATCTCATGGGTCGCGCTGTGGAGTTCATGCTCGGGCACTTGCCCCGAGATCAACGTGGCGTTGCCTACAGTGACCTGTGCCGGATCATGACCTTCCAAAGTGACCGTAGCCTTTACGCCTTGGCCGGGAATGGCCGCGAATTTGCTCGGCTTGGCAATGCTTAGACCGCGCTGCTTGGCCGCTTCCACGACGGCCTGCGCCAGCGGGTGCTCGGACACGGATTCGGCGGAAGCAACGAGCGCAAGCGTGGCGTCGTCCACCGTGTCGGTCCATGAGTCGCCCTGGAATGTGCGCATGCCCGTTACCGCGGGCTTGCCGCGCGTGATGGTGCCCGTTTTGTCGAATACCACCGTGTCCACGTGATGCAAGGTTTCCAATGCTTGCGCCGTGCGGAACAGTACGCCGAGCTGTGCGCCTTTGCCTGTGGCAATGGTGATGGACAGCGGAGTGGCGATGCCGAGCGCGCACGGGCAGGCGATCACCAGCACGCTGATCGCCGCGATCAGGCCTCGCACGCCGTGCGGTTGGACGCCCGTGAACCACCAGGCCACAAACGTCCATATGGCAATGAGGATCACGGCGGGCACGAACACGGCGGCCACCTTGTCCGCAATGCGCTGGATCGGGGCCTTGGACGTCTGCGCCTTTTTCACCAGCGCGACGATCTGGGCGAGCGTGGTGTCGGCGCCCACCCTGGTGGCGCGGTAGCGCAGCGTTCCCGTGGTATTGACCGTGGCGCCGATTACCGTGTCGCCTTCGCGCTTCATGACGGGAATGGATTCACCCGTGACCATCGACTCGTCGATTGCGGATTGGCCCGAAACCACCACGCCGTCCACGGGCAGCTTGTCGGCCGGACGGATTTCAAGAATGTCGCCAATCGCCACGGCATCGGTGGGTACCTGTTCCACCGTGCCACCACGGACCACGCGGGCCATGGAAGGACGCAAATCGAGCAGCGAGCGGATCGCGTCGCCCGTGCCGGCGCGGGCGCGGGCCTCAAGCAGTTGACCGAGGATCATCAACGTGATAATGGTGCCCACAGCTTCGTAATACGGTTCACGCGCATCCACCGGCAGCAGCGTAGGCCAAACCGTCACCACAAGGCTATAGCCGAAGGAGGCCACGGTGCCCAGCGTGACGAGCGAGTTCATTTCGGGATTGCGATGGAATATGGCGAGCCATCCCGTACGGTGCACAGGCCATCCGCAATAGAACATGACAGGAATCACGAGCACAAGTTGCAGCCATGGGCTCGTAAGCCAAGCGGGCGCCACGTCGTGGAACCATCCGTGCAAGCCCGGAACCATGGGAAGCATGGCCACACACAGCAGCGGCACCGTGCACACAATGCCCACAATAAGGCGCGTTTTCAACGATGTGATTTCCTTGTCGCGCGCCTCCTTCTCGGCTTGGTCGGTGGCGCCCGTTTGTGCTGCGGCGGGGGTGGCCTGCGCTGGAGTGGTGGCGCGGGTCGCAACATTGCCGGACCCGGCGGCATCGTCTCCCGTGACATGCAAGGAGCCGTGCAACATGTTCATGCCGCACGCAAACGGGTAATCTCCAGGCGCAAGCGCCGGCAAATGCAATGACGTGACGGAATTCTCTGGGAGAGCCTGATCGATTCCTAGATCGGAGAAGACGACATGCGAGGAACATTCGCCGCCCTCCTGGCGGTCGAACACCAGCGTTGTCGGCGTTCCCGCCTCCAATTGAATGACCGCGGGAGTGTAGCCGCCCTTCACCACAATGCGCGCACTCTGGCCGCCATCTTCCATACTGGCCTTCGCGGCGCGTTTGGGCGCGAAGAAATACCAGAGTAACAACGCGCTGACAATCACCGCCGCGCACACTATTGCGATATCCAATGTGCCTCACTTTCCCTCTAATACACGCTCGTACCGGGATGATAAATAGGAAAACCAACGAAAACAAGACCCATTCCGAGATACAGCGTTAAGCGAATCCGGGAATAGGAAGCGTTTCGGCTGCGCTGCAGGAGTAGCCGCGCCCATGGTCCTAGAGTGAAGTCAACATATCTGACGCATCATGGAAAGGTTGGGATAATGGGATATACGCTCATTACTGGTGCATCAAGCGGAATCGGTCGCGAAATGGCACTGCTGTGCGCCGAGGAACACCGCGATCTGGTCATCACCGCGCGCAACGAGGCGGTACTCAACGGCCTCAAGAAACAGATCGAAGAGGAATACGGCGTCAAGGTGCTCGTGATCCCGGCAGACTTGAGCCAGAGCGCCGCGCCACAACAATTGTATGACGCGACCACAAAAGCCGGCATACACGTGGACATGCTCGTCAACGACGCGGGCTTTTCCGACTGGACGCGCTTTTTGGAAGCGGACTGGAACAAGACGGAAGCCATGATGCAACTCAACATGCATGCCGTGGCGCAGCTGTCCTATCTATACGGACGCGACATGGTCTCGCTGGGAAGCGGCAAAATCGTCAACATCTCCTCGATCGCCTCCGCGATGCCCGGCCCGTACATGGCCATGTATTACGCGACTAAGGCGTTTGTCAGGTCGCTGGGCGTGGCGCTCGCCAAGGAACTGGAACATACGGGCGTGACGGTTACCACCATCTGCCCGGGTCCTGTCACCACGGGATTCGCGAAGGCCGCCAATATGCACGGCAAGAATTTCTACACGATGGCCAAAGCGGCCACGCCAAGCCAAGTGGCGCAATTCGCCTACCGCAAGGCCATGCGCGGCAAGGCGCTCGCATACCAAGGGGCGCTCGCCAAGGCGTGTTCCGTGCTCGTGCGTATCGCGCCGCTGTGTCTGTTGGTGGCCGGCGCGGCCACGATGAACGGGGGAGACCCCGGCAAAGGCGCAAACCCGTTGCGCAAGTAGCGGCTTATGACCGTCGACACGGCGGCCGGCCGTGGAAAGCCGGGAACGCGAACGACCCCTAAAAGTATCGGGTTACGTATAAAATCATGACGTTTCGCGTTTCCACGCATGTTTCCATGACTATGAAAGGCCGTCGTGCCCAACACAATGATTGATTTGGACGAGCTTGAACTGATTGAGCCGTATGAACAAACCGCTGAAGAAGAAGAGCCCCAGCTTACTTTTGCCCAATTGGGCGTTCCCGGTCCGCTCGTTCACGTATTGAACAACGACCACAAAACCACCGCATTCCCCATTCAGGCCGACACGCTTCCCGATTCCCTCGAAGGCCGTGACATTCTGGGCCGCGGTCGTACGGGTTCCGGCAAGACCCTCGCATTTTCCATCCCGATGATCTCGCGCCTCGGTGAAGTGGACTTCACGGACGGCATGTCTTACAACCAGTTCCGCAAGCAGGTGCGCAACATTCAGCACAAGCACCTCTATGAGCGCCAGCAGGACGATTTCACGCCGCATCCGCGCGGACTCGTACTTGCGCCGACCCGAGAACTGGCCAACCAGATCAACGATGTGCTCGCGCCGCTCGCCGACGTGTATGGCATGTCGACCACCACCGTGTACGGTGGTGTGAAGTACATCCACCAGATTCGCGATCTGCGCGCGGGCGCCGATATCGTGGTGGCATGCCCGGGCCGTTTGGAAGACCTTATTGAACAGGGTGTGCTGACGCTTGCGGGCGTGAAGGTTGTTGTTATCGACGAAGCCGACGAGATGGCGGACATGGGCTTCCTTGAGCCGATCCAGCGCATTCTGCGCCAGATCCCCGACTCCGCCCAGCATATGCTGTTCTCCGCCACGCTCGACCATGGCGTGGACAAGGTGGTGCAGGAATTCCTGCACGATCCGAAGGAGCACGCGGTGGACGAGGCGACGAGCGCCGTGGACCTCATGACGCACCACGTGTTCGAGGTCAAGCGCGCGGACAAGCCGGCGCTGATCCGCAAGCTCGCCAGCGGCAAGGGACGCCGCATCCTGTTCACGCGCACGAAGTTCCAGACCAAGAAGCTGGCCAAGGAACTGACGCAGCATGGCATTCCGGCCGCGGAACTGGACGGCAACCTGTCCCAGAACCAGCGAGACCGCAACCTCCAGGCGTTCGAGTCCGGTGAAGTGAATGTGCTGGTCGCCACCGATGTGGCCGCACGTGGCATTGATGTGAGCAATGTGGAACTCGTGGTCCAGGTGGATCCGCCGCAGGATTCCAAGTCCTTCCTGCACCGTTCGGGCCGTACGGCGCGTGCCGGCAAGTCCGGCGATGTGGTCACCGTGATGACGCCTGATCAGCGCCGCTATGTGAAACATCTCGTGAAACGAGCCGGTATCGACTGGAAGCCCGTCAAGGTCACGCCCGAGGACGAACTCGTGCTCTCGCTGGTGGGCGAGGAAGCGGATCCGATCATGGGCTGGAAGCTCGACACGTCCAAGCCGCTGCATGGCCGCGGCCATGGCGACTCGCGTTCGCGCGACCGCAAGCGTTCCTCGCGCTCCCGCGGACGTAAGGATCGCGGCATGGACCGCATGGACCGTCCGGGATCCCCGAAGAAGACGAAGAAGAAGTCCAAGAAGAACGACAAATTCGCGGACGCCAAGTTCCAGGACACTAAGTTCAAGGACTCCAAGAAGCGTCGCGACCGCTATGAGGACCGCGATTTCGATCGTCGTGACCATCGTGACTTCGACCGCAACGATCGTCGTGACCGTAACGATTTTGACCGCCGCGACCACAAAAACCGTCGTAACTTCGATCGTCGCGACCGTGGCGAACGCAACGATTTCGACCGCAATGACCGCCGCGATCGCAACCGTTCTTACGGCAAGCAGCATGACAACGGCGGCAAGTCGCATCGCAACGGCCATATCGGCCACCAATCTCGCGCCCACATGCGCAAGAACTCCACGCCGTTCAGCAAGTCGCGCAAGCGTCACTGAGTAGCATGGCCGAGAAATAATCGGCGATCGTCCATCGGCAAATAATAAACGAATAATAAAGAGGCCCCCCATAACGGGAGGCCTCTTGCGTATCAACTATGGTTTACAACTTTCAGTCCTCGCGTTCGAATTCGGAAACGCGCGACGGAATCGGATCGGTGACGGGCTCGTCCACAATCTCGTGGTAACCGCCCTTCGGAATGGTGCCCGACAGCTTGCCAAGCGCCTTGAGCCCGTGGTACATGACGAGCACGGCGATGGAGCCGAGCGCGATGCCGTTGAACTGCACATTGCCCAAGGAGAAGGTGAAGTCGGCGATACCCACGATCATGACCACGGAAGCCGTCATCATGTTGAGCGGCTTGCCGAAATCGACCTTGTTGTCCACCCAGATCTGCACGCCGATCATGCCGATCATGCCGTAGAGCAGCGTGGTGACGCCGCCGAGGACGCCCGCAGGAATCGAGTTGATGACTTCGCCGAACTTCGGGCACAGGCTCAGCAAGAAGGCGAATCCCGCCGCACACCAGTAGGCGGCCGTGGAGTAGACCTTCGTGGCGGCCATGACGCCGATGTTCTCGCCGTACGTCGTGGTACCGGAGCCGCCGCCGAAGCCCGCGACCGTGGTGCCGAGGCCGTCCGCGATCAGGGCCGTGCCGACCTGGTTGTCATAATTGCGGCCAGTCATCTGAGCCACGGACTTGACGTGGCCCACATTCTCGGCGACCAGCACGAGAACCACGGGCAGGAACATGGGCAGTACCGAGAAGTCCACATGCGGTAGATGGAAATGCGGCAAACCGAACCAGGCGGCTTGTTCCACGGCCTCGAACGCGACCTGGCCGCGGCAAATGGCGTAGGCGTAGCCGATAAGTACGCCCAGCAAAATGTTCAGGCGTCCGATCATGCCCTTGAACAGTACCCCGATAAGCAAAACGGCAATCAATGTGATGATTGCCGTATCAGGTGCCGCTTTGAAATTGTTCCACGCACTGGGTGCGAGATTGAAACCGATAATGGCGACGATCGCGCCGTTGACCACGGGCGGCATAATGCGGTCGACCCAATGGGCGCCAGCCCACTGGACAAGCGCGCCGATCAAGGCGAGCAGCAGGCCCGTGCACAGAATGCCGAAGCTGGCCACGGCGATGCCCTTGCCGGAGGAATACACGGCGGCGATCGGGGCGATGAAACCGAAAGAAGAGCCCAAATATGAAGGAAGCACGTTCTTGTTGATCAACAGGAACAGTGCTGTGGAAAATGCGGTGAAGAAAAGAGTGGTGGAAGGATCGAAATGAGTGAGGATCGGAACGAGGAATGTCGCGCCGAACATTGCCACCACGTGTTGTGCGCCAATTCCTATGGTCCGTGGCCAAGAAAGTCGTTCGTTTGGTTCAACGATCTCGCCCGGTAATAAAGACTTGCCATCGCCATGGAGATTCCATGCGAACAAGTGAGCCATGCTTTTTCCTCCCAGAAACCGATATGTCTATTTCTCTCTAGATCTAGAAGGCAAACCCGCGCTGCGCAGCATGTGGTTTTACCCTACGCAATAGTAATGGCAACTGCGTAGGGAATGCGCCCATTTGGCCGCAACTTGGGCGTGAAGTGTCCACTATGTGTTGGCTAAATCGTTTCAGCGTGACTGTATTGTGAGGTAAGTAACACCATCTTCTGCATTTTGAGACATAAACCTCGGCGTGTCTGTCTCAAAATGCAGAAGGAATGACTATTTCGTAGTGGCGGTAGTATCCGCAGTATCTGCAGTATCCGCAGCGCCTCCGGTGTCCGGAGTCTGCGAAGTATCCGGTGCATCTACGCCTTCGTCCTTCGCCGCTTCCTCGTCGGTCTCATTACCGGTATCCGTTTCGTCGTCCTCGTCGGAACCGTCGCGGATCACACGGCCCGACTGCATAAGCGAATCAAGCGCCGCCTGCTTCTTGGCCTCACGGGCCGCAACCACATGCGGGTCCTCCTCGTCACGCTTCCAGTTGCGGTGGAACATGCTCAAATCGAAGCCGATCACGGCGCCCACGAAGGCCGGAAGAATCCATTCGAGCGACATGCCGTACCCGGGAATAATCGACATGACGTGCTCCAGCGGCGGAATCGAACCGCCCGCCATATGCACGAACGCAAGAATGCAGGAGCACAGCGACACGATCGTCGTGAACAGTACGGACCAGAAATAGATGCGCGGATAATGCGACGTGAACTTCTTGTGCAGCAGCGTCAGGATCACGAGCACAATCGCGATCGGGTAGAGCGCTTCAAGAATCGGCGCGGCCAGCTGGATAATCAGCGACAGGCCGGCGTTGGAAATGATGAACGCCACCACCGTGAACAGCACGCTCCAGGCACGGTAGCTCACCTTCTTGCCGAACACCGTCGGGAACTGCTCATGGAAGAACGACGAAACGGTGCTGAGCAGGCCCGTGCAGCAGTTGAAGCAGGCGACCACGAAAATGATGCCGATGAACACGATGCCCACGGGGCCGAACGCGGACTTGGCGAGATTGGTGAGTACGGTCGCGCCCGTCTCGTCGGGGGAGATGGGGAACAGCGAGCCGGACACGGCTCCCACAAAACCGAGCGCTCCGTAAACCACGGCCAGCATGATGCCGGCGAGGCAGCCCGTAAACGCCACCTCATGATGGTTCTTCTTCTCGTTCTTCACGCCGAACGCGCCGATATTGGCGGAAATGACAATGCCGAAATACGCGCCAGCCAGCATGTCCATCGTCTGGTAGCCGTTAAGGAAACCCGTCACGAACTGGTGCGCCTTGAAGTCGCCCGTCGGCGCGCTAAACGCGGGATGATGGATGAAGAAACACACGATCACGAGAATCGCGATCATAATCAGCAGAATCGGGCCCATGACTTTGCCGAGCACTTTGGACAGTTTCTCGGGATGCTGCGCCACGATGAACGACAGAATGAAGAAGACGGCCGAGTAGATGAGCTGGGCCACCACATGGTTGTCCGCGCCCACAAACGGCGCCACCATCATTTCATAGGACGTCGAGGCGCCGCGCGGAATGGCGAACAGCGGGCCGATCGTAAGAATGATGGCCACGGCCAGCACCACCGCGAAAATGCGGGAGACGCGCCCCGCCATGTTCGCGAAGCCGCCGGCCTTGCTTACGGCGACAACGGCGAGCACGGGCAGGCTCACCGCGGAAATGATGAATCCGACCAGCGCGCCCAGGCTGGCGTTCCCCGCGAGCGCCCCTACGTATGGCGGGAAAATGAGATTGCCGGCGCCGAAGAACATGGAGAAGAACGTAATGGCCACGATTGTGCGCTGGTGCGCGCTCAATGTGCGCCGTCCCGTAGTTACGCCCTGCTCAACGGCTGTAGTTTTGGTTGCCACGGTTCGCGTGTCCGTGGTGTCGCCTTGTGCGGCGGACTTGTTCATAATTCTCTCCGATGCGGATCGTCATAGATCGTTGCGTTGAATACTCCACCTTACCCACGATCCGTCAAGAAACGCGCATCCGTTCCTTTTTTATAGGGTCTTTATGCGGGCATGGCCGCCGAAATAGGAGGAATATCACACAAATGCACATGGAATTTACAGAAAATGATCAGTTAGGAATTTTAGAACGCTGCATGGAACGATGATGGATATCGTTATGGAAATTGTGGATTCGGCTCGACTTTGATATGCCGCGACCGGTAGGAGGCAGTGATATGTCGGTTCGTCCTCCCATGAGGCTGTTGCTCGCGTCGTCGATGTTCGCCGTGACGCCCGCTTTGCGTGCGCTGGTACGCGAGCCGCGCGGCAAATCGGTGGCCTTCATTCCGACCGCCAGTTACGCCGAGCGGTATGGGGGAGCGGGCCGGCTCATGGCCGCACGCTTGCGCATGCTCGGCATGCGTGTGCATGTGCTCGACGTGGCACGTGTTCCCGCCCGTTCCAGTGTCGGGGACGGATTTTCCGATACGCGCCAGTGCGAGCAATACCGCCGCGCCGCGCACATCTTGCGTTCCGCGGACATGTTCTATGTGTGCGGGGGCAATACCTTTTATTTATTGCAGGAACTGCGCGAGTCGGGCGCGGCCGACATTATCCGCGAGCGCGTGATGCAGGGCGTGCCGTATGTGGGCGAGTCGGCCGGGTCGGTGGTCGCGGCCCCCGACATCTCCTATATCGGACTCATGGATGCGCGGGACAAGGCGCCGAGGCTCGAGTCGACATGCGGGCTTAGTCTCATTCAAGGCGCCGTGGTACCGCATGTGGATTCGCATATGATGGGCGCGGAGGCGAAGGATATTTTGCGGTTGTACGGCAAGTATGCGCCGAGCTCTGGCGCATGCCCGACCTGTGCTCCCGTACCGTTCATTCCGTTGCGCAACGACCAGGCGCTGGTGGTCGACGGGAACCGCAAGCGCGTCGTGACGCACCGTACGCTGGCGGGGGCGCTGTCGCGCAGCTGGTTCTAGGGGTCACCGTATTCGCGGGCGCCGTGAAATGTGAATTGATGCGGTGAAGTTCGGCTATCGAAAAAACGGTCATATGGCGCTCTTGTGGCGGTCTCGACTCCCGCTAGACTTGAAAGCGGAATCTGCCGGGGACGGGAACGCTCCGGTGACGCTAATTGTGGAGGCATATATGAGCGCACAAGCAAACATTGGTGTGGTCGGACTGGCTGCGATGGGCGCGAGCCTGTCGCGCAACCTGGCGCATCACGGATACACGGTGGCGGTGTGCAACCGCACGTACGCGCGTACCGAACATTTCATGAGCGAATACGCCGACGAGGGCAAGTTCGTGCCGGCCAAGACCGTCCAGGAATTTGTGGCCAGCCTCGAAAAGCCGCGCATGGCCATCATCATGGTCAAGGCCGGCCAGCCGACCGACGACGTGATCGACGAGCTGTGCACGTACATGGAGCCGGGCGACATCATCGTGGACGGCGGCAACGCCTACTTCAAGGACACGATGCGCCGCGAGAAGGAAGTCAGCGCCAAGGGAATCCACTTTGTGGGCTGCGGCGTTTCCGGCGGTGAAGAGGGCGCCCTGCTCGGACCGTCCATGATGCCGGGCGGATCCGACGAATCCTGGAAGTCGCTTAAGCCGATTCTCGAAGCCATCGCGGCCAAGGCGCCGGACGGCACGCCGTGCGTGACGCATATCGGCCCCAACGGCGCCGGCCACTTCGTGAAGATGGTCCACAACGGCATTGAATACTCCGACATGCAGCTCATCGCCGAAAGCTACGACCTTATGCGCAGGGGACTGGGCATGACGCCGCAGGAAATCGGCGACGTGTTCGACCAGTGGAACAACACGGACCTCAACTCCTACCTCGTCGAGATCACGGCCCAGGTCCTGCATAAGGTGGACGACAAGACGGGCAAGCCGATTGTCGACGTGATCCTCGACCACGCGGGCATGAAGGGCACGGGCACGTGGACCGTGCAGACGGCCCTGTCGCTGGGAGTGCCGGTTACGGGCATCGCCGAAGCCGTATTCGCACGCGGTCTGTCGAGCCAGACCGAGCTGCGTGAAGAAGCCCAGAAGCAGCAGTTCAAGGGCCCCCCACGCCGCTTTCGATGTGGACGAGAACAGCCGCGAAGCCTTTATCGAGCGATCCGCCAGGCGCTGTACGCGTCGAAGATTGTGGCCTACGCGCAGGGCTTTAACGAGATCACGGCCGCAGGCAAGGAATACGACTGGGATATCGACCTGGCCGCCGTGGCCCGCATCTGGCGTGCCGGCTGCATCATCCGCGCCAAGTTCCTCAACCGCATTTCCGACGCCTTCGAGTCGGGCGCCGCGGACGTTTCGCTGCTGTTCGCCCCGTACTTCAAGGACGCCATCGAGTCCTGCGAGCACGCATGGCGCGATGTGGTGGCGCAGGCCGTCAAGCACGGCATTCCGTGCCCGGTGTTCTCCTCGTCGCTCGCATACTTCGACGGCTTGCGCTCCAAGCGCCTGCCAGCCAGCCTGATCCAGGGCCAGCGCGACCTGTTCGGCGCCCACACCTACCAGCGTGTGGATGAAGACGGCACGTTCCACGTGCTGTGGACCGAAACGGGCGAGCCGGAAGTCAAGATGGCCTGATGCGGTAAAGACCATATGAAAGCGGGGGGAGCGGATAATATTTCCGTTCCCCCGCTTTTATATTGGGCGGTATGTCTTGAAGCCGCGCGGCTCAGTGGCACACCAGCGAGGCCGCCGCCGGGTCGGCAAGCCACAGCGTCTGCTCGGTCGAACGCGCGAACGACGCCGGATAGGACACGTCGTCAACCTGTTCGAACGTGTGGGCCACAGCCTGGGCCTTCTGCTCGCGCGTCGCGCAAATCCACGTCTGGGCGGACCGCGCGATCATCGGCACGGTGAACGACAAACGCAGCGGCGGCATCTTGGGCGAATCGGCCACACCCGTCACGAGCACTTCAGGGTCGTCGATCAGCACTTCACGGCGGTCGGGGAACAAGGATGCGAAATGCCCGTCGGGGCCCAGTCCGAACATTGCCACGTCCATGGCGGCTTCCGGGCCGATTTCACTTTCCAGCTCCTCTTGGTACATTGCGGCCGCATCGGCGAGCAGACGGATGTTGTCCTCGTCATTGGCCTCTTCGATTTCCTGCGGCGTGCGCGGGTCGGCCGGCATCTCATGGATCTGCGCCTCGCTCATCAGGCCTTGCTGCACGAGCGCGTCAAATACGGCGTCGCGCGCCTGCAGCGCGTTGCGGTCTTCGTTCTCGCGCGGCACGAAACGTTCGTCGCCCCACCAGACATGGACTTTCGACCAGTCCACCACGCGCACCAGTTCGCTCGTGCCCAACGCGCGCAAAATGGCGTTGCCGTCCGTACCGCCCGTCACGGCGATGTTCACACGATCCTTGCCCGCACACAGCAGATCGTTCATATGCAGCAACAGGCGTTCGGCCACGGCCGTGGCCACCAGTCGCTGGGTCGGGTACACAATCAGTTTTCGCGATGCCTTCATTTCGGCGCATCCCCTTCAACAATTCAATAACGATTCAACAATGCATGATGCAATATCGACGCAGCGTCGATGCAATGTCGTGCGGCCTCAGGCGCACGATGCCACTTACCAGTGTGGCGCACCCGCATGAGCGGATGCGCCACAAATCGTCACGGGCGAATAAGATCCCAACCTTTGCCCACCACTTGGGCGTAGATCTCGTCGGGGTAGAGCCGTCCCAACTCTTCGTTCAGGCATTCGCTGAGCGTTCTGGTCGGCATGGCCACGCCCTGTTCGGCCTGACCCGGCATATGGACGGTGGCGAGGCCCTCGTCGGCGGGGCGGCGCTCCAGGCTGATCACACCGCCATCGGCGCGCGTCAGATAGACTCCAGTTACGGCCGTGGCGTCCGGTTCGTCGACAAGCGTTACGGGCACGTTGAGGCACAGGCGCAACCATGCGGCGAGCAGATCGGTAGGCAGGAAATCGGCCGGTCCCGTAATCTTGACCGACTGAATCGGCATGTGCGGCGGCTGGTCAAGCAGCGAGGCGAGCATGGCGCGCCATACCGTGATGCGCGTCCATGACAAATCCATGTTCTTGGGCGATGCGTTGCGGCGCAAATCGCTCATCGTGCGCATGGGGTTCGAGGAGCGCAACGCGTCCGTGATACGGCATGTCGCCATGGCTCCCAGACGGTCCGTGGACGGGTTCGCGGGCGCCTCCGTAGGCCACCAGGCCACTACGGGCGCATCGGGAACGAGCAGTGGAATCACGAGCGTGTCCTGATGATGCACGAGGCCGCCGCGCGGACGCAGCACAATGATTTCCCCGGCTCCCGCGTCCGCGCCGATGCGCAGCTCGGCGTCCAGGAACGTGTGGTTTTCCATGTCGTCGTCCAGCGATCGCGTGCTTGGCGCAATGGCGATGACGCGGCACGGATGTTCATGGCTCGCGTCATTGGCCACGCGCAGCGCATGCTCGAGCTCGTCGGCCGTAGTGGATATGACGAGCGTGAGCACGCGGCCAAGCACGGCTTCGCCGCGCTCCTCATGCAAGTCGTTGAGCTTGTCGGAAATTTCGTCGGTTTGCGTATCCGGCATCGTAATGATCATGGCATCCTCCAACGGTGGCCGTCGCGAGCCAGCATTTCTACGGCCTCTTCCGGTCCCCATGTTCCGGCGCGGTAGGGCTGGGGCTGGCCAAGCGTGGACCAGAAGTCCTCGATCGGATCGAGGATCTTCCACGACAAATTGACTTCTTCCGTGGTCGGGAACAGCGGCGGGTCGCCCAACAGCACGTCGAGAATCAGGCGCTCATACGCTTCCGGGGACGACTCGGTGAACGAACGGCCGTAGCTGAAGTCCATCGACACGTCGCGCACTTCCATCGATGTGCCGCCCGGAACCTTGGAGCCGAAGCGGATCGTGACGCCCTCGTCGGGCTGGATGCGGATCACGATGGCATTCTTGCCGAGTTCCTGCGTGGCCGTGGACTCGAACGGCAGGTGCGGGGCGCGCTTGAAAATCACGGCGATTTCCGTCACACGACGTCCCAGACGCTTTCCCGTGCGCAAATAGAACGGCACTCCGGCCCAGCGGCGCGTATCGATGTCGAGGCGGATCGCCGCGTAGGTTTCCGTGGTGGAATGTGGGTTGATGCCTTTTTCTTCCAGATAGCCGATGACTTCCTGGGAGCCTTGCCATCCGGCCGCGTACTGGCCGCGGGCCGTATGCGCGGCCAGATCGTGCGGCAGGCGCACTGCGGAAAGCACTTTCGTCTTTTCTGCCGTCAAATCCGCGGCGGAGAAGGAGACGGGCTCTTCCATAGCCGTCAGCGCAAGCAGCTGCAGCAAATGGTTCTGGATCACGTCGCGTGCCGCGCCAATGCCGTCATAATAGCCGGCGCGTCCCGCCACGCCAATATCCTCGGCCATCGTGATCTGTACGTGGTCGACGTAGTTGGCGTTCCAGATCGGTTCGTACATGGCGTTGGCGAAACGCAGCGCCAGCAGGTTCTGCACGGTTTCCTTGCCCAAATAATGGTCGATGCGGAACACGGACTGCGGGTCGAACACCTCCGCGACAAGCTTGTCGAGTTCCTTCGCGCTTTGAAGGTCGTGTCCGAACGGCTTCTCGATGATCACGCGGCGCCAGGAACCCTCGGGAGAGTGCGCCAAACCGCAGTTGGCCAGCTGACGCGAAACCACCTCGAAGTCGCGCGGCGGAATGGACATGTAGAACGCATGGTTGCCGCGCGTGCCGCGGTCGCGGTCCAGTTCGGCCACAGTGGTGCTGAGACGTTCGAAGGCCGAGGCGTCTTCGAAGTTGCCTTGCACGAAACGGATGCCTTTGGCCAACTGGCTCCATGTGGATTCGTCAAAATGCGTACGGCAATGGGCCTTCACGTTTTCCTTGACGAACTCGCAGAACTGTTCCTGGGTCCAGTCGCGCCTGCCGAAGCCCGTCAGACCGAAGCTCGGCGGCAGCAGGCCGCGGTTGGCAAGATCATAAATGGCGGGCAACAGCTTTTTACGCGACAAATCGCCCGTCACGCCAAAAATCACAATGCTGCACGGACCCGCGATACGCGGCAATCGCAAATCGCGCGGATCACGCAGCGGATTGTGCCACGGGCTTTCCTCATGCCGTGGCGTGGTCGATGATTCACTCATGGTTCATATATTAATGCGCCGCGCCTTGTGAGCATTCAGTTTGCGGCAAAGTAGCGTACGGATCGTCGCGCGCCGTCCCGACGCCGCGGGCACGAGCGGACATCCCGCGCACACGAGCGAATCGGGATCCGGGTCGCACATGCCCGTCGAGCATCCCGATTCGGCGCTGAGCGCCACCATGTTCAGCGATCCGCGTTTGCGGGCGTGGTCCACGATCTGCTCCACGAAATCGCGCGGAAGCCGGTGTTTCTCGGCGCATTCCACCACGGTCATGCCTGCCGCCAAGTCGTCGACCACTTGGGTCACAATGCCGCGGCGCGGCATGTGCGGAGCGCCGGAAGCGGACGTGCGCGCGGAAGAGAGGGAATCGCGGGAGCCGGATACGTGAGATGTGCCAGAACCGGCCGGTTTGGTGCTACGGAACGCTCCCATCACATCACCAACCGCAATATCTGGAACGCGAGTACGGCGAGAATATAGGCGACTACGAGGCCGAGCCCCACCGTTTGCATGGCGATTTTGCCGCCGAACTGGCGTTTGAGTTCCGCGACCGTGGCCAGACACGGCGTGTACGCCAGCGTGAAGAGCAGGAACGCGACGGCGGCCGCTTTGCCGTGGCCTCCCGAGGATTCGTTGAACGAATGGTTGAGGGCGGCGCCTAGCGACCCCTCGCCCTGCGCCTGCTCCGTCTCGTCTCCCGTATTCACGTTGTAGGACTGGGCGAGCGAACCGACCACGACTTCCTTGGCGACGAATCCTGTCAGCAGCGCGGCCGAAGCGTGCCAGTTGTCGAATCCGGCCGGCTTGAACACGGGCGCCACGGAATCGGCGACCACACCGTATACGGACTGGTGCACGTCCTCCACCTTGCCGAACGAGCCGGCGTTGGCGGCGGCCGGAATACCTTGCAAAATCCACATGAACACGATCATCGTCACAATGATGCTGCTCGCGCCGCGCACGAAGCCCCACAGTTTCGTAAGAATCGAGCGCACAAGCACCACAAGCCGCGGCCACTGGTAAGGCGGCAGGCTCATGGCGAACGGTTCGGGAGCCAGCGAACGGAACTTGACTTTGCGCAAAATGATGCCCACGCCAAGAATCAGCAGCACCGAGAACACGTACATGAGGAACACCACAAGTCCGGCCTGTTCACGGAAGAACGCGTAGGCGAGCACAATATACACGCTCAGGCGCGCAGAACACGACGAGAACGGAATAAGCATGCCGACAAGCACGCGCTGACGCGAATCGGGCAGCGTGCGCGTGGCCGCCAGGGCCGGCAGGTTGCAGCCGAATCCGATCACGATGGGCAGGAACGCGCGCCCGTCGAGCCCGACCATGCGCATGGCGCGGTCCATGACGAACGCCGCGCGCGCCAGATACCCCGAATCTTCCAGCAGCGACAGACAGAGGAACATGATGCCCATGGGCGGAATGAACGTGGCCACGGTGATCACGCCGTCAAGCACGCCGTCCACCAGCAGTCCGTAGACCCAGGAATCCGTGGCGTGTGGGCCGAACAACGCAAACACGCTGGTGATGCCCGTGGTGATCCATTCGCGAAGCGTCCCGTCAATCCAGTCCTGCATGGGGCCCGCCAGCCATGTGGTGGCTTGGAACACGAGGAACATGACGGCCAGGAATACGAGTATGCCGAATACGGGATTAAGCATCAGCCGGTCGATGCGGTCGGAGAATGTCACGTCGTCGCGGTTGTCAAGATCGATGTCGGCGATGACGCATGCGGCCCAGTCGAAACGTTCGTCGGCGCGCCCTTCTACCCACTGTTCAATGTCCACGGTATGTGGGTTCACAGGATGCAATCCGCCCGGCATCGGTGTGCCGTGGAAGCTTTGGGCGATCGTGTCCATAAGCTCGGGCACGCCTTTGCCCGTGCGACCGTCGACTTCCACCACGGGAAGGCCGCCCAGCGCACGCGAGAGCTGTTTCGCGTCCACATGCGCGCCGTTTTTGGCTGCGAGGTCGTTCATCGTCAGCGCCACCACGGTAGGGCGCCCCAGTTCCAACACGAGCGCGAGGAAATACAGCGAGCGCGCGATATTCGTGGCGTCCAACGTGGCCACTACCAAGTCGGGGTCGGGATTGCCCTCGAGCCCCATCACGGCTTCTGCGGCCACTTGCTCGTCGGGGGAGATGGGCAGCAGCGAATAGGTGCCGGGCGTGTCCACCAGGTCCCATGACTGGCCGTCATGCTCGTATGTGCCGCGTTCGAGCAGCACGGTGGTACCCGGCGCGTTCATGACGCGCGCCTTGGTGCCGAGAATCGCGTTGAATAGCGACGATTTGCCCACATTCGGATTGCCGATAAACACGATGCGCGGCGAGGGGGCTCCGGCATGGTTTGCACCAGGATGGCATGCGCAGTCGGACTGTTCATGCTCCATATGGTCGTCCGCATGACGCTGGGGCAGCAGAACCGCCAGTCCGCGGCGGTGGTCGTCGTGGCATGATTCGCTCATGGTGGCTCCTACTGTTCGTTCGTGCTGTCGTTCAAGGTGACGGTGATGCTGGCGGCCGTCTGCCCGTCAAGTGCGATGCGCTCGGCGCCTTTGGCGACCACGCGTCCGCTAAAATTCGACCGCTGGATCACGCGGATCACGCTGCCCTCGCGCAACCCGAGTTCCAGCATGCGGAACCGGTGCCGTTCGTCCAGCCCGATCGCGCGTATCGTGGCGTCGCGGTGCAGCGGGCATGTCCGAACTGTGAACGGTCGGGATGGTGCGCAAGTCTCTCTCATATAGCCGATTGTGAAGATTTTGTCGCGACATTTCAAGACTTTGAAATAAAAGGAGGCCGAAGAGTCCGCCATTTGGACTGCTTCGGCCGTCTTCATATGATGAAAATCACATTATCTTAGGTGATAATAATCATATTTTTTGGGGTTACCGTTCGTCACCATCGCCGACTTCCCGGCACGTCTGCCCGAGCTTGCGCGACAGGCGCACCACGTCGAGCAGATAGTCGAGCTTCTCGGGCGGGGTGTCCGTGCGTTCGCCGGCCACGTCGCGGATCGTGCGATGCTGCTCCACGGCTTCCTTGGCGATACGCGCGGCGGCCTCGTAGCCGATCACGTCGTTGAGCGCGGCCGACAGGGACGGGGATTCCTCGGCGTAGATGCGTCCGATCGTGGCGTTGATCTCGATGCCCTCCACACACTTGGTGCGGAACATGTCCATCGCGTTGCCGAGCAGCGCCATGCCCGTCAAGATCTCGTGGACGATCACGGGGTCGAAAGCGTTGAGCTGCAATTGGCCCTCGGCGGCGGCCCAATTGACCGTCACGTCCATACCGAACACCATGAAGCAGCACTGGTCCACGCACTCGGGGATCACGGGGTTGACCTTCGCGGGCATAATCGATGAGCCCGCCTGGCGCGCCGGCACCATAAGGTCCTCGAATCCCGCGCGCGGGCCCGAGTTGAGCAGGCGCAGGTCGTCGGCGGCCTTCTTTAAGTGAATCGCGAGATTCTTCAATGCGGAGCTGGCCGCGATATACGCGCTCATGTCCGTGACGGAAGCGACGGGATCGTGCGCGGCGTATACGGGCAGTCCCGTAATCTCGGCGAGCATGCGCGTGGCCGTCTCGCGGAACCGCAGGTCCGCGCAAATGCCCGTGCCGATGGCCGTGGCTCCCAAATTCAGGTCGCACAGCGTTCCCGTCAGCGAACGCAACGCCTGCAAGTCGAGCTTGAGGAAACTGGCGAACGCGTGGAACTCCTGGCCGTAGGTCATGGGAACGGCGTCCTGCAGCTGCGTACGGCCGAGCTTGACCGAATGGATATGCTTGTCGGCCAGGTCGTGGAATGCGCGGCGCAAGCGGTCGCAGCTCTCGATAAGCGGTTTGAGCTCGAGCGCGATGGCGATTTTGCATGCGGCCGGGAACGTGTCGTTCGTGGACTGCGAATGGTTCACGTCGTCGTTGGGGTGGATGTAGGCGTAGTCGCCGCGCTTGTGTCCGGCCAGTTCAAGCGCACGGTTGGCGATGACCTCGTTCATGTTCATGTTCATCGACGTTCCCGCGCCGCCTTGCAACACGTCCACGGGGAACTGGTCGTTGAAATCGCCCGCCTCGATCTCGAGACACGCCTGCTCAATGTAATGCGCCTTCGTGGCGTCGATCAGGCCGAGCTCGGCGTTGGCGCGCGCGCAAGCGCGTTTGATCATGGCGTAGGCGCGGATAAGCATGGGATGGCGCTGCTCGGGAACTCCCGACACCGTGAAATTGTTGAGCGCGCGCTGCGTGTGGATGCCCCAATACACATTGGCCGGCACTTCCATTTCGCCGATGCAGTCGTGTTCGAGACGGGTGGCGCCGTCCATCGCTTCTTCATTCATGACGTACTTTTTCCTCATCTTCGATACAGATCGCGCACGATGCGACACAAGCGCATGGGTGCCCGCAATAATCCGTGGGACAGTTTAGACCGCGGTGTGCATCGTGCGCCATGACGATTATTGCCAATAGCGCATTCGACACGCGTTTGTGCGGGGCACGCTGTGTAATGGAGTCATGGAAACACTTATTGATGAAAATGTGGAGTTCACTTCTTCCGAACCCATTTACGATTTTTATGTAGCGGGCCCGTTCTTCACCAACACCGAGGTGGAGAGCATGGAACGCCTCGAAAAGGTGCTGCAGGATCGCCACAAGAAGCTGTTCATGCCGCGCTTCGCCGGCGGCCAGGACAGCATCGCCGAGGATGGCGGCAAGGCCGTGTTCGCCAAGGATGTGCAGGCCATCCGCAACTCCAAGGCCATCATCGCCAACCTCGTGGATGATGATCCGGGCACGCTGTTCGAAATCGGCTATGCCTATGCGCTGGGCAAGCCCGTGTACCTGTACAACGAGGGCATGGAGCCGGGCGCGAAGATGAACCTCATGCTCGTTCGTTCCGCCAAGGTGATCCTGACGGGTCCGGCCGATCTGGAAGCTCTGCTGGATTCCGGCGAGTTCGAAGCTGTGGACGTGACGATCTACTGATCGGGCCGTTTCCAACCGCTTGTATGGCCGCTCCGGTTCGCCGGGGCGGCTTTTTATATACGCATGCACCGATTCCGCATGGTGTGCGTCGAGTTGCCGGCAAAAATCGCGCGTGGCACAGTGGAAGGGCCGTCCCATGATCTCCGGGAGGATAGGTTATGCGTTTGGTCCTGCGGTACATGAAACCGTATTGGAAACTCGCCACGGTTACGGTGCTGTTGTCGTTCGTGGAGTCGTTGGCGACGTTGCTCGTGCCCACCTTCGTGGCGCAATTGATCAATGAGGGGGCGGTGGGCCGTTCGTTTCGCGCGATGGTCTCCACCTGCGTCAATATGGCCGCGGTGGCGCTGCTCGCCTCGGCGTGCGCGATCACGGGCGGATGGTGTGTGGCGAAATTGTCGAGCCACGTCGCCAAGGATCTGCGCGACGCCGTCTATGAAAAGTCGCTCGATTTGTCGATGTTCGATTTCCGTTCGTTCGGAACGGCCTCGATGACCACGCGCACGCTCAACGACGTCAATATCATCCAGGTCATGATCACGAACGCCGTCATGGTGATCATGCCCGTACCGTTCATTTTCGCGATTTCCCTGGTTCTCGCCTTCCGTGCCTCCGTGCCGCTGGCATGGTGCTTGGTGGGCGTCATTGTGCTCGTCATCATTATCGCGGCGTTCATCATGAAATCCGCGGCGCCGCTGTTCCGCAAACTCCAAAAATTGTTGGACCGCATCGGCGCGGTCCTGCTGGAAAACATGACGGGCGCGCGCGTTATCCGGGCTTTCGGACAGGAAGCCTTCGAGCGCGACCGCATGGACCGCACCTTCCGCGACTACGCGGACACCGCCATCCGCGGCAATCGGCTGTTCGCAAACCTCGACGGCCTCAGCTATCTGATGATCAACCTGTTCGTATGCGTGGTGTACTGGGCGGCCGGTCCGCTGATCAGCGTGAGGCAATTCAGCATTGGCGACATTTACGCGATTGTGGAATACGCCGTCATGTGCCTGTTCTACCTCATGATGGCGCAAATGCTTATCGTGATGTTGCCGCGTTCGCTGGAATGTTGCCGTCGCATACGCGAAGTGCTTGATTTCACGCCCAGCATCCAGGATCCCGATGTCGAAGACACCGTGCCGATGGCCGGCCGCGGGCCTCTTGACGACGGGGAAGTGCTGGCGTTCAACGATGTGACGTTCCGTTTCGCCGACGCCGAGGAAGATGCGCTCAGCCATGTAAGTTTTACCTGCCGCACGGGCAAGACGACGGCCATCATTGGCGGCACGGGGGCGGGCAAATCCACCATCGCCATGCTCGTCATGCGGTTCCATGAGGCGAACTGGGGCAGCATCACGTTGGACGGCGTCGACGTCAGACGCATGACGCAACGCGATCTGCGCGAGCGCGTCGCCCTCGTCCAACAGCGCGCATGGCTGCTGTCGGGCACGCTTGCCGACAATTTGCGCATGCGCGACGAAGACGCCGACGAACAGCAAATCCGCCACGCCCTACAAGTCGCCCAAGCCGAAGAGTTCGTTTCCAAACTTCCCGACGGATTGCGCTCGCCCATGGCGGAAGGCGGCATGAATTTTTCTGGCGGCCAGCGTCAGCGGCTCTCGATTGCGCGTTCCCTGATGGGAGAGTCGCAACTGATCGTGTTCGACGACTCGTTCTCCGCGCTTGATTTCGCCACGGACGCCGCGTTGCGCCACGCGCTGCAAGAAGACATGGGGGACCGGGCCGTGCTCATCATTGCCCAGCGCGTCAATACGATCCGCCACGCCGACGAGATCCTTGTGCTGTCGCAAGGGCGAATTGTGGGCCGCGGCACGCACGAGACGCTGATGCGCGAATGCGACGTGTACCGCGAGATCGTGGCCTCGCAAACGCAGCAGGACAACGAGTAGGGGGGGGGGCTCATGGACCACATGTTCGATCCGGAACGCGACGAACGGCAACTGGACGATCTCAGCTCGTCGGACAAGATCACGGAAGACCTGCAAAGCCGTGGCAAGGATCCCGACAACGAAGACACGGACGCGCCGGAACACACCTGGGCCACGGCCATGCGGCTCGCCAAACAGCTTGGCAACCAGCGTACGCGGCTCTTCCTCGTGATGTCGATCATGGCGGTGCAAACCGTGTTTCATATCGGTGCGCCGCTGTATAGCGTGACGGTTATCAACGACTTATGGAGCGCCGTGGAACAGGGATGGCGCCACCACACGGCGTTCGTTCTCGGATGGGGGCCGGACGGACTGGGCTGGAAAATTGTGATCCTCTCGCTTCTGTATGCGGGAGAATGCGCGCTTTATTACATTCCCGTCTACATGATGGCGTCGGTAGCGGAACGGCTCAACCTGACATTGCGCGAACAGATCAGCGCGAAACTGCAGGAACTGCCACTCAAGTTCTTTGACGACAACAAGCCCGGCGAAGTCCTGAGCAAAGTCACCAACGATCTCGACCGCATTTCGGAAACGATGCAGACGGGACTGTTGCGCCTGATCAGCGCCATCGCCTCGATAATGTCGGCAATTATCATCATGATTGTCCTGTCGTGGCAGCTGACGCTCGTATTCGCGTTCTTTATCGCCATCAACATACTGATCACCAAGGCGGTGGCCGCGCGCACGCTGGCCGTGACCTCGCAACGCCAGCGCAGCATCGGAAAACTTACGGGACTGGTCGAGGAATACTATACGGGGCGCGACGTGATCAAATCGGCCAACCGGCAGGACTCGAGCGTACGGCGCATCCGCGAGCTGACCGAGGACGTGCGCAAAATCTCGCAGCACGCCGATTTCCTCGTCAACTGCGTCAACCCGTTCATCCGCATGTTCAACCGTTTTGCCATGATCGTCATCGCGCTCGTCTCCTCATGGATGATGGCGCACGGGCGCCTGACCATCGGCGTGGTGCAGGCGTTTTTCCAATACATCAACCTGATCGGCGAACCGCTTACGGAAGCGAGCTACACGATCAATTCGCTGCAATCCTCGCTCGCCTCGGCCGAACGCACGTTCGCGCTGCTCGACGCGCCCGAGGAACGGCCCGATCCGGCCGAACCCGAGCATGTGGCGCAACCCGTGCAAGGACGCGTGCAATTCGAACATGTGCGGTTCGGATACCGTCCCGACACGCCGCTTATGAAAGACGTGAACCTCAAAGCCGAACCCGGACGCAAAATCGCGATTGTGGGAGCCACGGGAGCGGGCAAAACCACATTGATCAACCTGCTGATGCGCTTCTATGAAATCGACGGCGGCCGCATCACGCTCGACGGCGTGTCCACGGCGAACATGACACGCGAGGAATTGCGGGCCAATTTCGGCATGGTATTGCAAGACACGTGGCTGTTCGGTGGCACCGTTGCGGAAAACATCGCCTACGGCAACCGAGGCGCCACGCGCGAACAGGTCGTGGCGGCGGCCAAAGCCGCGCACGCCGACTTTTTTATCCGGACGCTGCCGCAGGGATATGAAACCGTGCTCGACAACGAGGCGGCGAACCTTTCCGTCGGCCAACGCCAGCTGCTTACGATCGCGCGCGTGTTCCTCGCCGATCCGGCCATGCTGATTTTCGACGAGGCCACAAGCTCCGTGGACACGCGCACGGAGGCCGCGATCAGCAAAGCGATGACGGAGCTCATGAAAGGGCGTACGAGCTTCGTGATCGCCCACCGGCTGTCCACCATCCGCGACGCCGACCTGATCCTGTACATGGAACATGGCGACATCCTCGAACAGGGCACGCATGAGGAGCTGCTGGAACGCGGCGGCAACTATGCGAAGCTGTACAACGCACAATTTGCGTGATACGCCGCTAGTTGCTTTTCTGGTTGAGATTCATCTTGTACTTGAGCGTCAGCACGCGCCGCGCCGCTTCCTTGACCTGCTTGGCGAACGCCGGGTCGCTTTTGGCCGTGGCCACGAGCCCCTGCAGCACGGGCGAGACAAGCGACCGGTCGTTCAGGCATACGATGTCGCCGCCGGCCTGGACGAACAGGACTCCCAAATCGGTAGGAGCGTACCCCTGCACGGCGCTCGCCGACAACGAGTCGGAGATGACAACGCCTTTATAGCCCGTTTTGCCGCGCAACAGGTTTTGAATGACGGTGGAGG
The DNA here is from genome assembly GCF_000741255.1 of Bifidobacterium magnum. Lineage (GTDB taxonomy): Bacteria > Actinomycetota > Actinomycetes > Actinomycetales > Bifidobacteriaceae > Bifidobacterium > Bifidobacterium magnum. Next base: position 183,643 of record NZ_JGZB01000003.1, read on the forward strand.
AGAACACGGCCGGATGGTACGGGTCGATGTTCTCGTAAATGGCCAACGAAATCATGACCATGCTCGGCTCGCCCTGCTGGATCGCCTTGGTAAACGCGCTTAGTCCGATGCTGTTTTCCGACGTGACGGTATCCACAGTGCCCTGGTCCGTGAAATCGGTGTTGCCCGTCACGGCCCCCAAGCCCGGATAGTGTTTGAGCGTGGCGCCGACATCGGCCTGTTTCATGCCTTGGATAAACGCGATCGCATGGTCGGCGGTGCCGTCGGCGCTCAGGCCGAAGTCGCGGTTCAGGGCGCCGATGGGCGCATTGCTGCCGCGATCGATCACCACCATGTCGGCCGAAGGGGCCAAATCGATATTGATGCCCGCGGTGTGCAATTGCTCGCCCCACTGTTGGGCGTTGGAACGCAACTCTTCAGGCGCCATGCGTCCCTGTTCATAAGCGCTGGGAATTGTGGAAAATCCCGTGCCCTGCAGATGCTGAACTGTCCCGCCTTCCTGGTCCGTGGCGATGAACAGCGGAAGCTTGGGGTCGGCGTAGGAGACGAGCGCGGACGTGACCTTGCGCACATCCGCCGTGCCGCCGTTCCAGTTGCCCATAAGCAACACGGAACCCACATGTTCATGCTCCACCCACGGTTTGAGCGCGGAAGGGTCCTCTCCCGCGTTAAGCGGCACCATGATGAGCTGGGCGCACTGTTCCTCCAGCGTCATCTTCTCGAGCGCCTGGTCGAGAAGATCTTCGGGCGTGGTGAGCGCCGCGGCGGCGTCATCCTTGGAATTGGCGCCGTCCTTGCCGTCTTTGGCATCTTTGCCCTGGTCCTTGGATGAATCCGGGACCGCGCTTTTATGCATGTCGGCCTGCGACGACGAGGAAGCGTGGGCTGTGGCATGTCGGCCGCGGTTGAGCCATTCGTCGCTTCCGAAGAACAGCGCCGCGCCAATAAGTCCCACAATGACGAGCACCACGGTGCCGATTAACGCGATTGTGTAGAGGATATGGCGGATACGCTTCGTGCACGGGGAATGAGAATGAATATGGTGGCCCTTCATAGCGCCTATTGTGGCATCGGGAGTGGCGAAAAGGAAATTCGCGGGCTGTAAGGTGGCTGCCGGGGCTGGGCGGAACCGCCATTTGCAAGGAAATTGCAAGGGAATTGTGTGATTTCGCTCTATGAGAGGATCGCGCGCATACCGTAGCTTATGCTAAAAGAATGTCTTTCTTTGATGCGTTTGGACCCAAGGTTCCCCGGAATAACAGGAATTCGCGGAACCAGGATGATCCTATTATTATCAACGTCGAAGCGGATGGCGACGATACCAATGCCAATGGCGGCAACGTGCCACCGCATATCAACAATCCCCGTATCGGGCGTCAGCCGCAACGTCCCCATTCAAATCGCGGCAGCAAAATCCTGATCGGCGTGGTACTCGCTCTGGTCATTATTGTGGGCGTCTTCTTCGGTTTGGCGCGCCTGATTACCGACATCATGTGGTACCGCCAACTCGGATTCGAGTCGGTGGTATGGACGCAGCTCGGCACTCGCGTGGGCCTGTGGGTCGCCTATGTGGCGGTCCTCGCCGTGGTCAGTTACATTAGCGCCACGCTCGCCATCCGCGCACGCCCCGATTTCGCGGACGGATCCACGATTCGTTTCCATGGCGACACCATTGAGGTGGGCAAGTCTGTCAGCTCGCGCTCTGCCCGACGGATCGCCGTGGTGTGCTCGATTGTGGTGGGCCTGATTTTCGGTTCGCAGTTCAACATGAACTGGTCGGAGATCTTGCTCATGTTCAACGGCCAGTCGTTTGGTACTACCGATCCGATTTTCGGCCTCGATAAGGGCTTCTACGTGTTTGTGCTGCCGGGCCTGCAGCTGCTGCTTACCGCGCTTAACATCATGCTGGTCGTGGGGCTGATCTTCTCGATCGTGACGCATATCGCCATGGGTGGCATCCGTTTCACGATGCCCGTGCACGGCAACGGCCTGTTCGCCATGACGCCGCGCGGACGCCGCCAGATCGCCATCTGGCTGCTCTTGGCCATGCTTTCTTGGGCTGCCAGCCAAGTGGTTGGCGTGTTCAACACGCTCACGCAGTCGGGCTCGCGCATTACGGGCGCCACGTACACCACAACGCACGCCACGATTCCCGTCATGTTCATCATGGCCGGCGTGACGGCCGTGGTCGGCATTCTTCTGGCCGTGTGGATCATGCGCTCCAAGGCGCTGTCGGCCAATGCGGGAACGCAGTACGCGTCTGCGGGCGCCGCATGGCGCGCCTGGCGTGTTCCGGCCATCACTGTGGCGGGCGCCATTGTGCTCTCGCTGCTGCTGACTACCGTGTATCCGGCGCTGCTGACGCGTTTCCGCGTAAACCCGAACGCGCAGGAAATGGAATCCACGTACATCCAGCACAATATTGACGCCACGCGCGCCGCCTATGGGCTGGATTCGGTCAAGACCGAGGAATACGACGCCACGACGAAGGTGGAAGCGGGCGCGCTCGCCCATGAAACGGAGACGACGGCGCAGATCCGCCTGCTCGATCCCCAGATCGTGTCCCCGACCTTCAAGCAGCTGCAGCAGATGAAGCAGTACTACACCTTCGCCGACACGCTCGCCGTGGACAAGTACGACATCGACGGCACGTCCCAGGACACGGTGATCGCCGCCCGTGAGCTCGACCTCAACGGCAACGACGCACGCAACTGGGTCAACGACCACACCGTGTACACGCACGGCTATGGTGTGGTGGCCGCCTACGGCAACAGGGTGACGAGCGACGGCCAGCCGGAATTCTTCGAATACGGCATTCCGACGCAGGGCTACCTGACGCAAACCCAGCATTACGAGCCGCGCATCTACTTCTCCCCGGAAGCTCCCGAATATTCGATTGTGGGCGCGCCGGAAGGCACCACACCGTGGGAATTCGATTACCCGACCGGATCGAAGGGCGCGACCACGACCTTTACCGGCAACGGCGGCCCGTCGGTGGGCAACATTTTCGCCCGCCTGCTGTACGCGATCCGTTTCGGATCCGACCAGATCCTGTTCTCGGACCGTGTGACGCCCGATTCGCAGATCCTGTACGACCGTTCCCCGAAGGAACGCGTGGCCAAGGTGGCCCCGTACCTGACGCTCGACGGCCGCGTGTACCCGGCGGTGGTCAACGGCCGCGTCAAGTGGATTGTGGACGGTTACACCACCAGCGACAACATGCCGTACTCCCAGAAGGTGGATTTGGGCGAGGCCACGCAGGACTCCACCACGGTTTCCTCCGACACGGTTTCCAGCCTGAGCGACAAGAACGTGAACTACATCCGCAATTCGGTGAAGGCCACCGTGGACGCGTATGACGGTTCCGTAGACCTGTACGCGTGGGACACCGAGGATCCTGTGCTCAAGGCGTGGGAAAAGATTTTCCCGGGCCAGTACAAGCCGATCTCCGAGATGACGGGCGACTTGATGAGCCACATGCGTTATCCGGAAGGCCTGTTCAAGGTGCAGCGCCAGCTGCTGTCGCGCTACCACGTGACCACGGCCGCGCAGTTCTTCTCGGGCGAGGACTTCTGGCAGGTGCCTGTGGATCCGACGGCTTCCGCCAACGAGCAGAAGCAAGACGTGCAGCAGCCGCCCTACTACCTGACGTTGCAGACAGGCGGCTCGAAGGAACCGCTGTTCTCGCTGACCAGCTCCTACATTCCGGCCGGCACCAACACGCGTGAAATTCTCACGGCGTTCCTGTCGGTGGATTCGGACGCGGGACGCGAAAAGGGCGTCAAGGGCAAGAACTACGGCACCATCAGGTTGCAGGAACTGCCCAAGGACACGAATGTGCCGGGCCCGGGCCAGGTGCAAAACAACTTCAATGCGAACGCCGACGTGTCCAAGGAACTCAACCTGCTGCAATCGGGCTCCACGCAAGTGGAACGCGGCAACCTGCTGACGCTTCCGTTGGGCGGTGGCCTCGTGTATGTCGAACCCGTCTACGTCAAGTCGTCGGGCAACACAAGCTACCCGCTGCTCAAGAAGGTGCTGGTCGCCTTCGGCGACCGTGTCGGCTTCGCGAACACGCTCAACGAGGCGCTTGACCAGGTGTTCGAAGGCGATTCGGGTGCTTCCGCGGGAGACGCCGACAACGCGGGAACCACGGGTTCCCAGTCCGCTCCTTCCGAGGACAAGGCGCAGGAATCCTCGCCGCAGCAAGGTTCCAGCGAGCTCAAGTCCGCATTGAGCGACGCGGCCCAGGCCATGAAGGATTCCGACGCGGCCATGAAGAAGGGCGACTGGAGCGCTTACGGCGAAGCCCAGAAGAAGCTCGAAACCGCGCTGAACAAGGCGCTCGAGCTGCAATAGTTCCGGGAAACCGCAACAGCGCAGCGTAACGGCCGCATAACAGTGCCCATGCTAGTCTTTCTGGCATGGGCACTCATTGTTACACCTACAGTTTTCGCGCCGCTCGTCCAGAGGATATCCCGGCCATCACGTCCATCTACAATGCGGCCGTAACGGCGGGCGGAGCTTCCGCGGACACGTCCCCGAGAACGATTGAACAGCGCACCGAATGGGTTCGCTCGCATGAATACCCGTACGGCGTATTCGTGGTGGAAGCGATGGGGGAGGACGGTTCGCCATGCGTGGTGGGCTTTGGCGCCATGTCCCAATTCCACGCGCGCGCGGGATATGACGGCGTGACCGACTACGCGTACTACGTGCACCCCGACTGGCGGCACAAGCATGTGGGAAGCTTCCTTATGGAACGGCTCATCGAAGAATCCAAACATCGCGGCATGCGCAAGGCCGTGCTGCTCATTTTCGCGGACAACGAGGCCTCTTGCGCGCTGGCCCGCAAATACGGGTTCATGCGCTATGGCGTGATGTCCCATGCCGCCTACGATGCCACGGGAGTACTGCGCGACATGAGCTATTGGGATCTCGACCTGTAGCACCCCGGCACGCCATGGCTATTGCTACCCGCTAAGCATGCGCCGCCCGTCAGCCATGAACATTAAGATAGGCGGTTGGTTTTCATTGAATTGCCAATGGGAAAAGACTGAACGCGCCGCTGATAAGGACACGACATATGGCTGAAGCATCGGAATTCTGGCTCATCGTAGGTTTGGGCAACCCCGGGGAAAAATACCGCAACACCCGTCACAACATGGGATTCGCCGTAGCGGACGAACTCGCCACACGCTGGAGCGTCAACTTCTCCAACCACAAGGGCCTGGCGGATCTGGGCAAAGGCGTCATGCGCCTCAACGGCGAATCCAAGAAGTTCTTCCTGGCCAAGCCGCTGACCTACATGAACAATTCCGGCGAAGCGGTCTCCTCCATCTGCAGCTACTACCATATTCCCGCCAACCACGTGCTCGTCATCCATGACGACATGGACCTCGCCTTCGGCCGTATCAAAGTGAAGAACGGCGGATCCGCGGGCGGCCACAACGGCATCAAATCCATCGACAAGTCGCTGGGAACCAACAAATACGACCGCGTGCGCATGGGAACAGGCCACGCCAGCCGCGCCGGAGACGCCCACGAGAACACGATCAACTGGGTACTCGGCGGATTCAACGCCCAACAGCGCAAAATGATGCCCGAATTCCTCGCCGACGGGGCCGACGCCGCCGAAACGATCATGTTCCAAGGCCTCACGCACGCGCAAGACATTTTCAACGCGCGCTCCTGACCATTTCCTATTCCCGACCATTTGTTCCACGCCATTTGACACCAGAAGGGGAACCGACCACGACTAGCGCACAACCGGCGACTTCCGCCCGCTCCACCGAAACCTTCCAGCCCAAGCCATGCGGCGAACTGGCCGATTTGCTCACCGACCTGGAAACGGACACCGCTTTGCGCGATCTGGTCCACGGCGATATCACACCGGATACGGCCGCCAGCGCCGCCAACCTCACCGTGGGTGCGCCCGAGGGCATCCGCCCGGCGCTCGCCGCCGCCACGGCCGCAAACCGCACCGTAGTGGTCGTCGTGCCTTCCAGCCGCCAAAGCGAGGAATTCGTCGAAGCCGCCCGCTCATGGTATGACGGCGATCCGCACGACATCGCCCAGCTTGACGCATGGGAAACGTTGCCGCACGAACGCCTGTCGCCTCGTGCGGACACCGTGGCCAACCGCATGGCCGTGTTCCGCCGCCTCGCGCACCCGCAGGAAGGCAGCGACCTGTTCAGCCCCATCCGCGTACTCGTGATGCCCGTGCGCTCGCTGATCCAGCCCGTGGTCGCGGGTATTGGCGATATCACGCCACTCGTGTTCGAGCGGGGTGAATCGATGGACATGTTTGCGGCCGTTGCCGCGCTGGTGGAAAACGCCTACACGCGCGCCGACCTCGTGATGGACCGCGGCGAGTTCGCCGTGCGCGGCGGCATCATTGACGTGTTTCCTCCCACATTGCCGCATCCTGTGCGCATCGAGTTTTTCGGAGACGAGGTGGATTCGATCCGCGCGTTCCACGCTTCCGACCAGCGCACGTTTGGTGACGAGATCGCGCGCGTGTGGGCCACGCCATGCCGCGAAATGCAGATGACCGACGAGGTGCGCAATCGCGCCCGCGCATTGATCGGTTCCATTGCCAACGCCGACGACATGCTCGAATCCATTGCCAACGGCGTGCCCGTGGAAGGTATGGAATCGTTGGTGCCGGCGCTTGTGGACCATATGCAGTCGGTAGCTTCATTGCTGCCGCGCCATAGCGTGGTCATGCTGTGCGATCCTGAAAAGTTGCGCCGGTCCGTGGACGATTTGGTGACCACCGCCCAGGAATTCCTTGCCACAAGCTGGCATGTGGCCGCGTCCGGCCACGCCACGAGCGCCCCCATTTCCTTCGATCAGGCCAGTTTTTACGATTATGAACAGACCGTTGAAGCGTTGGACAACAGCGCCCATGACGTCTGGAACGTCACCGCGTTCCCGGTTGACTCGTCGTTGGCCGGCCATGTGCAAATCGATGCGGTTCCAGCCGAGAATTTCCGTGCGGACGAACACAAGACGGCCCGCGGATTTGAACAGATGGTGAGCGACGGATACAAAATCGTGGTGACGGCTGTCGCCCACGGCATTCTCTCGCGTCTGTCACGTATGCTTAAAACGGCTGGAATTAGCGGATTTGACGCGATCCAGTCGCAGATGACGGACGGTTTTGTCGACAAGTCCGCCCGTCTCGCCGTGCTTACGGAACGCGACATTACGGGACGCAGCGGCGCGGCGGCGCATCAGAAGACGCCGAAAAAGCGCCGCAAGTCGATCGATTTGATGGAACTGAAGCCCGGCGACTATGTGGTGCACGAACAGCATGGCGTCGGCCGTTTCCTGGAAATGCGCCAGCGCACCACGGGCAAGGGCGTCAACGAGACGACACGCGAGTATCTGGTCATCGAATATGCGCCAAGCAAGCGCAACGCGCCCAACGACAAGCTGTTCATCCCCACGGACCAGCTGGATTTGGTCAGCAAGTACATCGGGTCCGACGCGCCGAAACTCAACAAGCTGGGCGGTTCGGACTGGGCCACCACGAAGGCGAAGGCCAAAAAGCATGTGCATGAAGTGGCCGAAGACCTCATCAAGCTGTATTCGGCCCGCCAGCGTACGAAGGGCTTCGCGTTCAGTCCGGATACGCCATGGCAGAAGGAATTGGAAGACGCATTCCCGTACCAGGAGACCGCCGACCAGCTCACCACCATTGACGACGTCAAGGCCGATATGGAAAAGCCGTTGCCGATGGACCGCCTGATTTGCGGCGACGTGGGATTCGGCAAGACGGAGATCGCCGTGCGCGCGGCGTTCAAGGCCGTGCAGGACGGCAAGCAAGTTGTGGTGCTCGTGCCGACCACGTTGCTCGTGCAACAGCATTACGAGACGTTCACGGAACGTTTTGAGGGATTCCCCGTGGTCGTCAAGCCCATGAGCCGATTCCAGACCACCAAGGAGATCAACGAGACGATCCGCGGGCTGGAAGACGGCACGGTGGACGTGGTGATCGGCACGCACAAACTGTTGAACCCGAAAATCAAGTTCAAGGATCTGGGGCTCGTCATTATCGACGAGGAGCAACGTTTTGGCGTGGAACACAAGGAGACGCTCAAGGCCTTGCGCACCAATGTGGACGTGTTGAGCCTTTCAGCCACGCCAATCCCGCGCACGCTGGAAATGGCCGTGACGGGCATCCGTGAAATGTCCACGCTCGCCACGCCTCCAGAAGACCGCCTGCCCGTGCTCACTTATGTGGGCCCCTATGAGGATTCCCAGGTTGTGGCGGCCGTGCGGCGCGAAATGATGCGCGGCGGCCAGGTGTTCTACCTGCACAACCGTGTGGAGGACATCTCCCGCACGGCGGCCAAGCTGCAGGAACTGCTTCCCGAAGCGAAAATCGCCATCGCCCACGGCAAGATGGGCAAAAAGCAGCTCGACCAGGTTATCCGCGACTTCTGGCATCGCGATATCGATATCCTCGTGACGACCACGATCATCGAAACGGGTCTCGATATTTCCAACGCCAACACGCTGATTGTGGACCATGCCGACCGCTTCGGCCTGTCCCAGCTCCACCAGTTGCGTGGACGAGTGGGCCGAGGCCACGAACGCGCGTACGCGTATTTCCTGTATGACCCGACCAAGCCGATGACGCAACAGTCGCACGACCGCCTGGTGACGATCGCGCAGAACACCGCGTTGGGTTCCGGCTTCGACGTGGCCATGAAGGACTTGGAGCTGCGCGGCACGGGCAACCTGCTGGGAGACGAGCAAAGCGGCCATATTGAAGGCGTGGGATTCGACTTGTATGTGCGCATGGTGTCCGAAGCGATCGAGGAATACAAGGAACCGGATCGCGTGGAGCCCGTGGCCGTGTCCATCGACCTGCCCATCGAGGCGTCCATTCCCGTGGACTACATCGATTCGGACAAGCTGCGCCTCGAGGTGTACCGCAAACTGGCTTCGGCGCGCAACGAGGACGATTTGACGCAATTACAGGAGGAGCTTACGGACCGTTATGGCGAGCCGCCGGAAGTGTTCCACGCGCTGTTCGACATCGCAAGATTGCGTGAACGCGCACGCCTTATGGGCATTACCGAAATCTTCGCGCAAGGCAAGACCATGCGCGTGGCCAAGGTAAAGCCGGCGGATTCCGTCCAAATCCGCATCTCACGTATTTATCGCGGGGCCCAGTACCGCCCGGTAACGCAAACCTATGTGATTCCAACGCCTTTCGCGGGTTCCTTAGGCGGCAAACCCATGTCGTCGCACGAGATTATTCGCTGGACACAGCAGCTGCTCGACGATTTGGCATGGAAACCGGGAGCCAAGCAACAGTAGGAAGAACGGAGGCTGTTAACGCTCACATTTTTCTGATAGCAAGGTTGCCACTCGTCCACAAAACCCACTACGCTGTGAAGTGTCATCACAACCTATACATAAAGGAGTAGTTGTGGCAGTTATTGAAAGCGTCTACGCACGCCAGATTCTTGACTCCCGTGGCAACCCGACCGTCGAGGTCGTTCTCGACACCGAAGACGGCGCACGTGGCCTGGGTCTCGTTCCTTCCGGTGCTTCCACTGGCGAAGCTGAGGCTTGGGAACGCCGCGATGGCGACAAGTCCGTCTACCAGGGCAAGGGCGTGCTCGGCGCCGTTGCCGCGGTCAACGACGAAATCGCTCCGAAGGTCATCGGCATGGATGCCTCCGACCAGCGCGCAATCGACCAGCTCATGATCGAGCTCGACGGCACCCCGAACAAGGGCCGTCTGGGCGCCAACGCAATCCTCGGCGTGTCCCTGGCTGCCATGTACGCGGCTGCCGAATCCGCCGAAGAGCCGTTGTACCGCTACATCGGCGGCATCAACGGCCACATCCTGCCGGTGCCGAACATGAACATCATGAACGGTGGCGCTCACGCTGACTTCGCTACGGACATCCAGGAGTACATGATCTCCCCGTACGGCTTCGAGACCTACTCCGAGGCTCTGCAGGCCGGCGTCGAGGTGTACCACACGCTGAAGAACGTCCTGAAGAAGCAGGGTCTGGCTACGGGCCTCGGCGACGAGGGCGGCTTCGCTCCGAAGATGAAGACCAACGAGGATTCCCTCAAGTACATCATGGACGCCATCTCCGCCGCCGGTTACGAGCCGGGCAAGCAGATCGGTATCGCCCTTGATGTGGCTTCCTCCGAGTTCTACAACAGGGAAACCGGCAAGTACCGCTTCGACGGCGAAGACCGCGACGCCGAGTACATGCTCGACTTCTACGAGAACCTGATCAACGAGTTCCCGATCGTCTCCATCGAGGATCCGTTCCAGGAAGAAGGCTGGGAAGACTGGGCCAAGATCACCAAGAAGCTCGGCGATCGCCTCCAGTTCGTCGGCGACGACCTGTTCGTCACCAACCCGGTGCGCCTGAAGAAGGGCATCGACATGGGTGCAGGCAACTCCCTGCTCGTGAAGCTCAACCAGATCGGCACCGTGTCCGAGACGCTCGACGCCATCGAACTGGCCACGAAGAACGGCTTCACCTCCATGGTTTCCCACCGTTCCGGCGAAACCCCGGACACCACCATCTCCGACCTGGCTGTCGCAAAGAACACCAGCCAGATCAAGACGGGTGCTCCGGCTCGTGGCGAGCGCATTGCCAAGTACAACCGCCTGCTCGAGATCGAGGAAGAGCTCGGCTCGACCGCACAGTACGCCGGCTACAGCGCATTCAAGGCCTGCAAGCAGTACATGTGATCGTGACGGTGCTCCGCACCGTATGTTGATCTCCATTTGATTGCAACGCATACCCGCTACTTCGATACGTCGAATGTAGCGGGTATTTTCATCTCATATGAGCAAACGAACCAGCAAAGCGTCTGAAAAACGATCCCGAGCGAAATCGTCTACGAACGCTGGTCCCATTGCATTCTGCGTCGCCCTGATCATCATCGCCTTGGGTGCGATCCAACTCATCTCCACCTTCCATATATACGCGATGAATCTGGCGCAGTTGGAGTCGCTCAAAAAGCAGGAATCGTCATTGACCGCGCAAAAACACGATTTGGAAAACGACATATCCCGCTGGGACGACAAGGCCTATGTCATTGCGCAGGCGCGCGAACGGCTTGGATTCGTCTTTGAGGGGGAGACTCCGATCAAAGTCGAGCATCCCGAGGCGGTGACGGGCAAGAATACCGATCCGGACGACGCTCCGGCGTCCAAAACCACCACGCAGACCACACTGCCATGGTATAGCGAACTGGCATACTCGTTGCGCGAGGCTGACAAGGAGAAAAGCGCAACGCATGGCGAGAGCGCCCAAGAGCCGGAACAGACGTCCGGCGAGAGCGCGCAGCCGACGCAACCATCCCAAGACATAGAAGGAACCGCACAGTGACATCACCACAGGCCACCGCGTCATTTGATCCGACCATTACCAGCGAAGTGAGCAAGATGCTCGACCGCATTCTGGCGCAGCCGGCCACGCCGGAAGACATGAGTATTGTCCAGGAACAGTTGGGCCGTTATCCCAGGGGCATGGTGGCGGTGGGCGCGCGCTGCGCCTGCGGAACGCCGCTTGTGACGATTACCCGGCCGCTGCTGGAAGGCGGCATCCCGTTCCCGACGACGTGCTATTTGACGAGTCCGGAAGCCGTGAAAGCCGTCTCAAGGCTGGAAGCCGACGGCATGATGAAAGAATTCAACGCCATGCTTGCCGAAGATGAGGAATTGCGCAAGCAGTATGAACATGCCCATGAATATTACCTGGCTTTTCGCCATGAGCTGGCAAATCGCCTGGGCGACAGTGAAGAACATATTGTGGGCATCAGCGCCGGAGGCCTTCCCGTGCGCGTAAAGTGCCTGCACGCGTTGCTGGGCCAAACGCTCGTGATGGGAAGCGGGATCAACCCGATCGGAGACATGGTGCTCGAGCGCATTCGCGGTGAATTCGACCCGCAAACATGCCGCTGCGCCATCCAGGAATCGACGCAAGAAGAGTCAGCGCATACGGACAAGTGAGGAAATATGCCACAAGCAGCACATGAGCAACAGTCGCGCGATTATGTGGTGGTGGGCGGTATCGATTGCGGTACCAATTCCATCCGCCTGAAAGTCGCAAAAGTATTCGCCGACGGCCATTATGAGGATGTGGTGCCGCGTGTGCTGCGTGTGGTGCGTTTGGGCGAAGGTGTCGACCGTACCCACCGTTTCGCAGAAGACGCATTGGAACGCACCTATGCCGCCGTACGCGAGTTCGCCGAGATTTTGCGCGAACATCCCGTGGAAGCGTTGCGTTTCGTAGCCACTTCCGCGACGCGCGACGCGGAAAACCGCGAGGAATTCGAAGATACGGTCGAGTCCATTCTGGGTGTGCGCCCCGAGGTGATTTCGGGAACGGAAGAGGCCGAACTGAGCTTCCTGGCGGCCAGCGACGCCATAGTGCACATGCCGCAGCTGCATGCCGAACCGCCGTTCCTTGTGGTGGACCTCGGAGGAGGCTCCACGGAGCTGGTGTTGGGCGGCGACGGTGTGACGCAGCCGGCTACGCAAGTTGTGGCGGCCTATTCGATGAATGTGGGCTGTGTGCGCATGACGGAACGCCATCTGCACCATGATCCGGCGACCGCCGAGGAGCTGCAGGAGCTGCGCGAGGATGTCGACGACCATATCCGCAAGGCCGAAGAGACCGTGCCGCTGGGCAAAACGCGCACCATTATTGGCGTTTCGGGAACCGTGACCACGATGACTGCGTTGGCCATGGGGCTTGACCACTACGACCATACGGCCGTCAACGGCGTGCGCATGGACTACAAGACAATGCTCGCGACCGATGCGAAATTCGCGTCGATGCCGCGTGCCGAGCGCGCCACCTACAAGACGATCCACCCCGGACGCGTGGACGTGATCAACGGAGGCGCCGCGACGTGGTCGTGCGTGCTGGAGCGGGTGGCCGAGCGCGCGTTCGAAGACCACGGCCAGCACATGGACTCCTATGTGACGAGCGAACATGGCCTGCTCGACGGCGTGGTGCTGGATCTGGGACAACGCCTGCTCAAATAGCCGGAAGTTTGCCCAAATAGGGGAATTGTGCAATAATACCCAAGGCGATGGCTACCGTCGCTGTGCCCCTGTGGCGGAATGGTAGACGCAGTCGACTTAAAATCGACCGCTACGGCGTGCGGGTTCGAGTCCCGCCGGGGGGCACCTATTCGTGTATGGCGTACATCTCACACGCATATTCGTGGTACGCTAGGGGACTGTTGTGTATGCAACAGCATAAAGGAGAACACATTATGGCTGCACAGATGCCTGTTGTAGAAGCCACGTTTGGCGCCGCCCCCACGTTCGAGTTTCCGGAAGGTGAAGCTCCCAAGGGCCTGAAGGTTGTGGAACTGGTAGAAGGCGATGGTCCGGTTGTACGCCGCGGCGACCAGGTAACGGTGAACTATGAAGGTATTGTTTGGGGCGGCGACAAGCCGTTCGATTCAAGCTTCGCCCGTCACCAGCCGGCGACGTTCGGCATTGGCGTAGGCCAGGTCATCCGTGGTTGGGACCAGACGGTTCCGGGTCACAATGTCGGCTCCCGCCTGCTGGTGTCGATTCCGCCGGAGTACGGCTATGGCCGCAATGGCATGCCGGCCGCGGGTATTGGCGGTGACGATACGCTGGTGTTCGTTATCGACATCATTTCGACGCGCTGAACATCGAGTCACTAGACGTAATTGGTAGCGAGCACCGGCGTGAGCCGGTGCTCGCCTTATTACCGGCGCAGGGGTATGCGCCGGGATGCTGGTAGGAGGCATCATGGAACAGGAAGAAAAGACGGTACTGCTGACGCAGGAAGCCTACGACAAGCTGCAGGAAGAGCTCAAGTACCGCGAAGGCGAATATCGCGAGGAGATCACCGAGCGTATCGCCGCGGCCCGAGCCGAAGGCGATTTGTCGGAGAACGGCGGATACCAGGCTGCACGCGAAGAACAGGGCAAGAACGAAGGCCGTATCAACGAGCTGATCGTCAAGCTGCGCAACGCCAAGATCCTCAAGGCCCCGAAGGCCGGCACCGTGGGCAACGGCTCGCTTGTCACGATCGAGCTGGGCGGCCGCGACATGACGTACGTGATCGGTTCGCGCGACATCGCCGTGGCCACCGATTATGACGTGATCAGCCCCGAGTCCCCCGTCGGCGCTGCCATTTTGGGCGCCCATGTGGGTGACACGGTCGAATACAAGGCCCCGAACGGCCGCGCCATGAAGGTGCTTATCAAGGAAGCCAAGCCGTTGGCCTGATTCGCGCTGGATTCCGGATTTTTGTTGACAGCCCCTTGCCTCAAGCAAGGGGCTGTCCGCATATTGGACATGTATATTGTTCCGGTTCTTTGGCTCATATGACGATGATTTTGTGTCGAATCGCCGAATTCCAGCGAAAATTATCGTAAATGGATGCGTGGAGGTAACAGTTGTGTTGCCTGCGGTTTACATAGTGAACACGACCGCTATTACTCTTGTCCGCAAGCCCATCAAGCACGCCGCGGTTTCCGGCCCCATTTTTCGGGCGTTCGCGGCGCGTGTACGAAGATGATGTTTCCCGAACGGGAAATTTTATGATCCGCACGGATGGACGTTGAATCGCAGAAACGGCTACCCAAACGGGCATTCGTGAGATCCACGGATGCGCTTTGGCATGCCTTTCCGACTCCGAGATCAAACTAACGGGAGATATCCATGAGGAAGAAGAGCGCAACTACGCTCGCGGCCATCGCATGCGCCATCGGCATGCTGCTTTCAGGCTGCGGAAGCGCCGAGCCGAGCGCCAGCAACGAAAACGCGGGCGGCAATGTCATTACGGCTTTCAACACTGAGCCGCAGAACACGTTGATTCCAGGCAATACCAATGAGACGAGCGGCGCCATGGTCATCCAGCTGCTGTTCGCCAATCTGGTGGCGTTTGACAACAAGGGCGACGCAAAGATGTAAGTCGCCGACTCCATCACGCCCAACGACGACGTGACGCAGTACACCGTCAGACTCAAGGACGGTTGGAAATTCACCGACGGTACGCCTGTGACCGCCGAATCCTTCACGAAGGCGTGGAGCTATGTGGCCAACGCCAAGAACGCGCAGAAGTGCTCCTCCTTCTTCTCGATGATCAAGGGATATGACGAGCTGCAGGATCCCGACAAGCTGCAGGGTGACGAGCAATTGTCGGGCCTGAACGTGGTGGATGACAAGACGTTTACCGTCGACCTGAACAGCCCCGACTCGATTTTCCCCGTGAAGGTCGGCTATATCGCGTTCGCGCCGCTGCCCGAGTCGTTCTACAAGGATCCGAAGGCGTTCGGGGAGAACCCCGTCGGCAACGGCATGTACAAATTCACCCACTGGGACCACAACTCGCAGATTGAATTGGCGAAGAACGCCGATTACAAGGGCGTGCAGAAAGTGGCCAACGACGGTGTGACGTTCAAGATCTACACTTCCGCCGATTCCGCGTATTCCGACGTCCAGGGCGGCAATCTTGACGTGACGGGCACGATCCCGGCGTCCGCTATCAAGACGTTCGAAAAGGACTCGTCGGTCGAGGCCTACAACAAGGCCGGTTCCGTGATCCAGGCGTTTACGATCCCGTCCGATTACGAACACTGGAAGGTGGATACGGAAGAGGGCCATTTGCGCCGCCTGGCGCTGTCCATGGCCATCGAGCGCGAGGAGATCGTGGAGAAGGTGCTCGGTGGCACGGGCACCGTGGCCACGGACTTCAGCTCGCCGGCCATCCCCGGCTACGCCGACAACCTGAAGAATTCCGAGAACCTCAAGTACAACCCGGCCAAGGCCAAGGAATTGTGGAAGAAGGCCGACGCCATCTCCAAGTATGACGGCAAGCTCGTGTTCTCCTATGACGCCGACAAGGGTTTCAAGCCCGTATTCGAAGCCATTGTCAACTCCGCCAACAACGTGCTCGGCGAAGTGGGCTTGAAGGCCACGGCCAACCCCGTGCCAACGTTCCAGGAGTTCCGCAATTCAATCGACGAACGTTCCATGAAGGGCGCGTTCCGTACGGGTTGGACCCCTGATTACCCGTCCATCGAAGACTACCTGTATCAGATCTATGATTCGGCCGCAGCTGATGGCAAGGGCGCCAACGATGGCGATTACCGCAACGCCGACGTGGACGCCCTGTTCACGAAGGCCATGGGCATCACGAACCAAGATGAGCGCAACAAAGTCTATCAGGACGCCGAGGTGATTCTGCTCGACGAGCTTCCTTCCATCCCGCTGTACTACAGCAACGCCGTGGGCGTGGCCGCAGCGGGAGTCAAGGGGTTCACGATGGATTGGCAGAACCAGCCGATTTTCAATGAGCTCAGCAAAAGCTGAAACGGCGTGAAAAGACTCGCGTAGCAAAAACAATGGGGGTGCGGCGTATGCCGTACCCCCATTTTGTATATAACTTCTGCATTTTGAGACAGACACGCCGCGGTTCATGTCTCAAAATGCAGAAAAAGAGACAGAAACGCGGAAGGCCGCGGGAGAAGCGGAAGCTAGAACACGGGCAAATGCGCCAAATGCACGACCACCAGATAGATGGCCACCACATGGCAGGCGTATCCCGCGACAGTGCCCAAATGGAAGATTTCATGGAATCCGAACACCTTGGGCCACGGATCCGGTTTGCGCAGGCCATACACGATCGCGCCCGCGATATAGCATGCGCCGCCCGCGCAAATGAGGATCACTACGGCCGGGCCCGCGGCGGGGGACTGCCAGAACAATCCCATGAACGCCACGCCCGAGACGCCGAAGATGATGTATACGATCGTATAGAGCCAGCGCGGGGCCGTAATCCAGATGACATGGATCAGCAGCGCCACGAAGGTGCATGACCACATGCCGATGATGATGGCGTTGCGCCAGAACGTGTCAAGCGCGAACGCGATGGGCGTGTACGTGCCGGCGATGAGCAGGAAAATGTTCACATGGTCGATGCGGCGCAGCACGTCCGTGACGCGCGGCGACCAGTCTCCCAAATGGTAGGCCGCGGAATTGACGAACAGGATTAGCGAGGCCGTCATGAATACGGCGCACGCCCATTTGAGTCCGGTTCCGTGCGCCAGGCAAATGAGCACGATGCCCGAGGCGAGCGCCAGCGGCGCCGTGATCGCGTGGAACCATCCGCGCATTAGCGGCTTTGGCCTGCCGTGCACATCCAGACGGATTTTGCGCTGCACCTCATTGGGGACGATGCCTTCAATTTTCGCGGCGTGCGCTTCGCCCTTGGCGATAACGACTTTGGCTTTCTCGTCCGCCTTGGCGCGGATGTTTTGCGCTTTGAGTTCCGCCTTGAGTCGCACGCGGTCGGCTTTGGCCTGCATGGCCGCCTCTCGCGCGGCCGTCACCGCTTCTCGTTTCGCGAGTATTTGCTCGCGCGTCATACGTTCTGGCATGTTCACCTCACGCCTTGGTCATCGACTTGTCGGTCGACGTGTAGTCGGGTATTACGTTACCGTAACCTACGTTAGCGTAACTTATTGGCTTGTCAAATTATTTTTTTGTACAGACGCGCACGCGCCGTCCCATATGGATGATGGGACGGTGACGCCTTACTATGTTCTGTATGGCTGATTTTTCGCAAATATTGGCCACTCGGTCCGATCTTGACAATTCCGATCGCGAGTGGCTGCATCATTTAGTGGCAGACTGGCAAGTGATCGCGGACTTGAGTTTCGCCGATCTCATGCTGATTTTGCAAAACGGTGACGGCACGTACATAATTGCTGAACAGTGCCGTCCGTCCACGGTAATGGGACTGCGTTCCGACGATGTGGTGGGCGCCGTGGTTCCCGACGTATATATGGACGAACTGGACGCCGCCATGCAATGTCAGACGGTCTTCCATTCCACCACCTTGCGCGCGCTCGACAACACGATGATCTGCAATGTGTACGCTCCGATCGTGCATAACGGCAAAACGCTGGGACTGGTGGTACGGGAAACCAACATGGCCACGCGCGAACTCAACGGCCGCTATGAAAATGAAAGCATCAACGCCGGCAAGCGCCTGTACGACATGATTCCGCTGGGCGAATTCCCGTATACGGACCCCGTCATCAACCAGCGCCACAACGCGCGCGTGGCGGACGGATTCATCATTTTGTCGCTCGACGGCATCATCGAATACGCCTCGCCGAACGCGATCAGCTGTTTCCGCCGTCTTGGCATGAACGGCGCCATGGAAGGGCTGTACCTAAGTGAAATCGGCACGCAGCTGCTTCACGAGAACGATCCCGTCCCTGAAATGCTGCCGCTCGTGCTGACGGGAAAGGCGCCCGTGGATTCGGAAATCAACGCGAACCGTTCCGTCGTGTCGATGAGGTCGTTCCCGCTGTCGAACGACGCGGGCCGTACGGGCGCGATCATCCTGTGCCGTGACGTGACCGAATTGCGCCGCCGCGAAGTCGAATTGCAGACCAAGGACGCCACCATTTCCGAAATCCACCATCGTGTGAAGAACAATTTGCAGTCGGTGTCGGCGCTGCTGCGTCTGCAGGCGCGCAAAACGCAGTCCCAGGAAGTCAAGAAGGAACTCGCCGAGGCGCAGCGCCGCGTGCAGACCATCGCCATGGTGCACGAGGGCCTGAGCCAGACGGCCGATGAAATCGTCGACTTCGACAAGGTGATCTCGAACCTGTTGCGTATGAGCATCGATTTGGGTTCCATGCGCGATCAGAACATTTCCGTGGACTATGTGGGCAAATTCGGCATGATGCCCGCCCAAGACGCCACGCCGCTGTCGCTGGTGCTGACCGAGCTCATCACCAATTGCGTGGAACACGGGTACGAAGGCCTCAAAGAAGGCCATATCACTGTAAGCGTGGAACGCCACGGGAAGAACCTGCATGTGGTGGTGGAAGACGACGGCAACGGCATGGAACACGAGGAACACAACGGCATGGCACGTTCCTCGGGCTCGGGTCTGGGCACACAAATCATCAATACGTTCGTGAAGAACGATTTTGGCGGCACTGTGGAATGGGAGCCGCGAGAAGAGGGTGGCACGCGCGTGATCCTCAACATCAAGTTGCGCGCCGCCTTGGGCGTGTGATCGCCGGCAAGGCATGGCAGAAGGCATAATAAAAGGGCTTGGCGTCATAACCAAGCCCTTGTCCTTCTATTCTCTCAAGAATGGTATTGAGCGTGCGGTCAGATCTGCATGACCTGGGAACGGCGTGCACGCATCGCGCGGCGCTTGAGGGCACGGCGCTCGTCTTCGCTCAAACCGCCCCATACGCCATAATCCTGGTTCGTGTCCAGTGCGCACTTGAGGCAGGCGTCCATCACCTTGCAGGTGCGGCATACGGCCTTGGCTTCCTCAATCTGCTGGTAAGCGGCGCCCGTATTGCCTACAGGAAAAAACAATTCCGGATCTTTGTCGCGACAGGCCGCTTTCGCGCGCCAATCATATGCACTGCTCATGAGTCCCTCTTCTCAATTTTTAGTGTATGTGTAGTGTGTGCTACGTGTTTTATGCTAGGTATAACAGGCCCCAAATTCAAGGGTTTCGCGGAGATTTTGTGAAAATTTTATGTTTCGGAGCCCATGAAGGGAACATGACGGGCCTTTTGCCATGCTGATGTGGTATGGAGGCGGGCCTGTCGCAGGAAGAAAGCTCCCTACATATTAAGCATCCCCGATCGGCGCGACACACTGGATGACGCGCGCTTGTCCCACACCCAGCAACACGGCCCGTCCCGGCGTATGCAAATCCTGCACCGTCATCGTATTGAGCAGCGCGGAGGGGATGCCGTCGGCCAAATCGACACTGCGTTCCGCACAAGGGAACATGACACGGATCGTGCCATGCTCGGGAATGCGTAGGGATTTGGTCGAGCGCAACGCCATGACCACCGTACGGCGCTCGTCGAACAGGTCATGGCGGAATTGTTCCGCGCACGCCGAGGTGTTCAACACGTCCAACAACTCGTCGGCGTCGTCCACCACGCGAACATGCTTCCAACCGCGCTCCCGGACGAGGCGTTCAATATGGCGCAACAGTGTGGACCGTCCACGGCCCGGCATGCCCACCACCGCGATATTGCCACGGTCCACGGGAACATGGGCCGGCGCCGTGTGCACGCCGTCGTCCGCAAGACCGATCAGGACGCTCTGGCCGGGCGAGCACCCGGATTGGTGTTCGCGCAATACGCGTTCGTACGTAATCTGTGCGGGCAATGGCGCGGTAAACAGCGGTTCAGGCTGCAACCAGCCATGCAAACGCGCCGCGTAGCGGATTTGACGCGCCACATATGCCAAATCCGTACAGAAAGCGCACCTCAATAGCGTTTCCCGGCCGTCCACACAGCACAAAGCCGTACCGGGCGCCTTGGCGCTCAGCCGCGCGGCGTGGTCCGAACCGATCATTTCCTGCGATTGCAACGAATCATGTACACGCATGCATACGCGCAAACTCATGTTCGCTTTCATCGACGCGTTGATTTGCCCCAACGGATTTTGGGTACAGGCGACCACATGCATGCCCAGCGAGCGGCCGAGCGACGCCACACGGATCAACCGGTCCATATAGTCGGGAAGCTGGCCCGCCATCGCGTAAAATTCGTCGACCACGACAATCATGCGCGCCGGACGCGGATCCATGTCGCGAATGTCGGCGACACCCTGTTGCGCGGCGAGGCGCTCGCGGCCGCGCAGTTCCTGCTCGATGGCCTCCAGCGCGCGCATGGCGTGCTGCAAGTCCAGATCGCTGACGCAACCGCGCGTGTGGGGGAGCGTGGAAAGCGCGTTCATGGCGGAGCCGCCCTTGAAGTCGAGCAGGAGGAATTGCAGCGCATGGGGAGGATGAAGCGCCGCCAATGCCATGCACCAGCTTTGCAACAATACCGATTTTCCGGAACCCGTAGTACCCGCCACAATGGCGTGGGGGCCTTGTTCCAACAGGTCAAGGAATGCGGGGCGCTTGTGTCCGTCCACGCCGAGCGGGACGCGTAGGGAATGGGCGGGAGAGAGCCAACGGCGTGCAATAATACGCCACGCGTCGCGTTGGCCCGCAATGCCCAACAATTCTTCCAACGAGGTGGCGGGCAGGATTCGTTCATGAAGCGCGGGCTCGTCCGCACGTTCTTGATGTTGCTGGGGTGGGCCAGTACCAGCGATTGCCGATGAGGAGAGCGGATCCGCGGACGGTTGCTGCCTGAGCAAGGTGATCAGCAAGGTCGCCGCGCATCCGCAACATCCCGCAAACACCATGATCGCGAACAGCCATTGGCCTTGCAACAGCATCACGACGAGCATGATGGCCTGGGCCGCAACAGGAGCGGCATACGCGAACACGCGCAACGCGCGCAAGGATCCGGCGTGACGCGTGTTCGGCACGCGCCGCTTGGAAGTGGAAGGTCGCCGGCCGGGTCTGGATCCCGTCCGCCGCGAATCAGGGGGATGATGTTTTCCTCGTCGAGCCATAGGGGGCACTATGGCAGATAAACCTCATTCCGGCCAGCCGGGGACGCCCTTGTGGTTTGACGGGTGTGTCGCGCCGCTATTGCTGGCCGGCCAGCAGCGCCTCCTGCGCCTCCTGGGTCATGCCGCCAACCGTTCCGGGCTTGTGGGTGCCGTCGCTCAGCGACGTGAACAACTGTTCATTCGCATCATTGTCGAGCAACACGCTTGATCCCACACCGTCGACATAGTAGTCGGGGTTGCTCCAGTACACGCTGCCCGTAATGCCGTCGCTGCCGGACGCGTCATGGAAGGCGAGCAACATGCTCATCAGCGTGAACGGCGTAGTTTTCTTGTCTACGGTAAGGGAGCCCAAGGCGGCTTTGCCAATGGCGCCGAGCTTGCCCGGATTGAGCAGGATGGAAGGCGACATGGCCTTCTTGGCGATTGCGCCGATAACTTGGCGTTGGCGTTCCGCACGGCCGAAATCGCCCTTGGGATCGGAGTAGCGCATGCGCGAGAATGCGAGCGCCTGCGCGCCATCGACCGTGTGGCATCCGGCGATCCAGTCCATGCCGGATTTTTCGTCATGCACATCGGAGTCGTAACACAGGTTCACGCCGCCCATGGCGTTGACCACGTTCTGCAGGCCGCCGAACGACAGTTCCGCCACATGGTCCACTTTGTAGCCGATGATGTCTTCGACCTCATTGACGACTTGTTCGCGGCCCACTTCGCCCATGACAGCGTTGATCTTCATGTAATATCCGTCGATTTCCACAAGCGAGTCGCGTGGAATGGAAATTAGCGAGCTGGGGCCGTGTTGGGGTTTGGTCAACACGAGCATGGTGTCGGTACGCGCACCCGTGGTGCCGTCGTGGCCCGTGGATCCGTCGCGTTCGTCGGAACCGAGAATAAGCCATGTGGTGGCCTTGGAATTGTTCGACTTGTCAGTAAGCCACGCCTCTTTGCGCAGATTGGAATTCACCCATGCGTATAGGCCGGCGAAAATGCAGCCGATAATGAGCAGCAGCGCGACAAACACGCGCAACACGGTTTTGCCTACGCTGCGCGTACGCGCTTTGCGTGGACGCGCGGAAACCGGAGCGACAGCGGGCGTGACGCCGCGCCGTTCAGGGCGAGGGCTTGAAGGCCGGGAAGTGTGCGCTTGGGATTGGTTTGCACGCGCATCACGGTGCGGGGCAGATTGGCGTGGCGCGCTGGAGCGGCTGTCGCGCGAGGCGTGCGGCGCAAAGGACGCGGGCATTGGCTCGTCTTGGCCTGAGTTCGCGGATTGGTGCACGGGACGGTGCGCTGCGGGCGAAGACTCATGGGAAGCGCGCGACTGGGATCGTGAAGGTGCGAAACTCGGAGGTACGGATGCGCCACCGGCGGATTTTGCGGGATCGGCGGGTTTGCGGCCTGAAGATTGCGGTTGGGTGGAAGAGGAGCCACGTCGCGGGCGCGCCTTGCGCCCGGACGGAGAAAAGCTGGGCGGAGTGGAATGCGAACCGTCGTCTTGTGTCATTTGTTGGCCCTCTTGCTCAATCTGCTCAATATAGAATGCTGGATTCCTGCACCATGTACAGGAATCCAGCATAACGCAACCGTGATTATTCGGTGACGCCGCACACCGTGTAGTTGATATAGCGATCGGCGGTGCCGATATACTGCTCGGTGGTCGGATCCTTGATGGCGCCCGTATCCGGATCCACAATGCCGCCCGTATTCGGATCGATCAGCGTGCCGTCCTTCATGACGAGCAGACCAGTCTTTGGATCCAGCGTTCCCGTATCTTGCGGTTCCTGGGACTCTTCGGGCTTGGCGGCCTCCTCGCTGGCCTTCGGTTCTTCGGTCGGCTTCTGCGTGGCTTCGGGCTTGTGCTCGTCCTGCGTCTTGTGGCCTTCGGAAGCGGAGCCGTACAGCGGTTTGTCTTCCTTGAACTTCTGCCAGACCTCATCGGCGGCCTGCGTCCATACCACACGGTTCGGGTCGTACGGGGCGACCGTGATCGGCACGGTCTGCGCGTAAATATGGTCCACCTTCAAGTGCACGAGGCTCATGGCAAGGCCCACGAGCGCGGACGTGTTCGCCATGCCGCTGCTGATATTGAGCGATTCGATGGCGGCGAGCGCCAACTGGTACAGCTGGCTGCTCTGTGTCAGCAGGTTCTTTTTGAGCGCTTCCTTGAAAATGGCTTTCACGAGGTATTGCTGACGCGTGGTGCGCATAATGTCCGAGCCGTCGGTGCCTTCACCATGACGCATGCGCGCGTATTGTGTGGCTTGCAGGCCGTTGAGATGGTGCATGCCCTTTTTCAGCGTAAGTTCCGTATACGTGTCCGACAAGTCGGTGGGGATGCAGATGTCCACGCCGCCCAACGCGTTGATCATCTTGTACAGGCCCTGAAAGTCGACCACGATAAAGTTCTTGATATGTAGTCCCGTCAGCGAGTTGACGGCCTGTACCGTGCAGCTGGCCGCCGAGGAAAGGTTGCCGCCTTCACGGTATGCGGTGCTGAAAATGGAATTGAACATCACGCCCTGCTGTGCAGGGATAGTGCCGTTGCTCGTATGGCAGCTTGGCACGTCCACGAGGGAATCGCGCGGAATGGAGACGAGGTTGACATAGGAGCGGTCCGCGGAAATTTGCACGACCATCGTGGTGTCGGCCTGATGGTCGCCCATGTCCGCTTCCGTGCCGCCGGAAAGCGAAGCGTTGCCGCCGTCTCGCGTGTCCTGGCCAATGACGACGAACGTGATGGGCTTGCCCGCGTTCGGATCGATCACTTCCTCCTGTTCGCCGTTCTGTTCCAAGAAATCGACGCTGCGCGTACGGATGGCGCTGTCGAAATTGATCCAGACGGCCGCCGCCGCGGACGCCGCGAATACCAGGGCGGCGATCACGATGCACGCCACGACCGTGCGCACATGGTGGGAAATGACATAGGGGCGGCCCGTATGTTGTGGCGGAGTCTTGGCGCTGCCGTTCAGGTTCGGATTGGCATCGCGGGTATGTTTGTGTGCAGCCAAGCTCTTGCCTTCCTTCTTATGGGCGTATATGACCCCAAACTGTGGCGCGGACAACATGCGGCATATTCAAGGTATTCATGGAGATTATAAAGCAGTGCGTTGAACTTTCGCGCAAACGGGCGGCCGCGAAGGCGCCGGCCCTGCGTTCGGGGGAATGGAGACTACTGTTATATTGGTACGTGCGCAGTCCGCGGGGTAACCGCGGATGTTCGCTAAGGTAGAGCGTGCGTACACTGGAGGGTATGACTTTGACAGGCGGCAATGAAATCCAGCGCGTGGTGGACAAGGTGCTCGTGGCACGGCCTTACCGGCACGCCGCACGCGTGGACGACCAAGTGACGGCCATTATTACGGTGCAAGAAGACACCAGATTCCTCCCCGAGACGTTGCGGGCCGTGTTCTCGCAGACCGTGGTGCCGGGAGCCGTGGTCATCGCCGACTGCTCGCAGCAGGAAACGGCTTCGCTGCGCACGGACATCGACATCATGACGCAGTCGGCCGCCGCGCAACATCAACAAATACGCCAACAAGTGACCGTGCAAATCATGCATGTGCACCACGCCCAGTCGTTCGGCGACGCCGTGGGCAAAGTCACGCGCATCTCCCCGCTGGCGCAAGGCAAAAACGCGCTGTGGCTGTTGCACGACGATTCGCGTCCGGCCGACCAGTGGTGTCTGGAACGGTTGCTGGAAGCGTGGAGCAACACCCCGACCGCCGCGATTCTCGGAGCCAAGCAGCTCGACTGGGATGGCGAACTGTTGCACAATGTGGGCGCCTATGCGGGACATCATTGCCTGCGAACGCTTGTGGTGGACGGGGAACCCGACCAGGAGCAATACGACATGCGCCAGGACGTGTTCGCCGTCTCCTTCGCCGGAGCACTGGTCGTGGGGGACACGCTGGAAGCCATGCGCGGCGTCACTCCATGGTTCGGCACCTTCGGGGAGTCGGCCGACTTCTGCCGCAGGCTGTGCCTGCACGGCAAGCGCGTGGTGGTCGTGCCCCAAGCCCGTATCGCGCACCGTCGCGCGCGCTTCGAGGGAATACGCACGGCCGACGGCCAGCCGCTGGACGCCGACGAAGCTGTCGACACGTCCATGGCACGCTTGCACAGCGAACAAAAATACCGCTATACCGACATTTCGGGAGTTCGTTGGCCGGTGGTATGGCTCGCGAGCATCCTGATCATGTGCGTGAAAGCCGTACGCGAACTGTTCCGCAAAAACCGTATCAGCTGGTGCATGTTCTGCATGCCCTGGATCGCGCTCTGCAACATTCCCTCGGCCCTGGGCGCACGCCGCCGCGTACGCAACCAATCGGTGCTTTCCTACAAGGACTTGTCGGTGTTGACCGCCGACCGGCGCCAAATCGACCAATGGAAACAGGCCACACGCCAATTTGAAGACCAGCAGCAGGGCACGCTCTTGAGCCCGCTAGTCGTCGCACACCTGCGCAAACGCCGAATCGTGCGGTGGACGATCGCCATCATCGCGGCTCTTGTCGCACTGCTGGGCGTATGCGCCATGTACTGGGACGTGTTGCGTTCGCTATGGTCCGGCGGCTCGCTGTATTCCACCATGCTCGCTCCCACAGGCGCCACCATGGGCCAGCTTGTCGCGTCGGCCACCACGCCATGGGTGTTCGGCGTAGGCACGGGCGTCCCAGCGCCTCCCACGCCATGGCTGCTCGTGCTCATGGTTGCCAGCGTATTTACGGGCGGCCATGTCGCCGCGGCGCTTAGCCTCATGTTCTTCCTGGCGGCTCCGGCCATGGTGCTTTCGTTCTGGGCGCTCGCGGGCGTGGTCACGCGTTCCGACACGGTACGCGCATGCGCGGGACTCGCCTGGTTCGCTTTGGCGTGCGCATGGGGACTGTTCGCCCAAGCGAACATGCCCATGCTCACCGTGTTTGTGTGCCTGCCAGCGGCTTTCGCCTTCGTGTTCCGCGCCGTGGGCATGTACCGCACCGAAGTGGCCGTCCATTCGCGTCCCTCCATTCAGGCAGCCGCGCTTGCCGCATTGCTGTTCATTCCCGTGGTGGCCGCCGAACCGCAATTGCTGTTCGCGCTGATCGTGCTGTTTATCGTGTTTCTCGTATTCGTCACCAGGCATCGCCTCATGCTGGTGCTGATCCCGTTCCCGGCCGCGTTCGCCATCGCGCCCACGCTCGTGAACGCGATACGTTACGGGTATCAGGGCATGTGGCGCCAACTGTTCGGCGACATCATGCTTCCCGCGCAGCAGGTGAACGGGGCTCCGCGCCTTATGGGCATCGTGCAGATCGCACTTGATCTTGTGGGATTGGGCAACGCCCAATGGACGTCCTCCGCGTTCTGGAAGGATTGGTCCCATATTGCCGCCGTCGCCGTGCTGGTGGCCATGGTCGCGTTGACGCTGATCGCGTTGGGTACCTTGTTGATGAGCAGCGTCCTGCGCCCGTCCCGCATGCTCTGGTCGCTAATTGTGGCCGGCCTGCTGCTCGCCGTGATTTCACCTTCCGTAGGCATTGCCGTCACGCCCTATGGCCAAGCGGGCGGATCTGCGGCGCCTGGCATGGCGTTGACTTTTGTCGGCGTCATCACTTGCGCCGCCATGGTAGCGGGGCCGGCTATCACGCACTTTACGGAACTGCGCGGCAAGGAGAGCCGCGTACAGGCGCATGCCCGTATGGGGTCGCGCATCGTCGTGGCCGTTGTGCTGGCGTGCGTGGCGGCCCTGTGCGCCACATGCGGCGTTTTCCGGGCCCAGTTCATGCAGGTGGGCGTCTCTTCCCAAGGCATTCCCGTGGTCGCGCAAGACTATCTCGCGCAAAATGGCGACCGCCGCGTGCTGGCCATGGCCGCCGAATCGAACGGCAGCGCCGCCTACAACGTGATGCGCACGAGCAGGGGAGACCTGATCGACAGTTCTCCCGTGCAGCGCGTGCGCGTGGCGCTCAACAGGGAAGTGAATCCGGAAAACGACCATATTGCGCTGATCTCCGGAAAGTTGTTGGGCAATGCGGATTCGGACGCGATCAACGAACTGATCGGGTTGGGATTCGGCGGCATCTATGTGGTGAAAAATTCTCCCGAGTCCAGCGCGAAAGCCAACGACCAGCTCATTTCCAACATCACGGCTTCGGACGGCACGCAAACTGTGGTCAACAATGACGAGGGCATATATTTCCGGTTGGTCAATATTGACGGCGTGGACCAGAAGATCACCACGGATTGGCAACAGCGCACGCAGTCGAGCGTATGGCGCCAAGCGTGGCTGTGGTGCCTTGGCGTGATCGCCGCCTTGTATGTGATTGTGGCCATTCCGCGCACGCTGCGCGGTAATGAGGAGGAAGCATGAGCAAGCATTCTTCGGGAATCAAGATTTCTCGTGTAAGCCTCGGTGTGGCGAGCGCGATTCTTGTGGTGGCCGTGTTGGCGGCGCTGTCGATCCTGTCGACGGGAGCCGCGCCATGGAACGGTGCGATGAAGGCCGCCGCCGGCATTTCCCAACAGGTGAGCCCCAAACAGCTCGAACAGTATTGCCCGAGCCAGATGAACCTTGCCGACACCCATTCGTATGGGGATTCGGAATTCCAAGCCACCACGGGAGACATCACCTCGCGCACGCGCTATGTGGCCATGGGGTCGATTTTCCACGCGCAGGTCAGCGATATTGCGGACGCGCAGGCGGAAAACGCCACGGTGCTCGGCAACACTGACCAGAATTCCACCGACGTGATCACGGCCTCCGCCCAATCGCAGAAGAACGCGACGCTGTTCGACACGCGCATCCTGACCACACAAGACGGTACCGGCGCGGCGGGAGCGTTGATGTCGTGGGCCACGCGCGGCGACATTGTGGGCGTTTCCTCGACCTCATGCATCGCGACGGGCAAGCGCCAGCAGTTGCTGGTGCCGGCCACAACCTCCGGCAATACGCAGCAGCTTGTGATCGCCAACCCTTCGGACCGTTCCATTTCCGTATCCATGGAAATGTGGGGGACTACGGGCGGCCCTATCGCCATGGCGACCAACAGCGTCATTTCCATCGGCGCGAACAAGACGGCGTATGTCAACCTTGCCGCGGCCGCGCCGAAACAGGAAGCGCTCTACGTGTCGGTCACGAGTTCCACATCGCCCATTGCCACGGTGGTGCGTTCCATCAGCATGGACGGCCTGACGCCGCACGGCTCGGATTTCGTGGTACCGCAGCACGCCATGGCGTGCCATTCGGTCATTCCCATGGACGCCCATGACGCGGATAGCGCGCACATCATGCTGTTCGGCCATGCGGACAGTGACGTGCGACTGAAATGGATTACCAAAAATGGCGCCAAGGACGCGGCCAAACAACACCTGGACGCGGACAAAGTGCAGGTGGTCGACCTGCATCACGCCCCCCAGCACACGGTCGGGGTGGCCATTGAGTCGAACGAGCCCGTGGCCGCGACGGGACGCATGGTGCAGAACGGCAAGGACGGCCAGCAGGACTTCGCCTGCATGAACGCCGCCACGGGATTTACGCAAGCGGCCGTAGCCATCCCCGAAGAGGCTGGCGGCAGCGTCGAACTGTCCAATCCTGCAAACCGCAAGGTCAAGGCGACGGTAGAAAGCATCGGTGTCGACGGTATGGTCGCAAGCACGGAGCATGTGACGCTGAACGCGTCGGGCGGCACCAGCATTGACCTTGACGACTTGGGCGACAACCTGATCGCCGTGCATGTGTATGGGGATGATCCTGTGGCATGGGGCGTGGTTACGAACAGCAAAGCCGTGGACGAGGCGCAATACGCCGGAATCGGCTATCTTCAGGCCACGGATTTCAATATCGCCAAGCAGACCGTAACGGCCCACAGCGATTTGAACCTCGTGCGTTGAGTTACATCATGCCCCAATCGGGATCGATTTCCTCGGGACGGCGCGCATACAGCTCCGCCACGCGCAGGACAAGCTCGTCGCGAATGGCGAACTGCAGATCGATACGGTTGTGGGCATGGCCTTGCAACGGCATGCGGTACAGCACAATGCGCGCAGGAGCGCCATGGCTCGCCGCGAACGCCTGCGAAGCGATACGGCGCTCCGGCTCCCACGGGGCCGGCATGGACGGCGGCACATCCTCCACCGCAAACTGGAGCGGGCCGATCAATTCCGGCCATGCCCCGCGCAGCCTGCGAATTTGGCCAATGACCAAATCGTCAAAAAATCCGCTGCGTGTACGGTAACGCGGAAGACGTGTGCCGAACATGGGAGTGCGCACGCCACGACCATGGCGATTGCGGTAGACCTTCGTTTCCCATGGCAACTGGTAATTGTTCACTGTTCTATTCCTTCACGTCAAGATGCGTTACCATTAGCAACTGTATTACACGCATCATAGTCGCTGATCAGGGAGGCGCGTTTCATGGCCGGTATCGAAGTACCATACTGGGATCACGTCAATATCGCCGGAGTATGCGCCCACATGAAACTTGTGGCGTTCGATCTCGACGGCACGCTGGCGCGTTCCAAAAAACCCATGAAACCCGCCATGGCACAGCAGCTGTCCGAACTGAGCTCCCATATTCCGCTCGCCATCGTCTCGGGCGGCAAAATGGACCTCGTGCAAAGCCAGGTCATCGACGTGCTCACGCCCGAAGCCGACCGCGACACCATGCACATCATGCCCACCAGCGGCACGCGTTACTACCGCTGGAACCATGGCGGCTGGGAAGAACAATACGAATATTCGCTTTCCCCCGAAGACCGCGACACCGTAGTCGCGTCGCTTGAACTCCACGCGCGCGAACAAGGCATCTGGTACGAGCAGACGTGGGGCGATCGCATCGAGGACCGCGGCAGCCAAATCACGTTCTCCGCACTGGGACAGCAGGCCCCCGTGGACGTCAAGGAACAATGGGACCCCGACAACCGCAAGAAGAACGCGCTCGCCGAAGTCGTCCAGGCCGACGTGCCGCATCTGCAAGTGCGTTCGGGCGGCTCCACAAGCGTGGACATTTCCTTGCGCGGATTCGACAAGGCGTATGCCGTACGCGAGTTGGCGAAGCTGCTGGGCATTGAAGTGCGCGACATCGTGTTCATCGGCGACCGCATGGATCCCGACGGCAACGATTATCCGGCGGCAAAGGCCGGTACCACGGCGCTGCGCGTGCGCGGACCTGAAGACACGTTGGAACTGTGCAAGGCCATGAACGCGTGGTTTGACGCATGATCGAGGAAATGCGGGCCGTCTGCAAGGACATGGCGCACGCCATGGGACTCGTATTGTTTCCGCGCGGTTGCGCCGGTTGTGGCGAGCCGCATGAAGTGCTGTGCGTAAAATGCGCGCGGCTGTTTTCAAAACGTTACACGTTTGCGCTCGCCGGCACCGTGCTGGGGGAGGGATTCGCCTCCGCCCGGTATGAGGGCGCGGTACGCCATGCGATATTGGCGTGGAAAGACCATGGGGACGAGGAATGTGACGGCCCGTTTGCCGATATCATGGCCACGCTGTTGTGCCGTGACGAATGTCTTGCGCGGTTGCGTGGATACGGCCATGTGCTTGTGGTTCCGACTCCGTCTTCGCCACGGTCGGTACGCGCCCGCGGACGCGACCACATGATGCCGCTGGCGCGTTCGCTTGCACGCGCGTTGCGTGAACAAGGGGTGGACGCCAAGGCGTGTGGCGCGCTCGAGATGCGCGGCATGCACGGGAAATCCGTGCAAACGCGTTCCGCGCGCCAACGGTCGCGTCGTGTCGCGGGGCATATCGATGTATCCAAACGCATGCGGACGGCGCTATTGGAGCGCCGGGATCTTGCGGTGATCATCGTGGACGACATCGTCACTTCGGGAGCCACCATGCGCGCCTGTGTACAGGCGTTCCGCAACATTGAAGTGCCCGTATTCGGCGCGGCAAGTCTGGCCTACGCGCCGGCTACGGGCACATGAGAACGTACGCGGATCTCTTATCCGTGATTTATTAGTCGAGAATCCCGGAATGGTACTTGGGGAGCACTATTTCGAAATCCACACCGCGCGCGTCGTCGACAACCTGTACGGTACCGCCGTGCAACTGCGCGGCCCAGCGGGCGATGGACAATCCCAGTCCCGTACCGCCGGATTCCGTTCCCGGACCCGACTTGCCCTTGACAAAACGGCGGAAGATGTCGCTGCGCACTTCCTTGGGAATTTGCGAACCGAAATTGATCACGTTCGTCACGATCGTCTCGTCCTGCTCGTTTTCATGGGCCTCGATCAAGACGCTCGTATTGTCGCGCGAATGCTTGAGCGCATTGGCGATAATATTCGTGAACAGCTGGCGCAAGCGGTCCTGGTCGCCTTCCATGACAATCGAATCGGGCACGTCGATTTCAATATCATGGTGGTGTTGCGCGTCGGCCACCTTAAGCGGCGCCACGGTGTCGTGGATGAAATCGGCGAAATTGAATTCCTGGACGTGCAGGCTCGCGGCGCCGGCCTCCATTCGCGACAGGTCCAGCAGGAACGCGATAAGGTCGGATAGGCGGTGCGTCTGACGCAAAATGTTTTCCATATTCGCGCTGGACGGCTCCATCACGCCGTCGGCCATGTTTTCCACCATCGCCTGCAACGCGGATACGGGCGTACGCAGCTCGTGGCTCACATTGGCCACCATATCGCGGCGCATCTGGTCGGCGTGCTGGAGTTCCTCGGCCATCTCATTGAAGGCGCGGGCGAGCTGGGAAATCTCGTCGCTGTGCTTGGGATCCACTTGCATGCGCACGCTGTAGTCGCCCTCGACCATGGCCTCGGCCGCCGTGCGCAATTTGCGCAGCGGCATCGTCAGGCTGCGCGCGAAGATATACGTGAACGTCAGCGTCACCACAATGGTCAGCGGCATGGAATACCAACCATTGATACCTACCTTGGTCAACGCCCATGCGATCACGAAAGTGAGGATGGTCGCGGCCACGATCAGGATGCTGAGTTCTACGCGAAGTGAGGAGTACAACCCAATAGGGCGTTCGATCTCCAACGAATAAGACGAACGCCCTTTGGTGTGCTTGTTGGCACTATTCATCAGTCGACCGGCGGTTCAAACGCATATCCCACGCCATGCACCGTGCGGATCATTGAGGAGCCGAGCTTGTGGCGCAACGCCTTGACGTGCGAATCCACCGTACGCGTACCCGACGCATCCACCCAGTCCCATACCTCTTCGAGCAGCTTTTCTCGAGTGAGTACCGAACGCGGCTTGCGCGCCAGCGTGACCAGCAAGTCGAACTCGGTGGGCGTCAGGTGCACGGTCTCGCCGTTCAGCGTCACCACGCGCTGGGCCGGGTCGATGACCAGGGAACCGAAATCGAGGATCTTCTCATTTTCGGAGTTCTTGGCGATGACGCGGGCGCGGTCCACGCGGCGCAGCAGCGCCTTGCAGCGGGCGATAAGCTCGCGCATGGAGAACGGCTTGGTCATGTAGTCGTCGGCGCCGGCGCCCAGACCGATGATCTTGTCTGCTTCGTCATCACGCGCGGTGAGCATGAGCACAGGCGTCGGGCGCTCGGCCGTAATGCGCTTGGTCGCCTCGAGGCCGTCCATGACCGGCAGCATGACGTCCATAATGATCAAGTCTGGACGCAGTTGCAGGGCGGCTTGCACGGCCGTGGCGCCATCAGAGGCGACACGGGCCGTCCAGCCTTCGGCGGTAAGACGTTGCGCAATGGCCGTCGCTAGCGTCGGTTCATCTTCCACTACTAGGATGACGCGCGACTTGCCACGTTGCGTGGACGAATTCATCATGAGTTTTCCTTTCTAGTTCTCCGGTTCCAAGAACACCACGCCGAGAGCCGGCACCGTGATCTTGGCAGAGAACGGGCGCGAATGGTATTCGCCGGCGTTCGCCTCAATATTGGTGTTGTGAATGCCGGAACCACCATACTGCTCGTCGTCGGTGGTCAGCACTTCCTTCCACTTGCCACCCTGGGGCAGCGGCACCTGGTAGTCCTGCCAAGCGCAGCCAGAGAAGTTTACCACCACGACCATCTGCTCGCCGTTCTTGCCGATACGCATGAACGACAGCGTGTTGTGGTCGGAATCGTCACTCGTGAGCCACTGGAAGCCGGCCGGATCGAAGTCCTGGCTCCACAGCGCGGGGCTGCGCTTGTACAGCGCGTTCAGGTCGCTGACCAGCGACTGCACGCCGCGGTGGTCGGGCCAGTTCAGGCAATCCCAATCCAGCTGGGAATTGTAGTCCCATTCGCCGTACTGGGCGATTTCATTGCCCATGAACGAAAGGTTCTTGCCCGGATGCGCCCACTGGTACGCGAACAGGGAACGCACACCGGCGAAGCGCTGCCAGTCGTCGCCCGGCATCTTGCCGATCAGGGAACCCTTGCCATACACGACCTCGTCGTGGCTGATCGGCAGGATGTAGTACTCCGAGTAGGCGTACACCATGGAGAACGTGATCTCGTTGTGGTGCCACTTGCGGTTGACAGGCTCTTCGTGCAGGTACTGCAACGTGTCGTGCATCCAACCCATGTTCCACTTGAGGCCGTAGCCCAGGCCGCCTTCGCTCGTTGGGGCCGTGACGCCCGGGTAAGCCGTGGATTCCTCGGCGATCATCATGATACCCGGGTTGTTCTTGTAGGCCGTCGCGTTGGCTTCCTGGATGAACTGGATGGCCTCGAGGTTTTCGCGGCCGCCGAACTTGTTCGGACGCCACTGGCCGTTTTCACGGCTGTAGTCGAGGTAGAGCATGGAAGACACTGCGTCCACGCGCAGGCCGTCGATGTGGTACTCGTCCAGCCAGTAGCAGGCGTTGGCCACGAGGAAGTTGCGCACTTCGCGGCGGCCGAAGTTGAAGATGTAGGTGCCCCAATCCGGGTGTTCGCCGCGCAGCGGATCTGGATCCTCGTACAGCGGCGTGCCGTCGAAGCGTCCAAGCGCGAACGCGTCCTTCGGGAAGTGGGCCGGAACCCAATCCATGATAACGCCGATGCCGGCTTCATGCATCTTGTCCACAAGGTACTTGAAGTCGTCGGGACCGCCCAGTCGGGAGTCGACTCCGTAGTAGCCCGTCACCTGGTAGCCCCAAGAACCCGCGAACGGATACTCGGCCAGCGGCATGAACTCGACGTGCGTGTAGCCGAGCTCGGCCACGTACGGCACGAGTTCCTTGGCCAGGTCGCGGTAGTTGTGCACGTCGCTGCGCCAGCTGTTGGCGTGGACTTCGTATACGCTGACGGGTCCCTGGTGAGGATCGCGCTGGGCGCGCTGGGTCATCCACTGCTTGTCGTCCCAGTTGTGGCGCGAATCGACCACGACGGAGCCCGTACGCGGCGGGATCTCGTGGGAGCGCTCCATCGGATCCGCCTTCATTTCCCAGTTGTTGTAGGCGTTGAGGATATGGAACTTGTAGACTTCGCCCGCGGCGACGCCCGGAATGAACAGTTCCCACACGCCCGAGGAGCCGAGCTCGCGCATCGCGTGGCAGCGGCCGTCCCAGTGGTTGAAGTTGCCGACCACGCGCACGGCGTGGGCGTTCGGAGCCCATACGGTGAACAGCGTGCCGACAAGTTCCGTGTTCTTTTCCGCGGCGGAGGAGCCCATCGGGTCGTCGATGAACTTCACATGGGCGCCCATGACTTCCCACAGGCGCTCGTGGCGGCCCTCGTTGAACAGGTAGAGGTCCATTTCGCTGATCATCGGCAGATGGCGGTACGGATCGTCTGCCGTGGCGGTGGTGCCGTCCTCATATACCGTGGTGATGCGGTAATCGGGAACCGTCCAGTCGCCGTCCTTGGAGCGGACCGACGGCACGACGGCGGCGAAAACGCCGTTGTGCTCGTGGCGCGCCTCGTACTTGTGGCCGTCCTGCGTGAGGATCGTCACGGACTGGGCCAGCGGACGCAGCACGCGGATGGTGGTGTAGGCCGCATTCTTGCCTTCGCCCAGATGCGGGCCGAGAATCTGGTGGGGATTGTAGAACTGACCGTTGCTTACCGAATTGAGCTGGTCAGCGTTGACCTGGACAAGAGCGTCGTCGTACGTCTTGTCCGCAATTTGAGATGTAGATTTCGTCATGGCAAAAGAATAAGCACAAATGTGAACGTATTGGGAGAGCGAACATACATTTCCAGACAATTCCTTTACTTTTCTCAGCTATCGTCCAACCGGGATGACACAATTAGGGTGTTTTGTGGGCTTATTTACGGAGGATTCATGGGGTACAAGGTCGGCGATATGGTCGTCTATCCGCGTCATGGCGCGGCGAAGGTCGAGGCTATTACCGAACGTACGGTCAAGGGAATTACGCGCGAGTATTTGCAGCTGTCCGTGTTGTCTTCGGACGGTCTGGTCATCAACGTCCCGGTGGAGAACGCCACCAAGGTGGGCGTCCGTGACATTGTCGACGGCCAGGAGGTCGCCAAGGTCTTTGAAATTCTGCGCACGCCGATCATTGAAAAGGAAATGAACTGGTCGCGCCGCTACAAGCTCAACGTGGAAAAGATCGCCACGGGCGATGTGAACAAGATCGCCGAAGTGGTGCGCGACTTGGCCCAGCGCGACGTGGACGAACATGGTCTGTCGGCCGGCGAAAAGCGCATGCTCACGAAGGCCCGCAGCATTCTCACCTCGGAAATCTCACTATCCGAGAAGCTGGGCGAGGAAGAGACGCAGCGCTTGCTGGACGTCAACCTCGGGTACCAGGATCCGCTGCCGGGTGACGATGACCACCACACCTACGCTCCCGACGAAGCCGCCGCCGATACGTTGGCGCGCTTGGAGGCGGAGAACGCGGGCAAGAAGAAGTCCAAGAAGAAGTGACTTTTCATGCGCATCGGGTTTGGTTATGATGCCCATCGCTTTGCGGACGCCGAGAACCGGCGTCCGCTTTTTATAGCGGGGTTGGAATGGGAAGGCAATGGCATTGACGGCGATTCCGACGGCGATGTGGCGATCCACGCATTGATCGACGCGTTGCTGTCCGCCGCGCAATTGGGGGATATCGGCATGCTGTTCGGCGTGGGAAGCGCTTCACGCGGCGCCGGAATGCGCGGCACCGTCATGCTTGAAGAAACTGTACGATACGTGCGCAAGCACGGATATGCGCCCGGCAACGCCACGGTCACCGTGATCGGCAACCGTCCCAAAATCGGTCCGCGGCGCGGGGAAGCGCAGCGCGTGCTGTCCGAAATTATGGGATGCCCTGTTTCCCTGACGGCCACCACCACGGACGGCATGGGATTTACGGGCCGCGGCGAGGGTATCGCCGCGATGGCCAATGTCTTGCTGGAATCGGTCGAATAATCGTTGGCAAAAATTGTGCTCTTTGAACAACGGCACAAAAAAATTAGCGAGTCTCACCAAATCTGTCCGATTTTGTGAAGCTCGCTTGCGATATTGCTCATTATATTTTTGACGGGCCGCCTTGCGATAGCGACCCGTCAGTCGCCGGTATTCGGCTAGCGGTTGCGTACCGCCTCCACGATTTTCATGATGATCCAGAATAGTGTCGAAAGCGTCACGATCGCGAAGCTCGGGGGAGCCGGGAACATGGTCGCCAGAATCAGCCCTCCCCAAATGGAAATCAGGCAGATTACCATGGCCGTGACCATGGAGGCGAACGGCGAGGCCGTCATCATGTTGGCCGTGGCGGCCGGCGTGACGACCAACGCGAAAATGAGCAGCGTGCCGACAGCGGGAACCGTGATCGTAATGACTCCCGCGAGGATGGCCATGAACAGCACGTTCATCAGCGTGATTGGCACGCCCTTCGCCTGCGCCACCTGTTCGTCAAGCGAACTGAACAGCATGGGACGGTAGACGACGGCCATGATGGCGAGCAAAATCACGTCGAATACGATGAATCCGACGATCTGGTTGGGAGAAATGGTCAGGATCGAGCCGAACAGGATCGATTGGAACTGTTGGGACGCGGAACTTGACAGGCGCGCGAAATACAGGCCCAGGCCCGTGGCGAAGGCGAGTACGGTGCCCGTGGCGATTTCACGTTGTGACGCACGTTTGCCCAAGCCCGCAATGACGAGCGCGCCACCCAGGGCGAACGCGCCCATGCCGAAGGATACGGGAAGGCCGAGCAGGACGGCGCCCGTGGCCCCTGGAAGTCCGATGTGCGCCAGCGCGTGGGCGGCGAAGGTGGACTGGCGCGCGATCGTGAAGTAGCCGATGATGCCCGCCGCCACCGCAATGCACAGTCCCGCGATGAAGGCGCGCGTCATGAACGATGTGGTCAGTGTCTGCGTCCAGTTGGGATCGTAGGAAAGAGAGCTCATGCCTGTCCCTTCGGGGTAGTGCCGGTGTTGTGGAGGAACGCCAGTTCCTCGGCCTTGTGCGTGTGCTGGGAAACGTTGGGAAGACGGTCCGAAGTGGGCTTGACGAACATGTCGCCCTGCGGAGTGGTGACCACTTGCACGTTCGTGCCGTACAAGTGGGTGAGCAGGCGCGAGTCGAGCACCTTGTTGAGATTGGCGTAGTGGGGGTGGCCGTCAAGCAGGTAGACGGCTCCCGTAAGAATCGGCAGCAGCATGTTCAGGTCGTGGGCCACAGCCTGGATCGTCATGTGCAACTCGCGGTTGAGCTTGGCCAGAATATGCACGGTGGCGCGCTGGCTGACCAAATCGAGGTTGGCCAGCGGCTCGTCGAGCATGAGCAGCTCGGGGTCCGAAACAAGCGCCTGGGCGATGGCGACGCGCTGACGCAGGCCGCCGGAAAGTTCGGACAGGCGCATTTTGGCCTTGTCGGCGATGCCGATGAATTCCATGGCCTCATACGCTTTGCGCTTCTGGGCCTTGGTAACGATATGGATGCCGAAACGCGTGCCGGTCAAACCCAACAGCACCGATTGCTCGGCGGTAAGGCTCGAATCGACTTCGGTCGTATAGGTTTGCGGTACATAGCCGATATGGGAGTTCATCTGGCCGGCCGGTTTGCCGAGCACTTCCATCGAACCCGTGGCCAACGGAATGAGGCCGAGCTCCGCTTTCATGAGCGTGGTCTTGCCTGCGCCGTTGGTGCCTACAATGGCCGTTACGGAACCGCGTGGAATGGTGAATGTGCCTTCGCTCCAAATGAGCTTGTTGCCGCGTTTGATGGAGGCGTCCGTACAGGTGATGCACGCTCCGGTGGTGTCGGTATGCGCCATGAAGGTTCCTTGCTACAAAATACGCGTATGCGTGGGGTGGTTACTGCGCCGTCTTTGCCGGATCCGCGGACGGCGACGGCTGGGTGTCGCCATTGTTCGTGCCGGATTGCTCGGCCTTGCCAGTGGCGTCGTTCTCATGCTCGCCCTTGACGGATTGGTCGATCTGCTGGATAAGCGAAGCGATCCAGTTCACGAGCGTGTCCATGTCGCTAGGCATCTGCTCGGTCACGTCGAGTACGGGAATGCTTTCCGCCTTGGCGATCTGCACGAGTTCTTGTGTGGTCTTGTTGCTTTCTTGCGCGTTGTTTACCAGCAACGATACGTCATGGTCGCGCAAGACTTGCTGGAAATCGTTGATGTCCGCGGCGGCCGGTTCGCTCTCATTGGCGGCGGCCTGCGCGTAGCCCTGCGGGGTGGCGTCGGTGAATCCCAAATCGCTCATGAGATAGTAGGCGATATTCTCCGTCGCCGCGTAGGTGATGTCCGGATGGTTCTTGGCGAACTCTTTCATTGTCTGTTCCAGCTTGTCTTCCTCGGCCTGCCAGACTTTGAGCTGTTCATTGAACGTCGCCTTCTCGGCGGGACGCAGCCGGATGAACGCGTCGATCAGCGCCTTGGCCACCGCGTTGCGGGCGTCTTTGGAGAACCACAAGTGTGGGTTGTCGCCGTTGAGTGCGCCCACCGTTTCCGCGACGGAGATGCGTTCGGCCCCCGGGGCGAGTGTCTTGTCGGCCCAAGTGTCGTAGCCGGCGCCGTTGACGAGCACGAGGTCGGCCTTTTCAAGCTTGGCCACATCGGCCGCTGTCGGTTCAAAGTCGTGGGCGTCGGCGGTGGTGGAATTGAGCAGCGAGGTGACTTCCACATTGTCGCCGCCAAGGTTCTTGGCGAAAGAGCCCCATTGGTTGAGCGAGGCCACTACCGTGATGGGCTTGTTGACCTCGGTGGGGGACGAGGAGGGTGACGGTTCGTCTCGCGGTTTTGCGGCTCCGCATGCGCCGATTGCGCATACCATGCACACGGCAATGATCATGCCGAGCACGTGGGTGACGTGATCCCATAATTGTTTCATCTTCTCGTCCTTCGTAAGGCCCTCCACGTTGATACGCCCATGGTTGTCGCTTTTAGGATACGTTGCCTAAGTGTAATCGCAGGCGTTACAAATGCGTGCAACGTGCCCGGGCCGGCCGCGCGACAAGAATACGGTACAGTACTTCTCATCGGTTGTAATTAGACATCGACCGCGATATGAAAGGGTTTCTGATGGTCATCATACTCGACGGTAAACGTGTGGCATCGAGTACGAAACAAGATCTGGCATTGCGGGTGGCGCGTCTGCGCGAACTCGGCGTGGTCCCGGGCCTCGGGACCATTTTGGTGGGAAACGATCCCGGATCCGTAAAATATGTGGCCGGCAAGCATGCCGATTGCGTGCAGATCGGCATAGCCTCCCTAAAATGCGAACTTCCGGACGACGCGACGCAGCGTGACGTGATGGAAGCCGTCGAGGCGTTCAACCGTGATCCGTTGTGCACGGGGTATATTGTGCAATTGCCTTTGCCTCGACCGATTGATGAAAATGCCGTATTGGGGGCGGTGGATCCAGCCAAGGATGCGGACGGACTGCACCCTTACAATTTGGGCGAACTGGTATTGCATATCGACGGACGTACCGCCACACCGCTGCCATGCACGCCACGCGGCATTCTCGCGCTGCTCGACGCCTATGGCATCGAATTGCAAGGCAGGCATGTGTGCGTGGTCGGACGCGGCATCACGATCGGCCGCACTATCGGACTCATGCTTACCAACCGCCGCGTCAACGCCACGGTTACGCTGTGCCATTCGGCCACCCCCGACGTGCATGAGCAAATGCGCCGTGCCGACGTGATTGTCGCCGCCGTGGGCCGGGCCGGTTTCGTGCGCCCCGAAGACGTCAAGCCGGGCGCGGTGTTGGTGGACGTGGGCGTCTCGCGCGTCTTCGATGAGCAGGAGCAACGCTACCGCACGCGCGGCGACGTGGACCCGCGCTGCTACGAGTTGGCGGGGGCGTATACGCCCAATCCCGGAGGCGTGGGGCCCATGACACGCGCCATGTTGCTCGCAAATGTGGTGGAAGCGGCGGAACGCCGCGCGGGAATTTCGACACGCCCGAATTTGTAGAGGTCATAAAGTGCACAGCTCAAGGTACAGTTAATATCTGTATGTGCATGTGCACATAATAATTGAAGAACGAGTAATATCCATCTATTTAATTGTAAGAAACCACATTAATGGCAGAGAACAATAACGAAGTCGAAAAGGTCGCCATCAACGACATTGGCACTGTAGACGACTTCATCAAGGCAGTCGATTCCACCATCAAGAACTTTGACGATGGTGATCTGGTTGAGGGTACGGTAGTCAAGGTCGATCACGACGAGGTACTGCTCGACATCGGCTACAAGACCGAAGGTGTTATTCCTTCCCGCGAACTTTCCATCAAGAAGGACGTCGATCCTGACGAAGTCGTTGAGGTTGGCGACTCCATCGAGGCTCTCGTTGTCACGAAGGAAGACAAGGAAGGCCGTCTGATCCTGTCCAAGAAGCGTGCACAGTACGAGCGCGCTTGGGGCGACATCGAGAAGATCAAGGAAGACGATGGCGTGGTCGAAGGCACCGTCATCGAAGCTGTCAAGGGTGGCCTCATCGTCGACATCGGTCTGCGCGGCTTCCTGCCGGCTTCCCTCGTCGAGATGCGCCGCGTCCGCGACCTGTCCCCGTACATCGGCCAGAAGATCAAGGCCAAGATCCTTGAGCTCGACAAGAACCGCAACAACGTGGTCCTGTCCCGTCGCCAGTACCTCGAGGAAACCCAGTCCGAAGTGCGCGAGACCTTCCTGTCCCAGCTCAAGAAGGGCCAGATCCGTGA
This sequence comes from Bifidobacterium magnum, assembly GCF_000741255.1. Taxonomy (GTDB): domain Bacteria; phylum Actinomycetota; class Actinomycetes; order Actinomycetales; family Bifidobacteriaceae; genus Bifidobacterium; species Bifidobacterium magnum. The sequence continues at coordinate 225,124 of NZ_JGZB01000003.1, forward strand.
AGGCGTCGTGTCCTCCATCGTCAACTTCGGCGCATTCGTCGATCTCGGTGGTGTTGACGGCCTGATCCACGTTTCCGAGCTGTCCTGGAAGCACATCGACCACCCGTCCGAGGTCGTCAAGGTTGGCGACAAGGTCACCGTCGAGGTGCTCGATGTGGATCTGGATCGCGAACGCATTTCGCTGTCCCTCAAGGCAACGCAGGAAGATCCGTGGCAGCGCTTCGCTCGCACGCACGTTCCTGGCCAGATTGTCCGTGGCAAGGTCACGAAGATCGTCCAGTTCGGCGTGTTCGTGTCCGTCGAAGACGGCATCGAAGGCCTCGTGCACATCTCCGAGCTGGCCAACCGCCACGTGGAGAACCCGGAGACCGTCGTCAAGCCGGGCGAAGAAGTGTTCGTCAAGGTCATCGACGTGGATCTGGATCGCCGTCGTATCTCGCTGTCCCTCAAGCAGGCCAACGATTCTGTGGATCCGGCTTCCGAAGACTTCGATCCGGCTCTGTACGGCATGCCGGCAGAGTACGACGAAGAGGGCAACTACAAGTATCCGGAAGGCTTCGATCCGAACACGAACGAATGGATCGCCGGTTACGAGAAGCAGCGCGAGGAATGGGAATCCCAGTACGCCGCCGCCCACGACCTGTGGGAGCAGCACAAGGAATTCGTCGCCAAGGAGCTCGAGAACGCCGAGGCTTCCGCAGCTGAAGACGGCCAGGCCGCCGCAGCCAAGGAAGAGAAGGTTGAAGAGGTTTCCTCCAACTACTCCTCCGACAACTCCTCCAACGGCACGCTGGCTGACTCCGATCAGCTCGCTGCTCTGCGTGAGCAGCTGCTGAGCGAAAAGAAGTGAGCTTAGCGTAACGCCTTGAAAAATGGCGGGACCCGATTATGGGTTCCGCCATTTTTTTATTGCCTTTGTTCCCTTTCCCGTGCCGATTCCCATGTTTCCACAACTTCAACACGCCGCGAATTTGCTTGTGACGCAACGTCATCAGGCATAGTTCAAGGCGAAAGGAGGCATGCCATGTCTGAACCAGCATCGGCACGAACATATTCCACAGGAGAGGTCGCGGAGCATTGCGGGGTGAGTGTGCGCACCGTACAGTACTACGACCGGCAAGGGCTGCTGGAGCCCAGCGGGACCACGCCGGCAGGGCGGCGCATCTACACGCATGACGACGTGCTCAAGCTCGAATACATCTTGATGCTTAAGGCTACGGGATTGTCGTTGGCGGCCATTCGCACCATTATGGAAAGTCCGTACCAGATGCGCATGCTCGTCGACCTGTTGGACGACCAGCAGGACATTTTGGAGCGCGAGATCAAGGACCGCGAGCGCAAACTCGCCGTGATCCGCCAGCTGAACGCCGACGTGCAGCTGCATGGACGGTTGACGCTCTCCACACGAATCGACATGGCCAATACCATGCACAACAGAACATCGTGGAAACATTTCGTCATCGCCATGCTTATCGTCAGCGTCCTGATGGAGGCGCTCTGGATATGCGGGCTGATTTGCTCCATCCAAACGGGACACTGGTGGGTGTTCATCACATGCCTTGCCGTGGCCGTCGTGGGTCTTGGCGCCATGACGCGGCGTTACTACCGGCACGTCACGTATTGGGATCCGCAATCGCAAGAGGAATTCACGCCCAAATTCTGGCCGTGGTTCTTTGCACAGCACACCATGCATACGAGAAAACTGCGCGTGCCCGCCACGGGAGACAAGGTGTGGTGCGTGGAACACTTCCATGCCTGAACCCCGTTTGCGCATACAATCTCCTTCATGTGCTGCCACGCATGAAGGAGACAACCATGGGTGAAGTGTCGGAACAGGTGCCGGGTGTATCGCAAGATGCCATGGCATTGCGGCTGCAAGACGTGGAATTTCGCCGTCAAAGGCGTGTGATCCTCTCGCATGTGGATCTGGATATTCCCGCAGGACAGCGTTGGATATTGTTCGGTCTCAACGGTGTCGGCAAATCGACGCTGGTGTCCATGATGGCGTCGCGCACGTTTCCCTCAAGCGGATCGGTGGAAATTCTAGGCAACCGGTTGGGCAAAGTCAACGTGTTCTCCTACCGCCACCGCATCGGATTGAGCTCCGCGGAACTTTCCCGCGCATTCCCTTCCACGGAGGATCCGTTGGACGCCGTAGTCACGGCCCTTACGGCCACCGTGGGCAAATGGCGCGACACCTACACGGACGAAGAATATGCGCGGGCGCGTGACCTGATGCGACGCTTCGGCATCAGCTATTTGGAAGGCAAAAGTATGGCCCGGGTATCCGAAGGGGAGCGGACGCGCATCCTGATCTGCCGCGCGCTCATGGCCGATCCCGACCTGCTTGTGTTGGACGAACCGACCACGGGCCTCGATCTGGGCGGCAGGGAAACAGTAATGGGCGTGCTTGCCGATTTGGCGCGCACCGACCACACGCGCACGATGGTGCTCGTCACGCACCATCTCGAGGAAATTCCCTCAGGCTTCACCCATATCGCCATCATGGGGCGGCGGGGTAACGGCCATACGGGAACGGACCCCGCGCCGGGAACCGTGGTATATGCGGGCCCGATAGAACAGGGGCTTACTTCCGAACGTCTGTCGCGCGTATTCAACATGCCGCTGCAAGTGCATCGCGCCCATGGGCGCTATGGCGCTTTTGTGCGAACCGACGCGGATGCGCCGCTCGCAAGCCGCGCCGATTCCGTTGACAACGAACCGGCGGCCGGCGCGATGCACTTATAATGCGGCTGTGATGCGAATTGGATTGACAGGCGGCATAGCCGCGGGCAAAAGCACCGTCGCCGCGCGCATGAAGGAAGACGGCGCGCACGTGATCGACTATGACGCGTTGGCGCGCGAAGTCGTCAAGCCCCATGCGCCGGCGCTGGAACGCATAGCGCAAGAGTTTGGTCCTGACGCCCTGAACGCCGACGGCACTTTGGACCGCGCGTGGCTTGCGCGCCACGTATTCGCCACCGACGCCGATCCGCACGCGTTGGAACGATTGAACGCCATTGAGCATCCTTACATTTACCGCGCCGCCGAAGAGCAGGAAAGACAGTTCCTGCGCGAATATGAACAATGCGCGAACGGGCGCGATAAGGCGCGGCAATTGGTGGTGGTGCATGACATTCCGCTGCTCGCCGACGTGTTCAATACCATCCCGTTCCATTTCGACCATATCGTGACGGTAGAGGCGGACGAGGCCACACGCGTGCGGCGCATGATGGAGACGCGCGCCATGAGCGAGCAGCAAGCCCTCGACCGCATTGCGCACCAGGCGAGTGACCAGCGCCGCAGGGCCATTAGCGACACGCTTATTGACGCTTCGCAACCCATGGACGCCATGCTCAAGCAGGTAGATCGCATTATGGCGCCATGGCTTGGCCGACAGACGGACTGACACGACAAGGGGACACCATGACAGAAATCATTCGCAAAGACAAGCCGTTCGAGGTCAAGTCCGCGTACCAGCCGTCGGGCGACCAGCCGCAGGCCATCGCCGAGCTTGCCGAGCGCATTGAAAGCGGAGAAAACGATGTGGTGCTTATGGGCGCCACGGGCACGGGCAAAACGGCGACAACGGCGTGGCTTATTGAAAAGTTGCAGCGCCCGACGCTGATCATCGAACCCAACAAGACGCTGGCGGCCCAATTGTGCGCGGAGTTCCGCGAACTTATGCCCGACAACGCCGTCAGCTATTTCGTGAGCTACTACGACTACTACCAGCCCGAAGCTTACATTCCGCAAACCGACACCTATATTGAAAAGGACGCCAACATCAATGACGACGTGGAACGTTTGCGCCATGCCGCCACGGCGAACCTGCTCACGCGCCGCGACTGCGTGGTGATCGCCACAGTCTCCTGCATTTACGGTTTGGGCACGCCCGAAGAGTACGCGGGACGCATGCTGTTCCTGCAGCAGAGTCAGGAAATCGGCAGGGACGACCTGTTGCGCAAATTCGTGCAAATGCAGTACACGCGCAACGACATCGCCTTCACGCGCGGCACGTTCCGCGTGCGCGGGGACACTGTGGAAATCATTCCCGTATATGAGGAGCTGGCCGTGCGCATCGAGTTTTTCGGCGACGAAATCGACCGCATTTCCATGCTGCATCCGCTGACGGGCGACGTGCTGCGTGAGGAAACTGAAGTCCACATTTTTCCGGCCTCCCATTATGTGGCGGGTCCCGAACGCATGCAGCGCGCCATCCACGCCATCGAGCGGGAGCGCGACGAACGCGTGGCCGAATTGCACAAGCAGGGCAAGGAACTCGAAGCGCAACGCCTGACCATGCGCACGAACTATGATCTGGAAATGCTTTCGCAAGTGGGCGTCTGTTCGGGAGTTGAAAACTACTCGCGCCATCTGGACGGACGCGCGCCGGGCACGCCGCCGCATACGCTGCTCGACTTTTTCCCCGACGATTTCCTGCTCGTCATCGACGAATCGCATGTGACGGTCCCGCAAATCGGCGCCATGTACGAAGGCGACGCGAGCCGCAAACGCACGCTGGTCGAACACGGATTCCGCCTGCCCAGCGCCATGGACAACCGCCCGCTCAAATGGAAGGAATTCCAGGAGCGCGTGGGACAGACCGTCTATCTGTCGGCCACACCCGGCGACTATGAACTCTCCTTGAGCGACGGCGTGGTCGAACAGATCATCCGCCCGACGGGACTGGTCGATCCGAAAATCGAAGTGCGCCCCGTCGACGGGCAGATCGACGACCTGCTCGCCGAAATCAAGAACCGTGTGGCGCGCCATGAGCGCACGCTCGTGACCACGCTGACCAAAAAGATGGCCGAGGACTTGACCGATTACCTGCTGGAACGCGACATCAAAGTCGAATATCTGCATTCCGATGTGGACACGCTGCGCCGTGTGGAACTGTTGCGCCAACTGCGCGAAGGCAAAATCGACGTGATCGTCGGCATCAATTTGCTGCGTGAGGGACTCGATCTGCCGGAAGTCTCGCTCGTGGCCATCCTCGACGCCGACAAGGAAGGCTTCCTGCGTTCCTACCGTTCGCTTATCCAGACGATCGGACGAGCGGCGCGCAACGTGAGCGGCACCGTGCTCATGTACGCCGACCATGTGACCGAAGCCATGGACAAGGCGATCTCGGAAACGAACCGCCGCCGCGACATCCAGATGGCCTACAACAAGGAGCATGGCATCGATCCCAAGCCCCTGATCAAGAAAATCAGCGATGTCAACGACATGCTCGCCAAAGAGGATGTGGACACGCAAACACTGCTCGAAGGCGGCTATCGCAACGCGAACAAGGCAGGCAATTCGCATTTGGGAATTCCGGAGCCGTCTGTCCACGATATGGACAAACGGCATGAGGAAATTTTGCGCGCCGGACTGCCCGCACAGGATCTGGCCGACCTGATCCGCCAATTGTCCGCACAGATGCACACGGCCGCCGAGCAGTTGCAATTTGAGCTCGCGGCGAGGCTGCGCGACGAAATTCGGGATCTGAAAAAGGAGCTGCGCCAGGCGACACAGGCCCAAGAATAAGGAACGCGCGGTTTCAGCCGCTTTGTATACATCCTGTAATTTTGTGCATTTTACGGGCATATGTGTCGTATTTCGTCCGTATGCTAAAGGATTATGGCTGAAACCCCGTTTCTATTTATGGTCATCACATTCATTGTGCTGGCCGTATTCTTTGTTGTTGACTTGTTTGTGATCGGCAGGCGTCCGCATGTGCCATCGACGGCCGAATGCGTGCGCCACATCCTGTTCTTCGTGGTGGCGGCGCTTATTTTCGGCGGCATCATGTGGTGGATCGCCGGCTCCCAGCCCGCCATGGAGTTCTATTCGGGCTGGCTTACCGAATATTCGCTGAGCATCGACAACCTGTTCGTGTTCGTCATTATTATGGCGAACTTCCAGGTGCCGAAAAAGATTCAGAAATACGTACTGTCGATCGGTATTACGATCGCGTTGATCCTGCGCGGCATTTTCATTCTCATCGGCGCCGCGCTGCTCGAACGCTTCACGTGGATCTTCTTCATTTTCGGCGCGTTCCTGCTGTACACGGCGATCAAAGTGGCACGCGGCGAGGATGACGACGAGGAGTTCCATGAGAGCAAGCTCATCGGCGTGGTGCGCAAGTTCACGAAAATCACGAACGAATACGACGGCGAGAAGATGCGCGTGGTACGCAACGGCGCGAAATATTGGACGCCGCTGCTCATCGTGTTCGTCACGATCGGTACCACCGATTTGATGTTCGCATTCGACTCCATCCCAGCCATCTTCGGATTGACGAAGGATCCGTTCATCGTGTTCACGGCCAACGTGTTCGCGTTGCTGGGCCTGCAGCAGCTCTACTTCCTGCTGGGCACGCTGCTCGACAAGCTCGTGTACCTGCCCGTGGGCCTGTCCATTGTGCTCGCGTTCATCGGCGTCAAGCTCATCATGGAAGCGTTGCACACGAACACGCTGCCGTTCATCAACGGCGGCCACCATATCGCGTGGGTGCCGGAAATCCCGTCATGGCTGTCGCTGGTCATTATCCTTGTGGCCATTGGCGGCGCGGCGCTGGCCAGTGTGCTCAAGATGCGCAGCATGAAGCAGGTGGAACAGTAAGGCGAATGCGCTTGTAGAGGAGGGGAGCGATCCAGGAATTGCTTCCCTCCTTATATTTTCCACCGATTGTTAGCGCTAACAGAAAAACGCTTGCGCTTCGGGCGTGGCGCGGTTTTCGCGACTAAACTAGTAGCCGATCACCGGGAGTTACCACCCGATGTTACCTATGTAGAAAGTGGATAGCATTCATGCGTAAAGCAAAGATTGTGGACACCATTGGTCCAGCTACCGAATCTCTCGAAAACCTCACCAAGCTTGTGGAAGCCGGTATGGACGTTGCCCGCCTGAACCGTTCCCACGGTACGCCGGAAGACCACCTGCGCGTATACAACAACGTGCGTGAGGCCTCGAAGACCACGGGCCGCAACGTGGCAGTTCTCGTGGATCTGCAGGGTCCGAAGATTCGCTGCGGCTGGTTCAAGAAGAACGCTGAAGGTGAAGACAAGGTCCAGCTGACCGAGGGCCAGGAATTCATCATCACCACCGACGACATTGAAGGCGACGAGCACATCACGTCCTGCACCTTCAAGGGTCTGCCGGGTGATTGCCACGCTGGCGATCCGATCCTGATCGACGACGGCAAGGTCCGCCTCGAGGTCACCAAGGTCGAAGGCAACAACGTATACACCAAGGTTATCGTGGCCGGCCCGGTTTCCAGCCACAAGGGCATCAACCTTCCGGGTGTCGCGGTGTCTCTGCCGGCACTGACCGAGAAGGACGAAGAGGATCTGCGTTGGGCCATCCGCACGGGTGCCGACATCATCGCCATGTCCTTCGTGCGTTTCGCTTCCGACATCGATCGCGCCCACGAGATCATGGACGAGGAAGGCCGCCGCATTCCGATCGTCGCCAAGATCGAGAAGCCGCAGGCTGTGGAGAACCTTGAGGACATCGTCAAGGTGTTCGACGGCATCATGGTCGCCCGTGGCGACATGGCCGTGGAAATGCCGTTCGAGGAAGTGCCGCTGGTAACCAAGCGCTGCATCGAACTGTCCCGCCAGTACGCCAAGCCGGTCATCGTGGCCACCGAAGTCCTGGGCTCCATGGTCCACTCTCCGGTCCCGAGCCGTGCAGAGGCTTCCGACTGCGCCAACGCCGTGCTTGACGGCGCCGACGCCACCATGACCTCCAACGAAACCGCCGTTGGCGAGTACCCGACGCAGACCGTGAACACCATGGCCCGCATCTCCGGCTACGCCACCGAGCACGGCTTCGACCGCATCCCGCAGCTCAAGAAGCTCGACATGTCCAGCACGGGCGCCGTCTCTTCCGCTGCCGTGGATCTGGCCGACAAGCTCAACGCCAAGGCCATCGTGGCTTACACGCAGACCGGTTCCACCGTGCACCGCGTGTCCCGCGAGCGTCCGGCAACGCCGATCTACGGCCTGACCAACAACGAGCACACCTACCACTGGCTGGCTCTGAGCTGGGGCACCGAAGGCATCCTGCTCGACGAGGACTACCACGACATGTCCCGCAAGGACCTCATGATCTTCACCGACAAGGTGCTGCGCGAAGCCGGCAAGGCTTCCAACGGCGACAAGATCGTGGTGCTGAGCTCCGCACAGGGCGAGCACAAGCCGGGTCGCACCGACTCCATCTACGTCCACACCGTGGGCGCTTGCGACTGATTTTTCAGCGACGCATACCGCTTGATAGGGCTTGAAAGAGCCTGACACAAGCGGCTGGGCGCATCCGAATTCGTTCGGATGCGCCTTTTGCGTTTTATATGTTGGACTACACGGGCGCGAGTTATGCCGCTAGCGCAAATATGGAGATTTTGGAAGAGACACGCGGGCGGTCATGTTGTGCCCTGTGAACAGCGCGGCACTTGTGTTCCGTATTTCATCAGCGGAATATACGGTGCGCCCGATGCGGAAAGGAATTCATGCGCATGATGATGCACTTACGCCGATGTTGCTGAACGGCACCATTATTCAACTCATATGCACAACACGACATTATTTACGTAAGGACAACATCATGGGCAATGTATATACCGCAGCCGACCAACTGATCGGCAACACCCCGCTGCTGGAAATGACGCATATCGAGCATGACGAACATCTCGACGCGCATATTCTCGCGAAGTTGGAATACCTCAACCCGGCCGGTTCGGTCAAGGACCGTGTAGCCAAGAACATGATCGACATGGCCGAACAGTCGGGCGAACTCCAGCCTGGCGGCACGATTATCGAGGCCACCTCCGGCAACACGGGCATTGGCCTGGCAAGTGTGGGCGCCGCACGCGGCTACCACGTGATCATCGTGATGCCCGACACCATGAGCATGGAACGCCGCCGCCTCATGACGGCCTATGGCGCCCAGCTCGTGCTCACCCCGGGCGCCGACGGCATGACGGGCGCCATGGCTAAGGCCGCAGAGCTGCATGACGCCACGCCGGGCAGCATTGTGGCGGGCCAGTTCGTCAATCCGGCCAACCCGACGATTCACGTGGCGTCCACGGGCCCGGAAATTTGGCGCGACACCGACGGCAAGGTCGACTACTTCGTGGCCGGCGTGGGCACGGGCGGCACGATTACGGGTGTCGGCGAATACCTGAAGCAGCAGAACCCCGATGTGAAGATCGTGGCCGTGGAACCCGAAGACTCCCCGGTGCTGAGCGAAGGCCACGCGGGTCCGCACAAGATCCAGGGCATTGGCGCGGGATTCGTGCCGGACGTGCTCGATACGAAGATTTATGATGAAGTCATCCGCGTCACGAACAGCGACGCGTTTACTACGGGCCGCATGATCGGCCGTAAGGAAGGCGTACTCGTAGGCATTTCTTCCGGCGCGGCGATGTGGGCCGCCATCCAGATCGCGAAGCGACCGGAGGCGCAGGGCAAGAACATCGTGGTGCTGCTGCCCGACAGCGGCGACCGCTACCTGTCCACTCCGTTGTTCGCGTAACCGCTTCGCCTTACCGTTAGGAACCTTCATGCCACGATCCTCTTCGGACCCGCTCTCTAGCGCCCTGTCCGTAATTTGCCACGAGCGCGGCGAGCTGCATGACTTGTTGTGCGCATACCAGCGCAGGGATCCGGCCGCACGCAGCCGGCTGGAAATATTCTTGCTGTATCCGGGTGTGCACGCCGTGCTCATGCATCGGGTGAGCCACTGGTTGTGGAGGCACGGTTTCCGTTTTCTGGCGCGCCTGCATTCCCAGATAGCCCGCCATATGACGGGCATCGAGATCCATCCGGGTGCGCAGATCGGCAAACGCTTCGTGATTGATCACGGCATGGGCATTGTGATCGGGGAGACCGCACAAATCGGCAACGATTGCATGATCTACCATGGCGTGACGCTAGGAGGCACGGGCAAAGGCCACGGCAAGCGCCATCCCACGCTGAAAAACCATGTGATGGTCGGTTGCGGTGCCGCCGTGCTCGGCCCCGTGACCGTCGGCTGCTATTCGCGTGTGGCGGCGCAGGCCGTGGTGCTTCACGACGTGCCCAACTACGCGACCGTGGCGGGGGTTCCGGCCAAAGTCGTGCGTTCGGTCAGGGACAATGACGAGATGGCGCATTCGAGCGCGTCGCTGCGTGACGACTGCGATTGCGGCAAGTAGCCGCACTCTTAACCGTAGAATGCAAAAGCCGCCTGGCGGCATCTTCATTGATGCGCGCCATGGCGGCTTTTGGTATTCAGACGGGATCCTGGACTTTACTCGTGATCCAGTTCCGATTCGATCAGGAAATGCGGCGAGGCGAACAGGCGACCGATCGCGATAATCGACTTCGCGTCGATAATCGTACCGTTGAGCACCATGTCGTGCGCCTCCTGCGGCGTGTAGAACCGCACATGGGAGCGGTCCACATCCACCTGGCCGCCGTCGCCGGCCTTATGCAGGCCCGTGGCGAAGAACAGCGAGGTGCGCTGGTCCGAGAAGCTTGGCGTGTTGACAAAGCGGGCGAACTCGGAGAAATGCTCGGCTTCGTAACCGGCTTCTTCCAGCAGTTTGCGCTGTGCCACCCGCAGCGGCTGCTCGTCCTTTTCCAGGGCGTGTCCGGCCGGGATTTCCAGCGTCCAACGGTGAATGGGCAGGCGGTACTGTTCCACGAGCGGAATGAGCCCCTCCGGGGTCAGTCCGATCACGCCCACGGAATCGCCGTTGTTCTTGTGCAACTGCATGCGTTCGAACGGGCCGCCGTCCATCGAATCGAACTGGACATGGTCCACGTTGAAATGATGGTCCTCAACCACCGTTTCACGCATGGTTTCCTTGATCGAAGTGCTACGCCATGGATCAAAATGGCGATACGTCTTATGATTCATAAATCCTCCCATCGCGTACATTTGGACTTCAATTGTAGGGAGAAAGCCGCTGGAAAGGTAGATGCCACTAGCATTTGGGCTCGAATCTTTCACAATTTGCGACGGCAACACGCTGGCATCGAAAATTTGCGTACATCCGAAAGTGTGGTATATTCTCCTTTGTTGCCTAGGCAACGCCCCTGTATCCCAATTGGTAGAGGAGACAGCCTCAAAATCTGTACAGTGTGGGTTCGAGTCCCACCGGGGGCACTGCAAATGGAAAGTCCAGAATCGTCCGGTTGTTGACGGTTCTGGATTTTTTGTTGGCACCGCTCGTTCCTGTTGCGGCCGTGCGCTAGAATAAACCGTTGGAACTCGGCGCATGACCCACCGACACATGCGTGCGGGAACAACATCAATGATGAGTGTGAAAGTGAATGTGACTATGGCAGACAATGACGCGCAGCAACTGGATGATGTGCTCACCGAAGAAGAGTTGAAGAACGTGAAGAACGAGACTGAACAGACGCAAGAGGCGGAAGAAACGCAGCAGGAAGAACCGCGCAAGCGCACCGTGGTGGTGGCGGAAGACGAATCCGTGAACCGTATGGATCTGGTCGCCATGCTTGAAGACAACGGCTATGAAGTGATCGGCGAGGCCGCCAACGGCGAAGAGGCGGTCGACCTGACGCGCGAAAAGCACCCGGACGTGGTGTGCATGGACGTGAAGATGCCGCGCATGAACGGCATTACCGCCGCAGGCATCATTTGCGACGAGAACTTGGCGCCGGTCGTCATGCTTACGGCCTTCTCCCAGACAGATCTGGTCAAGCAGGCCATTGGCGCGGGCGTTATGGCGTATGTGACCAAGCCGTACGAAGAATCCAAGCTGCTGCCGGCCATCGAGGTGGCCATGGGCCGCTTCGCGGAAATCAACGACCTGCTTGACGGCATCGACCGCGACGAGCAGGAACTCGACGATACGCGCAGGCAGCTCGAAGAAGTCGAGGCCAAGCTCAAGAAGGCCGAGGACACGCTTGAGGAGCGCAAGCTCGTCGACCGCGCCAAGGGCCTGCTTATGGACAAGGCGAACTTCACGGAGCAGGGCGCTTTCCGTTGGATCCAGAAGACTTCGATGGATCAGCGCGTCCCCAAGCGCCGTCTGGCCGAGGCCATTATCGCCAAATATGGCGACGCTAAGCCGGAAGCCAACGAGCACTGATATACGCTAGTTGTATGACGAAACAATCGAATGAACGCGGAACGCTTCTTGTGGTCGACGGCCACTCGATGGCGTTCCGCGCTTTTTATGCGCTTCCGGTAGACAATTTCAGTACGCCCTCGGGTCAGGCGACCAACGCGATCTGGGGCTTTTTCAATATGCTCGGCGAAGTCATTGGAGCCGAACACCCCACGCGGCTCGCCGTGGCGTTCGACGTGAAGGGCGGCACGTTCCGCAACGACATGCTGGAAGGTTACAAGGGTACGAGGCAGGCGGCTCCCGAGGAACTGCTCTCGCAAATTCCGCTGATCCAGCGCATGCTTGCGGCGCTGGGTGTCACCTATATAGAAAAGCCGGGATTCGAGGCCGACGACGTGATCGGCACGCTCGCCACCATGGGGGAGCAGGCGGGACTGAAAACGCTGGTACTTTCGGGCGACAGGGATTCCTTCCAACTTATCGACAACGACATCACGGTGTTGTATCCGGGGTACCATTTCAAGGAACTCAAGCACATGACGCCCGAGGCCGTGGAAGAAAAGTACCATGTGACGCCGGCGCAGTACCCGGATCTGGCCGCGTTGCGCGGCGAACAGTCGGACAATATTCCCGGCGTCCCGGGTGTGGGCGACGGATACGCGGCCAAATGGCTCAACCAGTACGGCAGTCTGGAAGGCATTATTGAGCACGCCGACGAAATCGGCGGCAAAAAGGGCCAGGCGCTGCGTGAGAACATTGAACAGGTGGAACTCAACCGCAAAGTCAACGCGCTCGTACGCGACTTGGACTTGGGAGTGACGATCGCCCAGCTCTCGTTCGGACGCGTGGACATGGCCGCGCTCAACGACCTGTTCGCCGAACTCGATTTCGGCGCGAGCACACGCAAGAAAATCATCGCCAACTTTACCGACGTTCCCGTCGACAGCGTTTCTTTTGCACCACAGGACGGCGACGTGACGGTAAGCGAACCGCAGATCGACGAAGTCTCCACCCCCGAGGAACTGCTGGCATGGGCCGAACTGCATTGCCCGGCCAAGCAGCCCGGTACCACCATTGACAAGCGCATGGAAACCATGGACATCGTGCGCCAACTGCACGAGCAGTCCCAGGAATGCGTTCCCGCGGTGGACGCTTCGTGGACGCTGCTGGCCGAAGGCAGCGCCAAGCCGGGCGCCTCCCGGCTGGACTCTGTGACATTGCTCGCCAACGGCCACGCCGTACATGTTCCCATGCAAGGCGACACGTATGTGGAAGCGCTGCATAGCATTCTCGACGAGCATGCCACCACGCTGGTCGTGCACTCCTACAAGGAACATTTGCATATGCTGGCCGCCGCCGGCATCACGCTGCAAGTGCCGCTGTTCGACACGAAACTTGCGGGCTACCTGGTGGAACCTGATTTCACGGGCGCCACGATCGAGGACTACGCCGAGCATTTCCTGAACGTGTCGGCCTCGGCCGCGCCGCAGGAACCGCAAGGCATGCTCGACCTCGACGGGCTGGACGAGCCCGGTGACGCAAGCGAATCGGTACACAAGGCCGCGCTCGTGGAGGCGCTCGCCAAGCATTTGGCGTACGGTGTGCAGGAAAGTGAGCAATACGCGCTGCTGCGCGTCATTGAAATGCCCACCTCGTACACGCTGTTCTGCATGGAACAGACGGGTGCCGCCGTGGACATGGACCGTTTGCACGCCATGCACGCCGCGTTCGCGGACGAGGCGGACCAGTTGCAGCAGACCGCATGGGATGCGGCCGGCAGCCAATGCAACCTGCAGAGCCCCAAGCAGCTGGGCAAAGTGTTGTTTGAGGACATGGGCCTGACACCCACGAAGAAAACCAAAAAGGGTTCCTATAGCACGAACGCCGCGGCGTTGCAGAAACTGTACGCGGCGGCCGAGGAAGGCACGCAGGCGTTCACGTTCCTGGGCGCGCTGCTGCGCTACCGCGAAATCAACAAGCTCAAGCAGATTGTGCAGACGCTGATCGACGCCGTCAATCCGCGCGACAACCGCATCCATACGACGTTCGAGCAGACCGTCGCGGCGACGGGACGCTTGAGCTCCGTGGACCCGAATCTGCAGAACATTCCGAACCGCAACGCACAGGGCCGCGAAATCCGTTCCGCCTTCGTGCCGTCTGCCGATGATGTCGCGCTGTTGAGCGCCGACTATTCGCAGGTGGAATTGCGCATCATGGCGGACCTGTCCCATGACGAGGCGCTGATCGACGCGTTTAAGTCGGGCATGGACTTCCACAAATATGTGGCGAGCCTCGTGTTCGGCAAGCCGGTAGACGAGATCACGGGCGACGAGCGCAGCCATGTGAAGGCCATGAGCTACGGTTTGGCGTACGGACTGAGCACCTACGGCCTGTCCCAGCAGCTCGGCATTCGCCCGCATGAGGCAGAACAGCTCAAGCAGCAGTACTTCTCGGTGTTTGGCAAAGTGCACGACTATTTGGAGTCGCTGGTCGCCACGGCGCGCAAACGCGGATATACGGAAACGATGTTCGGGCGCCGCCGCTATTTCCCGGCGTTGCGGTCGTCGAACCGTGTGGCGCGTGACGCGGCCGAACGTGCCGCGCTGAACGCCCCGATCCAGGGATCCGCGGCGGACATCATGAAAATGGCCATGATCCGCGCCCAGCACGCGCTGCGCTCGCACGGGCTGAAGAGCCGCATCGTGCTGCAGATCCACGACGAACTTGTGGTGGAACTCGCCGCAGGCGAGCAGGAGGAAGCCGTCTCGCTTGTCAAGGATGCCATGGAACATGCCGTGCATTTGGCCGTTCCGCTGAACGTGTCCACGGGCGTAGGATCGGATTGGCAGCTCGCGGCTCACTGATCGCGAGCGACAGGATCGATATACGGCGATAGGAAAAGGGGAATGTGATGGCGACATTACAACAGGCCGTGCAAGTGCTGGAAACGCTCTACCCGTTGCGGTACGCGGAAAGCTGGGATCATCCGGGCCTTATTGTGGGCGACTTGGAAGACGAGGTGCGTTCCATAGTGTTCGCGGCTGATCCGACCATGACCGTCATCGACGAGGCCATCGCCAGCGGCGCGGACCTGATCGTATGCCACCATCCATTGTTCTTCCGCGCCGTGCACGAAGTGTCCACGCAGGGCTTCCGCGGACAGATTGTCAGCAAGCTCTACCGCAACCATTGCGCGCTGTGGGTGGGCCATACAAACGCCGACGCGTCCTACCGCGGCGTGGCCCAGGCGGCCGCCGACGCGTTCGGGCTGCTCGACCAGCGTCCGCTGATTCCCATTGACGATCCCACGGCCGAACATGCGGTAGGCGAGGGGCGTGTGGGTCACCTGGCCGAACCCATGGCGCTTGAGGATTTCGCGGCCCTGGTGGCGCGCGAACTGCCCGCCACGCGCTATGGCGTGCAGGTGAGCGGCCCGCTGAACATGCCAGTCCAGCGCATTGCCGTGCTGCCAGGCTCGGGAGACTCGATGTTCGGCGACGTAAACGCCTTGGGTGTCGACGTGTATGTGACGAGCGATTTGCGCCATCATCCGGCCACCGACGAAATGCAGCAAGCCCTGTACGAGGCGAAGATGAGGGAACACGGCGTGCCGCTCGGCAACGGAGGAGCGCTTGATTCGCCGGCCGTAAGCCCGTGCCTGATCAACACTCCGCATAGCGCCATCGAATCGATGTGGTTCCGCTACGCGCTTGAGGATGTTCCGGCCGCCATCGAGCAGGCGACGGGGGACAAGGTGGTTGCGCGTTGGAACGACATGCGTACCGACCCGTGGGATCTGGTGATCAACTGATGAGCGAGATCGACCGCCTGCTGGCGCGCACGTCGGACGGCGTGGACATGAACGTGCCGGCCACAATCCTTTCCAGCGACACGCAGTATACGGGCGCCATCTTCTCCGTGGAAGACCGGCGCGTGGCGCTGCATACGCGAAACGGCTCCGACGTGGTGGTGCGCCGCCAAGTGGTGGTGCACGCGCCCGCCGTGGTGATGCTAGTATGGGATGCGCGCACGGACCGCTATCTGGTGGAGCGCGAATACCGAGCTGGATCCAACAAATTCGCGTACGGGCTTCCCGCGGGCCTCATAGACCCGGAAGAGTCGGCGCGAGAGGCGGCCTTGCGCGAACTGCGCGAGGAAACGGGCGTAATGGTGACTGACCCGGCTGAAGACATGACGCTGGAACATGTGGACAGCTGCTACTCTTCGGAAGGCATGTGCGACGAAATCGCCCACATCTATATTCTGCGCTTACGCCACTGGGAACAAGGCGAGACGCGCTTCGACGCCGACGAGCATGTGGAGTCGGCATGGGTGAGCTGGGAAGAACTCCGCAAACTGCCCATCCACGCCTCGAATTCCGTCATCGCCTTCCAGGCCGAGCAGATCCGCCGTCTCCAGGAAAACCGGTAATTGTACGGCAATCGAGTCGCTCCAAGTGGTACGGGCGTCCCAAACGTAAAGGAATCGTAAACGCGTTTCACTCTGTGATACAGGAATGACGCCAAAAATTGTGTGAAAACGTTGTCATTGCACCATATTCGCCATGTCGTGAAACTTATCGGGCAAAAAGCGGTGTGCCATACTAGAGGGTATGCAAACACGTCCTGGATCAATGAACCCGCTCGGGGCAACGTACGACGGCTCCGGAGTGAACTTCGCACTGTACTCGCGCGTCGCACAGAAAGTGGAACTGTGCCTGTTCGACGACGATGATCGTGAAACGCGCATTCCGATTGAAGAACAAAACTCGTATGTGTGGCATATCTATGTTCCCGGCATCCAGCCGGGCCAACGCTACGGGTACCGCGTCTACGGCCCGTACGATCCGGCAAGGGGACTGAGGTGCAACCCGAACAAACTGTTGCTCGACCCCTACGCCAAAGCCATAGACGGCAACATCGACGGCGATGAAAGCCTATACTCCTACTGGTTCAACGATTCGTCGAACCAGTCGAACATGAACACGCTGGACTCGGCCCCCCATACCATGAAGGCCGTGGTCACCAACCCGTACTTCGATTGGGGCAACGACCGCCATCCCGACATTTCCTACCACGACTCCATCATCTATGAAGCGCATGTGCGCGGCATGACCAACCTCAACCCGCTCGTACCTACGGAAATGCGCGGCACCTATGCCGGACTCGCATATCCTTCCGTGATCAGCTACTTGAAGAACCTGGGCATCACGGCCATCGAGCTCATGCCGATCCACCAGTTCATCAACGACTCGTTCCTGCAGGAAAAGGGACTGAGCAACTACTGGGGATACAACACCATCGGCTTCTTCGCCCCGCACAATGCGTATGCGAGCGCCGGGCAACGCGGCCAGCAGGTCAACGAATTCAAGGCCATGGTCAAGGCCTACCACAGTGCCGGCATGGAAGTGATCCTCGACGTGGTGTACAACCACACTGCCGAAGGCAACCATATGGGCCCCACGCTCAGTTTGCGCGGCATCGACAACCAGGCCTACTACCGTCTCGTGGATGGCGACGAAGCCCACTACTTCGACACGACAGGCACGGGCAACTCGCTGCTCATGCGCTCGCCGCACGCGTTGCAGCTCATTACCGACTCGCTGCGCTACTGGGTGTCCGAAATGCATGTGGACGGATTCCGATTCGATCTCGCGGCCACGTTGGCGCGCCAGTTCCAGGAAGTCGACAAGCTGTCCGCATTCTTCGACATTGTGCAGCAGGATCCGGTCATTTCGCGCGTCAAACTTATCGCTGAACCGTGGGATTTGGGAAGCGGCGGATACCAGGTGGGCGGCTTCCCGCCCAGCTGGTCGGAATGGAACGGCCGCTACCGCGATTGCGTGCGCGATTTCTGGCGTTCGCAGCCGTCCACGCTGCCCGAATTCACGAGCCGTTTCATGGGCAGCTCCGACTTGTACCAGGCCAACGGACGCCGTCCTGTCGCGTCGGTCAATTTTGTGACGGCCCACGACGGCTTCACGATGCACGACCTGGTCAGCTACAACAGCAAGCACAACATCGCCAACGGCGAGGACAACCGTGACGGTGAGAACAACAACCGTTCGTGGAATTGCGGTGTGGAAGGCCCCACGCAGGCGCCCGACGTGCTCGCGTTGCGCCAGCGCCAGATGCGCAACATGTTCGCCACGCTATTGTTCAGCCAAGGCGTGCCCATGATTTGCGGCGGCGACGAAGTGTGCCGCACGCAGGAAGGCAACAACAACGCGTACTGCCAGGACAACGCCTTGTCGTGGACGCATTGGGATCTTGACGAGTCGCAGCGCAGCATGTGCGAATTCGTGGCCAAGCTTACGCATTTGCGGTTGAGTCATCCCGTGTTGCACCGGCGCCGCTTCTTCATAGGGCGTGAGGAATGGGACAACCCCGATGAGATTCCGCAGGTGGAATGGTTCGACCCTACGGGCCACATCATGGATCTTGAGGCGTGGCGTGACACGCACGCGTTCTCGATCATGATTTACCTGAACGGTTCCGACATTCCGGAAAAGGATTGGTATGGCAACGGCCAGGTGGACAACGATTTCATCCTGATTTTCAACGCGCACTATGAGCCGATCATGTTCACGCTGCCCGACGAACGGTACGGCAAAAACTGGCGGCTCATTATCGACACGCACAATCCGGATGGCCCGGAACTCAATTACGAGGCGGGCTTCTCCATTACGGCGCAAGCCCGCAGCTTCCTTATGCTCATGAGCTCCGACAAGCCCGAACAGGCGGACCAGCTGCTCAAGCGTCTGTGACGCATGCGATGCCTAGCCGCGCTCGTGCAGCACGTTCGTGGTGCCCGTGCCCATCACGGAGTCGAGCGAGATCTGTTCCACATCCTTCATCGTGATGTCCGGGTCCAGCCCCTGCTGGCGCATCAACAGCAGCTGGCGCTGGACGCGGTCGTCGTCGATGGCGGCGATCTGGCGCGAGAACACGATGAACCATCCGAGGAAGATCATGCCTGCGAGCGCCTCCACGTTCGTCAGCGACGTGTAGCCGAGAATCCACGTGACGCCCGTCGCGCCCGCCACGATTACGGCCAAGTCGGACAACAGGTACAGCGACTTGGACAGCTGCGGGGCGAGCCATGGCAGGCCTACCAGCGTCAGGCACATGATGACGGGCAGTCCGCGCGCGAATATGTTGTGCATGACGGGATGCGGCGTATAGCGGAACGTGCCGATGCCGATGAACGCGATGCCGCTGAGCATGAGCAGAATGGTGAGCAATACGATGCGCACCTTGAATTTGGGCAGGCGGTAAGGCACGTCGACCATGCGGTAGGCGACAGGCTGGCCGGGCCGATAGATGCGGTAGGTCGCCACGAGTTCGGCGATGGCGAAGTACGAGATAATGATCACACATATGCCGCCGAGAATCAGCGTGACATTGAACATGGTGGCCGCGAACGTGGTGCGGTCGCCCAATTGCGAGAAATTGTTGTTGAACCAGTTGGGATCCGTGGACGTGTAGCTGGCGACGCCCACACCGGAAATGATGAAGAACGGCAGCAGCGACGCCAATGTTTTCGCGTCCATCAGCTCCGCCTGCACGAAAGTGATGTAGCCGCTGACACCGGCCAATCCCGCACAAATCGAGGGAATATACGTGACGAAACGCACGGGGCCCATCAGCGAGTTGAACAGGCTGAAAATCATGAACGACGTGAGGAACAGCGTGGCCGCGTACACCACGGACAATGCGAGGATTTCCACGGCGCGGCGCAGGCGCATGGGCCACGTGCCCGTGAGCGCAAGGCTGCGCAAGCGCTGCAAGTATCCGACAAGGAACGACGCCACGCCGCAAACAGCCACGAACGCCGCCGCCATCATGAAGCGCCGCTGGCTCAACTGCCAGAACGCGGACGCGTACTGCAAATACAGCAGCATGCCCACGCCGCCGCATACCGCGCAGCATAAGAATGAAATAAGGCCCGAAGCCTCAGCCTGTTGGTGTCTTCCCATCATGTGTGTCCCTCCGGCTATTCATTGTAAAACGGGGGTGTGTCGAAGCCGTTGGCCCGTGTGGTATAGTTATTTCTTGTGCTTGGAGACGGGCCGAGTGTGGCAAGTCTCGAACAACTCGGGCTGTAGCGCAGTTTGGTAGCGCGCCTGCTTTGGGAGCAGGATGTCGCAGGTTCAAATCCTGTCAGCCCGACCACCATGCAAGGCCATTCCCGTTAACGGGAATGGCCTTTTGCGTATGCGCCCCACATGGGCGCGGTTCGCGTAAAAAATTCGTGGCGATCTGAAACGGTCCGGCGGTCGGCGCACGGCCGTCCCTTACCATAAGAGGCATGACTGAAACCGCACTTTGGCCGGCGCCGCTCGCCCGGCATCCGCTTGACGCTACCGTCGCCGTGCCCGGCAGCAAATCCCTGTCCAACCGCTACCTGCTGCTCGCCGCGCTGGGAACACGGCCCGTACGGTTGGAAGGACTGTTGCGTTCACGTGACACGGCGCTCATGATGGCGGCGTTGCGCGAGCTTGGAGTCTCGATTGACGAGGATCCCGACGATCCTACGATCGTGACGGTAACACCGCCCGCCAACGGCACGTTCCATGGAAACGTCACCATTTATTGCGGCCTGGCCGGAACCGTGATGCGTTTCGTGCCGGCGCTCGTGCTGTTCGCCGACGGTCCCGTCCATATCGACGGCGACGAACAGGCATATGCACGTCCCATGAAACCCGTGTTGGACGGGTTGGAACAGCTGGGGTGCGCTATTGAATACCAAGGACGCCCCGGATTCCTGCCGTGCACGGTCACGCCGCCCCGGACTCTTCCCGCCGGCCATGTGACCGTGAAGATCGACTCGTCCCAATCGTCCCAGTTCATTTCCGGGCTGCTACTCGTCGCCTCGCGCTTGCCCGGCGGCATGACGCTCGTCCATACGGGGGAGAAGTTGCCGAGCATGCCGCATATCCGCATGACCATGGAAGACGTGGCGCTTGCCGGCGGCGAAATCACGATGCCGGGCCACGGCCGCTGGAAGGTGGCGGCACGCCCGCTCAACCTGCCCGGCGAACTCGTGGTGGAACCCGACCTGTCCAATGCAGCCCCGTTCCTGGGCGCCGCGCTGATCGCGGGCGGCAGCGTGCAGGTGCCGCGCTGGCCGGCCACCACCGCGCAACCCGGCGGTCTGCTTCCCGACATGTTGCGCCGCATGGGCGCCACCGTCATCTTTGGCGGCCTTGATTGGGACAAACGGGGCGATTGCCCGGCCGCCAGCGCCATGCTGCGCGTCACGGGCGCGGGGACTATCCGTGCGCTGGGAACGTATGACCTGTCGGCGGCGGGGGAGATCGCGCCGAGCATCGCCGCATTGTGTACGCTGGCCGACGGACCGAGCGAATTGACGGGCATCGCGCATCTGCGCGGCCACGAGACGGACCGCCTGCATGCGCTGGCCACGGAAATCGAACGCGTCGGCGCGCACGCGCACGAATTGCCCGACGGCATTGCGATCGAACCCGTCTCGCGCGACATGTTGCACGGCGCGGTCATGGAAACGTACGCCGACCATCGCATGGCGACATTCGCGGCGATGCTGGGACTCGTGATTCCACATATTGAGATTGTCAATATCGCCACTACATCAAAGACATTGCCCGATTTCGTAGGAATGTGGACCGCAATGTTGCAATAAATGCGGTAATTGTCCATATTGAGAGACGTCTTGCATGGTTGGACCGGAAACCCGCAATATTAGGGAACCAACTATGCAAGCCGGTATGGAACCCGGTGGCCCGAGCGGAAGGACACGTCGTGTATCCCACTGTAGAAGAGTTGCGGCGCATCGGCGCCACCGGGAAGTACCGCTGCGCTCCCGTGAGCATGGAACTGTTGTCCGACATCGCCACGCCCATCGAGGTGCTGCGCAGGCTGCAGCGCGTCTCCGACCATTGCTACATCCTCGAGTCGGTGACCGACAGCGAGCAATGGGGGCGCTACACGTTCCTCGGATACGATCCGAAACTGGAAATCACGTGCACGAACGGCGTGATGAGCGTCAATGGCGAATCGTTCCCCGTTTCCTCGCCGCATGAGCGCATCAAGCGGATTCTGGACGAGTATAAAAGCCCCAAAATCAAAGGCATGCCCACATTCGCGGGCGGCCTCGTGGGCTATTTTTCCTACGATTACCTCAAATACGCGGAACCGTCGCTCCACTTGGACGCGCATGACAGCGAAGGGTTCTGCGATGTGGACCTCATGCTGTTCGACAAAGTCATCGCCTTCGACAATGTGCGCCAGAAGATTGTGCTGATCACCACCATCTCTCTGGACGACGTGGACGCGCAATATGCGCGGGCCGGCGCCGAACTCGAGGCGATGGCGCGACTCGTACGCCACGGCGAGCCGGCCGAAGACGAACCGGGACGACTGACGGGCGAGGTGACGGCGCTGTTCAGCAAAGAGGAATATTGCGCCATGGTCAATCGCGCCAAACACCATATTGTGGAAGGCGACATTTTCCAGATCGTGCTTTCCAACCGCCTGGAGGCGCCGTTCGAGGGGTCGCTGCTCAACACCTACCGCGTGCTGCGCACGATCAACCCCTCGCCCTACATGTTCTATTTCTCAAGCCGCAGCCTCGAAGTGGCGGGCGCATCCCCGGAAACGCTCGTCAAGCTCGAGGACGGCGTCCTGCACACATTCCCGCTGGCGGGAACACGGCCGCGCGGCGCAACACCCGAAGAGGATGCGGCGCTGGAAGACGAACTGCTGCGCGACGAGAAGGAGCTTGCGGAACACAACATGCTCGTGGATCTGGGGCGCAACGACCTGGGCAAAATCAGCGAATTCGGTAGCGTCCAGGTGGAAAAACTGCACAGCATCGAACGCTATTCGCACGTCATGCATATCGGTTCCACCGTACGCGGCGTATTGCGAAGCGACAAAACGGCATTGGACGCCGTGGACGCGATCCTTCCGGCCGGAACGCTTTCGGGAGCCCCCAAAATCAAGGCGTGCCAGCTTATCAACGACATTGAGGACAACAAGCGCGGCATCTACGGGGGCGCCATCGGCTATCTCGACTTTTCGGGCAATCTCGACACGTGCATCGCCATCCGCATCGCCTACAAGAAAAATGGCAAAGTGTTCGTGCGTTCGGGCGCCGGCGTGGTGGCCGACTCCGTTCCTGAGCACGAATACCAGGAATGTCTCAACAAGGCGGCCGCCGTGGTGCGCGCATTGCAACAGGCGCAGGAGGTGCGATAAATGATCCTGCTCATCGACAACTACGACAGCTTCTCCTACAACGTGGTGCAGCTCGTGGGCCAAATCGAGCCCGACATACGCGTGGTGCGCAACGACGCCGTAAGCGTGGAAGATGTCCGACGCATGGATCCCGACGGCATTGTGCTTTCGCCCGGGCCGGGACGCCCCGAAGACGCGGGCATATGCGTGGACGTGGTGCGCGACTTGGGCGCGGATATTCCGATTCTCGGCGTATGCCTCGGCCACCAAGCCATCGGCGTGGCATACGGGGCCAACGTTTCCTACGCCAAGCGGCTCATGCACGGCAAGCAGTCGGAAACGCAAGTCGACACGGCCAGCCCGCTATTCGCCGGGTGCTCGCCTCGCACCGCCGTGGCGCGCTACCATTCCCTCGCCGTACAGGATGAAGGGCTGCCCGGCTCCCTCATCGTCACGGCCCGCGCCGACGACGGAGAAATCATGGCCATGCAGCACAGAGCCAACCCCGTATACGGTGTGCAATTCCATCCCGAATCCATCATGACGCCCGAAGGCATGCGCATGGTGCGCAACTTTATCGATCTGACAAAGGACACCAAAGAATGATCAAAGAAGCCATTATCAAAATCGTGGACAAGCAGGACCTGTCCTACGATGAAGCCTACGCCGTCATCGATGAAATCATGAGCGGCGAAACGACGCCCACGCAGAACGCGGCGTTCCTGGCGGCCCTGTCCACCAAAAGCACGAAGGCGGAAACGATCGGGGAAATCTCCGGCTGCGCAGCCGCCATGCGAGACCACGCCACGCGTGTCACCTACGACCATCCCGTCATGGACATCGTGGGCACGGGCGGAGACGGCTCCAAGAGCTTCAACATTTCCACCACCGCGGCGCTCGTCGCGGCCGCGGGCGGCATCAAGGTGGCCAAGCATGGCAACCGTGCCGCCTCGTCCAAATGCGGTACCGCGGACTGCCTGGAAGCGCTGGGCGTCAACATTGAACAGTCTCCGGAAACCTGCATGCGCCTGCTCGACGAAGTGGGCATGTGCTTCTTCTTCGCGCAGAAATACCACACGTCCATGAAATATGTGGGCCCGATCCGCAAGGAACTCGGCATCCGCACCGTGTTCAACATTCTGGGACCATTGACCAATCCCGCGACGCCCACCATGCAGCTGCTCGGCGTGTACGACGCGTCGCTGGTCGAACCGCTGGCCCATGTGCTCGCCAGCCTCGGCGTGCGCCACGGCATGGTCGTATACGGACAGGACAAGCTCGACGAAATCTCGATGAGCGCACCCACCAGCGTATGCGAATTCCATGGCAGCGCCTTCTCGCGCTACGTGATCATGCCCGAACAATTCGGGTTTACGAGTTGCGCGCGCGAAGAGCTCGAAGGCGGAGCCCCTGAAGAAAACGCCGCGATAGTGCGCTCCATCCTCGCGGGAGAACAAGGTCCGCGCCGCAACGCCGTGCTCATGAACGCGGGCGCCGCATTCTCGCTGGCGGGCAAAAGCGAGAACATCACACAGGGCATCGCGCTCGCCGCGTCCCTGATCGATTCGGGCGCCGCGCAAGAGACGCTGGACCGTTTCATCACACTGTCGCAGGAAAGGTGAGCCATGGAAACCATCTTGACCACGATCGCCCAATATGCCCGTGAACGCGTCCACCGCGCCCAGCGCTTCCATGCCACGTCCGAGCTGCGCGAACAATGCGAATCGTTGGGACCGGCGGACGGCAAACGGTTCGAGGACGCGCTGCGCGTACCCGGATTGCGGTTCATTTGCGAAATCAAACGCGCTTCGCCGTCCAAGGGCATGATCAGTCAAGATTTTCCCTATCTGCAAATCGCGCAAGAATACCAGCAAGGCGGCGCCGACTGCATCTCCTGCCTGACCGAACCGCGCTGGTTCATGGGCTCGGACCATATTTTCCGCCAAATCCGCCAGGAAATCGCCATGCCCATGATCCGCAAAGATTTCGTGGTGGACGCTTACCAGCTGTATGAAGCGCGCCTGATGGGCGCCGACGCCGTACTGCTCATTTGCTCCATCCTCGACCAGCAGGATTTGGAAACCTATATGGGCATCGCGCGTCAGCTTGGCCTTTCGGCGCTCGTGGAAACGCACAACGCCGACGAAGTGCGCCGGGCCGTGGATGCGGGCGCCACGCTTATCGGCGTGAACAACCGCGACCTGCGCGACTTTTCCGTCGATTTTTCCAACGCCCAACGCCTACGCGACCTGGTTCCCTCAAGCGCCGTGTTCGTGGCCGAATCGGGCGTTTCCTCATTACAAGACGTTTCCAATATCGCCGCGATAGGCGCGGACGCCGCGCTCGTGGGCGAAATGCTCATGCGCGCCCCAGACAAGACCGCCATGATTCGCGCCATGCGGGAGGCGTCATGAACACGCCGACCATTCCGCGCATCAAGATTTGCGGACTTTCGCGCGTCGAGGACATTGAAGCCGTCAACACGTTTCGTCCCGACTACTGCGGGTTTGTGGTCAATGTGCCCCGAAGCGCGCGCAACGTGACGGACGAACAATTGGCGGCGTTGACGGGACGGCTGGATCCCGGCATCGTTGCCGTGGGCGTTTTCGTGGACGAGCCGATAACGCACATTGAACGCCTGGTACGCGACTCGCATATCCGCGTGGTACAGCTGCACGGGCACGAAGCCGCGGCCTATGTGAAGCATCTGCGCAACAGGATCCCGGACGTTCCCGTCTGGCAGGCGTTCGTGGTGCACGATCTGGACGATGTGCGCAGGGCGTACGCCAGCGACGCGGACATGGTGCTGCTGGACGCGGGCAGGGGAGTGGGCCAATCGTTCGACTGGCACATGCTTTCCGCATGCGACCGCCCGTTCGCGCTCGCCGGCGGGCTGGATCCCGGCAATGCGCGAGCCGCCGCAGCGACAGGAGCGGTGATGCTCGACGTGTCCAGCGGAGTGGAAACCGCCGGCGTCAAGGATCCGGCAAAAATCAAGGATTTTATTACGCAAGTACGCACAATGGAGGAATAAGCATGGAGCCACCAACATCCACGGGCGAACACTGCACGGGGCGCTTCGGCGTCCACGGCGGCCAGTACGTTCCGGAGACCCTCATGAACGCCGTGATCGAACTCGAGGACGCCTATAACACATTCAAGGACGATCCCGAATTCCGGCGCGAACTTGCGGATCTGCTGAACAATTACGCGGGCAGGCCAAGCCGGCTGTACTACGCCGAAAAAATGACGAAAGACTTGGGCGGCGCGAAAATCTATCTCAAGCGCGAGGACCTCAACCATACGGGTTCCCACAAAATCAACAATGTGCTTGGTCAGGCGCTGCTCGCCAAAAAGATGGGCAAGACGCGCCTGATCGCGGAAACGGGAGCCGGCCAGCATGGCGTGGCCACGGCGACGGCGGCGGCGCTGCTCGGCATGGAATGCGTCGTGTTCATGGGCAAGGAAGACACGGAACGCCAGGCGTTGAACGTCTACCGCATGCGCCTGCTGGGCGCGGACGTGGTACCCGTGACTTCCGGCACCGCCACGCTCAAAGACGCCGTATCCGAAGCCATGCGCGAATGGACCTCGCGTATTGACGACACGCATTATTGCCTGGGCTCGGTAATGGGACCGCATCCGTTCCCGATGATCGTGCGCGACTTCCAGGCCGTGATCTCCCAGGAAATCAAAGAACAGCTCATGGAAGCCGAAGGGCGCCTGCCCGACGTGGTGCTCGCATGCGTGGGAGGCGGCAGCAACGCCATCGGTTCCTTCTACAACTTCATTGACGACCCGTCCGTGCGGTTGATCGGATGCGAAGCCGCGGGCCGAGGCATTGACACGTTCGAAACGGCCGCCACCATCAACACGGGATCCCTCGGCATTTTCCATGGCATGAAATCGTACTTCTGCCAAGACGAATACGGACAGATCGCCCCCGTGTACTCCATTTCCGCGGGCCTCGACTATCCGGGCATCGGTCCCGAACACGCGTGGCTCCATGACGAGGGCCGCGCCGAATACGTGCCCGTCACCGACGACCAGGCTGTCAACGCGTTCGAATACATGAGCAGGACCGAGGGAATTATTCCCGCCATCGAATCGGCCCATGCCGTGGCCTACGCCATGGAACTGGCGCCCACGATGGATCCGGACCAGATCATCGTGATCACGATTTCAGGGCGTGGAGACAAGGATTGCGCCGCCATTGCGCGCTATAGGGGAGAGGACATCCATGAGTAACATTGAGCAGGCCTTCACGCACGGCAAGGCGTTTATTCCCTTCCTTACGGCGGGCGATCCCGATCTGGAAACCACGGCGGAACTGATCCGCGCCATGGCCGAGAACGGGGCCGATCTGATTGAAGTGGGCATACCGTTCTCGGATCCCACCGCGGAAGGCGTCGTGATCCAGGGCGCCGATTTGCGCGCGCTGTCCAGCGGCACTACCACGGACCGCGTCTTCGACATGATCAGTGAAGTGCGCAAGGACGTGACCATTCCGCTCGTGTTCATGACCTATGCGAACGTGGTGTTTTCCTACGGGCTCGAACGTTTCGCGCAGCGTGCGGCCGAGGTGGGGGCGAACGGCGTCATCCTGCCCGATGTGCCGTTTGAGGAAAAAGAGGAGTTCGCTCCCGCATTCCGCGCCCACGGCCTGGACATGATCAGCTTTATCGCGCCCACTTCGCATGACCGTGTCCGCGAAATCGCCAGCCATGCCGAAGGCTTCATCTATTGCATCTCCTCATTGGGCGTGACGGGCGTACGCCAGAAAATCACCACCGATATTGGCGCCATGATGCGTCTGGTACGCGAGGCGAACCCGCAGATCCCCTGCGCAGTGGGCTTCGGCATCGCCACACCGCAGCAGGCCGTGGATATGGCGCGATATTCCGACGGCGCCATCGTGGGGTCCGCCATCGTCAAAATCGTCGCCGAATACGGTACGCAATCGGTGGCGCCAGTATCCGCATATGTGGCCGAGATGAAGGCGGCGCTGAACGCCGCGTACGGGGCATAGCGGGGCCGGAGCGTAGTAGATTCGGCGCGTAGTCAGATTCGGGCGTCCGACGCCATAAGCGTTCGCGCCGCCCGGTCGGCGTCTGCACGGCATACAAAAAGGGCTGGTCCAAGACCAGCCCTTTCCTATTGCGCTATACGCGCCGCTTGCGGATTATCGCCGATTTCAGCGGGCAACCTTGTTGCCGTAGGAATCTTCGCCGGCGGCCGCGATGGCGGCGGACTTGCGGGCGATGGCGAGCTCCTCGTTCGTCGGGACGATGGCCACGATGACGGAGGATTCCGGGGCGGAGATGATGCGCGGTTCCTTGGAACGCGTATCGTTCTTCTCGTCGTCCAGCTTCACGCCGAACGGAGCGAGCTTCTCGCACACCTTGCGGCGCACGATTTCGTCGTTCTCGCCGACACCGGCGGTGAACGTGATGGCGTCCAGGCCGCCGAGCTGTGCGGCGTAGGCGCCGATGTAGCTCACGATGCGGTGGATGTACACGTCGAGGGCGAGCTTGGCGTTCTCGTCGCCTTCGGCGATGAGGCGGTGTACTTCACGCATGTCGCCGAAGCCCGTCATGCCCATCATGCCCGAACGCTTGTTGAACAGGTCGTCCACGTCGTCCACGGTCATGTCGGCGTTGCGCATCAGGTGGAACACCACGGCCGGGTCGATGTCGCCCGTACGGCTGCCCATGACGAGACCCTCGAGCGGGGTCAGGCCCATGGACGTTTCGATCGGCTTGCCGGACAGTTCCGCGGAAGCGGAAGCGCCGTTGCCGATGTGCAGCACGATCTGCTTGAGGCCTTCAGCCGGCTTGCCGATGATCTCCGGAACCACGGAGGAGACGAACTCGTGGGAGGTGCCGTGGGCGCCGTAGCGGCGGATGTGGTACTGGTCGGCAACTTCCTTGTTCAGCGCGTAGGTGCTGGAAGCGTCCGGCAGCTGGAAGAAGAAGGAGGAGTCGAACACGAAGATCTGCGGGACGTCCGGCAGCAGCGCGCGCATGACTTCGGCGCCCTTGGCCTCCGGGCCGTTGTGCAGCGGAGCGAGGACGGCCAGGTCCTTGACTTCCTGGATCGTCTTGTCGGTGACGAGAGCCGGCTCCGGGAAGACGTGTCCGCCCTGCACCACGCGGTGGCCGACGGCCACGATGCCGGCTTCGTCGAGCTTCGGGCCGAATTCGTTGAAGAAGCCCAGCACACGCTTGAGACCCTGCTCGTGGTTCTCGATCTTCTCGGTGAGCTCGTGCTTTTCACCGTTGTATTCGTGCTTGTAGTGACCTTCGATCGGCTCGCCAATCTTTTCCACGAGACCCGAAGCCAGGCCTTCGCCGGTTTCAAGATCTACCAGCTGGTACTTGATCGAGCTGGAGCCGGAGTTGATAACAAGGACGGTTTTCGCCATAAGGGCTTCCTCCATTTGCTAGTATTTTCGCCGCATCCGCGGCTTTTACCATAGTTAAGGGTACTCGGTGAATCATACATTGACGTTCCGGGCACCCATAAAAGGTGTTCAGTCGATTTGCTGGGCTTCGATCGCGGTAAGCGCGATCGTGTTGATGATGTCCTGGACGAGGGCGCCACGGCTCAGATCGTTGACCGGGCGGTTCAGTCCCTGCAGGATCGGGCCGATGGCGATGGCGCCCGAAGTGCGCTGGACGGCCTTGTAGCAGATGTTGCCCGAGGTGAGGTCCGGGAACACGAACACGTTCACGTGTCCCGCCACCTCGTTGCCGGGAGCCTTGATGGCCGCCACGTCCGGGGACCAGGCCGCGTCGAACTGGATCGGTCCCACGCTTGGCAGGTCGGGACGCTTCTCCTGCAGGATCGCCGTCGCTTCCTTGACGAGGTCGACATCCGGTCCCTTGCCCGAATCGATGGTGGAGTAGGAGAGCATGCCGATCTTGGGATCAATGCCGAACGACTTGGCCGTTTCCGCGGACTGGATGGCGATGTTCGCCATCTGGGCCGCGTCGGGGTTCGTGTTGATGGCGCAATCGGCGAATACGGCCACATGGTCGCTGAAGCACATGAGGAACGCGCCGGAAACGCTGGTGGCGTCGGGCTTCGTCTTGATGACCTGCAGGGCCGGGCGCACGGTGTTGGCCGTGGAGTTGATGGCGCCCGAAACCAGACCGTCGGCATATCCCATCACCACCAGCATGGTGCCGAAATAGCTCATGTCGGTCAGCTGCTGGGCCGCCTTGTCCGGAGTCATGCCCTTCTTGGCGCGCAGCTCGCACAGCTTGGCGATCATCGGCTCGAGCACGGCCGCCTCGTGCATGGACTGGAACTTGGCCTTGTCAAGCGAATCGAGTTCCAGGTCCTGCGCGCGCTGCATGATCTCGTCGCGCTCTCCAATAAGGATGATGTTGACGATGTCGCGCTTGAGCAGATAGTCTGCGGAACGCAGGATGCGGTCGTCGCTGCTTTCGGGAAGCACGATGGTCTTCTTGTCGGCGCGGGCGCGCTCGAGCAGGTCGTACTGGAAAGCGAACGGCGTGGTGGGCTTGACGAACGGGGTTTCCAAGGCTTCGAGCAGTTCGTCCGTATTGACGTTTTCGCCGAAGAGCTTGAGTGCCTCGTCATTGGCGCCGTCCTGGTCGAAGTCCACGTACGGCATGAACCATACTGGCAGCGCGTAGTCCGAGAACTGTTCGCGCAGGCCTTCGTATTGCGAGTCGCGGCAACCCGTGACGAACACGCCGATAAGCTTGGTACCCGCGGACTCGATGACGTTCTTGCACGATTCGATGGTTTGCGCCACTTCCTCGGGCGTACGGTGCATGGTGCATACGGCGAGCACCACGCTCGCCTGCAAATCGGCCGAGACGGCCGCATTGAACGCGAAGCGCTGCGGGTCGCCAATATTGGAGCGGTCCGAGCCCACGATGATCATGGCGTCGGGAGCAATGGCAGCTTCGGTTTCCGTGAAACGGGTGACAATGCTGGCACGTGCGTCCGAAGGGTTCAGGCGGGCCATGCGCGGCGTGACGCCGATGGCCTGTTCGAGCGTTTCCGGGGTATTGACCAGATCAAGCAGCGCACCGGTGAGCGCTTCCTGCTCGGAAACCGCCGGACGGAAAATGCCCGTGCGCTTGCACTGCGACAAGGCGTTGACGACGCCCAGGGCCACGGCGTTGCGACCCCATCCGCCTTCTGGACTAATAATACTGACATTGATACGACTCACAGCCGACTCCTTGTGCCAAAATTGCTATACGCGTTCGATTGTTGATGAACACTGGTGACCTCGTTGTTACACCTGCGTCCATCGTAACGCAAGGCGCATGGGGGAAGCACGGGCGACAAGCGGATTTGAATAGGTGAAAAATGTGAGAATGCACACAATTTTGTGCTCACATCGAACGACGGCACGCGCGTACATAGAATCCTCAACCATAGGTGATAGCAAGGGATGGCAAGGAATAGAGCATGGAACGAGGTGCATGGTGAACAAGACAACCGCTCGACCCCCGCAAGGCGGCGCAGCTCCGGAGTCCGATGATCGTGCCGTCTTTTCCGTCGCGTTCTATTTGCGTCAAATCTTGCGCCATGTGCTGTTCGCCGTGACCTGCGGCATCGTGTGCGGACTTGGATCCGTATTGCTGTGTGTATGCGTGGGATTCGCGCGGCACACGTTTCTGGCGCACCATTGGCTGTTGTGGGCCCTCCCGTTGCTGGGCGTGGGACAACTGCTGTTATATAAGGCATGGAAGTTGCCGCAAGATACTACCACCGAATCGGTGGTGCG
The DNA here is from genome assembly GCF_000741255.1 of Bifidobacterium magnum. Classification (GTDB taxonomy): domain Bacteria; phylum Actinomycetota; class Actinomycetes; order Actinomycetales; family Bifidobacteriaceae; genus Bifidobacterium; species Bifidobacterium magnum. The sequence goes on from NZ_JGZB01000003.1 coordinate 257,189, forward strand.
CAACATTCGCCTCGGCAACCGCACGTCGGGCTTGCTGGCCCCGGGTATCCTCGTGGCCACCTGCATGACGATTCTGGGCGGAGGCGCCGTGGGCAAGGAGGCCGGCGCGCTGCAAATGGGCGCAAGCTTGGGCGCCACCGTCTCCAGGCCGTTCCATTTGCGTGACATCCTCAACCGCAACGGCGATGCCGACGGACGCGGCATCCACAGCTGCGTGGCCGCCACGGGCATGGCCGCCGAATTCGCCGCCCTGTTTTTCAGCCCTTTGGGCTCGGGCATTCTCGTGCTCGAATTGCTGGGATTCAGCCAGCTGCGCTTTTTGGTCGACATGCTTATCGCCTGTTTCACCGCCTATGGTGTGGCGCGCATATTCAACATTGGCGACATCATTATGAAAGTGCCCATTCCGCAAATCGACTGGAAGATCGTGGGCATCTGCATCATCGTGGGCGTGTGTGCCGCGTTTTTCGGCACCGTGTTCGTCTCGCTGGTGCGCTTCATCCAGGACCTTACGCGCCGCGTTTATAAGAATTACATGATGTGGGCCGTAGTTGGCGCCCTCATTTTCGCCGTGGTGGTAGCCACTACGGGCTGGTGGGACTTTACGGGCAGCGGTGGCGCGATGCTCAATACGATCCTCGTCGACGGCAAAAACGTGTCGTGGGCGTTCGCGATCAAAATGCTGCTTGTGGTGTTGTGCTTGGGATTCTGGCTCAAGGGTGGCGAAATCATGCCCTCGCTGTGCATTGGCGGCCTGCTTGGTTCGGCGTGCACGGTGATGACGGGCACCGATCCGCTGTTCGGCGCCGCTTTGGGCGCCATGTGCTTCTTTGCCGCCGTGGAACGCGTACCGGCCGCCGCGTTCTTTATGGGATGCGAGATTTTCGGATGGTCGATGGCGCCCATGCTGGCGATCAGCGTGTTTGTAGCCTTCATGTTCAGCTACCCGGTGGGCATCTACGGGGCCGGTCTCGATCTGGTGGCCCGTTTCCGCTGGCGTCTGCTCAAGCAGCGCGTCCTGCTGCACGATCTGGACGATACGGCCAACACCGACCGCGGTCCGTTCGACAACATCATCCAGGCCAGCCGCGCCATCAAACGCGTGCTTGCCGGACAGCGACCCGATGAAACGGTGGTGGAACCCGATTATGTGCTCCATGCGCTTCCGGATGGTCAAAAACCGCAGAATAAAGCCGATTCTACGCCCCCTGACACTACTCGAAAAGCTTCAAAACCACCACGTTCCTAAAACCACACTGAGTCTTTCTTGGGAACTTCCTGTGAATGCCTACGCTCAGAAATGAAATTCATCCGCGTCCCAAAAATGTGAATTTATGGTGAAGCTATAAGTTCGTCGATTGGAGGATAAAATGACGGATGAAGTTACTTCGACCACTGAGAATCTGACCGATTCCCCGCACTACCTCGCCGAGGCGCTGATCAAGAACGGTGTCAAGCACATGTATGGTGTGGTTGGCATTCCGGTTACCGATTTCGCGCGTATCGCCCAGGGCATGGGCATCCGTTTCATCGCTATGCGCCACGAAGAGGACGCCGTGAACGCGGCCGCCGCTGAAGGTTTCCTGACGGGTCGTCCGGGCGTCGCCCTGACGGTGTCCGCACCGGGCTTCCTCAATGGTTTGGCTCCGCTGAAGGAAGCCACTGAAAACGGCTTCCCGGTCATCATGATCGGTGGCTCTTCCACGCGCAACGTGGTGGATCTGCAAGAAGGCGAGTACGAGGGCCTCGACCAGCGCGCTTACGCCGAGCCGTTCACGAAGGCCGCCTACCGTCTCGACAAGATCGAAGACGTCCCGCTGGCTGTGGCACGTGCCATGCATGTGGCCAGCTCGGGCCGTCCGGGCGCCGTTTACCTGGACTTCCCGGATGACGCCGTCGCCCAGACGATGACCAAGGCAGACGCCGACGCCACGCTGTGGACCGCCACGGATCCGAACCCATCCGTCCAGCCGACCCAGGCCTCCATCGACGAAGCGCTGCAGCTGCTCGCCGGCGCCAAGAACCCGCTCGTCGTGATCGGCAAGGGCGCCGCAATCGCCCAGGCCGAGGACGAGGTGCAGGAATTCATCCAGAAGACCGACCTGCCGTTCCAGCCCATGAGCATGGCCAAGGGCCTGATCCCGGACACCGACAGCCACAGCACTTCTTCCTGCCGCGGCCTGGCGCTGCGCACGGCCGATGTGGTGCTGCTGATCGGCGCACGCCTCAACTGGATGCTGAACTTCGGCGAGAAGGGCTGGAACCCGAACGTCAAGTTCATCCAGATCGACATCAACCCGGAAGAGTTCGAGAACTCCCGCAAGATCGATGTGCCGGTCTTCGGCGACATCAAGTCCGCGATGACGATGCTCAACGAGGGCTTGGCCAAGACTCCGGTCAAGGCTTCCGAAGAATGGCTGAACCTGCTGCAGGCCGACAAGGACAAGAACAACACCAAGTTCGCCGCCCGCGTCAACTCCGGCAAGGTGCCGATGGGCCACTTTGATGCGCTGGGCGCGATCAAGAAGGTGTATGACAAGCACCAGGACCTCTACCTGGTCAACGAAGGCGCCAACACGCTCGACATCTGCCGTGACGTCATTGACGTGTACCAGCCGCGCCACCGCCTTGATTGCGGTACGTGGGGCGTTATGGGCTGCGGCACGGGCTACGCCATCGGTGCTGCCGTGACCACGGGCAAGAACGTGCTGTACATCGGCGGCGACTCCGCATTCGGCTTCGACGGCATGGAAGTGGAAACCGCTTGCCGTTTCAACCTGCCGATTACTTTCGTGGTGCTCAACAACGGCGGCATCTACCGTGGCGACTTCGAGAACCTCGGCAATGATGGCGATCCGTCCCCGCTGACGCTGATGTACGACGCCCACTATGAGAAGATGATCGAAGCCTTCGGCGGCAAGAGCTACTACGCCACGACGCCTGAGGAAGTCGAGCAGATGGTCGAGGAAGCCGTCGCTTCCGGCAAGCCGAGCTTCGTGCAGGTGCAGCTGGCCATTTACGCGGGCGGCGAGTCGGGCCACATCGGCGATCTCAACCCGAAGCCGGTCGTCGGTCCGCTGGCGACCTCGGAAGTCACCGCGAACGATTACCTCACCGGCGCTCGCATGTGACCTTATGCGGACGGTGCGTTAGCGCCGGACGCCCTTTGCCGGCGACCGGGTTTCCTTATCGGGGGATAGGGAATCCGGCTGCCGGCATTCAAATGATTCGTATATTGAAGAAATCTGATAATCATGGAAAAAATTATTGTTGTGGACATCGTCCCGATCATCGTGATCATGGCGTTGGGCTATGTCTGTGGAAAATTCCGATACTTCGACGACGACCAGCGCCAGGGCCTGAACAAGGTCGTGCTGGACATCGCACTGCCTGCCGCGTTGTTCATCTCCATCGTGAAGGCGACGCGCTCCATGCTGGCCCAGGACGCCGTCCTGACCATCCTTGGCTTCGTGGGCATCATCGTGATGTTCATGCTCAGCTACTTCCTCTGCCGCCTGATGTTCAAGCACAACATCCAGGAAGCAGCCGTGTGCGCATTGATCGCCGGCTCCCCGACGATCGGCTTCCTCGGCTTCGCAGTGCTTGATCCTATCTACGGCAACACCGTGAGCACCAACCTCGTCATCGCCATCATCTCTATCGTGGTCAACGCAGTAACGATCCCGATTGGCATGTACCTGATCAACCTCGGCCAGTCCAAGGACAACCGTGAGGCCGCCCTCGCCGCCGCGAACAACGCCCGCACCAACACCGCGCAGAAGCACGCCGACGTCGCGGTGGATCCGAGCAAGGATCCGAGCAAGGACAAGAACGCCGAAATCATGGTCGGCACTTCCTCCAACAAGGGCAAGGCTTCCCACCACAAGATCAAGAACCCGAACATCGCTGCACTGGTCAACGCGCTTGAACAGCCTGTGTGCTGGGCTCCGTTGCTCGCCATCGTCCTCGTGCTTATCGGCATCCGTATTCCGGACCAGGTCGCTCCTACCTTCGACCTGATCGCCAAGGCGAACTCCGGCGTGGCCGTGCTGGCCGCAGGTCTGGCACTGTCCACCGTGAAGTTCTCGCTCGGCTGGGAAACCATCTGGAACACCATCTACCGTTTGCTCATCACCCCTGCGGCCTTCCTCGGCGTCGGCCTGCTGTGCGGCATGGGCCACGACATCACCAAGCTGAGCATGCTCGTGCTCTCCGTGGCACTGCCTCCGGCATTCTCCGGCATCATCATCTCGAGCCGTTACAACATCTACGTCAAGGAAGGCGCCTCGACCACGGCCGTTTCGACCGTCGCGTTCGCCGTCACCTGCCTGCTGTGGATCTGGCTCGTGCCGAAGTTCTAAAGTTTCTTCAATATAAGAATCTGCAAGGCGTTTTGTCCGGCTTCGCCGGGCGAAACGCCTTTTTTGTTTGCCGACAATAATATTGCGCGGAACGCTGTATAGGCGATATGGCATACTAGCTAAGGCTATTTTCAGCTTGTTAAACGTCGAATGAATAGGTGAGGCAATTGGCACAGACTACTAACGACATCAAGAACGGTTCCATTCTTAACCTCGACGGCCAGCTGTGGCAGGTCATCAAGTTCCAGCACGTCAAGCCGGGCAAGGGCCCCGCTTTCGTGCGCACGACCATCAAGAACGTGCTGTCCGGCAAGATCGTGGACAAGACCTTCAACGCCGGCATGAAGATGGAATTCGAGACGGTGGACAACCGTACGCTGCAGTACTCCTACGATGATGGCGACAACTACGTGTTCATGGACATGACCACGTACGACCAGATCATGATCCCGAAGACGCTGCTGGGCGACAAGTCCAAGTACCTGCTTGAGGGCACCGACTGCATCATTTCCTTCCACGACGGCACGCCGCTGTCCGTGGAACTGCCGGCATCCGTGATCCTGACCGTGACGCACACGGAACCGGGTCTGCAGGGCAACCGTTCCAACGCCGGCACGAAGCCGGCCACCGTGGAAACCGGCGCCGAGATCCAGGTCCCGCTGTTCATCGGCGAAGGCGAAAAGGTGAAGATCAGCACGGAAGACGGCTCCTACCTGGGCCGCGAGAACTGATATAGTTCTTCACAACGTTATTGGTATTGCAGATAAGGACACATCAAGTTCTATGTCACGTTCCACCGCACGCAAAAGGGCTTTGAACACGCTGTATGAAGCGGACGAGAAGGGCCAGGATTTCATTAGCCTGCTCGAAGAGCGCATCAAGGAGCCGGGAGCGCAAACCCCGTTGCCCGAATATGCCATTGAAATCGTCCGTGGCGTAGCCGAACACCAGCCGAACATTGATGCTATGCTCAATGAACATTCCACAGGTTGGAAACTTAAGCGCATGCATGTGCTCGATCGTAATATTCTGCGAATCGCAGCATGGGAAATCATGTACAACGATGAGATCCCGAACAAAGTCGCCATCGATGAGGCGTTGAACCTGTCGAAGACCTTGTGTGACGACGATTCGCCGGCGTTTATTCACGGCTTGTTGAGCGCGGTTTGCACCGCTATCGACGCGCAGCCAGCCGCTGAACCGGACGGTGAAACCAAGTCTGAGTAACCAGACGTAATAGTTGGTATCGGTCGCCGGGTCGCGCAGTATTGGTTCCTCTTCGTTGGACTAGTTCAATGATGAAGGAGGCAGTACGTGGGTGATCCGGCGACCGTTTCATATTCCGCGAACAATGCAGTACTGGGTGCTCGAAGACGGGCGCGTTTTTGTAGGAGACCCGTTTGGCGCCACTGGCCAGACCACTGCGGAAATCGTGTTCGCCACCGCGATGACGGGATATCAGGAAACACTGACCGACCCAAGTTACGACCGTCAGATCGTGGTACAGACGTTCCCCCATGTCGGCAACACGGGCATGAACGGCCAGGATCCGGAATCCTCGCGTATTTGGGTGGCCGGCTATGTGGTGCGCGATCCCAGTCCCATGGTCAGCAATTGGCGCGCCACCTCCAGTCTCGACGCCGAGCTGGAACATGACCATATAGTAGGCATCTGTCGAATTGATACGCGCGCCCTCGTACGCCACTTGCGTTCGTGCGGCGTGATGCGAGCCGGCATTTTCTCGGGCCCCGCCCTCCTTGATGAGGACGGCCGCGTACGCAATATCGATTCGCTGCTCGCCGACGTGCGCGCCACACCTCCGATGGAAGGCTCGAGCCTGTATGAGGAAGTAAGTACGCGCGAACCGTACATTATCGAACCCGTATTGGAAGACGGAGCCGACCCCGTCGCCGTGGTCGCAGCCATCGATCTGGGCATCAAATCCATGACACCGGCGCGACTGGCGCAACGCGGCTGCCGCGTGCACGTATTGCCGGCGTCCGCGACCATCGATGACATCCGCGCGCTCCAACCGGACGGCGTCTTCTTCTCCAACGGCCCGGGCGATCCGCAGGAAGCCGACGAAATGGTGGCGCTGGTACGCGCCGTTCTCGACGAAGGCTATCCCGTATTCGGCATCTGTTTCGGCAACCAGCTGCTGGGCCGCGCGCTCGGATTCGGCACCTACAAACTCAAGTTCGGACACCGAGGCGTCAACCAGCCCGTCCAGGACCTGACCACAGGCAAAGTGGAAGTCACCGCGCACAACCATGGTTTCGCCGTGGACGCGCCCATCGGCGCGCCGACGGTGGCCCCGTTCGCGGACGGCAAGTACGGCCGCGTCATGGTCAGCCACGTGGACCTGAACGACCGTGTGGTCGAAGGCCTGCAGTGTCTCGACATTCCGGCGTTCTCCGTGCAATACCATCCGGAAGCCGCGGCAGGTCCGCATGACGCTTCTTACCTGTTCGACCGTTTCGTAACCCTTATGTCGCGCGCCCAGGAGGACCGCTAATGCCAAAACGCACAGATATTTCCTCGGTCATGGTCATCGGTTCCGGCCCGATTGTGATCGGCCAAGCCGCCGAATTCGACTACTCGGGAACCCAGGCGTGCCGCGTGCTGCGCGAAGAAGGCATCCGCGTCATCCTCGTCAACTCCAATCCGGCCACGATCATGACCGACCCGCAGGTCGCCGACGCCACGTATATCGAACCGATCGATACGCACATTCTTGAACAGATCATCGCCAAGGAGCGCCCCGACGCGCTGCTGCCCACACTGGGCGGCCAGACGGCGCTCAACGCGGCCGTGGCGCTCGGCAAAGCCGGGGTTCTTAGCAAATACCACGTGGAACTTATCGGCGCCGACCTCGAGGCGATCGACCGCGGCGAAGACCGCGAATCCTTCAAGAAGGTCGTGGAGGAAGCGGGAGCCGAATCGGCCCGCTCCGATATCGCCCATTCGCTCGAACAGGCCGACGAGATCGCGGCGCGTTTCGGATTCCCCGTAGTCGTGCGTCCGAGCTTCACGATGGGCGGCCTCGGATCCGGCATCGCCCACAACACCGAAGAGCTGCACCGTATCGCCGGCCAAGGCCTGCACGATTCTCCGACCGAGGAAGTGCTGATTGAAGAAGGCATCGAAGGCTGGAAGGAATACGAGCTCGAACTCATGCGCGACCGCAACGACAACGTCGTGGTCGTCTGCCCGATCGAAAACGTCGATCCCGTGGGCGTGCATACGGGCGACTCCATCACCGTGGCCCCGGCGTTCACGCTGACCGACCGCGAATACCAGAAGCTGCGCGACATCGGCATCGCCATTATCCGCGGCGTGGGCGTGGACACGGGCGGATGCAACATCCAGTTCGCCGTGCACCCGCAAACGGGCCGCATCATCGTGATCGAAATGAACCCGCGCGTATCGCGTTCCTCGGCGCTCGCGTCCAAAGCCACGGGATACCCGATCGCCAAAATCGCCACCAAACTCGCGCTGGGCTACACGCTTGACGAAATCCGCAACGACATTACGCGTTCCACGCCGGCCTGCTTCGAACCGACCATCGACTACGTGGTCACCAAAGTCCCGCGTTTCGCGTTCGAAAAGTTCCCGGGCGCCGATCCGCGTCTGACCACCTCCATGAAGTCGGTGGGCGAAGCCATGGCGCTCGCCGGAAACTTCACCGAATCCCTCGGCAAGGCCATGCGTTCGATCGACAAGCGCGACATGATGTTCAGCTGGGACCGCGACGCGCCTGACGCCGAAGAGGTACGCGAACTCCTGGAAGCGATCGCCGTGCCCACCGAATACCGCTACGTGCAGATCATGCGCGCGCTATGGGGCGGGGCCACGCCCGAACAAATTGTGGACATTACAAAAATCGATCCATGGTTCGTGGCGCAATTCGCCGCCATCAACGCCATGGCGCTCGCCGTCAAGGAGGCTCCGCGCCTGAGCGAAGACCTGTTGCTGCGCGCCAAGCTCACGGGCCTGTCCGATTTGCAGATTGCGCATTTGCGCAATATGGGCGACGCCGGCGAAAACACGATTCGTGAACTGCGCTGGACCTACAACATGCATCCCGTGTTCAAGACCGTGGATACCTGCGCCGCGGAATTCGACGCGCTCACGCCCTACTATTACTCCACCTACGCCGAGGAAAGCGAAGTGCGACCGCGCGAACGCGAGGCCGTGATCATCCTGGGCTCGGGCCCCAACCGCATCGGCCAAGGCATCGAATTCGACTACACCTGCGTGCACGCGGTACAGGAACTGGGCGCCGACTATGACACGATCATGGTCAACTGCAATCCCGAAACCGTCTCCACCGACTATGACATGTCCGACCGACTGTACTTCGAGCCGCTCACGTTCGAGGACGTCATGGAAATCTATGAGGCGGAACGCCAAATGGGGCCTGTCAAGGGCGTGATCGTGCAGCTTGGCGGCCAGACGCCGCTGTCCTTGGCGGCGCGCCTGAAGGCGGCCGGAGTCCCGATTCTCGGCACGACGCCCGAATCCATCGACTTGGCGGAAAACCGCGAGCTGTTCGGCGAAGTGTTGCGCGAGGAACACCTGAACGCGCCGCGCTTCGGCACCGCGCTGTCCCTGCAGGAGGCGCAGGAGGCCGCGCACTCGATCGGATATCCCGTGCTCGTGCGCCCAAGCTACGTATTGGGCGGTCGCGGCATGGAAATCGTGTACACGGACGACCAGCTGGCCACCTATGTCAACCGTGCGCTCGAGCAGGCGCAAGCCGACACGGTCGTGTCGGGACGCCTTCCCTCGCCGCTGTTGATCGACAAGTTCCTGCAGGACGCCGTGGAAATCGACGTGGACGCGCTGTTTGACGGCGAGGAACTCTACATCGGCGGCATCATGGAACACATTGAGGAAGCGGGCGTCCACTCGGGCGACGCCGCATGCTCGCTGCCGCCGTCCACGTTAAGCGACAGCCAGATCAGCCGGTTGCGCAGCGCGACGCTCGCCATCGCCCGCGGTTGCGGCGTGCGCGGCCTGCTCAATGTGCAGTATGCGTTCATGGCCAATACGCTGTATGTAATCGAGGCCAACCCGCGCGCCTCGCGCACCGTGCCGTTCGCCTCGAAGGCGACGGGCGTGGCGCTCGCCAAGGCCGCCGCGCGCATCATGGTGGGGGAGAGCGTCGCCCAGCAACGTGAACGCGGGCTGCTTCTGCCGCATGGTGACGGCGGATCCATCCGCCGCGACCAGCATGTGGCGATCAAGGAATCCGTGTTGCCGTTCCGCCGCTTCCGCACTCCTGTAGGCCGTACGGTCGATATTCTGCTGGGCCCCGAAATGCGCTCGACGGGCGAAGTCATGGGATTCGACCGCGACTTCCCTCACGCGTTCGCCAAGAGCCAGCTGGCCGCCTACGAGGGAGGCTTGCGCTCCAGCGGCAACGTGTTCCTGTCTGTCAACGACACCGACAAGCGGCAGCTGCCGTTGTTCGCCGTCCGTCTGGTGGAGCTGGGCTTCACGTTGTGGGCCACCGAAGGCACGGCGTCCGTGTTGCGCCATTACGGCATCGACTCGCGTGTGGTGGATAAAATCACGACGCGCATCGATTCCGAGCAGCAGCCCCACGAACTGGTACAGTCCGCGGACGGCTCCGTGGGCAAGAACGTGGTGCAGCTGATCGAAGAAGGCACGATCGACATGATCCTGAACACGCCCAATTCGCACGGTTCGCGCGCTGACGGATACTCGATCCGCGCGGCCGCCATCGCCGCCGATTTGCCGCACTTCACTACCATGACGGAATTCTCGGCGGTGTTGCTTGCAATCGAAGCCGTGAAGAAGCATGATTATCAAATCATGAGTATTCAGGAACATGCGCGCCGCATGTTCCATGAATAAATCCGACGGAAAGAAGACGACAATGACTGGAACTGGCCTGAATCACGGTCGCAAATCCGGTATGGATTTCGGCTCGCGCTTGAGCAAATCGATGCATGAATACGGGCCGTTGTGCGTGGGCATTGATCCGCACCGCCAACTGTTGCAAGAGTGGGGATACAATGTCGACGCCCAGGGCGCGGAGCTGTTCGCCATGCGCATGCTCCAGGCGGCCTATGGACGCGCCGCGGCCGTCAAGTTCCAGCTGTCCATGTTCGAGCGCTACGGGTCGCAAGGATTCGCGGCGCTCGAACGCGTGCTGTATGCGGCACGGCAAATGCACATCATCACCATTGTCGACTGCCTGCACGGAGGCCTGCCCACCACCATTTCGGCGTTCTCCGACGCGTATTTCCACCCCGATTCGCCGCTGCACGCCGACGCGATCACGATGCTGCCGTATTACGGGGCCCGTTCGCTGATGGGCGTGATCGGCGACGCGCTCGAAGAGCAATGCGGCGTGTTTGTGGCGTCGCTCACTTCCAACGAGGAAGGCGCCAGCCTGCAGACGGCCGTGCGCCAGTCGGGCGAATACAAAGGCAAAACCGTCGCGTACGGCATTGCGCACATGGCTCAGAAATTCAATGAATCGGCCAATGGCATGGGATCGGTGGGGCTCATTATCGGCGCCACGATCAGCCAGTGGTTGCAGGATTCCGAGGTCGCTCCCGCCAGCTTTACAGGCCCTATTCTCTCCCCGGGGTATGGTTGGCAAGGTGCTGAAGCGGACGATTTGCGGCAAGTATTTCGGGGGACCAATGGTAATGTACTCGTTACCGTTTCCCGCGGTATTGCCAAAAAGGGCCCCGATATCTCGTCATTGGCGCAAGCCACGGAATCGACGGCGCTGGATATTCGACAGGCATTGATGGACGTCTCGTTAGAAGGAGAGAGGTAGTGGAGGACGCACGCGTCAAGCAGGGTGGACGACTTATTGTGCTTACAGGTCCTACGGCGGTAGGAAAAGGAACCGTGGAGGCCGCGCTGCGCGCCAAGCACCCCGATGTCTGGGTGTCGGTTTCGGCGACCACCCGCGCACCGCGTCCGGGCGAGCAGAACGGCATTACCTACTGGTTCATGAGCGAAGACGAATTTGCCCGCGAAGAGGCCGCCGGCGACTTCCTCGAGACGGCGCTCGTCCACGGCATGGCCCATTACGGCACGCCGTTGGCTCCCGTGCTGGAACATTTGGCCTCCAACACGCCCACCATTTTGGAAATCGACTTGCAGGGCGCGCGCCGTGTCAAGGAACGCGCCGCCGAACTGGGCCTTGATGTGGAATACGTGTTCTTGGCGCCGCCAAGCTTTGAGGAGCTGGTTCACCGCCTCGTCGGCCGCGGCACGGAAAACGAGGAGCAGCGCAAGCGCCGCCTGGAAACCGCGAAGGTGGAGCTCGCCAGCGAATCGGAGTTCGACGTGACGATCGTGAACAACACGGTGGACGAGTCCGCCGAGGAACTGTGGAACATCATCGCCGAGGAATACGGATTGGCGTAAGCCGCGGGGGTCATGCGCCCATACGCAATACGCAATACGACGAAAAGGGGCTGTAGCGCATTTTGCGTCGCAGCCCCTTCTTTGCTCTTGTTGCCCCGTCAGTCGAGTCCGGAAAGCCGGTCAATGAGCTCAGGATCACGCGTGGCGCCCTTGTCTGCGGAACGCGCGAACGCGGCGTAGGCCTTGAGCGCCTGCGACACCTTGCGGTCGCGGTGCGCCTTGTAGCCGTCGCCGGCTTCGAGCTCCTTGCGGCGCGTCTCGAGCTCCTCGTCGCTTACCAGCATGTCGATGGTGCGGTTGGGAATGTCGATACGGATGATGTCCCCGTTGCGCACCAGCGCGATGGGACCCTTGCTTGCCGCTTCCGGAGCCACATGGCCTATGGACAGGCCCGAAGATCCTCCCGAGTACCGTCCATCCGTGATCAGAGCCACGTCCTTGCCGATGCCCTTGCCTTTGACGAACGAAGTGGGGTAGAGCATTTCCTGCATACCGGGGCCGCCCTTGGGTCCTTCGTAGCGGATGATCAGCGCTTGGCCGGGCTGAAGCGTGTCGTTGAGAATGACCTCGATGGCTTGCTCCTGGGATTCGACCACGAGTGCGGGCCCTTCGAAATTCCAGATTTCTTTGGGCACGCCGGCCGTTTTCACCACGCATCCGTCGGGTGCGAGATTGCCGCGCAGCACCGCGAGTCCGCCTTCCGTCACGGCCGGATGGTCAATGTCGTGGATGGCGCCCTCGACGCGGTCGGTGTCCAGCTGCTCGAACAGCGTGGTATGCGTCCAGGGTTGCGGCGAAGTGATGCCGCCCGGCGCCGCCATGTACAGGCGTCGCGCCTCTTCGGTACAGGTGGGGCGCATGATGTCCCAATCGGCAAGCTTGGCTTCCAAGGACGGGTAGTCCACCGAATGCGTGTCGCGGTGCAGTTTGCCGGCCCGGTCCAACTCGCCGAGAATGCCCGTAATACCGCCTGCGCGGTGCACGTCGGAAATCTCCCACGGGCCGGAAGGCGAGGCCTTGCAGATGCACGGCACCGTATGGCTGATGCGTTCGATGTCGTCAAGCGTGAAGTCCACGTCCGCGCTTTGTGCCATCGCAAGAATGTGGAGCACGGTGTTTGTAGAGCCTCCCATGGCCACGTCCATCGTCATGGCGTTTTCAAACGCGTGCTTCGTGGCGATTGAGCGCGGCAGCACGCTTTCGTCGTCCTCGTGATAGTAGCGGTTCGCCAGCTTCACTATGGCTTCGCCCGCTTTGGAGAACAGGTCCTTGCGGTAGGTGTGCGAGGCGAGAATCGTGCCGTTGCCCGGAAGCGCCAAGCCGATGGCCTCGGTCAGGCAGTTCATGGAATTGGCCGTGAACATGCCCGCGCACGAGCCGCAGGTGGGGCAGACGGACTGCTCGTAGGCGAGCACATCCTCGTCGCTCATCGTGTCGTCAGCCGACGCGTACATCACGTCGATGAGATCCGTATGCTCGCGCACGCGCCCGTCGGGCAAGACGGTGGTGCCCGCCTCCATGGGGCCGCCCGACACGAAAATCGTGGGAATGTTCAGGCGCAACGCCGCCATAAGCATGCCCGGCGTGATCTTGTCGCAATTGGAAATGCAAATAAGCGCGTCGGCGCAATGCGCATTCACCTGGTATTCCACGGTGTCCGCGATAATGTCGCGGCTGGGCAGCGAATAGAGCATGCCCGTATGCCCCATGGCGATGCCGTCGTCCACGGCCATCGTGTTGAATTCGCGCGGAATGCCGCCCGCACGTTTGACGGCCTCGCTGACAAGGCGTCCCACTTTGTTTAGGTGCACATGTCCCGGTACGAATTCGTCGAACGAATTGGCCACGGCGACAATGGGCTTGCCGAAATCCTTGCCGTCCACGCCGGCCGCGCGGTATAGGGCGCGCGCGCCCGCGAAAATACGGTCGTTCATAATGGTCGCTGATCTCATCTTCATACCGTCTCATATACCTGAAGAAAGGGGCTTCGTGTAGGATGCTCCCATCATGTGGGCGCCTATATGAGACAGCGGTATTCGCGGCTCTTGGCAATGTCCCGTTAACGCGGTAATCTTGCTTGCTTGGAAGAGCATATTTAGTGTCTACGATTGGGAGATTCAACTATGGCATTCGGCACCGAGCCTACTCCAACTGGTCTTGCAGATCCGCCTATCGACGATCTGATGGAGCACGCGGATTCGAAGTATGCATTGGCCATTTTCGCCGCCAAGCGTGCGCGCCAGATCAACTCCTACTTCACCCAGCTCAACGAAGGTCTGCTGCAGAACGTCGGCCCGCTGGTCGAGTACCAGAACAACGAGAAGCCGCTGTCCATCGCATTCCGTGAGATTAACGAGGGCCTGCTCGAAGAGACGCTCGGTGAAGACGATCTGAGCGAAGGCAACTGATAGTCGTTCCATCCTGCCGCGAGCGCTCGCGAGACAGGTGACCATAACACCCCGGATTACGCAATGTTGTTCGGGGCTATTTTTTTGAATGTCCGTTTTATATTGAGGAGTTAAGTTGGCTGAACGGAAGTTGATTTCCGCCGAATCGGTGACCGAAGGACATCCGGACAAAATTTGCGACCAGATTTCGGACGCGATTCTCGACGACATGTTGCGTCAGGATCCGCATTCGCATGTTGCGGTGGAAACCTGCGCCACGAAGGGCCAATTCTTCGTGTTCGGCGAGGTGACGAGCGAGGGATACAGCGACATCCAGACCATCGTGCGTTCCGTGGTACGCGATATCGGTTATACGAGTTCCCAGATCGGCCTAGACGCCGATTCGTGCGGCGTGGTCGTCTCGATCAGCGACCAGAGCGCGGAAATCAACCAGGGCGTCGCCCGCTTGTCGCGCGACGAGGAAAGTGTCGCGAGCCGCGAGCGCCGTTACGAATCGCAGGGCGCCGGCGACCAAGGCGTCATGTTCGGCTACGCCAGCGACGAGACCGACACGCTGATGCCGTTGCCGATCTATTTGGCCCACCGTTTGGCCAAGCGTCTGACCGATGTGCGCAAGAGCGGCGAGGTGCCGTTCCTGCGTCCGGACGGCAAGACGCAGGTCACCATTGAGTATGGCGACCACGACGAGCCTGTGCGTCTCGACACGGTGCTTATTTCCACCCAGCATGATCCGACCGTGGACCAAAAGTGGCTTAAGGACCAGCTCAAGGCCCGCGTGATCGATCCTGTGCTGGCCGAGGTGCTCGATCCTTCCATCGACGTTTCGGGCTACCGCGTGCTGGTCAACCCGACCGGTTCGTTCATCATGGGCGGTCCGGCGGCGGACGCAGGCCTTACGGGCCGCAAGATCATTGTGGACACATATGGCGGTGCCGCGCACCATGGCGGTGGCGCGTTCTCCGGCAAGGATCCGAGCAAGGTGGACCGTTCCGCGGCATATGCGGCGCGTTGGGTGGCCAAGAACATTGTGGCCGCGGGCCTTGCGCACAAGGCCGAGGTGCAGGTCGCGTACGCTATTGGCGTGGCCGATCCCGTATCGGTGAATGTGGAAACTTTCGGCACGGAGCAGGGCGTGACACGCGATCAGATCCAGCAGGCCGTGCGCGAGGTGTTCGATTTGCGTCCGGCCGCCATTATCGACGAGCTTGACCTGATGCGTCCGATTTACGCGAAGACCGCCGCGTACGGCCATTTCGGCAGGCAGGATCCCGATTTCACTTGGGAGCATACGAATAAGGTCGAGCAGCTGCGCGACGCCATCGCGGCGCTAGACTGAGCAATTATGAGTGAATCCTTGCAACAGCCCACCTTCGACGGCCTGTCCGCGCGCAAACGTCGCACTTCACGGACGCAACCGAAGGCGCGGGCTGTTGCCAAGCGCAATCCGATCGCCCATGTGGCGCTGAACGTGCAGGCGCCCCATTTGGGGCGCCTGTTTGATTATCAGGTGTTGGAGGACCAGGACGAGCTGGCTGTGCCCGGTGCGCTGGTCAGCGTGCGCTTCGGCCAGCGCGCCCGCGTGCATGGCGTGATCTGGAGCAGGGACGACACCACGTCGGTTCCCGCGAACGCCTTGAAACCGTTGACGCAGGTGATGTCGGCCCAGCCGCTCGTACCTGAATCGTTGCGCGAGGACATTGTGGCCGTTGCCCGAGCCTATGGCGGCACTCCCGCCAACGTGCTGCGCAACGCCGTGCCCACCTATGTGAAAAAAGTCGACAAGGAATACACTGTCACAGTTCAAAAGCTCGATCTTGGCGTTCCCGTGTTGCCTGAGGACGTGCGTGCACGCGTGGAAGCGCAGTATGGGGTGTTGCTGGAGCGCTACGAGCGAGCCGAAACATTGAGGCGCGCCCAGGAGGATCATGCATTCGCGTCGTTCATCTGGGACTGCATGCCCGGCACCGACGTGTGGGCGCGCGACCTTGCCACGCTTGCCGCGCACCATGTGGCACGCGGCGAGCAGGCCGTGCTGGTCATGCCCACGCAGCGCCATGTGCAACGCATGGTCAAGGCGCTGCAACGGCTGGGACTGGAACGGTATTCGCTTCCCGAAGACTTGGACCATTACGACGCGCGCGCCGTGGTGGGCGTGCTCGACGCGTCGCTGACGCCTCCCGAGCGGTGTGCGTCGTATTTGGCGGTGCGCGACGGCCTCATTCGCTGTGTGGTGGGCGTGCGCTCGGCCATGTATGCGCCTGTCGAGGACCATGCGTTGTGGGTGATGTTCGACGATTGCGCCTACCAGAACGCCGACGGCAACATGCCCCACGCCAATGCGCGTGGCGTGCTGCGTTTGCGCGCACAGGCACATGGCGGCATTTTCCTCGCCGCGGGCAACGCGCGCAGCGCGACCAGCGAATGGGAAACGGGCGACCAGGTGGTGGCCACTTCCGTGGGAGGCCCCAGCACGGGGCTGCACCCCATGTCCGACGCGTTACGTCCTGTCATGCCGCAAGTAAGATGGCTCAACCGCGACGAACTGGCGCGCATGGCGGACCCCACCATGGGCGCGCGCATTCCGCATACCGCTGTGCGCGCCATACGCCAGGCGTTGCGCTACGGACCCGTGTTGTTGTCCATTCCCCACGACGGCATCAGCGAATCGCTCAGCTGCGCACACTGCTTGCGCCAGGCGCGGTGCATGCGCTGTTCGGGACCCCTGGTGCGCACGGCGCAACAGTCGGTACGCTGCCAATGGTGCGCGGCCGCGGCCGGCGACTGGACGTGTCCGCATTGCCATCACGACAAGCTGCGCGTCATCCGCGTGGGTGCGGCCGGCACCATACAGGAATTGCGCGGCCTATTCCGCGACGTGCCGCTGGTAGTATCAAGCGCCGCAGCGCCGCAGGGAATCCTCGAATCCGTGGACAGCGCGCCGAAAATCGTGGTGGCGCCCGTGGGCGATGAGCCGCGCGTCACGGCGGGGGAGGGCACGACGGCCGCCTATCAGGCCGTCGCGATTCTGGACGCGTGGACGAGCCTGTATGAACGGGGACTCGACGCATATACGGAAACGTTGAACCGTTGGATGCATGTGGTGTCGTTGTGCGCGCCGCGCACGCATGGCGGTGTGGCGCTGGTGCTGGGCGAAACGGACGCCGTGCTCGTCAACGCCCTGTCCACGTGGAACAGCGCCGTGCTTGCCCGCCAGGAATGCGAGGAGCGCCAGGAAGCCGTGCTGCCGCCCGCCATCAGCGCGGCCACCATATGGGGGGATCGCGAAACGGTGATGGATATGCTGGACGCCATTGGCGTACGCGGCGCGGGAGAGTGGGCCACGCTTCCCGCATCGCAAGGCGGGATGCCGGCCGTGCTGGGTCCCGTTCCCATCGCCCCTCCGCGTACGCTCGCACACCGCGACCGCATGATGGAAGGCATGAACGACCGCGTCAAAGCCGTGGTGCGCGTGCCGACCGCGTCGCGCGACGCTTTGGCGCGACGCCTGGCCGCGGCGTCGGCGCGTTTCGGCGCCCAAGGCGCGCAGAAGGAACTCAAATACCACATGGATCCCAAAGACCTCATGTAAGCTAGGCGTCGGCCGTTACCAGAAAGGGACGTGATGAACACGAACAACAATATTGCCGCGGCATGGCCGGGAGACCCGCACCTGCCCCATGACGAGGTGGTGGCGCGCGGCAACGCCGCGTACGCGCAAGGCATGCCGCTTACCGATGTGATCTTTGATTTCGGCAACGTATTGATCCAATGGGACGCCGAGTCGGTGATGCTGCCGCGCTACAGCGAGGAATTGACGCGCCGGTTCTTCACCAACGAGTATTCGGGATTTTTCGACGCGTGCAACATGCTGGACAAGGGCGAGCCCACCGAACTCGCCTATGCGTATGTGCGCGAACATTACGGCGACCAGTGGGCGGACATGCTGCGCTACTACCACGAGAATTTCGTGGATTCGTTGCACGGCACCGTGCCCGGAGCCCGCATGCTCGTACAGGATTTGAAACGCGCGGGCATTGGCGTATGGGGATTGAGCAACTGGGACAAGGAGACGTTCCCGATCGCCAAGCGCCAGGTGGACGTGTTCGACGAGCTTGACGGCATGGTGGTCTCCGGCTATGTGGGCCGCATCAAACCGCACGCCGACATTTTCGAGTTCGCGCTCGAACAATTCGGCATCGACCGCGCCACCAGCGTGTTCGTCGACGACCGTTCCGGCAACGTGATGGGCGCGAACGCCGTGGGCATGCGCGCCATCCAGTTCCAGGATCCGCGCAAACTGCGTACTATGCTTATTGCGATGGGAGCCGACATTCCGCAAGTCGCGGAAGCGTAAGGGCGCACAGGCGCCGTTGACCGCGCCGCGCGGCGCGGAACATGATGTTTGGCCAGTTGGCAAGGAGGAGTAGCGATGTTGCGAGTATTGTTTGTGGGCACGCCGGAAGTGGCCGTGCCGTCCCTGCACATGTTGGCGGCGGACAAGGACCATTTTGAAGTGGTGGCGGCCCTGACACGCCCCGACGCGCCCACGGGACGCGGCCGCAAGCTGCAGCCCAGCCCCGTCAAGCAGGCCGCGCTCGAATTGGGCATTCCCGTCATCGAATCGGACCCCAAGGAAGAGTGCTTCATCTCCGAGCTCAAGGCGACCGGCGCCCAGGCCGCGGCGATCGTCGCCTACGGCAAGATCCTCAAGCAGCCCGTGCTCGACGCGCTGCCGATGGGCTGGTACAACCTGCACTTCTCGCTGTTGCCGCAGTGGCGTGGCGCCGCCCCCGTGCAGCGCGCCATCTGGGCGGGCGACACGCTTACGGGCGCGACCGTGTTCCGTTTGACCGCGGGCATGGATTGCGGTCCGATTCTGGCACAGTCGACCGTGCAAATCGGTGCGCATGAGACCTCGGGCGAGCTGTTGACGCGTCTGGCCGACGATGGCGCGCACCTGCTCGCCGCCTCGCTGGAAGCCATGGCCAGCGGCCAGATCATCCCGCAGGAGCAGCCGCAAGGCGCTTACGAAGTGGCCCAGAAAATCACGGTGGAAGACGCCCGCATGCGTTTTGACGTGCCTGCGTTCGCACTCGACCGCCAGATCCGCGCCTGCACGCCGCATCCCGGCGCATGGTGCATGCTGCATACGGCGGCCGGCGACGAAGGCGAGACGCTCAAGCTCCATGTACTTGAAGAGACGCCCGTCTCCGTGGACGAATTGGACGCGGCCGGACGCCAGGTGGTGGAAGAGGGACTTGCCCCGGGCCAGCTGCGTGCCACGAAGCACCACGTGTTCGTGGGCACGGCCACGCAGCCCTTGGAACTGCTTACGGTTAAGGCGCAGGGACGCAAGCAGATGCGCGCGGCCGACTGGGCTCGCGGCGCACGCCTCGAATCCGGAGCCTACTGCGACTGACGAAAACGGGCATTCCGGAGCGGCCGCCCTCGGCTAGTCTTGGCGCACGAAATCCAGTACGCGCATCAGGTCGCGCTCGTCAACCGTATATGGCGCCTGGGCGCGTACCGCGGGTTTCGCGCAAAACGCCACGCCCAGGCCCGCGTGCGTAATCATCGGCAAATCGTTGGCGCCGTCGCCCACGGCGATTGTCTGTTCCAGCGGTATGCCGGCCTCATGCGCCCAGGCGTGCAGGGATCGCAGTTTCACGTCCTTGGTAATGATAGGGCCGTCCAGCGTTCCCGTAAGCGTACCGTCCGCGACACCCAGACGGTTCGCGATCCAATGGTCGAGCCCCGCACGCTCGGCAAGACGGTCGACAATACTGTGGAAACCGCCCGATACGACGCCCACATGCCAGCCGTGGCCGTGCAACACGTCGATAAGCTCCAATGCGCCGCGCGTGAAATGCAGCCGCTCGTACACGTCGTCGAACACGGATACGGGCAGCCCCTCCAGCAGGGCGACGCGCTCGCGCAGCGCCTGCTCAAAATCGAGTTCGCCATTCATGGCGCGCGCCGTGATCGCACTGATACGGGCGCCCAAACCCGCGGCTTCCCCCAGTTCGTCAATGACTTCCTCGTCGATCAGCGTGGCGTCCACATCCATGACCAGAAGCCCGGGCCGGCCGAACGTGACAGTGGCCGGCGTGTCAAGGCTTTGCAAAAATTCACTGTTCATGTTTCGATTTTCCGAACGGATTGGGACAATAACGATATGCATATTTCATTGATTCTCGCCCAAGCGCAAACGGGCGCGCCATTGCAGTGCGCCACCGGAAACGACGGGCTTATCGGTCTGATGACCCAATGGCTTATCACGCTTATGGAAACCGTGGGCGGTGTGGGCGTGGCGCTCGCCATTGCATTGGAATCAATTTTCCCTCCCATTCCCAGCGAAATCATTTTGCCGTTGGCCGGTTTTACCGCCGCGCATGGCAACATGAGCCTTGTGGCCGCGATTTTCTGGGCCTCCATGGGTTCCATGCTGGGCGCATGGGCGTTGTACGGCATCGCGCGCTGGTTCGGTTTGCACCGCATCCATAGCGCCGTGGACAAGATCCCCGGTGTCGCCCGCAAAGACGTGGACAAGGCCAACGCCTGGTTCAGCAAATACGGCCGCTGGTCCGTGCTGATCGGCCGCATCATTCCCGTGGTGCGTTCCCTCATTTCCATTCCCGCAGGCTTTAATCGCATGAATTTCGCGGAGTTCTCGCTGTTCACGTTCCTCGGGTCCGCCGTGTGGAATTCCGTTCTGGTAAGCGCCGGATACATGCTGGGCGACCAATGGTGCTCCATTCTCGGCGTGCTGAACGTGTTTGAAGACGTGATTATTGTAGTCTTTGCAGTAATACTCGTTGTGGTGGCGGTACGTTGGATCATGCGCCTCGTACGCGCCCACAAGATCAAGCAGCAGGACGAAGCCGCCTAAGCTTCCGCCCTGTTCGGGAAGCGGGACGCCATGGGGCAACAGCCGGAAGTCGACATTACGGATCTGCAACGGCGCAACGACCAGTTGGCGCGTTCCAATACGGCGTTGACGGCCGCGCTGGAACGCGCGACCACGGCGTTGGAAAAAGCCAAATCGCAACTCAACGCGTCCAACGACGCGCCCCGCACGCTCGCCACGATGGTGCGCGTGGTGACGAACGTGTCCGACCGTTTCGGCGTACAGCACGCCACCGCGCAAGTGATGGTGGGGCAGCGTGCCATGGTGGTGCCCGTGTCCGCGTCCATGCAGGCCTCGCGCCTGCAACCCGGAGCCACGGTGGCGCTTGACGAATCCATGGTGGTTGTGGACCAGTACGCCACGAGTGCGACAGGCCTGGTGCGAAGCGTCAGCGAAGTGCTTCCCGACGGCCGCCTGCTCGTGTCCGACACGTCGGGAGCGACGAACGTGGTCCAGCCTTCGCACCAGTTGCGTTCCTGCCATGTGGAACCGTCCGACCGCGTGAGTGTGGACCCGTCGTTCCGTTTCGCGCTTGAACTGTTGCCCGCTCCCGATACGCGCGAGCTGATCCTCGAGCAGGTCCCCAACGTTTCGTTTGCGGATATCGGCGGTCAGAAGCGCGCCATCGAGCGCATTCAGGACGCCATCGAACTGCCGTATCTGCACCGCGACCTGTATGAACGTTTCCATTTGTCCGCGCCCAAGGGCGTGCTGTTGTACGGACCTCCCGGAAACGGCAAGACGATGATCGCCAAAGCCGTGGCCCACTCGCTGTCCCAAGGCGCGTCGGGCGGCGTTTTCCTGTCCGTCAAGGGTCCCGAGTTGTTAAATAAATATGTGGGCGAGTCGGAACGATGTATTCGTCTCATATTTTCCAGGGCACGCGAGCGGGCGCAAGACGGCACTCCCGTGGTCGTGTTCATCGACGAAATGGATTCGCTGTTGCGTACGCGCGGATCCGGCGTCTCCTCCGACATGGAAACGACCATCGTACCGCAGTTCCTGGCGGAACTGGACGGCATAGAATCGCTCAACAATGTGCTCGTGATCGGCGCGTCGAACAGGATCGACATGATTGATCCTGCCGTATTGCGCCCCGGCCGGCTCGATGTGAAAATCTATATCGACCGTCCCGACGAGGCCGCCGCCGCGGAAATCATGGCGCACTACATTACCGATGCGCTGCCGCTGGAAGGTGACGCGCAAACCATGGCCCAGGCCGCCGTACGCGACATGTATGCGCGCGTGACGGACCGCCAGCTGGCGCTCGTGTGCGATGAACGGGGCGACTGGTCGCCGCTGTATCTGGCGGATCTTATGTCGGGAGCCATGATCAAAAACATCGCGGACGTGGCGAAAACATACGCCGTCAAGGCCTCGCTGACCCACGGCGATGTGGTGCGGCTGACCGGACGCATGCTGGGCGAGGCCGTTGAACAACAGTTCCTGGAAACGCGCGAGGCGCTCGGCGACGTCAACCCCGAGCAATGGTCCAAGGTCAACGGCATCGATTCGGGCGCGATCACGCGCATCCGAGCCACGCGGGATGATCGGTGAATCCGACTACAATAAGCGCGCGGACGCAATCGAAAAGGAGACAGCTTGAGCGTACGAAGGATCATGGGAACGGAAACGGAATATGCCGTCACCGCGGCGAGTACGCCGTACAATCCCATCCGGCTTTCCTACGACGTGGTCAATGCGGCCGACGGATATGCGGGTATCCGCTGGGACTACCGTCCCGAACATCCTGTACAGGACATGCGCGGATTCGCCATGCAGCGCGCCGCAGCGCCGCACGACATGCTCACCGATGAAGCGGGCGACCATGTGACGAACAAGGTGGCGGCCAATGGCGGACGCGTCTATGTGGACCATGCCCACCCCGAATACTCCTCACCCGAAACGCTCGACCCGTTCGCCGCCACCGTCTACAACGTGGCCGGCGACCGCATCATGCGCCAAGCCGTCGAACAGGCCAACACGCGGCGCGACGCAGCCGACGCCATCCGCCTGTACAAGAACAACGTGGACGGCAAAGGCGCCACATGGGGCGCCCACGAAAACTATTGCATGAGCCGGTCGATCCCGTTCGAACTCGTCGTGGACCTCATGACCGCGCATCTCGTGAGCCGGCAACTGTATACGGGCGCCGGACGCGTGGGACTGGGGGATCACGGCGAAACCGCGGGCTACCAGCTCAGCCAGCGCGCCGACTACTTCCTGACACACGTCGGCCTGCAAACCACGCTGCAGCGCCCCATCATCAACACGCGCGACGAATCCCACGCCACGGACGCGTTGCGCCGCCTCCATGTGATCGCGGGAGACGCAAACCGCATGGACGTGCCGCAGGTACTGAAACTCGGCACCACAAGCATGCTGCTGTGGCTGCTGGAGCACGCGGACGAAACGGCGTACGATCTTGACGCGCTGCTCGCCTGTGTACGTCTCGCCGATCCCGTAGACGCCATGCACCGCATATCGCACGATCTGACACTTGGCGAGGAGCTGGAACTCGAATCGGGCGCGGCCACCACGGCGTGGACCATGCAAATCCATCTGCTCACCGCCGTATACGAGGCGTGCGCCGCATATTACGGTACCGATACGAAGGGCGAGCCCGTATGGCCCGACCGCGACACCAAATCCGTAATGGCCATGTGGAAGCAGGCGTTGCTCGATGTGGCGCAGATCCGCCACGCCAACGCCGACGAGCGGCTCGAATTGGACGGACCCGCCACGCGCATCGAATGGTTCTGCAAATGGCGGCTCGTGGAACGCATGAAACGCCGCCTGTACCCGGGTGAAACGGGCGACGAGGCGCTTGCCGACCCGCGCATCGCGGGAATCGACCTGCTATGGGCGTCGCTGGAACCGAACTCGCTGTACGACAAAATGCGCACGCGCGTGGAACACACGTGCAGCGAAGAGGAGATAGAACATGCCATGCATGAAGCGCCTGAAGATACGCGCGCATGGCTGCGCGCCGCCATGGTGCGCCGTTTCCCGGGCGACATAGCCGCGGCAAGCTGGTCCACATTGCGCGTGCGCACGAGGGAGCCCGACAACGCGCTATACGACATTTCGATGGAAGATCCGGCTGATTTTACGAAAGAACGAACACGCGTTATGCTTGCAGACGCACATAATGTCTGTGAAGTTTTGCAGTCGCTGCAACAGTATCGTGACGCATGATAAGCGACCCGACCATACGGAAAGAACAGGTGCATCCATGAGTGTAGAACTGCGTTCCTTGGCGCTTCAAGCGGCCCGCATCGCTCAGGACGCTGGACAGCACGCGTTGAACGACCAGATGTCCCCGAAAGACTTGAGCCCGCTCGACCCGGACCAGCATAACTATATGGAGGGCCTGGAAATCGAGAAACGGCTGATCCGTTTCGTCACCAACCGGTTGCTGGAAATCGCGCCGTTTGACGGTTGCTGGGAAGACCGGCCCGAACATTGCCAGCCCGGCCAGCGTTTCTGGTGCGTGGGCGGCATTGACGGCATCATCAACTATTCGCGCAGCATGGCGGAATGGTCCGTAACCATTTCGCTGTTCGAATTCAATGAAGAGGGATCGGCACAGCCCATTTTGGGCGTGGTACACGCCCCGGCCCTGAACGTCACCTATCTGGCCGTACGCCAGGGTGGCGCCATCCGCATGCGCAAAACCCAGTTCGGCGAAAAACGAGAAAAAGTCATCCCGTCCACCCAACGGCACCTGAACGGTTCCGTCGTCAGCTTCGGCATGTCCCACAAGCCCGTGGAATCGATTCGCGCGCTCAACGTGGTAGCCGCCATCGCGGGGCGCCCCGCCGACATCAAGCGTATCGGACCGGCCTCGCTGGACTTGTGCAAAGTGGCGGACGGCACCTATGACGCGTATTTCGAACCGCATTTGCACAGTTGGGACGTGCCGGCCGTGTCCGCGGGAGCCATTGTCATTTGGGAAGCACAGGGCAGGCTGCGCCAATGGGACGGCGGCATGGTGCACTGGCGCAGCGAGAACGACGTAGTGGCGTCCAATGGGCTGATCTACAACGAGCTGCGTCCCATCCTGCTCAGCCAGGCGCGCGCCGCCAATGAGGAATAACAAGGAATAGGGCAACACACAACGAAGGAGCGCACATGCCACAGGAACAGGTAACCGGACACGAGTCCTCCCAGCAGCAGGCCAAGGACGACGAGACGGTACTCGCCGCCCCGGTCATGCAGGCGCAAGAGGATATCGACGAGCTCGACGCCGTATTGCAGGACATTGAAGCCGTGCTCGAAACAAACGCACAAACCTATATCGACAGTTTCGTGCAAAAAGGCGGCCAGTGATGCCCCAACTGCACAGCAGCGCGAACCACGCCCGACCCGCCACCGTGCGGGAAAGCGCCGAATACGCTTCATTCGACCGCATTTTCGGCATTGAGACGGAATACGGTGTCAGTGTCACGGGCGCGGATGCGCCGCTGGAGGGGGCGAATGTCGCCATGGCAATGTTCGAACCCGTAATGCGCCGGTACCGTTCCACCAACACGTTTGTGGACAACGGCTCGCGCTTGTATGTGGATGTGGGCGCCCATCCCGAATACGCCACCGCCGAAGCGCGCTCATCATATGACGCGCTGTGCAGCGACTTGGCCGGCGAGCGCATCATGCGCGGCCTGGCGCTGGACGCACAGGAACGGTTGCGCGCCGAACACGGGGAAGCCTTACGCGTACACGTATTCAAAAACAATGTCGATTCGGCCGGCCACTCGTTCGGATGCCACGAGAACTATCTGGTACGCAGGTTCGTGCCATTGGACACAATCCGTGCCGTATTATTGCCGTTCCTGATCTCCCGACAGCTGTTTACGGGTGCCGGACGCTACGCGGACGGCCGCATGTATTACACGCAGCGCGCCTCTTTCGTCAACGAAACGATTTCTTCAGCCACAACGCGCGCCCGGCCGATGGTCAACACGCGTGACGAGCCGCACGCCAATCCCGACGAGTACCGGCGCCTGCATGTGATTATCGGCGATTCCAACCGCAGCCAATGGGCCACCTACATGAAACTCGCCACCACGCATGTGGTGCTCAGCATGATGGAAGAAGCCCAGCGCGGTTCCCTCGACATGGAAGAACTTTCGCACATGGCCTTGGCGGACGCCGTGGCCTCGAACATGCGCGTGAACGAGGACGGTGCGGCGGCCGTCATGGAGTTGGCCTGCGGCGGCTCGATCAGCGCACTCGACATGCAACGGCGGTATTACGCGTACGCGCGTGAATTTGTGAGGGGTCATGAGCGGGCGCTTGCCTCCTCTTGGCCCGACGCGCTGCATCCGCTGTCCTGGGTGATGGGCCAGTGGGGGCGTGTCTTGGATCTGTTGGGCGAAAACGATGTGGACGCGCTCGCCCCATATGTGGATTGGGCCGCCAAAACCGTGTGGTTGCGGCGTTTGCAGCGGCGCCATCCGCTGAACGAAGCGCGGCTCGTGCAACTCGACATGGACTACCACGATGTGGCCAACGGTTCCCTCTATCCCTCGCTCGAACGGCACGGCGCCATGGCGCGGTTGGCGCGCCCCGAAGACGTGGACCGCGCCGAGCATGTGCCGCCCGCTGACACGCGCGCCGCATTGCGCGGCGCATTTGTCAATGCCACCACTCAGGCCGGGCTACGCCACGACTGCGACTGGACGCGGTTGACGCTGATGGAACCCGTGCGCATGGGCTGCGAGTTGCTGGACCCGTTTTCCGCTACTCCCACGAGCGCGTATGAGGAGCTCATGGCGCGTATCGCCTCGGCGTCGCGGGACTGATCGGAGCTTGAGACGGAAGCATAGGCGGTAGATGGGTGCGGGCATCCAGGCAGCCGCGATACGCGGATATAACAATGCGGGTTTGTCCCACCTGGGACAAACCCGCATGCATATTGTCGGCCCGCAAGGGCCGTTACGATCCGTGGATCACAAGATCACTCGGTGACAGCCTTCTTCAGAAGGGAGCCGGCGGAGATACGGACACCGTAGGTGGCCGGAATCTGGATGGTCTCGCCCGTGCGCGGGTTGCGTCCCGTGCGGGCAGCGCGGCGTACGCGCTCTGCGGAGAACAGGCCGGTCAGCTTCAGGCCTTCGCCCGACTTCATAGCCTCAACAAACACATCCTGGAATGCGTTGACGGCTGCCTCAGCCTGGGACTTGGTCAGGTGGGACTTCTGAGCGATCTTCGTGACGAGATCAGACTTGTTGTATGCCATGTGCATCCTTCTGTTAGGGGTTATTGCTTGGAACGCATAACCACTGTTCACTAGGCATCTTAGCGCATTTATGCGCCAAATACCGCATTTTTCAAGGGTTTTTGAGGATTTTTTGTGTATAAATCGGGCGAATTCACGATTTTAAAGCAATTTTCGCCCCAAGTGCCCCTTATATGCTGCAATTTCAACGGTTCTTAGCAAATTTTCCTGTTCGCTGCCAACATGAACGGCACGGCTCACATGAGGTCGTGCTTGTCCAGCCACTTCATGGCGACGGCGCCCATCGGAATACGCAGCCAGTAGAACGCGATACGGTAGACGAGCGTCGCGGACACGGCGATGGTGGATGGGACGCCGATGGCCGTGAATGCCACCGACAGGGCCGCTTCTACGGCGCCCATGCCGCCCGGAGTGGGGACGGCCGAGCCCAAAGTGTTGGCGAGCAGGAACACAAAAGTGGTTTCGATCGGGTTCATATGGTAGCCGAAAGCGAGCAGCGCGGCCCAGAAGCCCAGACCCGTGGCCAGGTTCAGCACCAACGCGCCCACAATGCCGGCGGTCAGTTCGCGCGGCTGCGTAAGCGTTTCCGCGAGCGAACGGGCATAGGACTTGACGATCGGCATCAGCTTGGCGACCACAAGCTTGCGTACGGGAGGGATCATCATGGCCACGGAAATGACAATGGCCAAAATGGCGATCACCAGAATCAGCGTGTTGGTCGGGATCATGCCCGAAAGCGTGTTGCGTCCCGTGAAAATGCCGATAAACAGCAGCAACACCACGGTGACGGCGGCCTGCACCACCCACACGGCGCTCATGATGGCCGTGCTGCGGTAGCCGCTATGGCGCAGGAACTGCAAATTCACAAAAGCCGGGCCAATACCCGCGGGCATTGATACGGCGGCGAAGCCTTGGGCGACCTGGGACATGAACAGACCCGGAATGGAACGCTTGTCTCGGTCCATGAATCCGCCCAGCGTGATCGCCGAACCGACCCATGCCAGCAGCGAGAAGACCAGGCAGGTGAGTGCGAGCCAGATGTTCGCGTCCTTGATGGCGGTGATCATTTCCTCGGGCTTGAGCTGCGTGAACACGACCACCACGGCCACGACCAGCAGGCCGAGGGCCACGAACGAACGCACACTGAAACGCGTGATCGTGACCTGTTCCACGGATTCGGCCACATCTTCGGGAAGCGTTTTGCTGATTTCCTCACGCAAATGTTCCAACAGATGCTTGTCCCAACCGGGCAACGCGCGCGTGGACGCGGGGACGGCGGCCTTCTGGATAAAAGGAATGAGGTTGACGAGCGTGGTGTTGTTCCACACGCGTCGGGCGATGTCCACGGTGCGGCGCGTGCCGTATAGCGTGGCCAGCAATGCGAGCAGTTCCACCTTGTCCAACGCGATATTGGCCGGTGCGCTCGCGAAGTCGCCGTTCTGCCAGCCCGCGACAAACAGGTCTCCGTTTTCCAAACGGGCCAGCGTGTCGATCGAAATCTGACGGTGCGTATATCCGCGGTCGTGGGCCGTCTGGATGTAGCGCATGACCGACACGAGGTCGTCGTCGGTAAGCGCCGTAGGATCGCATGCCGTGGCGCGCGGATGGTTGTAGAACACCATGATCGACGATTCGCCGATATCGGTGACGCCATACGGCTTGATGGTTTCCAGATCCAGCGAATGCAGTCCCATGAGCATGGCCATATGGTGGTGCGTGGCGTCGCGTGCGGACCGGTCGTGGCGCACGGCCACGCCGCTGAGTTTGATCCACTGCCAGATCTGGCCCAGGTAACCCGTCATCTGCACCTGGTTGTCAAGTACCGACACCACATAGGTGTGTCCGTTGGCTTCCAGATCATACAGGCGCGAATGCTCGGTCAGGTCGTCCTCAAGCGACAGCGGCAATAGCGCGGGCTTGGTCTCATCCATATTGCGCCGCGTCAATTTGGTGGCGTCCAGTCCGATCGTTTCCAACGCGGACACGATTTGCGATCCCCATGCGCCCGTGTTCTGCGTGCCGATGATGAAACGCATGACGAGGCCGACAATACGGCCCACGAGCAGCGCGAGGATCACGCCGACCACGGAACTCCACGAAGTGATGATCAGAACGATGGCGGCGCCGACAAGAATGTTCCATCCCCATTTGACGGCCGTACGCGTCCTGCGCGGGCCGGCCACGGTAAGGAACGCGCCCAAGGCGGCGCAAAAATCGGGCAGCAGCCCGTTGCCGACACTTGTTCCCGCGGCGAGAATCTGGTCGATAAGCACGGTGTTGTTCACTGTGGAAATGAGCCACGACACGGCCCAAGCCCCGGCGAATCCGAGTAGCAGCGCCGCTCCCGACATGGCGGACTGGAACCATTCGCGGTTGACAAGCAGCTGAATGAGGACGCTTAAGACCACCACGACAATGACGAGCTGTTGCAGCATGGATGCCGGCAAGTCCAACAGCCAGTTGAACGTGTTGCCCGCATTGCGCGCGTCGTTCTCCACGCCGCTGGTCACGCCGCGCATGTACAGGGCGAGAATAATGACAATGGCGATGCCCAGCAGCGAAGCCCCGGCGGCGAGCAAGTCGCCATACACGTGCGTGCGCCGCGGTTCCACATCCTCGATAACCGCCTTGCGCTCGGGGGCGGGCTCCAGCATGGCGTTGTCGGCGGCTACCGGAAGGTTGTCGCCCAATTGCTCCATATCACTGTGTTCGCTCATTCACACCCCTGCACTCTGGTCATGCCATGCCGGCCGCAACCCGTATTGAAACCCGCTGCCAAACGGCCTGTTAGCAATAGCATTGTACGCGCTCCACCACGGCCCGCGTCAATGGTTTTCTGACGAAGTAAACCATCGACGCGCGGTGGAGGAGCGCGAATTGTTTAGACCTGAGTACGTTATCGGGCGTAGGAGACGAGACGCGAGGCGATGCCCACGTAGGTGCTGGGCGTAAGCGACTTCAACAGCGTCGCGGTCTGCTCGTCAAACGGCAGGGAATCGATAAAGGCCGTCACATCCTCTTGCGTGATGGTATTGCCGCGCATCAGGCGCTTGACCTGCTCGTAAGGATGCTCCATGCCCGGCACTCCGCGCAGCTCGGCGGCGCGCATGGCCGTCTGGATGGGCTCTCCAAGCACCTCCCAATTGTCTTCCAACTCTTGGAGCATCACCGTTTCGTTGGGATGCACCGATTGCAGGCCTCCCAACAGATTGTGCAACGCGAGCAGCGAGTAGCCTAGCGCCGTGCCCACATTGCGCTGCGTGGTCGAATCGGTAAGGTCGCGCTG
Organism: Bifidobacterium magnum; assembly: GCF_000741255.1. GTDB lineage: Bacteria > Actinomycetota > Actinomycetes > Actinomycetales > Bifidobacteriaceae > Bifidobacterium > Bifidobacterium magnum. The sequence goes on from NZ_JGZB01000003.1 coordinate 287,811, forward strand.
CCAGCGCGATTCCACAAGCGTGGCGCCCAAGCTGTCGAGCAGCGCGCACGACATTTCAAAATTCGCTTCCGCGTTTTCAAAACGGATCGGATTGACCTTGTGGGGCATGGTGGAAGAGCCCGTGGCGCCCTTGACGGGAACCTGCGCGAACACGCCGCGCGAAATGTACATCCACACGTCCACGCACAAATTGTGCAAAATGCGGTTCACATGGCTGATCGTGCCGTACAGTTCCGCCTGCCAGTCATGCGATTCGATTTGCGTGGTCAACGGGTTGAATGTCAGTCCCATGCGTTCTTCAACAAACACGCGCGACACTTCGAACCAGTCCGTGTCCGGAGCGGCGACCGTATGCGCGCCGAACGTGCCCGTGGCGCCGTTGATCTTGCCCAGATACTCCTGTTCGACCACATGCGTCAGCTGACGGTGGATACGGTATACGAACACGGCGAGCTCCTTGCCCAAGGTGGTAGGCGTGGCGGGCTGTCCGTGCGTCAACGCCAGCAGCGGCATCTCGGCGTATTGGCGCGCCTGGGCGTCAAGATGCTCCTCCACGCTACGGGCCGCGGGAAGCCATACCTGTTCCACGGCGTGCTTGATACAACGCGCGGTGGACAGGTTGTTGATGTCCTCGCTCGTGCAAGCGAAATGCACAAGCGTCGCCAGACGCGTCAGCTGCGTGGGACGTCCCAGCACCTGTTCGGCACGTGCCAGCTCGTCGTCGATGTAATATTCCACAGCCTTGACGTCATGCTTGGTTACCGATTCGTATTCGGCATGCCTGGCGATGGAATCCGCGTCAAATTGCGGCGCGATGGCGCGCAAATACGCTTGTTCCTCCTCATCGAGAGGCTCGATGCCGGCGAGCAGCGGCTGGTAACCGTTCCCTTCATACCCGTTGGCGAGCATGATCATCCATTCGGTTTCCACCACGATGCGCTCGCGGTTGAGCGCGGGCTCACTGACATATTCCACAAGGGGAGCAGTCTGGTTGTGGTAGCGGCCGTCCAGGGACGTGAGTGCGATGGCAGGTGAAATATCAGTAAGTTTCATACTGTTCAGCCTAGCTCACGCACGTAACGCAACGGGGGCGCAGACGTCACTTCATTCATATGCTGGACGTTCCCGCCCTCCCATGCGGCCTTGCCAATAGGTCGTGCCCATGTAAGTCCCGTCAATACTGTGGCGGAAATGCTCCTCATGTTCCCCGACCCCTTTGTTCCCCAAACGCGTGGCGTCCTCGTAGGCGGCCTGATGGTATTCAAGCCAGTGCGTGATCTCGTAACGGTCGGAAGTGGTGGCGACCTCCACACCGTTTGCCGACTCGTCGTCAGACGTCGTCAGGCTTCCGCGCACGGTAAGCCATGTTGGGATGGCCGGATTGGCCGCCCCGTCCAAGGCCGCGACGAGCTCGTCCTCCATTTCAATGCTCGTCACCCACGTGCGTTCTGGAATCGGATGGTTGGCAATGGGGGAGCCGGCCGTAACCACATGGTCCACCACATACGTGTCCTGCGCGTCCGCGGCTATGGCAGCCGCCACGATGCCGCCTTGCGAATGCCCGATCAGGGAAACATGGTCGCCGGGGCGGACGCCGGCGCGTTCCATCGCCTCCCTGACCATGCGCGCGCTGTCGGCACGTTTGCGCTGTTCGGCGCTCGCGCTCATGAGTTCGACATTCTGTTCCCATCCGAACGGTGAGTCGCGCTTGCCGTCCGTTCCCGGAATCGTCACGAGCCATGCGTCGGTTCCGTCATCTTTGCGATATTGAGAAATGGCGATGGTCCCGTATTCCAGCCCCGCGTCGTCTTCTCCGCGCAGTCGCGCCGTCCCCAAGGAGTGCAAGTCCGACAGTGCGCCGGAAATGGACGACGTGCTTCCTACCACCTCTCTGGAAGGCGTCACTTGGCGTACCGTAAGTGCGTCGCCTTGCCACAGGTTCTTGATTGTGGCGGAAACATGGCCGATTGCCGCGGCTCCCATATTCACCTCGTCTGTGGTTCCGACCGCGCCCAGCAACGGCGCTTTGGTCACCAGCGACCCCACGCCGCTCATCAGGCCTTCCTGTGCCCATGTGGTGGCATTCAGCGCATGCACCACGTTGATGCCGCCCTCGTTGACCATGCCGTACACGAGGCCGCCCACCGCGAAGACGCCCGTAAGCGCCAACGCGGGCAGTGGATGGCGTCGCGCGAAGAGTTCGACGAGTTCCGTGATGACGCGCCTATTCGCCGATTCGGCGTCCGCATAGAGCCCATGCGCGCGGATCAATTTGTCCGCCAGCGAGCGCAGCTGCGAGGCGTCGCGCCGCAAATCCGCCGCGAGCCGCCCGCATACCGACACTAGGGACGGCAGGTCGAGTGAGACATGGCTCATGGCGGCTGTGGCGGCAAGCGTCTGTCCGGACGCGTCTGCGGCGATATTGGGACTGGGAAGTGGAGAGGCTGACGGATTGGCCGCCGCGCACCACTGCAGGCGCGACTGCTGGGAGGACACCGTGATCTGGGCGCGGCCCCATGCCGTCGCCGCAGCGGCCAAGCGGTCCGCACGGTCGACCAGTGTTCGCGCGGCCACATAAAAATATTGTTCCTCCGCCACGCTATAGCGCGAGCCGCCCGTAATCGTGGATGTGACGTACGGCATGCTACATCTCGTTTCCCTGGCACAAGACGCGTGCGCGCTCGGCCAGATGTTCCGCGGATGGCACCGCCTTGGCGAGTTGGGCGAGTTGTTCGGTATACAAGTCGGCGGCTTGTCCCGTCCAGTCGCGCGCCGCGCAATCACGGGGAAGCGCCCGCACATCCTGGAGTGTGCGCAGCGAGGACTCGGCCAGCGGCATGATCAAGGCCGCACATGTCTCGGCCACGCTGGTACATGGGCACGCGGCCCCCGCAACGTTGAAAGGGGAAGGCATGGCAAAGGGGGAGGCGGAAGCGGGTGGAAACGTCGATAAGCTCATGCTTCCATGAAAACGCGCGCATATAGAAAACGCATGCCCGTCTGGCCGGTGTGGCTAGACGGGCATGCAAATGGCGTTGAAGTGCACAAGTGTCGCGGTTGTGCACCGGTGCCGGTCAGGAGGCGACTATTACCAAGGTTTCGCCGTGGACTGGTTGGTGGATGTGGTCGCCCCGTCGTCGCTGGTGGCGTAGTCGGAACTCAACGGTTCCTGCGACGCGGTCGGACCGTTGGACTGCAGCATTTGCTGGATTTGCTCCTGCTGTTCGGCGCTCAGGGCGGATTCTCCGGAGGATTGTGAAGCGTCCTTGTCGGAGTTCGGCTGTTGTTGCTTGATCGCGTCTTGGAGCTTTTGCGTGAGCGCACGCGAAACCTTCGTATTGTCTTCAATCGACGTGCGTACGGAAGGCAACAGCACGCCATGCATGGCGTATGCGCTTTGCAGTTCCAGATCGACCTGCCGCTGCTTGGCAAGCAACGACGGCAGGTCGACGTCGTCGGCCGCAGCTTCATGCACGTTGTCCGCGAGCTGGGCGCTGGCCGTATTGTAGGTGCCGACCGCCGAGAGGTTGATGGCGCCCAGCACCGCGCATCCGGCCAGGAGCACAGCGCAGGCGACGAGCACAATGCGCACGGGCAACGGCGCGCCCGCGCGCATTGTGCGTTGGGGCATGTCTTCAAGATCGTGATCCGTTGGATGTGTGCTCATAGTAACTTCCTTGACATTGCGATCCAGGCTCCCATTTCCCATGCGAGCAGCGTCGCCAACGCTATGGCGAAGGGCCAGACGATAGGCGCCACGCGCATGCGTTCCTTGACAGTGGAGTCGACACGCCAATGCGCGGACTGCTGCGCGATCACGGAACTGTCCACGCCCTGGGAAGGGCCGAGGATGAGATAGGATCCGCTCAATTCGTCGGCGATTTTCTTGATGGTGTCCACGTCCATTTTGGAAATGCCGTCTTGTTTGGTGCCCGGATCCACCACGTATTGGTCGCGTTGCAACGTGCCGTCCGGGTTGATCTTGGGGATCTTCGCGCCCTGCGTGCTGCCCACGCCGATGACGCACGCGTCGGAAACATACTGGCGCAGCGACGAGAACGTGCGGCGTGTTCCTGGAGTGGTCTGCTCGCCGTCCGTAATGAGATACAGCACAATACGGTCGTCCGGATGCTGGTTGTGGATGGCCGTGACCGTGTTGATCAGCTGGTCGAGGCCGGCGTCCAGCGACGAACCGGACGACTGCGTGGTCGGCTCGGCCTTCAACGAACGTGCCCATGCGGTGATGGCGCCCGTATCGGGAGTCAGCGGCACATCAAGCGTGCCCGTCTTGCCGAAACTGATGCCCGCGAAACTCGCGTTCGTATAGAGCTTCGTCAGGTCGTCAATTGCGCTCTGGGCCGCCTGCAGTCGTGTCATCGTTTCCGCGCCGCCCGCATGGGCATCGTCCACTGCCATGGATCCCGTCACGTCGGTGGCGATGACCACGTCGGTGCCATTGATCGCACGGCTTGACGTGGCCGTTGCCACGCTTGGCGTAAGCGCCAGAATGGCGATCAATATGCAAATGGCCGTACGACGGATGCACATGCCCAGCGTTTCATCGGTGCCGTCGCCCGAACGCAGGCGGTGCTGGACCACCTCGTATATGGCGCACGCGGCCATGACCACGGTAATGGCGATGCCGACGGGCCAGCCCAAGGCGGGGGCCAAAACTAATGAGTTCATCGCTTCAACCTCCAAGCCATGATGAGCCATGCCAACACGAAAACGGCCAGCGCGAGCGTCCACCAGCCCGGGGCATCCAATACCGCGGCCTTGCCGTGCTCCTGCGTGGTGGATACCTGACGCTTGTCGATTTCACGCACCAGCTGTTCCACAGAAGATCCGTCACTTTGGGTGAGGAACATGCCTCCAGCCCCTTCAATATCCTTTTTCATCGTCTGCGTCGCGGCATCCTGTTCACTGGACTTGGGCCCGGAATATAGGCCGTCCACGGTGATGCCCGCCTGCTTGGTCAGCGTCAACGCCTGCTTGAGGCTGTAGGTTTCCGTTCCGGACACCACGTTGTCGGTGGCCAACACGATGGAGGTCTCGCGGTCGGGCTTGGCGCCGTCACGCAACGCCGAATAGGTGAACCCGGGCAGCATGGCGGCGCAACTGACCAATCCGTCTCCAATAAGGCTGGTGGCGTCGTTTCGGTTCTGCGTGCCTTCGAGCCAATCGGAAACCTGCTGGTATTGCCGGTCGGTCATCTTGTCAATGTCGTCTTGCGTTTCCACGCCGCGCAGCATGTCGCTCGCCTGGGTGAGCTGCTTGGAGACGAGGGAATAGTCGTCCGTAAGCGGGAACACCGTACGCGAAGTGGAGTTGAAAATGCTCAAGCCGATACGTTCGTCCTGGAAATGCTGGACGAGCTGCGCATAGGTATCGAGCACCTGATGGTCGTAGGGGAGGGTGGAGCCGGATACGTCCAGGCACAACACAATGTCTCGGCTGGAACTTGTCTCCGTCTGCTTGTCCACGGCGCTCGGGCGGCCCACCAAAACAACGGCCGTCACCAATGCGAGCGCGACCAGCACCGTGGCGACGCGATTAAGCGTATGCCACACGCGCATTAGCGCATTGCCTTGCTCCGTGTCCAGATCGTCGAGCACGTAATAGGATTCCGCCGTCTCCTGCGATCGCATACGGTGGTTGATCCACGCCGCGGCGGCGAACATGATGCCCGCAGCCACCAGCGCCGCGATCAGAATGGCCCAAGGCCATTGCCAACGCAATACCATGGATCATCGCCACCTTTCAATGAGATTGCGCACCCATTCGCACGCCTGGGACACACTCACGTCCTGCGCGATCGGATGATGCTTTCCATCGGCGAATTCCGGCGGATACAATGCCGCGATGGTCTGGCGCAGCGAAATCCAATTTTGCGCATCATGGCGCGGCTGTTTGCGGTTGAGATCCACCAGCGTGTAGGAATCCACATGCTCCTCGCTATAGGAAGAGGCGAAACGGCGCGCCACCGTGGCAAGACGTGCGAACGCCTCTTCGCGCGTAATAGTGGAAGCGTCATAGTCGGCGGCGATATTGCCGATACGCTCGATCCACACGTCCTTTTCCTCCTTCTCCTCGACTGGGGAAGCGGCGTCGGGCGTCACGGCGCGCTTGCGCGACAGCAGCACGGTCGCCACAATCAACGCAATGGCCAGAACGACGCCCGCGCAAATCGCCACAATCAGCGGTGTCGCAAGGTTTAACGGGCCCAGCGGCCGCACGTTGGACACGTCGAGCGCCTCGACGGCGTACTGGAACATCATTGGTTACCTCCCGGAGCGTCGACGGACGCCGGTTGCGGAGCGGGACGATAGGCGTAAGCGCCTTGCTGGGCCCGCGAAATCAGGGTGAGGAACGCGTGGAGCATGGCCTCGCTGGACGGCGCGTGAATGAATTGCGTGCCACAGCGCGTCAACTCGCGTTCCAACGCTGCGATCGCGTACGCGTCATGCGTGGAAACCGCTTCCGCGTTGCGTTTCGTGCGCAGGAACGCGGGGACGCGCCTATGCGTATGGGCGTCCGTGATCGCGGCGTCGGGCATGCTTTCAATAGGGTGGCGTTCAAACGGATTGATCGTGGACACGTCGATCACCATGCACGGATGCGTCTGCGCGATGCGGCGCAACCGCTTGATATGGTCGGGGTCCAGGCCGTGCGAATCGGTGGCGATCACCACGAACGCGTTGCGGTCGCGAATCCGGGCGGCGTAGTCCAACAAGGCGGCCACATTGCGCGGGGCGTCCCACTGCTTGTCCAACGCCTTGTCGAGCACACGCTCGAAATGGGCGAATCCTCCATGGAACGGCACGCGCGTAATGCTGGCATTGTCTGCGAATACGAGAGAAACGTCGTCGGAACGGCGCAAGCTCAAGGCCGCCACCATGCACAACGCGTTGGCGGCCACCTCATAGGCGCGCTCGCCGGAAGCGCAGTATTCGTTCATCTCGCGGCCCACATCCATAAGCAGGTACACGCGGCCGCTGACCAGACGCTCACGCTGGACGACCATGGGCTGTCCCGAACGCGCGCTGATCTTCCAATCGATGGCGCGCGCCTCGTCGCCCGTGTCGTACGGACGAATGTCGAGCAGATCGTCGTTGCCACCACGCCGGCGCGACGCATGCTCGCCTTCAATGACTCCCAACGCCCTACGCACGGTAGGGAGCGTCATGGTAGTGCTGAAAGCCTCGATTTTGCGCCGCACGGAATTGTTCTGGTTGGCACGCTCATCGATCATGGGACGGGAACCACCTGGACGATGGAATCAACCACCTGGTCGGTCTGCACGCCGTCCGCCATGGCCTCGAACGTCAACAGAATACGGTGGCGCAGAATCTCGTGGGCGAAGTCCTTCAGATCCTCGGGAATCACGTAGTCGCGTCCGGCCATAAGCGCGCTCGCCTGGGCGATACGGATGAACGCGATGGAAGCGCGAGGGGACGCGCCCAAACGCACGAGCGCGCTCAATCCCTGGATCGGGCGCGGGCCAGCGCCACGGGAAGTCTCCACCAAATCGACGGCATAGCGCATGATCGCGTCGGAAACATGCACCTGACGAGCCGCCTTGCATAGGAAATCGACATCCGTAATGGACACCACATGCGCGTCCTGCTGGGTGGGATCAAGCACATCCGAACCACGGTTCGTCAGCATTTGGAGCATGTCGATCTCCTGCTGCGTGGACGGGTAGGTCATCACGGCCTTCATCATGAAACGGTCCATCTGGGCCTCGGGGAGCGGGAACGTGCCCTCTTCCTCGATGGGGTTTTGCGTGGCGATCACCATGAACGGCTTGGGGACGCTGATGCGCTTGCCGCCAATGGTGGTAGCGCCCTCGGCCATGGCCTCGAGCATGGCGGACTGCGTCTTCGCGTTCGCGCGGTTGATCTCGTCAAGCAGCACGAAATTGGCGTGAATCGGGCCGATCTGCGTGGTGAACTGCTGCGTGGAGAAATCGAAAATCTGGGTGCCTACCAAATCGGAAGGCATAAGGTCCGGCGTGCACTGGACGCGCTTGAAAGAACCGGACACGCTGGTGGCGAGCGTCTGGGCGGCCGTGGTCTTGGCCAAGCCCGGTACGGATTCAATAAGGATGTGGCCGCCCGCGATCATGGTGGTGATCAGCGATTCACGCAACTTGTCCTGGCCGACAAGCGTCTGTGCGAATCGGGAACGGATGCGTTCGGTCAGCTCCTGCGCCCGGGACACATCATCCTTGGTGAGCGCGGACGGGGTATTGGAGGGATCTTGCAATGCGGCTTGCTTGCTGTTCGCATTCAAATAGTTTGAAAACAAAGTCATAGTTGTGTCACTTTAATAGTGTGGTTTGATTCGGTATTCCGTTTCAGCATAATACTGTGGCATTCGGGTGTCATTTTCCCGCCGCCGTCAAGTCCCATTGAACCGGGGTGGCGCCCATGCGTTCCAGCGCCGCGTTTGTGCGGGAGAACGGGCGCGATCCGAAGAAGCTATAGCGTGCCGACAGCGGGCTGGGATGGGACGATTCGATAATGGTGGCGTTGGTCAGCAGCGGGGCGAGGCTTTGCGCGTTACGCCCCCAGAGAATCGCGACAAGCGGCAACGGTTTGCCATGTTCATCCACGCGGTTGTTCAATGCCCGGATGGCGGCCTCTGTAATGGGTTCCCATCCTTTGCCCTGATGGCTGTTGCGTTCGCCGGCGCGTACGGTCAAACACCTGTTGAGCAGCATGACGCCTTGCTTGGTCCATGGTGTCAGGTCGCCGTTGGGCGCGGGAGGGATGCCCAAGTCGTCCTGCAGCTCCTTATAAATGTTCTGCAGGCTCATCGGAATGGGCTGCACGTCGGGGGCCACTGAGAAGCTCAATCCCACCGCATGACCCACGGTGGGGTAGGGGTCTTGCCCCACAATAAGCACCTTGACGCTGTCGAGCGGCATGGTGAAGGCGCGCAAAATATTGTGGGCGGCCGGAAGTGTGGCATGGCCTTGCGCGTGCTCTTGGCGGATGAAATCGCCCATGGCATGGATTTGCGGTTCCACGGGCGCGAGCGCCTCGGCCCATTGCGGGTCGATCAGTTCCCGTAGCGGTTTGACATATGATGACATAATATTCTTTCGTATACTGGTAGGAACCATTCAGGCTATAGTAAAAACAGCCCGTATTGACTACTTTAGGGAATGGCACACCTTACACTTACCGAAGGCGCCGGTTGAAAATCCGGCAACAATCATATGGAAGGAACATAATGGCTCACAGTGGCAATGATAAAAATACTTATGATTCCTATCCAAAAGATGCCTACGATACTCCACCCGCCGGTCCCGTGGGCGTCCACCGCGGAGCGCGTTCGTTGGGGGCGCGTTCGTTGCCGTTCATTATCGTGATCGTGGCGGCCGTGATTGCCGGCCTGCTGTTCTGGTCTATTTTTTCTGGTCAGGCGGCGCGCGTATTTTCCGGCGACAGCCAGACGCAGGCGGCGTCCGAGCAGACGACCTCCCAGACGGCTTCCGAGACCGCTTCGTCCACGCCATCCCATGAGGCGACGCATTCTGAAAGCGCCGACGCGTCTCAGCCGGCTGAGGACGACCAGTCCGCGACAACGGACCAGCCGCAGGATGAGGAATCGGCCACTCCTGAGCAGACGGGTTCCGTGGACTATTCGGCGCAGGTGAGCGTAATCAACGGTACGGGTGTCCAAGGTTATGCGGCCCAGGAATCCCAGAAGCTTGCGGCCTCCGGTTTCACCGCGGCCACTCCGGGCAATCCGGATGAGGCGAGTTCGCTCCCGGGCACCACCGTGGTGTGGTACCAGAGCCCCGAAGACGAGGCCACCGCACAGGCAGTGGCACAATCGCTCGGCATTGACGCGGTCGCGCAGGCGAATATCGATGTTCCTGTGATGGTTGTGCTCATGCAGTGACCTGTCCGCGCAATATCGCGGTATAGAGAAGCGTACCTCAATGTAAAAGTCCGGCTCTGATGGGCCGAACTTTTGTTATGGCTCGCTACGATCGCCGTGCTGCCATTGAATTCTTGCTCCAAAATTTCACTATGTGGCCAAGGGAGGAAATAACAAACAACTTTTCTATGAAAACTAGAATTTCCGCGGGGTTTATGACTAACGACATGTGAAGAATGCGTTATTCTTGTGGCGTTTCATCCCCCACGGGCATTACAATAAGGAAACGTTGTCGGAAGGAAGCACGAACTGGGGTAGTTTTTTGTTTCTGTCTCCTTCGAACCAACCAGGTTACGAGACTAGAAAGAAAAATTATGGCACGGGGCACAGTTAAATTTTTTAGTGCAGGTAAGGGATACGGTTTCATTACTCCGCAAGATGGCGGCGATGACGTGTTTGTTCATTACTCGGTTATCGATATCGAGGGTTTCAAGACCCTTCATGAGGGTGACACAGTGGAATACGAGATGGAACATACTCCCAAGGGGGATCAAGCGACAAAGGTTGTTATTGTCAAAAACGAATGATGCTTCCTGACCAACGGAGTTTATTTATTCCATTCGCTGAGTAACCTGCTGCCTTTCCGGATTAGTCCGGAAAGGCTTTTTATTTGCCCGGACCGCTGTGCATTCTCCATGTTTATCCCATGGCGATTTATATGAAAATAGTAGTGGTTTCGTCCGGAAAGCTCTTGCCGTAAGCAAATTCGTCATGGCTCGTGTTGGCACTCGTGGGGTGAGAGTGCTAATCTGCCGAAGTAGCACTTGAGTCGCAACGGAGGCCTATAGCTGACGGTCGGTCGCCCGAACGGCTGGAGTGGAATCGTTAACCGCATACACCATGTGGAGGAACAACAACAATGGCAAAGATCATTGAATACGACGAGGAAGCACGCCAGGGAATGCTCGCGGGCCTCGACAAGCTCGCCAACACCGTAAAGGTCACGCTGGGACCGAAGGGCCGCAACGTAGTACTCGATAAGACTTATGGCGCTCCGACTATCACCAACGATGGTGTGTCCATCGCTAAGGAAATTGATCTGGAAGATCCGTTCGAGCGCATCGGCGCCGAGCTCGTCAAGGAAGTCGCCAAGAAGACGGATGACGTCGCAGGCGACGGCACCACGACCGCGACCGTGCTCGCCCAGGCCCTCGTGCACGAAGGCCTGAAGAACGTGGTGGCCGGTTCCAACCCGATCGCTCTGCGCCGTGGTGTGGAGAAGGCTTCTGACGCCATCGTCAAGGAACTCGTGGCATCCGCTAAGCCGGTAGAAACCAAGGAGCAGATTGCTGCAACCGCAACGATTTCAGCTGCCGATCCGGAAGTCGGCGAGAAGATCGCCGAAGCGCTCGACAAGGTCGGCCAGGATGGCGTCGTGACCGTGGAAGACAACAATCGTTTCGGCTTGGACCTCGAGTTCACCGAAGGCATGCGCTTCGACAAGGGCTACATCTCCCCGTACTTCGTCACGAACGCTGAGGATCAGACGGCTGTGCTCGACGATCCGTACATCCTGCTGACCTCGAGCAAGGTCTCGTCGCAGCAGGACGTGGTGCACATCGCCGAGCTCGTCATGAAGACGGGCAAGCCGCTGCTGATTATCGCAGAAGATGTTGACGGCGAAGCACTGCCAACGCTCATCCTGAACAACATTCGTGGCACCTTCAAGTCCTGCGCTGTAAAGGCTCCGGGCTTTGGCGATCGTCGTAAGGCTATGCTGCAGGATATGGCCATCCTGACGGGCGGCCAGGTCGTGTCCGAAGAACTCGGCCTCAAGCTCGACTCCATCGATTTGTCGGTGCTGGGCCAGGCCAAGAAGGTCATCGTTTCCAAGGACGAGACCACGATTGTTGGCGGCGCAGGCTCCAAGGAAGACGTGGAAGCCCGCGTCGCCCAGATCCGCGCTGAGATCGAAGCCACGGACTCCGATTACGATCGTGAGAAGCTTCAGGAGCGTCTTGCTAAGCTCGCTGGTGGCGTGGCCGTCATCAAGGTGGGTGCCGCAACCGAGGTGGAAGCCAAGGAACGTAAGCACCGCATCGAAGACGCCGTGCGCAACGCCAAGGCCGCCATTGAGGAAGGCCTCGTGCCCGGCGGTGGTGTCGCTCTGGTACAGGCTGCTGAGACGGCTGAGAAGAACGTTTCCCTCGAAGGCGACGAAGCTACTGGTGCTGCCATTGTGTTCCGTGGCATTACTGCTCCGCTCAAGCAGATTGCCGATAACGCTGGTCTGTCTGGCGACGTGGTGCTCGATAAGGTTCGTTCGCTGCCAGCCGGCGAAGGCCTGAATGCTGCAACGGGCAAGTACGAAGACCTCATGAAGGCCGGTGTCACGGACCCGGTGAAGGTGACGCGTTCCGCTCTGCAGAACGCCGCTTCCATCGCGGGCCTGTTCCTGACGACCGAAGCCGTAGTGGCCAACAAGCCGGAACCGCCGGCAGCCGCTCCGGCCCAGGACATGGGCTACTGATCCCCGATCGGTAACTAATCGGTAAAAACGGCGCAGTCGCAAGGCTGCGCCGTTTTTCTATTCTCGGAGCGCCCCTTATTGCGCGAATAGGCGCGAGGCTTGGGATTCCGCGTCCGCATATACCGTGGATGCCTGCGTCAACGCGCGCTGAATGGAGTCGAGGGACTGCTCCATTTGCTGTTGCGCGGCGCGCCATTGGGCGGCCACGGCGGTAAATTGGGTGGCTGCCGAACCCGTCCACACTTCTTGCAGCGCGTTAAGGTTGGTATACATGCCGTCGACGGCCTGCCTGATCGCCGTGACGGATGAATTGACGGCGGCGCTCGACGCCTGGATGCGTTCCGAATCTACGCGGTATTGTGCCATGAAACCACTTCCTCTCTTGGGCGGTATTGAGATTTCGGGGGTGTTTTGCGGTTAACGAATCCGGATCGAACCGCTACTGTAGAACATATGGCATCAACTCTTTCGGGAACAGTCCGGCCGGCAGGTGTGGTCGGACGCTCCGCTTATCCACAGGCGTCGGCGATTTCGCGTGCACCACACGGAATTCATATCGTGGCCCGGATCTGGCAATCGCTCGTGGCGTTGCTGATCGCCGTTGCGCTGTGTGCAGGAATGTCCCTCGCTACACCGTCCGCCTATGCCGATGAAGCGTCCCCGGCGCCGTCCTCCTCGTCTTCACCATCTTCCGAGAAGTCGGCGGCCGCCAGCGCGGATGAAAGCGCCATTGTGGATCCGAACAATTTGTTGGGTTCGCATTTGACCGAGGTAAGCGACGCGATCGCCAATACGTACCGCGAGACGGGCGTGACCGTGCGCCTGTTGTTCCTGCCGTCGTTCAACACCACGCAGGAACCTTCCGAATGGGCTACGAAACTGCTGGATTCCCTCGACCCGAAGCCGAACACGGTCCTGTTGGCCGTGGCGTCCAATGATGGCAACCTCGTGACGGCAGTGTCTTCCAATTCCGACGAATGGCTCAAGGACAAGCAGACTGTGGCGCAACTTTCCGACGCCGCGTTGGATCCGATCGTCAACCATAAGGATTCACAGTCTCCCAATTGGACGCAAAGCGCCCTCGACATGATGACGGCCATCGACACCGCTCATAAGGACGCCGAGTCGCGCAAGAGCAGGCCCGTAATCGTTGTTGTGGTGGTTGTGATAGTCGTACTGTTGGCGGCGGCTGTTGTTGCCTTTATCATCTGGCGCAAGAAGCACCCGAAGAAGGCCGGCCGGCACTCGGGAAAACGCGCGAAAAACTAACCTCTCCGAAAAATTTCCGGACCCGTTACTACTATTCCAGAAGATTCTCAGGAAACTTTCAGAATATAGGACAACCATGTCTATTATGAACAAGAATACTGAAGCATCGCTCGTAGTGGTAGACGACGAGCCGTCAATTCGCGAACTGCTTGTGGCTTCCCTTCATTTTGCTGGTTATGAAGTCGCCGCGGCCGCGTCAGGTTCTGAAGCCATCGAGGTTATTGAACAGACGCAGCCCGATCTCATCCTTCTGGACGTCATGCTGCCGGATATCGACGGCTTTACCGTCACGCGCCGCATCCGCCAGGAGGGCATTACCGCGCCTGTGCTATTCCTTACGGCACGCGACGACACCCAAGACAAGGTCATGGGATTGACCGTGGGCGGCGACGATTACGTCACCAAGCCGTTCAGCCTTGAAGAAGTGGTGGCACGTATCCGCGCCATCCTGCGCCGTACGCGCGAACCGGCCGAGGACAACCCGATCATCCGCGTGGGCGATTTGGAAATCAACGAGGATTCCCACGACGTGACGCGCGCGGGACAGCCCATTGAATTGAGCCCGACCGAATACAAGCTGTTGCTGTATTTGATGGACAACGAGGGACGAGTACTCTCCAAGGCGCAGATCCTGGATCACGTATGGCAGTATGATTGGGGCGGCGATGCGGCAATCGTGGAATCGTGCATCTCCTATCTGCGCAAGAAGGTCGACGACATCACGGTAACCGACGAAGACGGCACCACGCACAAGGTACAGCCGCTGATCGAAACCAAACGCGGCATCGGCTACATGATTCGCGCACCAAAAGAGTAAGTAAACCAAGGGGGTCTTCATGCCTCGCGCCAAGGCGAGTGCCACTACTACCTCATCCGCACCATCGTCGCAACGACCTGCCCAGAAAGCCAAGGACAAACGCCGCAAACCCGGCGTCGGCGTTTCACTGAGCACCAAGCTCGTTACGCTTATTATCGTGTTGCTGGCAGTGGGCACTGCGAGTATCACGCTGTCGATTCGTGAGCTCGTAAGCAACTACCTAATGGAAAAAACCGACTCCCAGCTGCTGCAGCAGTCCGAGCTCGTGTTCCGCAATACCGACATGCTGGAACACAGCTCGGGCTCGCAAAGCGGTCTGACGAGCTATTACGTCAAGGTCTACAGCAACCAGCAGGGCGTTGCGACCACGCTTGTGCAGCCCGTGTTCAAGGACGGGGTGGTATCCTCTCCGGTATTGCCCAACGACGGTGATTTGCAGGGGCACCGTCTGGGCGTGCCGTTTACTACGGACGCCGTGGTCTCGCTGCGTGACGTGAAGCGTCCGCCGAACCACGCCACGCTCGAACAGGCCGAAGCGCCATGGCGCGTGGTGGCGTTGACATGGGTAAATAAGACAAGCAACGGCACCAGCCAGGATCTGGGTATCGTCTATATCGGCCTGTCGCTCAGCGACCAGCTTGACACGTTGAGCATGCTGACGCGTTTCTGCGTGCTGGTGGGCATCGCGGTGGTGTTGTTGGGCGGCGTGATCAGCGCGCTGGTGGTGCAGCGCACGTTGAAGCCGCTCAAGCGCATCGAGAAGACCGCGGCGCAGATCGCGGACGGCGATTTGAGCCAGCGTATTCCGGAGGCGCCTGTCAATACCGAAGTCGGCTCGCTGTCGCGTTCACTTAACAAGATGCTTGGTCATATTGAACACAGCTTCAAGGAGCAAGAGGCCACCACGGAGAAGATGAAACAGTTCGTCTCCGACGCAAGCCACGAACTGCGCACGCCTTTGGCCGCCATCCACGGTTATGCCGAGCTGTACAAGATGCAGCGCGCCATGCCGGACGCCTTTGAGCGCGCGGATGACGCCATCGGACACATCGAGGCCTCCAGTACGCGCATGACGGCGTTGGTGGAAGATCTGCTTTCGCTCGCTCGCTTGGACGAAGGCCGCGGTGTGAACCCGACCCAGCAGATCCGCATGAGCACGATCCTGAACGATTCGATCGACGACTTGCACGCGTTGGATCCCGAACGTGAGATCGGCACGGGCACCTTGACGGTGAACACGCATAACCCGAAGCATCCCGAGCTCATCTTCCATCCGGGCGATTTCCCGGATGTGACGCTGAACGTGGACGGCAACCGCCTGCACCAGGTGGTCACGAATATTGTGGGCAACATCCACCGTTACACGCCGGCCAATTCCCCCGTGGAATTCTCGCTGGGCGTGGTCAGCCTCGACATGAGTCCGCGCCAGATGGTCAAGCTCGCGCCCCGGCAGGAGTCGCTCGCCAAGATCATGCACAAGGTCAGCAAGGACGGAGCGCACGATCCCAAGAGCACGCAGTACGTGGTGGCGCGGTTCACGGACCATGGTCCCGGCGTCCCCGAAGACAAGCTCACCAAGATTTTCGAACGGTTCTATACGGCCGATCCGTCCCGAGCCCGTCAGAAGGGCGGCACGGGCCTCGGCATGTCGATCGTGCTGTCGGTGGTGCAGGCCCACTACGGCTTCATCTGCGCTTCGCGTACGCCGACGGGCGGCCTGGCCTACACCATGCTGCTGCCGCTGAGCCAGGATTTTCGCGAGCAGCGCGATGAGCATGAATTGTAAGGATCGTCCGCTGCCCATGTACGTCACACGAATCATGCGATAGAGTATGGTTCGGTTTCAGCTGCGCCTCATATTGGGGCGCAGCTCTTGCGTAAGAACGTCCCGTTGACGGACGGCGGATACGGATAATACATATAGAAAAGACATAGACAAAAAGAAGGTGGCAATGCCCAGCGGAAGGGTGCGTTGGTTCAACGCGAATAAAGGGTACGGTTTTATTGAAAACGAGCACGGCAAAGACGTGTTCATGCCGGCGACGTCGCTGCCGGCCGGCATCAAGAACGTGCGTCAGGGCGCGCCGGTCGAATATTCGCTGATCGACGGCCGAAGGGGACCGCAGGCGATGAACGTCCAGCTGCTCGCGGCCAAGCCGTCCTTGGTGAAGGCGACACGTCCCAAGCCGGACGACATGGCGGCGATTGTTGAGGATCTGATTAAACTGTTAGATGCCGCTGGCAACCAGTTGCGTCATCACCGGTATCCGTCTACCGCGGAGAGCGCCAAACTTGCGAAGGTGATGCGTGCCGTGGCGGACAACTTCGATGTACAGGATTGATGTATGGCTTTAGGTGATGTGGACCCGCGGGCGATTGCCCGAGCCGTTGCTATTGAAATGGCGGCGGACCCGCAGGAGGTCGGCGAATTCGCCGGCGTGCAGGAACTGGACAACCAGGTGACCGATTTCCGGTTCGTCTCGCTCAAAAGGGGATATGAGGGCTGGCAGTGGTCGGTCACCATGTTCCATGACGAGGACGCGGACCGCTGGACCGTGGACGAGTCCACGCTCGCGCCCACCGACGAGGCGTTGCTCGCGCCCAAATGGATTCCGTGGAAGGACCGCCTGGAGCCTTCGGACCTGTCCGTGACCGACGCGTTGGGTACCGATCCGGACGACAAGCGTCTCGAGCCGGGCGTGGACGGCGAGCAGAAGACGGACGACGAGGACCGTGCGGACGCGCAGGAGACTGAGCAGATCGTACAGGAATTCGATTTGAGCAGGCGCCATGTCTTGAGTCCGCTGGGCCGTTCCCAGACCGCCAAGCGCTGGTACGACGGTCCGCACGGACCCAAGTCGCTTTCCACGCGCGCGGCGGACGGCAATACTTGCGAGACGTGCGGATTCTTCATCCCGTTGCAGGGGGAACTCAACTCCATGTTCGGCGTGTGTGCGAACCGTTGGAGCCCGGACGACGGCCGTGTGGTCTCCCTCGATCACGGTTGCGGCGAGCATTCCGAAATCGAGCCGCCCGAGCCGTCGCACATCTGGATCCAGACCAAGCCCGCGTACGACGATCTGCATATCGACATCGTGGCGCAGCGCGCCCGCGAGGAGCGCTCCGATGTGGAACTGATGGAGTCGTACGAAAATCAGGAGGAACAGCAAGCGCAGGACACGGGCATCGAGACGGTGGACGTGCCGGAATCCGAAACGTTGCGCGAGGCGGAAATGGCCCACGCCGAACAGGAAGCGGCCATCGAACAGGCCGAACAGCCCGCGGTCGAGACGGTTCAGGAATCGGAACCGGAGACGGACGCGCAGCCGGCCGAAGACTGATCCGGTTCGTCAATCCGGCAACAATAAAGGGACTTGCATTACGCGAGTCCCTTTATTTATTCTATTTAATTTATATATATGATCGTAATTTATATATAATCGAGATCCGTTCAGTGCACGATCGTCACGTTGCATTCGGCGGAATTGAGCACCTGCTTGGAGACGGAACCCAGGAAATGGGCGTCCAGTCCCGTCAATCCGCGCGAGCCCACCACAATATGGCGCGCGTAACGAGACGCACTGACGAGCCCCTTGCCCGCCGAAATATGGAACGTGTCGATATGCACATCCACATCCTCGGGCAGCTGGGCGCGCTCCACCATCGCTCGCACCTTGTTCTCCGCAAATTCTTGCGCTACCTTCATTGGCGGCACCGCGGTCTCATAGCCCTCGATGGATCCCAGATCACGGTACTGCCAACAATACATCACATGCAACGGCGCATTGTGGATGCGCGCCAGCGAAGCCGCGAACAGCAGCGCGTTGCGTGAATAGTCGGAACCGTCCACACCCACTACGATCGGCCTGCTCGTACGCGGAATGGGAGAGGTGGGCCGCTCATAGCGGTACACCTGGTCGTCGGGAGTCAGCGCGTTGGCGATCTCGTCCTGCACCGTCAAATCCTCGTCCGAAGAAGTGCGGATCACCGTGACGGGAACAAGCGCCTCCTCGGCCAGCGACATGGACAGCGAACCGCGGATAAAGCGCAGGAACTTGTTCATTGTACGGCGCCCCACCACAATCTGCTGCGCGTTCTTGCCAATGTCGAGCAAGGCCGTGGAACCCGACGACTTGAACGACGTGAGACGGATCTGTTCATCTGCCAGATCAAAATTATCGAGAGCTGAATCCACCCACTCGCGCAACTGGTTGGCCGCGCGCGTACGCAACTTCTGCTCGTCCTCTTCGGTCTGCGGTTCGGGACCCATGTCCCAGCTGTACGACCACCCGTACACGGCGTTGACGGTCTGGCCCGTAATCTCGGCTTGGCGCAACGCCCAGCGCAATGCTGCGAACGATTCCGTGGTGCCGTCGATGCCCACCACGATGTCGGCGGTGAGCGCGGCGTAATCATGAATTTGCGTCTGTGCCATCATGCCCCCTTTAGCTTTGCCTATGTAAATCAGCATAGCGTAAAGCTTTTGTAGAGAACAGATATCCGGAAAAATGAAAGTGCAGATATTGGAAATAAACGTCACGTCAAATTTGTAGAGTGATGAAGGATTGTACAAAATGGAAGGACAAGCATGTTCGAACGGTTTACAGACCGTGCACGACGCGTGATTGTGCTGGCGCAAGAGGAAGCTCGCGCCCTGCAGCACAACTACATCGGCACCGAGCATCTGCTGCTTGGGCTGATTCGTGAAGGCGACGGAGTGGCCGCGAAGGCGCTCGCCGCCAAAGGCGTGACGTTGGACGATACGCGCAAGCAGGTTGTGGAAATGATCGGCAAGGGGAATGCCGCGCCAAGCGGACATATTCCTTTCACTCCGCACGCCAAGCAGGTGCTTGAGCTTTCGCTGCGTGAAGCGTTGCAGCTCGGTCACAGCTACATTGGCACGGAACATATTCTTCTCGGCCTCATCCGTGAGGGCGAAGGCGTGGGCACGCAGGTGCTCATCAAGATGGACGTGGATCTGTCCGACCTGCGCAGCACCGTGATTGACGCCATCCGTGGCAACTCCACGGGCGAAGGCGACAAGGGCGACCTTGCCAACGCCGGCGGCGTGCAGGACAAGCGCAACCAGAACGGCTCGGCCATTCTCGACCAGTTCGGTCGCAACCTGACCGTGGAAGCCGCCGAAGGCAAGCTTGATCCGGTGATCGGCCGTAGCTCGGAAATCGAGCGCGTCATGGTGGTGCTTTCCCGCCGTACCAAGAACAACCCGGTGCTTATTGGCGAACCTGGTGTCGGCAAGACGGCCGTGGTTGAAGGCCTGGCGCAAAAGATCAACGCCGGAGACGTGCCGGAAACGCTTAAGGGCAAGCAGGTGTACTCGCTGGATCTCGGTTCGATGGTGGCCGGTTCGCGCTACCGTGGCGATTTCGAGGAGCGACTCAAGAAGGTGCTCAAGGAAATCAAGACGCGCGGCGACATTGTGCTGTTCATCGACGAGATCCACACGATCGTGGGTGCGGGCTCCGCGGATGGCGCTCTGGGCGCTTCCGACATGCTCAAGCCGATGCTTGCCCGTGGCGAGCTCCAGACGATCGGCGCTACGACTACGGACGAATACCGCAAGTACATCGAGAAGGACGCGGCGCTTGAACGCCGTTTCCAGCCGATTCAGGTCAACGAGCCGTCGATCGCGGAAACGATCGAGATCCTCAAGGGCCTGCGCGCGCGGTACGAGAACCATCACCACGTGACGATCACGGACAACGCGTTGCAGTCCGCCGCGGAGCTTTCCGCCCGCTACATCCAGGACCGCAACCTGCCCGACAAGGCTATCGACTTGATCGACGAGGCCGGAGCGCGTTTGCGCATCAAGCGCCTTACGGCTCCGCCGGAGCTCAAGGATCTCGATACGCGTATCGCCAAGATCGCCAAGGACAAGGATGAGGCCATCAAGGACCAGGAGTTCGAGAAGGCCGCGGAGCTTCGCGACAAGCAGGAGAAGCTCGAGTCCGAGCGCAAGGAGAAGGAAGAATCCTGGCGCGAGGGCGAATCCGATGTGAAGATGGTCGTGGACGAGGACGTTATCGCCGAAGTCATCTCGCAGAACACGGGTATTCCGGTAGTCAAGCTGACGCAGGCCGAGTCCAAGAAGCTGCTGAACATGGAAGCCGAGCTGCACAAGCGCATTATCGGCCAGGACGAGGCGGTTTCCGCCCTGTCCCGCTCGATTCGCCGTACGCGCGTGGGTCTGAAGGATCCGCGCCGTCCCTCGGGTTCGTTCATCTTCGCCGGTCCGACCGGCGTGGGTAAGACCGAGCTGGCCAAGACGCTCGCCGAATTCCTGTTCGACGACGAGGACGCCTTGATCCGTGTGGACATGTCCGAGTTCTCCGAGAAGTATGCCGCGTCGCGACTCTTCGGTGCGCCTCCGGGATACGTGGGCTACGAAGAGGGCGGCGAACTGACCGAAAAGGTACGCCGCAAGCCGTTCTCCGTGGTGCTGTTCGACGAAATCGAAAAGGCCCATCCGGACATCTTCAACACGCTGTTGCAGGTGCTGGACGACGGCCACCTGACCGATGGCCAGGGGCGCAAGGTCGATTTCAAGAACACGATCATC
This sequence comes from Bifidobacterium magnum, assembly GCF_000741255.1. Lineage (GTDB taxonomy): Bacteria > Actinomycetota > Actinomycetes > Actinomycetales > Bifidobacteriaceae > Bifidobacterium > Bifidobacterium magnum. Next base: position 308,901 of record NZ_JGZB01000003.1, read on the forward strand.
ATCCTGACGACGAACCTCGGTACGCGCGACATCGCGAAGGCCGCGAACACGGGCTTCAACTTGGGATCCAACACCGAGTCGAGCTACCAGCGCATGAAGGACCAGGTCTCGAACGAGCTCAAGCAGCAGTTCCGTCCGGAGTTCCTCAACCGTCTGGACGACATCATCGTGTTCCGCCAGCTTACCGAGCCGCAGGTGCGCGAGATCGTCGACCTCGATGTCAAGGATCTCAACACGCGCCTGTTCGAGCGCCACATGGAGATCGACCTGACCGAGCGCGCCAAGGATCTTCTGGCCGAGAAGGGCTTCGATCCGCTGCTGGGCGCCCGTCCGTTGCGCCGCGTGATCCAGCGCGACATCGAGGACGCCATCTCCGAGAAGATCCTCATGGGCGAGCTGACTGACGGCGAACGCATCGTGGTCGACGCCCAGGGCGAAGGCATCTTGGGTGAATTCACGTTCACGGGCGAGCCGTTCTCACAGACCCAGAGCGAACAGGATTCCGATGAATCCGAGAAGCAGCCTGAAGCTCAGCCTGAGGCCGACACCAACGCGGAAGCCGCGTAAAAGGCAGTAATGCCAAGGGTTTAAGTGCAGTATGCACATTGTGATGGGCCCGCATGTACCAAGGTGCATGCGGGCCCATCTGCATATTCGCATGCAATGTTCAGAAAGCTTTCAGATTCGCGTTCGTACCATGTGACCGTTACAAAACATGACGTCCAATGAAGGGATCGTGATGACGATGGAAGCTATTGAGATTGAATCCGTGAGCGGTTGCGACCTGAACGCTCAGGAACTCGAAAACGAATACACCGAGTATGTCAAGAGCGAATATGCCGGATACTTCCCGGATTCGCGCGGTGTGTCCCTGCTCGGCCAGGACTTCGTGCGCCTGGTTGCCCAGCAGATCGACAAGGAGCACAATGAAGGCGAGGAAGTGGAATTTGAGGGAGACGCCACCGACGAAGTGGTAGCCAACCTGCGTGAGGCCCTGCAGATCCACACGTTCCGCGCTCCGCTGCTGGCCATCGCCCGCACGATCGTGTCGAGCTGGATCGAAGAGCGCTTCGGACACCATGTCGCCACCAAGTCCTGCGGCACGCTGTTCAAGTCCTACTGCGACTCCGTACTGCAGCCCGTCAACGACGACAAGGAAATGTCGCTGAACACGGCCCGCTACGTCGCTGAAGGCGATCGCGTGCAGGAGCTCGTCAACGAGGTTCCGGAAACGAACATCGACCACCTGAGCGGCGACCATGCCCAGGCCGGCGTGTTCCTCGTGTTCGACGGCGTCAAGTACAACGGCCCGCGTGAAGACGCGAACATGCTGATGTTCGAGTGATCTCGCTAGTACTGCCGCACTGAATTTTTACGATTTGCATATGCTAAGGGGGTGCTTCCTTCGGGAAGCGCCCCTTAGCTGTTATATAAGTTTCAAGCGGTCTGGCCCAGCTCCGGCGGCCATTGTCAACACCTGCCAGCGCCGCCGGGGGAGAACCGGGCAAACGCCCGATTGCCTGACGGTCACTTGATGGCGTTCAGCCACTGTTCTTTGGTCGCCTTTTCGGCTTCCAGCTTGGCCTTCTTCTTCGGATCCTTCTCTGCGGCGATCTGCTCGGTGATCTGGGCGAGCTGCTCCTGGAGCTGGCCTTCGAAGCTGGACTTGCGCGCGTCGGCTTCCGGATCGGAACGCTTCCATGCGGCGTCCTCCACGGCCTTGATCTGGCGGTCCACGGCGTCAAGGCCCGATTCGATACGGCCCTTGTCGTCACGCGGCACGTAACCGATCTGGTCCCATTCCTCCTGGATGGCGGCGAGCTTCTGTCGCGCCTGCTTCGCTTCCTGCGCGTTGTTCACGGGCAGCAGCGCCTGGGCCTGGGCGAGCAGCGCCTCCTTCTTGGAGAGGTTCTCGCACTCCTGGGCGTTTTCCTCGTCGCGGGCGGCCTGGCGTGCATTGTAGAACGTGTCGCAGGCGAGACGGAACTGTGCCCACAGTTCGTCGTCCTCGCTGCGGCCGGCGCGTCCCGAGCGCTTCCAGCGGGCCATAAGGTCGTTGAACTGGCGGCTTGTTTCGGCCCAGTTCGTGGAATCCTTGATCTCGTTGGCTTCGGCGATGATGGCTTCCTTGGCGGCGCGGGCCTGCGTATGTTCGGCCTCGCGGTTCTGCGACCACTTGCGGCGTTCCTGGTTGAACTTCGTGCGGGCGGTGGAGAAACGCTTCCACAACACGTCGGCTTCCGTCTTGTCGATGCGCGCGGCCGTGCGCTGATGCTGCTGCCACTGGTCGAACAGCGAACGGAACTTGGCGGCGGTGTTGCGCCAGTTCGTGTTGTCGCCGAGGCTCGCGGCGATCTGTTCGGCCTCTTCCACAATCTGCGTGCGTTCGGCGATGGCCTTTTCCATGGCGGCCTTGCGTGCGGCGGCGATCTGCTCGCGCTTGAGTTCGCCGGCTTGCTTGAGCTTGGCGAACTGCTGCTGCAGCGCGTCAATGTCGCCCACAACATCCGGATGGGCCACTTCATTGCCCAATACGGTCAACGTCTCTTCAATCTCGCGAGGCTTGATGTTGCTGGCCTTCAAGCGAGTGGCGAACAGGTCGAGCTTCGACTTGAGCTCGAGGTAGCGGCGCGCATACAGGTTGAGCGCCTCTTGCGCCGTTGCGTTCGGGAACTGACCAACCTCACGTTCCGAACCATCCTGGCGAACAAATACGGTGCCGTTGTCGTCAACGCGGCCAAACGACTGCGCCTGCTCGAGCGCTTGCTGCTCGTTCGTGGCATGTGCGCGGACGGGAGCGTGGGTGTTTTGCGCAAGCGCGGCGGGAGAGGGAGCGTGTGGTTTCACGGTTGCCGGGGTGGGCGCCGTCTGCGCGTTTCCCTTGGCGGTCTGATGAGATTCAGCAGTGGTGACAGTGTTGTCGGCCATAGTCAGCTCCTTAGCTTCAGTGACAGGCGGGTTTGGCCAACTCCTTGGCCGGTTCCCATAGGCCTCTAGTCTACGAAGAGCCCCAGATACAGGGTACGCATAATTTATACGTAACCCCACATATTATATGGATTCATGGCAAAAGGTTCATCTATTTCAGGTTTTCCAGAGTGGCTTCCGTCGGAACGCGTCGTTGAGCAGCGCGTTATCGATACTCTGCGCAACGTTTTTGAGCTCAACGGTTTCATCGGCATTGAGACGCGTGCCGTGGAGCAGGGTTCCAGCCTGCTGAAGAAGGGCGAGACCAGCAAGGAAATTTACTTGCTGAGCCGCTTGCAGGACGTCGGCAACGAGGCGGACACGCCGGTCGAGGACCGTCTCGGCCTGCATTTCGATCTTACGGTGCCGCTGAGCCGCTACGTGGTGGAACATTCCGGGGCCCTCGCGTTCCCGTTCAAGCGTTGGCAGATCCAGAAAGTGTGGCGTGGCGAGCGTCCTCAGGAAGGCCGCTTCCGCGAGTTCGTCCAGGCCGACATCGACGTGATCGGCAATGGCGATCTGCCCGACCACTATGAAGTGGAGCTTCCACTCGTCATGGTCTCCGCCCTCGAACGACTGCGCGAGTTCGGTCTGCCCAAGGCCACCGTGCACGCTAACAACCGCAAGCTTTCCGAAGGTTTCTACCGCGGGCTCGGCCTGGAAGATATTGAAGGTGTGCTGCGCGAAATCGACAAGCTTGACAAGATCGGTCCCGACGAGGTGACCAAGCTGCTGGTCAGCGAATGTGGTGCTACCGAGGCCCAGGCTCGCGCCTGCCTCGAGCTCGCCGACCTGAACGCCGCCGACGGCGCGGAACTTGAAGAGAAGTTCAACGCCCTGTGCGACGCCCACGGCATCGCGCATGAATCCGAAGCTTACGATCTGGCCATGCAGGGACTGCGCACGCTGGCCATGATTGTGGACGAAGCCGCTCGCATCCGTCCGGGCGCCGTGATCGCCGATTTGAAGATCGCCCGCGGCCTTGACTATTACACGGGTTCAGTATATGAGACGTTCCTCGATGGTGCGAGCTCTCTTGGGTCAATCTGTTCTGGTGGTCGTTACGACAACCTTGCGTCCCAGGGCAACAAGAAGTACCCGGGTGTGGGCCTGTCCATCGGCCTGTCCCGTTTGGTGTCGTACATGCTGCACACGGCCGGCGCGGAAGCCTCCCGTGTGTCCCCGAGCGCGGTGCTCGTGGCCGTGTGGGACGAACAGGATCGCGCGACGTCGAACCATATCGCGCAGGCGCTGCGCGACCGCGGCATCAGCGCCGATGTGGCGCCCACGGCAGCCAAGCTCGGCAAGCAGATCAAGTACGCCAGCAAGCTCGGCATCCCGTACGTGTGGTTCCCGTCGGAAGCGAACGAGGATACGGAACACGAAGGCGACGAGGTGAAGAACATCATTACCGGTGAACAGCAGCCGGCCGATGTGCGGTCTTGGGAGCCGGATACTGTGTATGCCCAGCAAACGGTGAGCGTCAACGCCTGAAATACTGGGCGTGTCGGAACTGCGAACGGAAAATTTAACACACCATTGAGAAGTGAGGAAGCATGAGCCAGACGGCTTATCGTACACATCATGCCACTGACGTGACCGACGATTTGGTCGGCAAGCGCGTTACCCTTTCCGGTTGGGTCGACCGCCGCCGCGACCACGGCGGAGTGGCATTCATCGATCTGCGTGATTCGACGGGCCTGATCCAGGTCGTGATCGATGACGAGGACATGGCTCGCCCGTTGCGTAACGAGTTTGTTGTCGAGGTCGAGGGCACCGTTCGCCTTCGTCCGGAGGGCAACGCCAATGACCATCTGGCCACGGGCAAGTACGAGGTCGTCGCCGACAAGGTGACGGTGCTCGCCAAGTCCGCCGCGCTGCCGTTCCAGGTGTCTACGGCTCTCGAGAACGAGACCGAGACGAAGCTGCCGAGCGAAGAGACTCGCTTGAAGTACCGTTACCTCGACCTGCGCCGTCCCGCCATGCAGCGCAACATCAAGCTGCGTTCCAACATGGCCAAGGCCGCACGCCGTGCCCTTGACGAGATGGGCTTCACCGAGGTGGAAACGCCTACGATGATCAAGTCCACGCCGGAAGGCGCCCGCGATTTCGTGGTGCCGGCCCGCTTGGTGCCGGGCTCGTGGTACGCGTTGCCGCAGTCCCCGCAGCTGCTCAAGCAGCTGCTCATGGTCTCTGGCGTGGAACGCTACTACCAGCTGGCCCGCTGTTACCGTGACGAGGACTTCCGTGCCGATCGCCAGCCCGAGTTCACGCAGCTCGACATGGAAATGGCGTTTGTGGACCAGGAAGACGTGATGGCCATGGCCGAACAGGTCATCAAGGCCATCTGGGAGTCCGCGGGTTACGAAGTGACGCTGCCGCTGCCGCGCATCACGTGGCAGGAAGCCATGGACAAGTATGGTTCCGACAAGCCTGACCTGCGTTTCGGCAACCCGCTCGTGGAACTGACCGACTACTTCAAGAACACGCCGTTCCGCGTGTTCCAGGCTCCGTACGTGGGCGCCGTGGTGTTCAAGGGTGGCGCTTCCACTCCTCGCCGCCAGTTCGACGCATGGCAGGATTGGGCCCGTCAGCATGGCGCCAAGGGCTTGGCCTACGTGCAGTTCATGGAAGGTGGCGAACTCAAGGGTGTCGCCAAGAACTTCTCCGAGGAAGAGCGTGCGGGACTGCGCGAAGCCGTCGGCGCTGAAGAGGGCGACGCCGTGTTCTTTGCCGCCGGCTCCCGTGAATCCTCCCAGCTGCTGCTGGGCGCCGTGCGTGTGGAACTGGCTCGCCGTGCAGGCCTGCTGGATCCGCACCAGTTCGCGTTCACGTGGGTGGTGGACTTCCCGCTGTTCAAGAAGGCCGATGATCCGGATGACGACGATGTGGCGGTCGGCCACTCCCAGTGGACGAGCATGCACCATCCGTTTACCATGCCGAGCAAGGACTGGATCGACACCTTCGACAAGGATCCGGAACACGCGATGAGCGACTCTTACGACATCGTGTGCAACGGCAACGAAATCGGCGGTGGTTCCGTACGTATCCACCGCGACGATATCCAGGACCGCGTGCTCGACGTGCTGGGCATTTCTGAGGACGAGGCCAACGACAAGTTCGGCTTCCTGCTCGAGGCCTTCAAGTACGGCGCTCCGCCTCACGCGGGTATCGCGCTGGGCTGGGATCGTGTCGCCTCCATTCTGGCAGGCGTCGATTCGATCCGCGACGTCATCGCCTTCCCGAAGGCCGGCGGCGGCCGCGATCCGCTGACGGGCGCTCCGGCTCCGATTTCCGCCGAGCAGCGCGCTGAAACCGGTGTGGACTACGATCCCGACGAGGACGAGGACTGATCGATTCAATTCCGTTCAGGATCGTAGCGCCATAGTGCGCATATGACGATATCCCCGCTTCCACAAGGAAGCGGGGATTTTTCTTTCGTCCCGATAGCTGAATACAGGAAACCGCAGGGAAATCTCCATATACTGGGCGCCGGTTTGCCCATGGCGCACAGTGGCACTGTCGAATTGCGAAGGCCATGCGGCAATCGTCCATGCTCTACAAGGAGGTCGGATATGACGTTTCAGGTGGAAGATCTAAATATTGAACGCGAGGGAGTGGCCCTGCATACGCGCATTACGCGCCCCGAGATGAACGGAACGACGGGGCGCAAATATCCGGCCGTCATCATGATGCACGGATTCCTCGGGAATCTGGGATACGAACCGGACAGCCTGTTTGCGGAGCTTTCCGACAAGCTCGTGGCCGAAGGCTTCATCACTGTGCGTTTTGATTTTGACGGTCGCGGAGAATCGGGAGGGGAGCGCAACGGATTCGACGCATACCGCGAGATCGAGGACGCCATGGCCGTACTCGAATACGTGCGCAATCTCGATGAAGTCGACGAGATTTCGCTGCTCGGCCATTCGTTTGGTGGCGTGATCGCGGGCATGACGGCGGGACTGTATGCCGACGTGATTCATACGCTCGTGCTTATGGCTCCGGCCGCCACCGCTAAAACCGATGCGCAGGCCGGCCATGTCCAGAACGCGCAATTCGATCCCGAGCATGTTTCCGAGCGGCTCGTGATTCCGGGGCGTGACGCCACGATCAGTGGACGGTTCCCGCGCGTGGTGCGCATGTTGCCGATTTATGAGACGACCAGCGCGTTCGAAGGGCAAACGCTGTGCGTGCAAGGCCGCGACGACGCTGTCGTGAGCCCCCACGCTTCCGAAGAGTACGCCAAGGTCATGCCGCATTGCGAAGCATCCTTCTACAACGATCTGGGGCACACGTTCATCGGCAAGGATCGCGGCGAAGCGCTGGAAGAAATCGCCCAATTCTTGATCGCGCACTATACCGTGGAATAGGCTCAATACTCGCAATAGCAATGTCCCCGTCTCCTTGCGGAAACGGGGGCATTATCGGTTGTTGACCTATATGGCGCGTCAGCGGTACTGCATGCCGCCGTCCACGATAACGGTCTGGCCCGTCACGTAATCGGCGTTCTTGCTGGCGAGGAACGACACGACACCGGCCACGTCGCCCGGAAGCTCGCAGCGTCCCAGTGCGATCGTACCGACCATGTCCGTGAAGTTCTGGCCGATCGGCTTGCCGTTGAGTTCATGCATCTGTTCGTCGATGAACGTCCACATTGGCGTGTCCACAATGCCCGGGGCGTAGCCGTTGACCGTGATCTGGTGCGGCGCAAGCTCCTGGGCCGCAGCCTGCGTGATGCCGCGCACGGCGAACTTGGTGCCCGAATAGGCCGCCAGTGTGGGGAAGCCCTCGAAGCCGGCGATGGAGGACGCGGAAATGATCTTGCCCTTCTTGCCCAGCTCGATGAACTTCGCGGAAGCGGCTTGGATGCCGTAAACCACGCCGAACACGTCGATGCGGTAAATCTGCTCGAGCTGTTCAGGCGTGATGTCGCCGATCGGAACCACCTGGCAGATGCCGGCGTTGTTTACCATCACGTCGATCGTACCCAGTTCGCGAACCGTGTCCTCAACCAGTCCGAACACGTCGTCGCGGTCGGAAACGTCGGTCGGACGGAAGAACGCCGTACGTCCCACGGCTTCGATCTGGGCGATCGTCTCCTGCGCCTCGTCGCGCTGGGACTCAAGATCGGCGACGGCGATGTCGAATCCGTCTTCCGCAAGCTTGACCGCGATACCGCGGCCGATACCGCGAGCCGCACCGGTAACCACTGCAACTTGAGTAGTCATACATATTCCCTTCTACGCGCGCATCAGAATCCTGTCGATTGCTCGGCAATGCACGCGATGCCCCCATAGTGGCGGGTTCACCCGCAAATTGCAAGTATTTTTCCAAGGAACCGCAATACGGACGCATGACGATCGTCAAACGGAATTGCCGTGTCCATAAATCCGTCCATAAATATGACCATGATCATGGTCGCGCGGCCCGCAGCCGCAGCATAATGCGCCCTGAAATGAATGAAAACGCAAGAAGCGCGAAGCGTCCTACTCTAAAACCATAAGATACGATCCATAGGAAAGGGAACCCTTATGGTAGGACGCAAGAAAATAGAAACCGACATCGACCGCGACGGACTGCCGATCCACGTGCGCATCGAACGCGCGGCGGACACCATACGCAGGCCCGCCGTCATCATCATGCACGGACTGCTTACCGACAGCGGCTACAACGGCGGACTCATGCAGGACATCAGCGACATGCTCGTGGACGCCGGCTACATCAGCGTGCGTTTCGACTTCAACGGACATGGCAAAAGCGGCGGCGCATTCGAAAAATCCGACGTGTTCAACGAGACGGAAGACGCCATCGCCGTACTCGAATACGTGCGCAAGCACGCCAACGTCAGCGACATCGCGTTGCTTGGCCACTCCCAAGGCGGCACGATCGCGGGCATGGTGGCCGGCATGTACGCGGACGTGGTCAAGGCGCTGGTCATGCTCTCGTGCGCGGCGTCGCTCAAAGACAACGCCCTGCGCGGCGACCTCATGGGAGTACCATTCGACCCGCTACACGTGCCCGACGTGATCGACCTGGGAGACGGCCACCGTTTCGACGGCAAATACTCGCGCATCAACCAGATGCTGCCCGTATACGAAACGGCCGCCCGCTTCCACGGTCCGGCGCTCGCCATCCAGGGCGGCGAAGACACCGTGGTGACCGAACCCGTGGCCAAGAACTACGAGGCGGCCATGACCGATTGCCGCGCGAGCTACTATGAACACCTGACGCACGGATTCGAAGGTTCCGACCGCCAAGAGGCGCTGGGCGAGGCGCTCGCGTTCCTGAACAATTCGCTGCACATGGAAGACTGATTGCCCCAAGCGCTGCATAATTATTCGGTGCTTTGTAACTTTTGTATTACCGATTCCGAGACGCACGCCACGGCGATATGCGTCCCGCGACCATATATGGGGTATGGAGAAATGGTGGAGAATCGCACTTTTTCTAGGGGAATACAAAGGTTGTCCAATATGTTGGACTCAGGGGAAAAAGATGCATCAATGCGCATGTTATGCAGCTATTGACTCGTAATGTTTACAAAGGATTTATAGACTGGCTGACTATGACCCAATTAACTGAATCGACAACGCCACAAATGCTGCCTCCTCTGGTCGAGGACAATCCGAAGTATTTGGTTGAACTTGAACATGTGGACAAGCATTTCGGCAATTTGCATGTGTTGAAAGATATCAATCTGCGCGTGAAGAAGGGCGAGGTACTGGTAATTGTAGGGCCTTCGGGCTCCGGCAAGTCCACCATGTGCCGCACGATCAACCGCCTGGAGACTATCGATTCCGGCGTAATCCGCATCGACGGGCAGACGCTGCCGCAGGAAGGCAAGGAGCTCGCACAGCTGCGCGCCGAAGTGGGCATGGTGTTCCAGAGCTTCAACCTGTTCGCCAACAAGACGATTCTTGACAACGTGACGCTGGCCCCGATCAAGGTGCGCGGCATGGACAAGACGCAGGCCGAACGCGAGGCCATGGACCTGCTCAGCCGTGTGGGTGTCGCCTCCCAGGCTTCAAAGATGCCGTCCCAGCTTTCTGGCGGCCAGCAGCAGCGCGTGGCCATCGCCCGCGCACTGGCCATGCATCCGAAGGTCATGCTGTTCGACGAGCCGACCTCCGCGCTGGATCCGGAAATGGTCAACGAAGTGCTTGACGTCATGGTCGAACTTGCGCGAGAAGGCATGACGATGCTGTGCGTGACGCACGAAATGGGATTCGCGCGCAAGGCCGCCGACCGCATCGTATTCATGGCGGACGGCCAGATTCTGGAACAGGACACTCCGGAAGGGTTCTTCGAGCATCCGAAGACGGAGCGAGCACAAGACTTCCTGTCCAAGATTCTCACCCACTAAATACGTATGCGCCATGCCGCCGGGCGCGGCCATGGCGCGCTTTTCTTCGCAAGAAGGGTTACCTATACAATGAACCGTCCACACAAATCATTGCGTGCGCTATGGCGTACGTGCATCGCCGCGGTCTGTACCGTGGCGTGCGTGGTTGGCGTGGCCGCTTGCGGATCGCAAGACTCGGCGAACGGCAACGTGATTAAAATCGGCATCAAATTCGACCAGCCGGGACTCGGCTTCAAGAAGTCGGGCACCTATGAAGGCTTCGACGTGGACGTCGCGAAATACATCGCGCGTTCCATGGGCTATTCCGAGGCGCAAATCGTGTTCAAGGAAGCGCCTTCCAAGCAGCGTGAAGCCATGCTGCAAAACGGTGACGTCGACATGATCCTCGCCAGCTATTCCATCACGGACGAGCGCAAGCAGGCCGTCTCCTTTGCGGGCCCGTATTTCGTGGCCGGACAGGATCTTATGGTGCGTACCGACGACCATTCCATCAATGGCCCCCAAGACCTTAACGGCAAGCGCCTGTGCTCCGTGACGGGTTCCACTTCTGCCGTGGTGGTCAAGGAAAAGTTCGCCAAGCAGGTCCAGCTCATGGAACAGCCGGGCTATGCGGAATGCGCCACGGCCCTCTTTAGCGGCATTGTTGACGCCGTGACCACCGACGACATTATTCTCGCCGGTCTCGCGTCCGCCTCGCGCGGCCGCCTGAGGGTGGTCGGCAAGCCGTTCACGCAGGAATACTACGGCGTGGGCATCAAGAAGGGCGACACGAAGCTCGCCACCGAGATCAACGACGCCATCGAGGACATGATCCAGGACGGCTCATGGAATCGCGCCATCGAGGAAAACACGAAGGGCACGAACTATGAACCGGATTGGAAGTACAATCCGCCGACGCCGGACGAGGGGGAGTGAGCATGGAAGCGTTCGTTTCACTATTCCAGTCCTATAACATTCTTGGCGCGTTCCTCGTCAACATCGAGTTGACGTTGTGGTCGGCGCTGTTCGCCGCCGTGCTTGGCGTGATCCTCGTCATGATGCGCATCGCGCCCGTCTCGTCCTTGCGCGCCGTGTCCGGCGCGTATGTGGAGCTGTTCAAGAACATGCCATTGACGATCATCATGGTGTTCATGGTGCTGGGCGTGTTCGCGCAGTTGAAGCTCAGCTTCTCGGATACGTTCTCGGTGAACTTCTTCTGGCTTGCCGTAGTGGGCCTGAGCCTGTATACGGCGGCGTTCGTGTGCGAGTCGCTGCGTTCGGGCATCAACACCGTGCCGCTCGGACAGGCCGAGGCCGCCCGTGCGCTCGGCATGAACTTCATGCAGTCGGCCACGCAGATCATCCTGCCCCAGGCCGTGCGCGGCTCCGTGGCGCCATTGGGCAACACGTTGATCGCGTTGCTGAAGAACTCGACCGTCGCGGCCGCCGCTTCGGTAGCCACCGAAACCTCGTCGTTGATGAGCGAAATGATCGAGTACCGTCCGGACGTGATCATCCAGATCTTCCTGATCTTTGCCTTCGGCTACGTCATCATGATCATTCCGATCGGTTTGCTGACCACGTACCTGTCCAACAAGCTCGCGGTGAGGAGGTGACGCGCAATGAATCGTGCACAAGAAAGTAGCGTACTGTTCGACGAACCGGGTCCCAAGGGACGCAAGCGCATCCGCATTCTCAATTGGGTCGCCGGCATCATTTTCGTGGCCGTCCTCGTACTTATCCTCATGCGCTTGCACAATCCGCCGGACGGCGAAAACCAGCTGAGCTGGGAATTGTGGAAGCCCGCGCTGGAATGGGAAGCGTGGAGCGACTTCTACCTGCCCGGCTTGTGGGCCACGTTGCGTGCCTCCATCGTCGCCGTGATCGGCGCCGTGATTTTCGGCCTGTTCTTCGGCATCGGCCGTCTGCTGCCGAGCGCGGCCGTCCGGGGCGTGTGCGCCATCGTCATCGAATTCTGCCGAGCCGTGCCCGTGCTGATCATGATGATCTTCTTCTGGCGCGCGTTCGCGTTCGCGGGACTGCCGAGCCCCGCGTACTGGTCCGTGGTGCTGTCGCTTATTTTGTACAACGGATCCGTGGTGGCTGAGCTCGTGCGTTCGGGCGTGGGCAATTTGCCGCACGGCCAGCATGAGGCCGGTTTGGCATTGGGCCTTACGCGCACGCAGTCGCTGATGAGCATCGAGGTGCCGCAGGCCATTTACGCCATGTTGCCCGCCGCCGTCACGCAGCTCGTCGTGGTGCTTAAGGACACGGCCCTCGGCTCCATCATCATGTATACGGACCTGTTGCAGGAATCGCGCCGTTTGGGTTCCATGTACTTCAACATTCTGCAGACGCTCGTGGTGGCCGCCGTCATCTACTTCATCATCTGCTGGCTGTTGAGCCGTCTGGCCGAATGGTTGCCGAGCCGCATGCAACGCCACACGCTGGCTCCTACGGAAACCGAGCCGACCGCCCCGATCGCCGCGGGTGACGCCTCGAACGTGAACCAGATCGCCGTGGCGCGCGAGGGGCGTCCGCTTGGCGGCGCCCAGCGCCTGTACCACGTGCACCACCGCGGCACGAACGCGGCCATCGACGAATGGCGCCATACGCGTTACGTGCAAGGCTTCGATGAAACGCATCCCGAAAGCCAGAAGGACGTGCGCAAGCACACGCTTGGGTCGGGCGACCGTTGGAACAAGCACAAGAAATCGGGAGAAAACCATAAGGAATGACCCCCGTCACTAACATCCGCGACACGCCTTATGGCGTCTTGCACGTGGCATGGAGTGGACAAAGCTGAACATGTAAGCTGTCGTCCATGGATTTTCCCGGATGAAAGCAGCATATTCAAAGGCAATTCCCAGAATGCCGGCATCGACAAGGTGCCGGCATTCTTGTATGTGGGACCAATAAGACGAAACGGCGCGTGAATATCTAATAAAAATCGGTTACGCCCGCATCATAATGCGGCGGTTCAAAAAATAAAATGTGGTTAAACTGCGCCTCATTTTTCGATTTTTTACCGTGGGTAAATTGCAGGCTGCGAAATTGCGTCATTTTAATATGGAATGACGCCCGGGACAATCGCGTTGCGCTGGGGGAGTGGCGGTTTTGTCTTTCAAAATAACTCGGCTTTCCTTGAAAATCCTCTGACTAAGTTGGCTCAGTAACAAGGGGATACACACAAGGAGCATCGAACATCATGTCGAGTCTCACTGATCAACAACAGGAGATAATGAACAAGGCGTCCCGCCGGGACGTCAACGGTTGGCATTACATCACGGTCCAAGGCGAGCCGTACGAAATCGGTTTCCAGCACGGTTACCTGCTGGTGGACGAGTTCCGCGACGCGATCCGCGTATACACGCATATGACCATGGAAACCATGGGAATGGAATATTCCTTCTTCGTGGACCAAGCCGTGAAAATGCACAAGGACAAGATCGACCAGGAATACCTTGACGAAATGCAAGGCATGGCCGACGGCTTCACCGCGGGCGGTTTCCCGACCACGCTTGACGACGTGATCGGCTGGAACGCGTGGATGGAAGTCACGGGCTATTGGTGGCCGCAGGTCGCCAGCCAGTACAGCAACAATCCGCCGGCCAAGTCCTCGCACTGCACGGGCTTTGTGGCGACGGGCTCGGCGACCGTTGACGGACGCCCTGTGATCGCGCACGAAAGCTTTGACGAATTCTGGAGCGGCCAGTACTTCAACGTATGTGAGGTCATCCATCCGACGCACGGCAACTCCATCAAGATGCAGACCGTGCCGGGATACATTTCCTCGATGATGGACTTCTATGTCACTTCCGCGGGCCTCGGCGTGACCGAAACGACGCTCGCCGGCTTCATGGGTTATGACGAGAACGGCATCCCCGAATATGTGCGCGCCCGCAAGGCCACGCAGTACGCGAACTCTATCGACGAGTGGGTCGAGATTGAAAACAAGGGCAACAATGGCGGCTATGCCAACATCTGGCTCTTGGTGGACACCAATACCAACGAGATCGCGCGCTATGAGGAGGGGCTGAAGCACCAGGAGCTGCTGCGCACCACCGACGGTTACTTCTACGGCTGCAACGCCGCCCACAACCCGAAGATCCGCAATCTTGAATGCGTGGACAACGGATACAACGACGTGCGCCAGCAGACGGGAGCCCGCCGCGCCCGCCTCGAACAGCTCATGCCGGAAGTCTCGGGCCATATCGATGACGAAATGGCCAAGCAGATTCTCGCCGACAAGTTTGACCCGTACCTGGGCTACATTTGCCCGAGCTCGCGCGACATTTGCGCCCATTACGACGTGGACCCGCAATACTTTGCGGACGATCCCAACGGCGTATGGAACATTCCATTCTTCCCCGGTGGCTCGGTGGACGGCAAGTGCGCCGACGCCTCCGATATTGACAATCTCCGCATGTGGGGCATTTTTGGACGTGCCGACGGCGAGGCTTTCGACGCCGAAGCGTTCATGCAGCAGCATCCGCAGTGGAACTGGCAAGAGGGATATTTGAAGAGCCGTCCGAGCCAGCCTTGGACGCTGTTCGACTGAGCGATACAAAGGGTGTATTCGCTCGCACCAACAATTGTGATGCCATCCGGTGGAGGAGGAAACCGCGACTGGACCGCGTCAACCATACAAGTACAGGAAAGGTATTGATATGGAACTGACCAAGAAAGACCTTGAGGCGATGTCCTCGGCCTACAAGAAAGCCACTGCGCAGCATATCGCCGAGCAGGCAGTAAAGAACAACGGCATCAACGCCGCCGCGGAACGCGAGAACGTTGTGGTCACCGACAACAACTTCGTGTTCTCGATCGACGTTGATGACGAAGCCGTCGCGAACCAGCGCCAGTCCGGCCGTTGCTGGATGTATTCGGCCCTCAACGTGATGCGACACAAGATTGAGAAGGATCTGGATCTTGTCAAGGGTAGCTTCGAAATCTCCCAGAACTTCAACTACTTCTATGACAAGCTGGAAAAGTCCAACATGTTCATGGAGTACATCATCAAGAGCGCGGACAGCGATTATGACGACCGTCGCGTGAACTTCCTGCTCACCACTCCGCAGCAGGACGGCGGCGATTTCGATCCGATCATCGCGCTGTGCGAAAAGTACGGCGTCGTGCCGCTGACGGTGATGCCTGACACCGCCGTGACGAAGAACAGCGCCGAACTCAACGCAGTGCTCAACCGCATGCTGCGCGAAGACGCCATCGCGCTGCGTAGCATGGTGCGTGAACGCCAGAGCGAAGAAAAGATCAACGAAGCGCGCATTTCGATGCTCAACGACATCTACCGCGTGCTCGCCGTGTGCATGGGCGAACCGCCGGAGAAGTTCGACTTCGAATACCGCGACAAGAAGAACGTGTACCACGTCGACCGCGACCTGACGCCGCTCGAGTTCTACAAGAAGTACGTGGCCATCGACTTCAACGACTACGTCGGTGTCATCAACCTGCCGCTCGAATCCATGCCGTACGGCAAGATGTACACGATCGACATGACGGGCGAAGTCCTCGGCTCCAAGCGCGACCTGCATTACCTGAACGTCCCGATGGACGTGATGAAGGAAGCCACGATCGCCCAGCTCAAGGATGGCGAGCCTGTATGGTTCGGCTGCGACGTGACGCAGGATTCCGATTTCCAGAAGGGCATCATGTCCAAGAACCTGTACGACATCCAGTCGATGTTCGGCATCAAGTTCACGATGGACAAGGCTGAAAGCTTCGAGACCCACCAGTCCATGCCGACCCACGCCATGCTGATCGCCGGCGTCGATCTCGACGCGGACGGCAAGCCGGTGCGCTGGAAGGTGGAGAACTCTTGGGGCACCACCGCCCACGGCAATCCGGTTGGCCACGAAGGCTACTTCATCATGGACGACTCCTGGTTCGACGCATACAACTTCGAAGTCGGCCTGAACAAGAAGTACCTGCCGGCCGAGTACCAGAAGGCTCTGGAAACCGAGCCGGAAGTGCTGCCGTACTGGAACACCTTCAACCCGGAACCGTGAAATAACCGGTCCTGCTAGCTTCTCGCGGATGCATAGGATCCAATGCCGGATCCTATGCATCCGCATAAAAACCCATCCTTCGTATATTGGAATCAGGCAATTCTTATGAGTGGTAAAACTCAAGCGGTCGCAAGCGCGAAGGCCGCTCCGGGCAGCAAAGGCGATAAATCCGTTGTCCAAGGTTCAGGACAGCTGTCCACCATCGCACTGACCATGATGACCGTGACCACGTTGGCGGGTATCGCCAACGATGTGCAGATGTCGTTCTACGGCCTCTCCGCAGTCACGTACTTCCTCATCGGTGGTCTCCTCTTCTTCGTCCCGACGGGTTTGGTCGCCGCTGAACTGGCTTCCGGCTGGAGCCAGCGTGGCGGCATCTTCCGATGGGTAGGTGAAGGCCTGGGCACGTTCCCGGCCATTTCCTGCCTGTTGATCCTGTGGTTCCAGACCTCGTTCTCGTTCGGCTCCGGCATCCCCGGATCCTCCGCGACCATCGGCTTCTTCACCACAAACTACGACTGGGCCGTCAACTTCGCCGAACAGTCCCACTCGTGGAAGATCACGCTGCCGATCATGCTCG
Source organism: Bifidobacterium magnum (assembly GCF_000741255.1). Taxonomy (GTDB): domain Bacteria; phylum Actinomycetota; class Actinomycetes; order Actinomycetales; family Bifidobacteriaceae; genus Bifidobacterium; species Bifidobacterium magnum. Next base: position 325,816 of record NZ_JGZB01000003.1, read on the forward strand.
GCTGGCTGGCCTACTACTGGTTCATCTGCTGGCTCGCTACCAAGGGCGTGAAGGTCTTCGCCAATATCGCCAAGTACGGCGTGATCTTCGGCACCTTCCTGCCGCTGGCCGTCATGATGATCCTCGCGGTCGTCTGGCTTTGCCAGGGCAACCGTCCGGCCATCCCGATGGACGCCGCTGGCTTTGTGCCCAAATGGAACGGCATGTCCACCTTGGCATTGGCCGCGGGCGTGTTCTTCAGCTTCGCCGGCGTGGATATGAACGCCGCCCACATCAAGGACTTGAAGAAGCCCGCCAAGCAGTTCCCGGTTGTCGTGTTCGTCTCGATGATCCTCGCCTTCCTCATCTTCGTGGTCGGCACCGTCATCATCGCCATGATCGTGCCCGAGTCCAAGATCAACCTGCTGTACACGCTCAACACCGTCTACCGCGATCTGGGCGCCACGATCGGCTTCCCCGACCTGTATGTGGTATTCGTCTACTTGGGCATGGCGAACTCCTTCGCGGCCCTGATCACGAACCTCGCGGGCCCGTCCTACATGCTCGGCCAGGCCGGCCGCTCCGGCTTCCTGCCGAAGTTCCTGCAGAACAACAACAAGCACGGCATGCCTTCGCGCATGATGTACTTCCAGATGCTGTTCATGACGATCATCGCCTTCATCGTGTTCTTCCTGCCGAACGTCGAGGGCTTTGTCGCCCTGATCACGCAGGCCATCACGATCCTGTACATGCTCTACTACATCCTCATGTTCACGGCGTTCCTCAAGCTGCGCTACGACCAGCCGAACCGTCCTCGCGCGTTCAAGGTGCCGGGCGGCATGGTGGGCGCGTGGATTGTGGCCGTGGTGGGCATCGCGGCCGCGGTGTTCGCCATTGTGCTCGCCCTGTACCCGCCGGCACAGCTGACCAAGGAAGTCGGTTCGGGCGCGACGTACGACATCATCATCGTCTGCCTGATCGCGTTCGTGATCCTCGTGTGCTTCCTCATGTACCGCGCTTCGCGCAAGCACAAGGAATGGGTAGATCCGTCCAACGAGTTCGCGCCGTTCACGTGGCAGATCGAAGGACTGTCCAAGCCTGGCAAGGTCCAGTCCAACATTCCTACCGCATTGATGAGCGAGGGCCAGAACCCGATGGGCATGCCGATCAAGCATCCGTACAAGCCTGATGAGACCATCGACCTGCCGGACGCCAAGGATTATCGGGCCCAGGCCGCAGCGGCCAAGGATCTGCTCGTCAAGCATGGCATCAAGGAACCCGACGCCCCGAAGAACGCCAGCGTGTTCACGGGCAACATCAACGCCATGAAGACGCTGAGCGTCGCCGCTCCGGAACCTGTCGCCCATGTCAACATGCGCGCTGTGGGACCGGAAGTGGAGATCCCGGCTCCTACTGCCGATGAAGTGGCCCGCCAGCACATCCCCGCCGACCCGGCCGCCGATGAAAAGCAGTCGCTCAAGGCCGCCCATGAGGCGCAAGCCAAGGCCGAGCAGTACGAGATCATTGCCCAGGCCATGGAGAACCGTGCCGAAGACGACCAGCTGCTACTCAACGCGCAGAAGAAGTTCAAGGTCGCGGCCGCGGCCGCCGAGCAGGCCAACGACACCGTGAAGCAGGACGCGAAGCCCGCGCAGGATGCGCCGGCCGCCACGCCGGCTTCCTCAGCCGCGCCGGCCTCTGCAACTCCGACCGCTCCGTCAGCTCCAACGGCACCGCAGGACGCCAAGCCTGCCGCCTCCCCAAAGCCGGCGGCTCCGAGCGCTGATCCGTCGGATGACAAGAAAGCCCAATGATCTAGCGCATTGAGGTTTCCGTTTCATACGTGTGTGTGCAATACAGTGAAGAATGGGTTGCATTCACATAGCTAGCCAAAGGTCCGTCCATACCGAGTATGGACGGACCTTTGTTATGTCCGCGATATGCCGTCAGGCGCAACCGGACTGTCCGGTTTCTTCGACACGCCGACATCAGTCAAAACTAAAAAATTCTACTAGGAAAATGGCCGTTCCCGCAGAATCTTTTCAAAAGCCTGTAGATTTCGTGAAGGAACTGTTACGATGTATTTGGTAAAAAACAAAATAAAATCCGTTTTGCTCTCGGCGATGACGAAAAATCTCGCGTTTCTCCCCATAAGTAAGGAGTAGAATAAGGGTGCAATCCTGGAACACATTGAAGTGACAGGGAGGTTCCATTATGGAGAACATGACCACCACGCGCATGAGGATGCCCAAGCTTATCGCTGACTCTTTGACGCGGGTATTCACCAGACGATATTCGTCCAACAAGTACGCCGATGTAGCAGACATTCCCGCCTACGCAGTCAACCTGTTCGACCGCGACGTAGTGCTGGAGGAGAAACTTCCCACGTATCTGCCGGACTATATGGCGCCAGCCGGACGCATGTGACGGCGTAAGGCTGATGGACATACAAAAGTCCCGTTCCATGACATTGCTCATGGAACGGGACTTTCTTATAAGTCACGGATGCCGATCACCCGTCGATGGAGGCCACCTGGTAATCGTGGAACACCACTTCGCCCGAATCCTGCGTCGCGTCAAGATCCACCACACCCGTGATGGCCCAATCGCGGTCGCCGTCGGAATCGTCGATGATCTGGCGCACCTTCACGTGTGCTCGTTCGTTTTCATGGCGGTCGTCGAGAATGAACAGCTCGCCGCTGCGGGCGCCCGCGTCCGTGTTGACGTACTCGTGCTCGTCATAGTAGGCGTCGAGCACATCGTCCCATTCGTGCACGCCGTAGCCCCAATCCTTGTCGAGTGCGCCGAGCGTCTGGGAATCCTCCAAGTCCATGAGCTGCACGCGGCGGAACATGGCGTTGCGCACGAGCACGATCAGGCCGCGGCGGTCTTCCACCACGGCGTCGGCCGTACTTGGCGCCGCGAGCGTGGCGGCGTCCTGCGCGTCCATGGCTCCTGCCGATTCCCATTCGTCCACCAGCGAGGAGTCGATGGAGCGCACCACCACACGCAACCAGGAAATGATGTCGTCGAGCTGCTCATTGCGTTTTTCCTTCGGCACCGTGCGCGCGAGCGCGCGGTACGCGTCGGAAAGGTAGCGCAACAGCGTGCCCTCGGAGCGCGCGATGTTGTAGCGGGCGATGTATCCCGTGAAATCGGAGGCGGTTTCCACCATGTCGCGCACAATGGATTTCGGGCTCAGAAAATAGTCGTTGGCCCAGGGCACGTCTTGGCGGTACTTGTGGAACGCGGCGTCGAGCATGTCTTCGAGCGGCTTGGGATAGGTGATCTCCTGGAGCCTGTCCATGCGCTCGTCGTAGTCGAGGCCGTCCTCCTTCATGGTGGCCATGGCCTTGTCGCGCGCCTGACGCTGCTGCGCCTTGAGCACCTGGCGCGGATCTTCCAGCGTGGCCTCGACCATGGAAATCACGTCCAATGCGTACGTGGGGGATTCGGGATCCAAAAGTTCCAACGCGGCCAACAGGAACGGGCTCAACGGCTGGTCGAGCGCGAAATTGTCGGGGATGTCGACGGTCAGGAAGTAGTTTTTGCCGCCACGGCCGTTGTCTTCCGTTTCAATGACGTCCGTATTGAACAGCGTTTCGAAAATCTCGTCGGCGCGCTGGTGCAGCTGCTCCTTTTGTTCGGGAGTCTGCGAGGAGTCGTCAATAAGCTGGTCGATGCGCATGCGCGCGCCGCCGCCCTGCTGCACTTCGTTCAACACCATGGCGTGGCTGATTTTCATGTGCGGCACCAAGGTTTCCGGAGCGGCGTCGATCAGCTTGTTGAACGTCTGCTCGTTCCAATTGACGAAGCCCTCGGGAGCCTTCTTGCGCTTGACTTTCTTCAGCTTCTTGGGATCGTTGCCGGCTTTGGCCAAGGCGCGCGCGTTTTCAATATCATGCTCGGGAGCTTCGGCGATCACAAGGCCTTCCGTGTCGAATCCCGAACGTCCCGCACGCCCCGCGATCTGGTGGAATTCACGGGCGCGCAGCCGGCGCATGTGCACACCGTCGAATTTGGTCAGCTGCGTGAGCACCACCGAGTGGATAGGCACGTTGATGCCCACGCCCAACGTGTCGGTACCGCAGATCACGGGAAGCAGCCCCTGCTGGGCGAGCTGTTCCACAAGACGGCGGTAGCGCGGCAGCATGCCCGCATGGTGGATGCCGATGCCCGTGCGCAGCAGACGCTGCAAAATCTTGCCGAAAGCCGTGGTGAACTTCGTACCCTTGATCGCTTCGGCAATCGCCGTACGCTGTTCCTTCGTGGAGACGCCCGTGTTGGCGAGCGCCTGTGCCGTTTCCAGTGCCGCGTCCTGGGAGAAGTGGACCACGTAGATGGGGGTCTGGTCGTTGTTGAACGCGAGTTCCACAGTTTTTTCGAGCGGGTCGAGCGTGTACTTGTAGTGCAATGGCACGGGACGCGCAGCGTTGTCGATAATGGCCACGTCGCGGTCGGTCATCGATTCGAGCTTGTCGGAGATGGCGTCCATGTTGCCGAGCGTGGCGCTCATGAGCAGGAACTGCGTGTGGGGAAGCGTGAGCAGCGGCACTTGCCACGCCCAGCCGCGTTCAGGGTCGCCGTAATAGTGGAATTCGTCCATGGCCACACAGCCGATGTCGGCTCGGCTTCCTTCCCTGAGCGCCTGGTTGGCGAGGATTTCCGCCGTGCAGCAGATGATAGGGGCGTCCGCGTTGATATGCGAGTCGCCCGTGACCATGCCCACGTTGTCGCGGCCGAACACTTCGACGAGATCGAAGAATTTTTCCGACACGAGCGCCTTGATGGGCGCCGTGTAATAGGAGCGGCGCCCCGTGCACAGGGCCGTGAAATGCATGCCGAGCGCCACGAGCGATTTGCCCGAGCCCGTAGGGGTGTTCAAGATCACATGGTCGCCGGCTAGGAAGTCCATGACGGCTTCCTCCTGGTGCGGCCACGGTTCAATGTGTTTCGTGTCGTGCACCCATGTGAAGAAGCGTTCGTAGATTTCATCGTCGGTGAGTTCCTCGTCCACACCGTTCCAGCGTGGCGCGAGCTCGCCGAGCGAGCCGTATGTAGATTCCTGTGCCATAAGCGTTCAGTGTAGTCGTGCCGCTGATTTCCGGCGTGCGCAACGCCGGCGGGGCGCGGTTGTGCGCTTGGGGCGTAGTGCGTCCGCGTCGCTCGTCTGCTCGATTATTAGGATAGGGCAGTATGACTGACGAGACGATTGCCACCAATGCTTCACACGAATCCCGGACGAACGCGGGCCGTATCCCGCAGGCCTACTGGTTTGTCCTTTTGATTATCGCGGTGGGCGCCCTGATTGTGGGGTCCTTCCATGATTTGGGGATCGATCGCTTCCTGTATGATCCGGACGCCACGTGGGCGAAATTCTTCTACGCCTATGGTCCGGCTCCGTTGTATTGGAGCCTTGAAGTCGCGGGCCTGATCATGCTCAGGAACATTACGGTGCGCCGTGCCTCCTACAATCGTCTGCTCAAGGCGTTCGGCGTGCTGCTGATCGCGTTCGCCGTATTGTATTCGCTCGTGTACGCGTTGAAGAAGACGCCATGGAACGCCGCGGTTTCCATTGTGCTGGCCGTTGTCCTGTTCGAGGGGCCGTCCCTGGGGCTGTATGCGCTGGTGCGCCATTGCGGCGAAATGTCGTTGCGCATCCTGTGCATTTTCCTGTTGGCCAGTTCGCTGCTGCCATATGTGATCGTGTTTGTCTGCAAGGAAGTGGTGCGCCGCCCGCGCTTCATCGCGCTGCTGGGCGAGCCGCAACTGTCGTTCCAGCCGTGGTGGGAGATTACGCGCAAGAACATGGAGCTCAGCACGAAGGTCGCGTCCAATCCCGACCTGTTCCGCTCGTTCCCGTCCGGACATACCGTTTCCGCGGCCGCCATCCTCGGCTGGACCGTGCTTCCCGAATATTGCAAGCGTCTTGAACCGTACCGTTGGGTGTTCTATATCGTCTGCCCGCTGTATGTGGGCGTGGTCGCGTTCTCCCGTCTGGTGCTCGGCTACCATTTCCTGACCGACGTCTCGTTCGCGTTCCTCGTGGCGACGGCCTGCTGTGCCGTGGCGTACGTGCGCCTGTACCGCTTGCCCGCGAATGTGCTCGACGCCCAGCATGTGGCGCGCAAGACGGTGCTCATCAAATAACGCTTACCGCTCGGGCCGTGCCGGTATACAGTGGTGGGTATGCAACAGGATCTTTTCGCCGCTTCCGATACGAATGACGTGGTACGCCCGCTCGCCGTACGCATGCGTCCCGTCACCTTGGACGAGGTGATCGGCCAAAGCCACGCGCTGAAAAACGGTTCGCCGCTGCGCAGGCTCGCCGACCCCGCCAGCAAGGGCTCGCTTACGGCGCCGAGCTCCGTGATCCTGTTCGGCCCTCCCGGAGTCGGCAAAACCACACTCGCCAATATTGTGGCCCAACAGTCGGGGCGCGCGTTCGAGGAACTGTCCGCCGTCACGTCGGGAGTTAAGGACGTGCGCGACGTGTTGCGCCGCGCCCACGAGCGCCTCGTGGCCGAAGGCATGGAAACCGTGCTGTTCATCGACGAGGTGCACCGCTTTTCCAAATCCCAGCAGGACGCGCTGCTGCCAAGCGTGGAAAACCGCGACATCACGTTCATCGCAGCCACCACGGAAAACCCGAGTTTTTCCGTCATCAAACCGTTGCTGAGCCGCTCCGTGGTCGTCAAGCTCGAGTCGCTTACCGACGAGGAACTGCGCCGCGTGGTCACGCGCGCCGTCGCCGATCCGAAAGGGCTGAACGGTACCGTGGAACTCGACGACTCCGCACTCGACGACATCGTGCGCTTGGCCGGGGGAGACGCGCGCAAGTCGTTGACCATCCTCGAGGCGGCGGCCGGCGCATTCGACCACCAGAACGACGGAACGGCCGCGTTGCCTCATATTACAAGTGAGATCGTGTCGCAAGTCATGGATACGGCCACCGTGCGCTACGACAAGGACGGCGATGACCATTACGATGTGATCTCCGCGTTCATCAAATCATTGCGCGGATCCGACGTGGACGCCGCGTTGCATTACCTGGCGCGCATGATCCGGGCCGGCGAAGATCCGCGGTTCATCGCGCGGCGCATCATGATCGCCGCCGCCGAGGAAGTAGGCATGGCAGCCCCGCAAATCCTGCAAGTGACCGTGGCCGCCGCCCAGGCCGTGGCCATGATCGGCATGCCCGAAGCGCGCATCATTTTGTCCGAGGCGACAATCGCCGTGGCCACCGCGCCCAAATCGAACGCGAGTTACATGGCCATCAACCAGGCGCTCGCCGACGTGGACAAAGGCATGATCGGACCCGTGCCGCTCCATTTGCGCAACGCCCCGACCGCGCTGATGAAAAGCTGGGGCAACCATGACGACTACGTGTATGCGCACGACGAGCCCGACGCCATCGCGACGCAGCAATATATGCCGAGCAACCTGTTGGGCACACAGTATTACCATCCCAACGACCGCGGATACGAGCGCACCGTCGGCCCGCAGCTCGAGACGATCCGTTCGATCATCCACCGCGACGATCCGCCGGCATCTTCCGACCAGCGTCCCGCCGACCGGTAGCGTAATCCCAGGTTTCTCCATGCGGACACCAACACCCGCCATATGGGACGGAATGTGACGGTTCCTTGCGGATCATGGGAAAACGGTGCGATATTCGCCATACTGACACCATTTATCGAGCGAATTGAAGACATAAATGGAGAGAAGATGGCATCAGACATTGTTATTTCCGCGCGGCACATGAAAAAATCGTTTGGTACGGGAAACAATATCCAAACGATCTACGACGATCTCAATATCGATATTTATCGCGGCGACTTCACCGTGATCATGGGCGCGTCGGGCGCCGGAAAATCGACGTTGCTGTACGCATTGTCGGGAATGGACACGCCCAACGGCGGCACGATCGAATTCGACGGCGTCGACATTACGAAACTGACCAGCGACGAACTGGCCGTATTCTGCCGCAAAGCGTGCGGATTCGTATTCCAGCAGATCTACCTGATCGACAACATGAGCCTTATGGACAACGTGCTCGCGGCCGGAACGCTCGTCAACCGTTCCAAGACGCAGATCGCCGAACGCGCCAACCAGCTGTTCGACCTCGTCAACATCTCGCCACAAACCCGCAAGAACATGCCCTCGCTCGTCTCGGGAGGCGAAGCGCAACGAGCGGGCATGGTGCGCGCCGTCATCAACGAACCGACCGTATTGTTCGCCGACGAACCCACGGGCGCGCTCAACTCCGCGAACTCCACGGCCGTGCTCGACGTGTTCACGTCGCTGCACCAGCAGGGACAGACGATCGTGATGGTCACCCACGACAAAAAATCGGCATTGCGCGCCAACCGTGTCGTCTATGTGCGCGACGGACAGATCTTTGGCTCATGCGAACTGGGACCGTATCGCGAGGACGCCGCACGCACCGCCAAATTCGAAGAATTCCTGACACAAATGGAATGGTGATCGCATGCTCTGGCTTCCACAACCTTAAAAAAGCCAAAGGGCAATACACGTCCTTCGGCATCATCATCGCAATCACCGCATGCATCATGAACATCGCGCTCGTGCTGGCCATGCAGACGGGAGCCGCCTACGACAGGCGGTTCCAGGAACTCAACACGGCCGACGTCAACGTGATCATCCCGGAAGCGCAGCACACCGCCAGCGTACGCGACAGCATCGCGGCCACCGACGGCGTCGAAGACATGGAACACCGGCGCGTCTCGCTCGCCTCCGCCACCGTACGCGATTTCGCGGGCGCCGACTTCGACATGACCACCGTCTTCTACAATATCGACGATCCGCGCACGCTCAACACGCTCGCCGTGGAACGCGCCGACAACGAGCAAGACGGCGTCTACGTGCCCGAATACATGAGCGAAATGGGGGGCTTTGCGCCAGGAAGCCCCATCACCTATGCGATCGACGGAACGGAACACACCTACACAGTGGCCAACACCGTCGGCGAAATGCAATACGGCAACTACGGTACGGGGCTGATCGGCGCCTACCTGCCGCCCGACGCGTTCGAAGACTTCGCCGCACGCCACGGAACCGTCATGGAATATTCCATCCGCGCCTCGGACGACGCCGATACGCAACAACTGCAAAGCGACATCGCCGCGGCGCTCGCCGACCAGGGCGTCACCGTGCTCAACACCAGCAACCGTGTCAGCGCCAAGCAGACACGCACGATGGTGTGCACGCTGCTCGTCGCCATTTTCTTGGCGCTCGCGTTCATCGTGCTTGCCGTCAGCGTGTTCCTGAGCAATTTCCGCATCCGCAACACGATCGCCAACGACATGACGCAGATGGGCGTGCTCAAGGCCTTGGGATACACGAGTTCGATGATCATCCGCTCATGCGTCATTCCGTACGCGCTGGTGGGCGCCGTGTCGGCCATGGTGGGCGCCGGTCTTTCCTACGCCGCGCTGCCCGCGCTGGCCCATGTGCTCGCCGTGCAGTCGGGATTCTCGTTCACGCCGACATTCGACCCGGTCGCGACGGCCATCGCCGTGCTCGCACCCACAGGGGCGATCGTCATCTTCGCGTATGTGGCGGCGCGCAGCATCCGACGCGTGGAGCCGATTAACGCCATTCGCGGAATCCGGCCCAACACGGCCACGGTCAACCATTTCCCGCTGGAAACCACCAATATGCCCGTCAAAACCACGCTGCTGGCCAAGCGCATCGCCTCAAGCGCCGGCACGAACATCCTGCTGGGCGCCGTGGCCGTGGTGGTGACACTGCTCATGTCGTTCGCGGGCGTGCTGCTGTACAACGTGGTCATCAAGCCGGCCAACCTCATGGACACGTTGTCCGAGGAAACGCCGTCCGTCATCTTCACGGCGGCGCCGGGCAAGCTTGGCGAGCTGAGTGAAACGCTTGATGCGGATGGGCGTACGCGGACGGTGTTGCATTACGCGTCCGTGCCCGTCAGCTATGACGGCGGCAACCTGACCGCGTTCGTCAGCGAAGATTTCTCGCAAGTGCACAACGATATTGTCTATGAGGGCCGCAACCCGGCCACGGGCGCGAGATCGCGGTGGGCAGCGCGCTTGCCGAGCAATACCCGGTAGGCAGCGAATTTACGGCGAATGTGGGGGAGCAGTCCCACACGTATACCGTGACGGGACATGTGCAAAGCGTCAACAACGGCGGCGCCGTATGCGAATTGACCTCGGACGGTTAAGGGCATCTGGCCGCCATGCCCGAAACGCTCAACGTGTATTTGCATGAAGACGGCGCAGAGCAGTTCATCGACGACTATGAGTCGCGCCATGGCGAGCTTGTCGCCGCCTCCACGAATTACGAGCAGCTGGCGAAAAGCGGACAAAGCCTGTATGCGGGCGTCATGTCCGTGGCGGCCGTCATGATCGTCATTCTTGCCGGCTTCATGGTGCTGCTGGTGCTGTACATCATCATCAATTCGATGATCGTCCAGCGGCGCCAGGAATTTGGCATCTACAAGGCCATCGGCTGGTCGAGCGCACAGCTGGCGCGCCATACGGCATTGAGCCTTGTGCCCGTGATTGCGCTCGCCTCGCTCGTGGCGGCGGGTGCGGCCTACGCGTTCATGCCGCAAGTCATGGGATCCATTTTCTCGATGGTCGGCGCGATGCGCAACCACTTCGAGGTGCCCATGATCGTGCTCATGGCCTGCGTGGTCCTGTTGGCGCTGATGAGCTTTGCGATGAGCATGGCGCTGATGCGCCCCGTCAAGAGGATCATGGTGTACTCGCTGCTCAAGGAGTAGCCGCCGGACGGCGGCGCATATGCAAAAGGGGCCGTGACAAGCACAGCCCCTTTTGCATTCCTTGAACGGACGGAAATTAGCGGATGCCTTCTTCCACGCTCTGTTCGCCGTCGCGCTTGGCGCGCATGTGGATGGCCACGGCCAGGCAGACCATGGAGATTGCGGCGATGATGATCATGGCGAGGAACACGTACGTGCCGCCCATGGCGGTGGCGCGCATGTAGTCCGCGGAACCTTCCGCGCCATGGCCGGCCTGGGCCACGGCGATGATCGTGGAGAACAGCGTCATGCCGAACGCGCCGCCGAACTGCAAGCTCGTCTGGAACACGGCGTTGCCGTCAGGCACGAACGGGCCGGGAATGCCGGCGATACCGTCGGTCATGATGTTGGACAGGCCCAGCGAATAGCCCACGCCGAAGATGAAGTAGAACACGGCGAGCATCAGCGGCGTCATGTGTGCGGAGAACACGAACATGAGCACCAGGCCCACCATGGCCAGACCCATCGGGACGAGAATCGGGCCACGCGCGCCGAAACGGTCGTAGAGCATGCCGCCAACCGGGGCGAAGAACGCGCCGATCAGGGCGCCGGGAAGCACGAGCAAGCCCGCGACAAGGGCGCTCTGGCCCATGGAAAGCTGTCCCAGCGTGGTGATGACGTAGCCGAAACCGATACCCAGCATCGGCATCATGAGGTACGGCAACACGTGCAGCAGCGCGATCGGGTCGCGCATCCAACCGAGACGCAGCAGCGGCGAGAACGAGCGCCTGGACGACCAGCAGAAGAACACGAGCGAAGCGACGCCGATGACCAGCGACACCACGCCGATCACCATGGACGACGCGGCGGCCTGCCCGGCCACCATGTCGCTGATGCCGGCGCCGATACGGTTGATGCCGAGCACCATGCCCACAAGGGCGAGGAAGATCGTGACGAATCCGACCATGTTGAGCTGCGCTTGGACGGGAGCCACGGTCTGGCGGATGCTTTTCAGGCCTACGGGCAGCGAAATGATCAGCAGGATCGGAATGGTAAGCAGCAGAATCGTCTTCCACGGCATGACCGCGGACAGCGCGCCACCGACCGTCGGTCCGATGGCCGGGGCCACGGTGATTACCAGGGATCCGACGCCGATCAGGCGGCCGACCTTGGAACGCGGGGACTGCTCAAGAATGATGTTCATCATGAGCGGCGTGGCGATACCCGAACCGATGCCCTGGATGACGCGCGCGAGCAGCACCATCCAGAATTGCGTGGAGAAGAACACGATGATCGGGCCGACAATGGCCAGCGCCAGCGCGAACACGAACAACGACTTGGACGTGAAACGTCGCTTGAGGAAGCTGGACAGCGGCATGATGGCGCCCACCATGAGAATGTAGATGGTGGTCACCCATTGCACGGTGGCCGTGTCCACGTTGAACTCGTGCATGAGTTGCGGGAACAGCACCGTCATGACGGTTTCGGTAAGAATGCCGAGGAACGCGAGGGAGCCTACGGCGAGAATGGATCCGATAAGGTATCCCGGAACCTTTTCGTCGCGCTGCGCCACGCGGGCGTCGTTCTCGAGATCGTAGGCGGCGGAATCGGCCGCTTCGATCATCTCGCGCGACTCGTCGTCCGGGGTCTCGGAAGATGCAGTGGGAATAGAAATGGATGTTGACGTGTGTTGAGTCATACTGTCAGCAGTGTCGCCTCTCTTAACCATACGGTTAATCTAGATGTTCCCGAAGCGTCGGGCTTCGTGGGTTCAAGAAACGCAGGCGATATATTCCCAGACGATCGCCGGTGCGCATTGACTCGCTCGACCCGCCGCCGCAACCGGGCGCGGGGAGACCACGATTCGTGCTGATTGCTTAGGGACACTATAGATGTATAGCCACCATCTATCTGGTGCAATCTTCCACGGACGGAGCCGTACATGAACCAGTCGTGCATTATAGCTCTGGAGCCGGGACATGGAAAATCGGTGCGTCTTGCGGGTTTTGCGCATGCGGCGCCCCGGACGCAATACCGCCGCGGGGCAGGAAAGGCATAAAAAAGGTCCGCCATGGGCATCCATGGCGGACCTTGCCTCAACCGTTATGCGCGGATCACTTCTTCTTCGGCACGTAAATAACCGTGTCGATAAGCTTCTTGTAGTGCTCCACAATCTGGGCGCGGCGCGTCTTGAGGCTGGCCGTAATCATGCCGTTCTCCACAGTCCACTCGTCCGGCAGAATCTCGAACTTGCGGATGGACTCGGCGCGGGAAACACCCTCGTTGGCGCGCTTGACGATGCGCTCCACTTCCGTGCGGATGATCGGATTCTTGGAAAGCTCTTCCAAGTTCTCGGCCGCAGCGGCGCCATGAGCCGTAAGCCACGCGTTGGCGTCCTCGAGGTCCAGCGTGACGAGCGCAGCCACGAATGGCTTGCGGTCGCCGATAATCAGGCACTGGGAGACTACCGGGGACGTCATGACCGTGGTTTCCAGCACGGACGGGGACACGTTCTTGCCGCCGGCCGTGATGATGAGGTCCTTCTTGCGGCCCGTGATGGTGATGAAGCCTTCATCGTCCACATCGCCCAGATCGCCCGTATGCAGCCATCCGTCCACAATCTGCTGGGCCGTGATTTCCGGCTGGTCGTGGTAGCCGCGGCACACGTTCTCGCCGCGGAAGCACAGTTCGCCGTCCGCCGCGATGCCCACGGTCGTACCGCACAGCGGCTGGCCGATCGTGCCGATATGGTTGTTGTCCGGCAGGCTCACGGACACGGGGCCCGAGGTTTCCGTCATGCCATAGCCTTCCAGCACGGGCATGCCGATGCCGTTGAAGAAGTTGGACAGGCGCGCGTCCATCGGAGCGCCGCCCGTAATGGCGAAATCGGCGTTCGGTCCGAAAATCGTGCGGATCTTCTTGTAAATCACCTGCTCGTAGAACGCATGGCGCATGCGCAGCGCGAGCGTCGGCTTCTTGCCGGCCTGCTCGAGCGCGGACCATTCCACGGCGCATTCGGCAGCCGCGGCGAACATCTTGCCCGCCACGCCCGTACCGGCGCGCTGGGAAGCCGCGTTGTACACCTTCTCGTACACGCGAGGAACGGCGAGCAGCAGCGTGGGGCCGAAGGACTCGAAATCCTTGACAATCGTCTTCATATTGCTGCTCAAGCCCACGGTAAGCGTTCCCGCGAAGCCCACAATGGCCATGAAACGCGCGAACACGTGGCTCATCGGCAGGAACAACAGCAGGCGGCGGTCGGGAATGTTGATGGCGCGCGGCATGTACTGCAGCGCGTCCATGCATTCGGCGGCCATGTTCTTGTGCGTGATTTCCACGCCCTTCGGCGTTCCCGTGGAACCGGAAGTGTAGATGATGGTGGCGAGCTGGTCGCCGTGGCACGCGTTCTTGCGCGCGTAGAAGTCTTCGTCGGTAATCTTCGTGCCGAACGCGATGATCGCCTCGATCGCGTTGGAATCGATAGTGAAGGATTCACGCAGCGACGGAATCTCCGTGGTAACCGATTCGACCTTGGCGAGCTGTGTGTCGTCTTCGGCGAACGCCAGCACCACTTCGGAATCGTTGAACACGTTGCGGATCTGGGAGGCGGAATTCGTCTCATACACCGGAATCGTGACGCAGCCGATGGCCATGATGGCCATGTCCAGCGCCACCCACTGCCAGCTCGTGTGGGCGATAATGGCGATGGATTCGCCCGGACGCGCGCCCCAACCGATCAGGCCCTTGCCGATGGCGATGACTTTCTCGCGGAATTTCGTGGCGCTGAAATACTTCCATCCGCCATCTTCCTTGTATCCGATCATGGAGCCGTCCGGATCGCGCTCGACGCGTCCGTCAAGGAAGTCGAACAAGTTGATGTCCGCATTGATGGGGGTGTGCAGCGGAGTGGTGTACTGCTTCACGATTTCAGAATCCTGAGCGGTAGCCACCGCGTTCTGTGCAGGAGACTGTTCCTGCGGTTGTTGAGTTTCCATATACACTGACTTACACGAATGTTTAGTCATTTTCCACCCGTGAACCGAGAAAATTCAGAGAATATGCAGAATTGGGCGGTATGTTATATTCTTTGAAACTGGCAGCGAAATCATAACCGTCGCCATGTCCACGCCATTGGTGGTTGCTGGGGGGAACGCCATGATCCGAAACAAATGCATCTGCGGCACACCGTTGCGAGACCCGCAGGTGGACGACGCCGCCCGTTTCTCCTTTGTGCTCTCTTCCTCGCTCGCGCATGTCAATTACGAAGTGCCCATGGACGATGCCGTCACGTTGACGGGCGGGCGCGTTTTCGAGCAGTGCCCGTCATGCGGGGCTCTCGTGTTCTGCCCCTACCCGCAATCTCCCAACGGCCCGGGTCGAGACCACGATCCCATAGTGACCTATGGCCCGGGAACCGTGTATGAGCAATGCGATATCGCCTCGGTGCCCGCCATCTACCTGTCGTTCCGTGGCCTCATGTCGTCGGGAGTGACGGGCGGCGTCATGTATTCGGGCGTGCTGCGCGACAATCTGGCCGGGCTGTTCCATGTGGACGCGCAGAACTTGCCCACGTGGAAAACCGTGAAAGATGCATTGGTCGACGGCGCCAACGTGGTACTCGACGAATGGTGGTTCGCGGCCATCGGCAGGAACTTCATCGTGCTATACGAAAATGTCAAGGTGCTGCGCCCCGTGGCGGCATGGCATCGCGTGGCGGGCACGGAAAATAAAAATCCCGACATAGACGCCGTACGCACCCAATACCGCGAGTCGTGGGACCAGTCAGCCTCTGACATGATGGAAGTGGCGCAATACCGCGCCGAGCTCGAGATTCCCGATGAACGGCGCAAATTGTTGGTGCAGGGCAACAAGGGGCGCATGCGGCTTCTCGACGGATGCGTGCATGTGGGGCGTGCGCTCGTAGACGTGACGCAGTGGGCCCCCCAAACGGCCCTTCAAGAAGGTGCTTCGCTCAGCGCGCATGGGGGCGTGCGTCAGTTGGATGAAACGGCGTTCGGCATATGGCACGGGGAAGTGGATGATCCCTCCCGCACTGAAGGCATGCAAGTGGACGTGCTTATCCGTCACAATGCCGTGGCGAAAATGACATGCTCGTGTGAAAGCGCGCAACAGCGCCATATTTGCCGGCACATGACGGCCGTCATCTACGAAATGGGCAAACGCATGCAAGTGAACATGGCTGTCGACCGTCCCGCGCGTCCCCGCCATAACGATGTGCGCATGCACACGAACGCGCCCACCCAATCCGACCGCTACCGCCACTATGCAGACGCCTTTACGCTGATCCACGGCAGAAAATCGAGCGAACCGCGCTACCGCTGGCTCACCCAATACATCGAACCCTTCGAACATCCCGCACAGCCGCTGTACCACATCGAATTCATGCCGATCGACGGCATGTCGCGCCGGGAAATGGGATTCTGCATCTACTCCAACACCGTGCTCTCGCTGATCGAAGACGTGATCAACAACAAATGCGAATACGCCAAAGTCTTCCAACGCCACGGGCTGGACACGTCCGTGTCCCTCAGCATCCTCAACATTGACGCCATGGATGGAGACCTGCTGGAAGCGCTCGTCATTGTGCTCGTACGCAGGGAAAAACGCAAAGAGGGATCCATCGCCGAAGCGCTGGAAAGCGGCATGCTCATCCGCATGCTGCGCCGGTTGCGCGACCTCGACCAGACGCTGTGATCCCGCTCACGCACCATATATGAAGACACATGTTGCTGGAAAAGCACTGAAGATACGCTGGGACTATTCGTCTAAGTGAATCGCATATTTTCCAAGGCTTACCGCCGTATAGTGAAACCCTAACAACTCCATGCCAACGGAACCTGGCATGCGACAAGGACGGGGGGACATCATGATTGCCACGGGAATCGGAGCGATTGTATTCGCCATACTGTTTGTAGCTACCGCACAACGCGCTTCCTACGATGAAACGGAACCGGCGCCGGTTATCGAAACGGAAGAACAGAACGTCGACGGACTGCGCAACCTATGATCCACATTTCGGATGACGATTTCGACGCGGCCGTGGAAGAGGCGCTCGCAAGCGTTCCCCCACGTTTTCAGCAGGCGTTGGACAATATCGCCATCGTAACGGCCAAAGAGCCCACCGCGGCCCAGCTGAGCGAGGCCCATACGCATGGCGGCGAATTGCTGGGACTGTACCAAGGAGTGCCACTGCCACGGCGCACTACGGCCTACGCGGGCGTATTGCCCGACAAAATCACCATTTTCCAGGAGCCGCACGAACGCGTCTGCAATACGCGCGAGCAGCTCGTCGACCAGATCCGCGTCACCGTGCTGCATGAACTCGGCCACTATTTCGGATTCGACGACGCCTACCTGCATTCGCACGGATACTGACACGCGCGGTAAAATGCGTTACCTCATGCCGCGGTCGTCGGGTTCCCGCACCATACCATCATGACTATGATGAGCACCCCCATGAATCTGGAACCGTTACTAGACAACAACACGCTGCCGCCGTTCGCCAAGCGCTTGCGCGCGGCCGCGGACCGCATTTGGGAAGACGGATACAACCAGCCGTTTATCCGCGAACTTGGCGCGGGAACGCTGGCACCCGAACAATTCGCCTTCTATCTGACGCAGGACACGCTGTACTTGCGCGACTACGCCAAAGTGCACGCGATCGCCGCCACAAAAACCGACGATCTGGAAATCATGGATTTCATGGCCCAAGTGCAGGCGAGTATCGTGCACGGGGAAATGACCATGCAGCGCGAATTCCTCGAATCCTACCATCTTGATCCCGCGACAGTGGCGGGCGCGAAACAGTCCGCGTTCGCCTACGCGTACACTTCCAACATCTTGTCGGTGGCGTACACGGGAGACCTTGTGGACATTCTTGTGGCCATATTGCCATGCGCATGGGTGTATGCCGATTACGGGCGGCGCCTGGCCAACGAGTTCGCCGACGAGCTCGACTCGAATCCGTACAAACCGTGGATCGACATGTACCGCACCGACGAATTCTGGGCGTCGGGGCGTTGGCTTATCGACCATATCGAGCCGATCGCCCGCACGTTGCCCGAATCGCGGCTTGAACAGCTCGAGACGCTGTTCGTGCGCGGCGTGGGATATGAATACATGTTCTGGGATTCCGCATACCGCATGCAGATGCAGTGGAAAAAGGAATGGCAGTAAGCCGTCACGCGCTTTATTGCGTTCAATGAAAACGGCGCTATTCGTCACCATTTCGAGATATGTTGAACGTATCCATTGTTTTAGAGTAAAGGCGCTTGGCGTCGTAGGATGAGATCATGACTGAAACGGTAACTTATAGGACCATGACGCGCGACGATTATTCGGCGCTGATCAACATGGTGTGCAATGCATGGTACAACGACAACGAATGCGATTGGGCCACCGCCCACCGCGCCGCGGAAATCGACTTTGAATACGCTTTGGCCCGCACCACCACCGCCCAGGTGGCGGTTGTGGCCGGACGTGTGGTCGGCGTGATTCTGGGACGCATCGACTCCCTCGAGACGCGCCCGGCCGTCAACAAGCACCACACCAACACGCTCAAGCTCATGGCCGGCCTCGTCACGAGCCAGGAAGGCCGCGTGCTGGCTCACCGCCTCAAGGAAATGAAGCGCGCCAACGAGGCGATGCTCAAGGCCGCCAAGCGTGAAGGCCACGCCTACGACGCGGAAGTCGTGCTGTTCATGGTGGACCCGGATGTGCAGGGCCAGGGCATCGGCGCGCACCTGTTCGACTGGCTGCTCGACCAGTTCAAGGCCAACGGTGTGAAGAACTACTTCCTGATGACCGATACGACGAGCGACTACTCGTTCTACGACCACAAGGGCATGAACCGCGTGCAGCAGGAACCGATGACGCCGTTCCCGATGCCGCAGCCGCTGTCCGAGGACGAGCGCATTGAGGAGCATCTGCATGCGTTCATGTACGACAGCGAAGTGGACGCCTCGAACGAGGGTGTCAACCCATTGGGCCGCGACTGATTTGAAGCTGAGGGCATGAAGGCTTGCCAAAGCCATAAAGAAGGGACTGTGCGACATTTCGCGCAGTCCCTTCTTGCATTGTTGTGCGGTGTGGCGCCTCCTTGTCGCCGTAGATGTACTGGACTTACCGGTTGGTGTCGGCCTCGTATGGAGCGCAAGGCAGCCATACGCGCATTTGGCCCTCGTCGCGGTTGGCCCACGTGTAGTAGGGCACCATCGTCACTTCACACGCTTCGCGAGGACGTGGCGTAGCCGGAACATACAGCGGTTGCGTTTCGGGATCCTCGGGTTGGCGCCACGCGGGCTGGCGCACCACTGTCACGCCGCCCAGCAGACCTTCGTCATGCTCGGCGCTGGCCGCCTCGCCGGGGTTGACGGTATACAGCCATAGTGGTCCCGGATTGTCGCAGGATTCGGCGCAATATACGATCGGTCCGCGCATAAGCGCGACCTGGCCGACCGTCTCCTTTACACGGTTCGAGGCCCGTACAAGTTTGGCTTCCATGGGCAGCTCCAGCGTGACCGTCATGTCGCTGTGGGCATCGACGGTGACGTAGACGATGCCGTCCTCGGGCGCCGTGGTATTGGGGGAGCCGTCCACCAGCAGCGTGCGCGCGCCGTCCGACCAGGCGGGAATGCGTACGCCGAAACGCAACGCATGGTCCGAACCGTTGGCGATGGTCCAGCCGATGGTGCCGTCCCACGGATAGTCGCCCGTCTGCTCAATGCTTATGCCCTCGTCGTTGCTGGCGCATGTTCACAAGCGCGAGCGGCAGCGTGTACTTCGAGGAGCTCGACAGGTACAGCGGGATCATGAAGTTGTTCCATGCCTCGAGGAAAGCGAGCAGGCCGACGGTGACCATGGACGGCTTGACTACGGGCACGAGGATGCGTACGAGCGACTGGAAGGAGTTGCATCCGTCCACCATGGCGGCCTCCTCCATGTCCTTGGGGATGGCGTCGAACGCGTTGCGCATGATGAACGTGCTCATGGGCAGCTGGAACAGCGTGATGACGAGGGAGACGCCCAGCAGCGTGTCGTTGAGGCCGATGTCCTTGAACCACACCATCAGCGGGATCAGCAGCGAGGCGTAGGGGACCATGTGGATGCCGGACGCATGGCCGTCAACCATTTGATCTCCTGCGGGCGCCACCGCATCGCGCTTATTGTGGGCGACCAGGCCTATACGGCGTCGCAAGACCGCCTCAAAGGCGCGCTCGAAGCGCTTGGGGAAGTGGGGCTCGAACCCGTCGGTCCCGTACGCTCGGGGGACTGGTCGGAAAGCTGGGGGCGTGCGGCCACGCGCCTGTTGCTTGAACAGGGTTATGAATTCGATGGTGTCGTCTGCCAGAACGACCAGTTGGCGCGCGGCTGCATCGACGCGCTCAAGCAGCGCAATTTGCGCATTCCCGAAGATGTGGCCGTGATCGGCCATGACAATTGGGACGTCCTTACCCAAAGTTCGCGCCCATCCCTGACAAGCATCGACAACGAGGCGGAGCGCATCGGCCGCCACGCCGCCCGTTTCTTGATGGACGCCATCGACGGCAACCCGCACCATGGCGCCGAGTTCATTCCCTGCAAACTCGTACAGCGCGAGTCCACGCTACCGCTCGACTAGGTGCGGCTGGTTGGCGGCCAACCGTATGCGGCCATGGCGATATTTCCCAAGGCGTACGTGCAAGTTCGCGCGGCGACTTACACTCGAGGGCGGAACCTGTTGGCCAATCGTCAAGGAGTACCTATGGCATACGAAGTACGCATCAAGCGCATTTATGAGGCGCCTTCACCGGATGACGGCTACCGCGTGCTGGTGGACCGCCTGTGGCCGCGCGGCGTGAGCAAAGTCCGTGCCGCGCTTGACGCGTGGGACAAGACGCAGGTGCCGCCCTCCACGCAGTTGCGCGAATGGTTCGGCCACGATCCCGCCAAGTTCGACGCGTTCCGCGCCCAATATCTCGACGAACTGGACGAGCGTCCCGAGGCGCACGAGTTCGTGCGGCAGGTGGCGGATCTGCTGCAGCATGAGAATGTGACGCTGCTGTACGCGGCCAAAGATCCGGCATGCAACCATGCTGTCATTCTCGAGTCGTGGATCAAGGAGCAACTGGCGAAGCAGCCCCGGTAAAGCCCGGGTTGCCGTCCGCCAACACTTCGACCAGCGCGTTGTTGTGCGACAGGTCAAGGCCGCGCAGTTCGTTGTGCCGCACGAACAGATACTCCAGATCCGCGTTATGGGAAAGATCCAGCGATCGCAGCTGGTTGCCGCTGACATTGAGCTCCACAAGCTTCCCGTTGTGTGACACGTCGCAAGCGCATAGCCGGTTGTCACGCAGGCTCAGGCTGATCAATTCCCCGTTGCGCGACACATCGCACGAGCCGATACGATTGCCACCTGCCCACAATTCGGTAAGTTTCGTGTTGCGCGACACATCGAGGGAATCCAGACGGTTGTTGTCCGCATGCATGTAGACGAGTTCGGGATTACAGGAAAGATCCAGTGATCCCAGGCAGTTACCGCTGACATCGAGTTCGGTCAGCTGCCTATTGCGCGACAGGTCCAGCGTGGACAGGCGATTGCCGCGCACATTCAGATCCGTCAGCTCGCAGTTTTCTGACAGGTCGCAGCGGACCAGGGCATTGTCGGGAACCTCCAATTTGACGAGTTGCGGATTACGGGAAGTGTCCAGCGACCGCAGCCTGTTGCCTCCCGCATACAGGTACGCAAGATCGGGATTGTCCGACGTGTCGAGTCGCGCCAAATCGTTGCCGTCCACATACAGTCCGACAATTCGCGGATTGTGCGATACGTCCAGCGAGCCGAGACCGCAGTCGGTTGCGCACAAATATTCCAGACGGGCGTTGTGCGAGACGTCGAGTGATTCGAGCGGAGTATGGCGGACCGTAAGTTCCCTAAGATATGGCGCATATTCAATCCCTTGAACAGAACGCAGCGGATCGTCATAATTGTCGCCGTCGAACAGGAATTGCGTGACGCGCCGGCGCTCGCCCTCCGACAATACGCCGTCGCGGTCCGTATCCCAGGATTCGCGCACGATTACGCGCATAAGAGGATCAGGGAAGGTGGATTCATCAATGGCAACGGTGCCGTACCTATCAATAGTCATCATCGACTCGCTTGAATATGAGTGAAGGCCGGTCTACGGCCGGCCTTCATGTTCGTATGACAGAATTGCTGTCCGCAATCCTTACTCGCGCACCAGGGCGATATGTTCGACGTCCTTGCGCAGGGAACGGCGGAACAGCACAAAACGGTTGCCGATCACCTGGATGACTTCGGCATGCAGCGCCTCGGCAAGCTTCTCGCTCGCTTCGCGGGCCGTAAGCATGGAGCCGTCCTGAACCGTGAACTTGACGAGCTCGCGCTTTTCGATCGTCTCGTCGGCCTGGTCGATCAGCGTTTCCGTAATGTCGTTCTTGCCGATGGCGATCAACGGATTGATGCGCTGGCCCATGCCGCGCAACTGCTTGACCTGCTTTTTGGTCAGTGCCATATGTGTAACTCCTCAATACAACAATATTCGTGCGTAACAGCGAAATGTTGTGAACAACGCAAGTTTACGCGCCGCCCCAGCCAAATACGGCGGAGGGGACTCCCATGGCCACCACAATCTGTATGCACACGATCGCCAGAAACATCCAGTCGCGCCCCCGCATGCGCAACGCCCGCCATTGCGTGCGCGGTATGCCATCTTCGTAACAGCGCGCGTCAAGCGCCAGGCTCAACGTGTCGGCGTGGCGCAGGGACGCGGTGAATACGGGGATCATGATGGCGCACAACGCGCGTACACGTTTGAACGGGGAACCGTGGGCGAAGGACGCGCCGCGGCAAATCTGCGCCTCGAGAATGTCGTGTGCCTCCTGCGTGAGCGTGGGGAGGAAACGCAACGCCAGACTGAACACGAGCGCGATATCCTGCGTATGTACGCCAAACACGCGCAACGGTTTGAGTATCGCGCCAAACGCGTCGGTCATGGCAGTGGGTGTGGTGGTGGCCAACAATATGGCGGCCAGCACCATGACCAGCGAGAACCGCACGGCATACAGCACGGCCGTGCCCACGCCGCCCGTGGTGACGATGAACGCGCCCCATTGAACAAGCGTACTTCCCGTATGCACCACGAATATGTTCAACGCTCCGATAATCGCGAACAACACGAGGAACCCGCGCATCTGGCGCAAGATGTGGCGCAATGGCACGCGGCTCAACGCGATAATGGCGCCCACCACCACGAGCGAGGCCGCCAACTGCGCCAAAGAGCGCAGCGCGAACGCGCTGAACATGAGCACAAGGAACCCGAGCATTTTGCAACGTGGATCCAAACGGCCGATCCATGAATCCAACGGCGCCTGCGCACGTTCGTGTTGCGGGCGCGGCGCGAATTCGACAATGCGGTCCGCCACGATTTCGGCCTCGTGCCGCTCGTGCGTCACCATCACGATCGTCATGCCCTGTTCGCGCAGCGCGCGAACAATGCGCAGCAGCCGCTCGCGGGCCGCTTCGTCAAGTCCGGCCGTCGGCTCGTCCATGACCAGTATGCGCGGTTCGCAAGCCAGCACTCCCGCGATGGCCACAAGCCGCTGCTGGCCCATGGACAGTTCCATCGGATTGCGGTCCAACAAATGCTCAATATGCAGCTGTTCGGCGGCATGGAGTACGAGGCGGTCCGTTTCTTGGGTATCGCGGCCCTGGGCGTGCGGCCCGTACGCGATGTCCTCTCGCACGGTGGGGGCGAACAGCTGGCGCTCGGCATGCTGCATCACAAATCCGAGCGTGCGGTGCAAGCGGTCCAATTGCGCTCCGGACGCCTCTTTCACGTGGCGGCCGTGCGGTGTGGCCACGGGAATGCCGGCCACTTCCACTCGTCCGGAAGTCGGCTGCTGCAATGCGCATATGAGCCGGGCGCACGTGGTTTTGCCCGACCCGTTGGGGCCCATAAGCGCCACGCATTCGCCATTGCGGACCGTCAGCGAAAAGTCGCGCAGCACATCATCGGGGGCGTCCGGGTAGCGGAATGAGACATTGCGCAACTCAATGGCGGCCGGTGTGGAACGGGAAGAGGGTACCGGGACGGCAATTCTTGTACCGTCCTGTGCGGATTGGCCAGGATGCGGTGGTATCGGCTGGGTCTGCGTCTCATGAGCCGTTTCCACCTCATGCAATGCGCCGTTTTCCAGACGCCAAACATGGTCCGCGCCCGCCAACTCGTCCTCATGGTGCGTAATCAGCACGACCGCCGTACCACGGCGCTGAATATGGCGCAACGTGTCCATCACCTCGGCGCGGGAACGTTCGTCAAGCATGGCCGTCGGCTCGTCGAGCACAAGCAGGCGGCTGTGCATGGCGAGCATGCCCGCAATGGCCACACGCTGCTGCTGACCGCCCGACATGCGCATGGGGTCGGCCTGGCGTTGGTCGAGCAGCCGCACCTGTTGCAAGGCGTGTGTGACGCGCTCGCCGATATGCTCGCGCGACACGTTGAGGTTTTCAGGGCCGAACGCCACGTCGTCTTCCACACGCGTGGTGACCATCTGGTCCGCCGGATTCTGGAACACGGCGCCCAATGAACGGCGCGCAGCACGGTAGGCCGCCGGATCCGCCCCGCGGCTGGAGTTGAATACATGCTGGCCCATGAGCGTGACGTCGCCTTCGTCGGGCGCCACGAGTCCGGCGATCACTCGTCCGAGCGTGGACTTTCCCGAGCCGTTGCCTCCCGTAAGGCAGATGCGTTCGCCGGCATGGATGCGCAAGGAAATGTTACGGAAAACCCATGCCGCGTCGCCGTAACGGAAGCCGACATCGTGCAAGTCGGCGAGTACGGCGCGCGATTCGTTCGTCCCGCCCATCAGTGGTGGCCGATCGCCGTGGAAATCGGCTTGTAAATAAGGAATGTCACCACGGCGTTGATGCACAGTTTGATGAGGTTGAACGGCAGCAGGATCGGCAGGATCATAAGTGCCACCTGTGGCATGCTCATATGCGCGTACAGCGGCGTGACCAGGAGGTTGCCGACCAGGGCCACGGCCAGTGCGGCCAGCGAGCCGACGACCAGCGCGAGCGCCGCGCGCGTGCGCGTGGGCTTCTTGCGGTAGATCAACGCGGCCGGAACGCTGCAGGCGAGCGCCACGGCCATCGCCATAAGCGAGCCCCACGGGTTGATGAACAGGTGGGGGAGGAAACCGAGAATGCTCACGATCACGGCCGCGGACGGTCCGAACGCGAATCCGGCGATCAGGCATACGATGCCCGACGGGTCGTATTTGAGCCAGGGTGCGGCGGGCATGAGCGGGATTTCGAGGAAGCTTGCGGCCATGGCCAGCGCCGTGCACAGCGCGTACAGCGCGATGCGGCGTGTGGACCAGCGTCCGTGGTCGCCGACTCCTGTGGAATGGTCGGTGTCGGGACGCGTGCGGTCGAGCGGCGAAACCGGGTTGGAACCGCCCTGCTGGCGCGGCGGACGTGACTGGTGTGTGGAATGTCCCATAGGAAATACTCGTTTCTTTCATCCGGACTATACCGTTGGCTCGCGGAATCTCACCGGATCGACCCTTCGGGCTCGCGGGCTAAGGCGACGTGTGTGCGCCCATTACCGCCAGTAAGGAATTGCACCTTCCCTGAAACTGATATGTGCGGTTCCATAGTACGGCATGGATGGGCGCCGTGGGGTCACTATGCCCATGAAATCGATTGCAAACGTATTTTGTGGACGAATTGTGAGATTATTTATGCCGACACCTATATTTTGGTCGAAAATGATGCATTCGCGTACAGGACGCGTTATGATTGGGCACAGTTGCAGGCGGCTGTCGCGAGGGCGACGGATCCAAGCCGCAGCTATGATGCAAACGTTTTCTTGTGAGACGAAAGGTCAACGATGATTGAAACTGCCCAGGCGTTCGGTGTAGATATTGGCGGATCCGGAATCAAGGCCGCTCCTGTCAATCTGGAAAAGGGTGAATTCGCTGAACCGCGTCTTAAGATTTTGACCCCGGAACACTCCACTCCGCAGGCTGTCGGCGACATTGTGCGCCAGCAGCTCGACCACTTCGAAGTGCCCGAGGACGTGCCCGTCGGCATCGCGTTCCCGGCGCCGATCAAGCCGGGCAAGAAGCTCGACTTCATGGCGAACCTCGACCAGTCGTGGATTGGCGTGGACGTGACCGAAGTGTTCTCCGAGGCGTGCGGACGCCCCGTGACCGTGGTCAACGACGCTGACGCCGCGGGTCTGGCCGAACAGCAGTTCGGCGCCGCGAAGGGCCAGGACGGTCTGGTGATCGCCACTACGCTCGGCACGGGCATCGGCACGGCCCTGATTTACAACGGCGTGCTTATCCCGAACACGGAGCTCGGCCACATCGAGCTGAAGAAGGGCAAGGGCGACGCTGAAAAGTATGCCGCCTCGTCCGTGCGTGAGAAGCTCGACATGGGCTACAAGAAGTGGGCCAAGCGCCTGACGAAGTACTACAGCCTCATGGAGCTGTACTTCAACCCGGACCTGTTCGTGGTCGGTGGCGGCGTTTCCCGCGTTTCGCAGAAGTTCCTGCCGTACATCGAAATCAATACGCCGATCGTGGCCGCGACGCTCAAGAACGAGGCCGGCATCATCGGTGCCGCCGCATATGCCGCTTCCAAGTTTGACCGCTGATTCGGCAATGCGCTAGATACGTGCTGCACGCCATAAGCGCGCGGCCTTGACGGTCCCCGGCTCGTACGCCAACTGGGGACCGTTTTTTCGTTGCGCCGGCGTAGTATGTTGGCGTGCATTTTTCAACGCGAGTAGACATTTCCCAGCCCAATCCGATCGCCGCGGCCGAAGCCGAATACGTTCACGCCGGCCATGCGTTCCGCAAGCTCAACGATTCCAACCCCACGCGCCACCATCTGGCGCCCGCGTCGTTGCCAGACGAGTATGCGGCCCAACCGCGTGGCCAACGCTATGCGCGCGAAGCCTTGGCGCAATATTTGGGACGCGGCTCGGCGGATTCTTTCTATGTGCTGAGTTCCACTTCCCAGGCCTACTCGTGGCTTATGAAACTGCTGTGCGATGCGGGGGACGCGGTGCTCGCGCCCAAACCCGGCTATCCGCTTATCGAATCGATTGCACGCCTTGAATGCGTGGATTCCATTGAATACCAGCTGCGCTATGACGGATCCTGGTATATCGACGTGGCGCAAATCGAGCAACTGTTGCAAGGACCCGACGGACCGCGCATCCGCGCGCTGATCGTGATCAATCCGAACAATCCGTCCGGCTCGTATGTCAAGCCCGAAGAGCGCGAGCGCCTCGTCGAAATGTGCAAGCGGCATGGCATCGCCATTATCGCCGACGAAGTCTTTTACGATTACGATCTCGAACCGTTCGACGGCAACCGGCGTTTTGCGGGGGAGTCGCGCGTGCTCACGTTCGCGCTGGACGGTTTTTCGAAAATGCTGGCCGCCCCCCACGCCAAGGTCGGTTGGATCGAAGTGTCGGGGCCGGAGGCCGACGTGCGCGAGGCGCAGCGCCGCCTTGACGTAATCGCTGACGATTTCCTTCCCATGAGCGAACTCGTCGCGCATGCCATCCCCGGCATGCTTGATGAGGCGCCCGCGCAAACGGCGCGCGTGCGCGAACGGGTGCGCGGCAATCTTGCCACGCTGCACACCATGCTGCGCGAAGATGAACTGGGCGTGGTGGACGTGCTGCGCGCCGAAGGCGGCTGGAACGTGCTGCTGCGCGTGCCCGCGATCTTCGACGAAAACGAGCTCGTATTGCACATGTTGCGCGAATATGACACCAGCGGACAGCCCGGCTACTTCTTCGACATGACCTCAAACGGGTATCTGGCCATCTCGCTGTTGCCCGAACCCGACGATTTCGCCGCGAATGTCAATGTCGTGTTGCGTGCGGTGCGCGACCTTATGGAAGCGTGACGGGAGCCGCGCCCATCGTCATACGCTTGTATTTGCCGCGGATCAGGTCGCTGTAGAATTGGGCGGCCTCGCGCGGCGTACCGTCAAATACGACCGACTGGTCGTCCATGACCAGCGTTCGCGTAACGTGATAGTCGGGGCAGGTGACCATGTCGACATCGTGCGTCGCGAACATGATGGGCTTGTCGTAGCTCAGCAAGGCGCGCGCCACATGGCCGGAGCTGATTTCATCGAGCCCGCGCGTGGGCTCGTCGGCGATAAGCGCCGCGGGATTGTGTGCGCACGCTATCGCGATCGACAGCATGTGCAACTGTTCGGTGTCCAGCGCCGTGACGGGCATGTGAGCGACCTGCGTCAGGTCGAAGTGCGCGAACAGGTGCTCGCGCGTGGCCTCCCGTTCCGGATTGTGCATATGGTGGTGGCGCAACAGCGCGTCGAACGCCTCACGGATGGACAGTTCCTCATTGAATATGGCAGGGATTTCGTCGCGTTCGATATAGCCGCAAATATTGTTGAGCCGCTTGCGTCCCGACGCCGACCGGCTGGTCCATTCGTCGCCGTCCGCGTCCGTATAGCGCACCATTCCTTGCGTCGGTTCCATCAGTCCCGCCAACAATTGCAGCAGCGTGGATTTGCCCGCGCCGTTCAATCCGATGATGGCCACATGACCGTCGCTTGCGGAAAAGTCGACCGTGGTAGGTTTCAGGCCGACCGACCCGTCCGGAAAAGCGTACGACAAGCCGTCCGTGTGGATGTCCACCGCGGAAACGGTATTCAAACGGGCGCCGAAATGGAACCATTGCGCAAAACTCATGAGGCTTATTGTAGCCGCGCGATCGACCGCCACATGTCTAGAGCAGCGTGAACCACGCCTGCACCGTGTGGAACAGCCCGGGCATATTGTTGATCAGCGAATCGTCGCGGCCGACGACAAAACAGCTGAGCGCCGCAAGCACTA
The DNA here is from genome assembly GCF_000741255.1 of Bifidobacterium magnum. Lineage (GTDB taxonomy): Bacteria > Actinomycetota > Actinomycetes > Actinomycetales > Bifidobacteriaceae > Bifidobacterium > Bifidobacterium magnum. The sequence goes on from NZ_JGZB01000003.1 coordinate 354,466, forward strand.
CCATCCACCACGCGACCAAGGTGATGAGGACGCGCGCCGGCTTCCATACGCGCATCCAATAGGCGAGCACGGGAACGGCGGCCAGCATGAACAACCATCCGAAATCGGCCATGTAACGCCATGCGAAACCGCCCACATAGCTGTCGAACGCGGCCAACAGCACGCCCAGCACGAGTGCGGACGCCAGCATGCCCGTGCAGTGCGCTCGCCGGATGCCGCGGCGGACCGCCGGCAGCGCGAACGTGGCCAATGCGGCCGGCGCCAAAATGAACAGTCCGCACACGCACGGCTCGGTGAACGCCCATTGGCTAAGCGGCGTGGGACTGATCGCGAGCCACGGGAATTGGGGCTGGAACCGTAGCGGCAGGGCGAAATAGTAGCCCATGATGGGCGCGATATTGGCAAGCGGCGTATGGAAGCTCGTCATGTCCGTGACAGTCAACTGGTACGCGTTGCCAAAATCGAACGGGGAACCGAAACGCGCCGCATTGTAGAGGCATACTGGCCCCACTACGAACGCCGCGGGAAGAATCATGGCGGCCACGGCGCGAGCCACCGCGCCATAATGGGTCCGGTCGCGCGAGGCGATCACACGGCCGCACGCGCGGATCTGGCGCCAGAACAGCGCGAATGCCAGCAGCGCCGTCAGCGCGAAAGTGGGGCGGCATCCGAACGTGAGCGCGATACAGCATGCGCCGCCCGCCAGATGCGGCAGCGACAGTGCGGGAACGCCGGGCAATGCGCACCGTCCGCGGCGCATGACCGCCTGATCGGCCCCCAACCACAGCCACAATCCGGCCATCGTGAACATGAGCGCCGTCGCGAACGGTACGGAATAGAAATTGAGACGGTACCACAAGTACACGCTGTTGGCGCCGATCAGAAACATGACGCATAGCAGGCAGACTCCCGCAAGAGGGGTGCGCGGCACGCAACGTTTGACGAGGCGCACGACGAGCAGGCAGGCGAACAGCGTGAAAACGAACATCGCAAGCAGTTCGGCGCACGCCGACGGCAGCATAAGGCCGCCGGGCACGAACCACGAGGTGGCAAGCTGGTAGGGGAGGAAGAACGATACGGCGGGCACCACGCCGAAATAGGAATACCAGTGCCCGTGGTAGAACGCGTAATCCCAGTACAGCGGGGAAACGCCGGCACTGTTCAACGCGTTGCGCGTGGCAACACTATAGGGGTTTCCGGCCTGGGCCAAAGCGTCGGGAACGGGCAAATCCAGCCAGGTTCGGCCGTGCAACAGGGCGTCGGCCACATGGCCGTACTGGTCAAAATCGTAGGTGTATTCGCCCGCGCGATGGAACGTGAGCGGTGCCGTGTGCGTGGAAGCGATGGCGGCCGCCTGCACAAGCACGGCGACGCCAAGCGCCGTCATGACGAGCGCGAACACGAGCCGCTGGCGCAAGCTTGTGGTATTCAGCGGTATGGCCCACCAGCGCGAGGACGGGCGCAACAGTGCGACCAGCAGCGCCACCGCAGCCATGATGCCCACCTGCGCCCACGACCAGGAAAACGGAACATGCACGTTGGCGCGCACATGCGCTATGGGAACCATCGCGCCGACCGGCTCCTCGATCCACACGCGCAACGCGCCATGCGGCGAAGCGCCATGTGCCGCGGCCTTGACATACAGGGATCGCGGCGCGTACGGGGTGAGCGACACGCTGGGGGCGGAGCCGTCCCCGGATTGCACGCGCACATACACGGTGGACGCCACATCGCTGGCATGCGGGCCGGCCAATGCGCCGGACAGCTTTGCAGAAGAGACGGGTTCCACATATATATAGGGAGAGGACCCGTCGGCGTCGACTTCGACATAGGCGTGCGCGGGATCAGTCACCTCAAGCAGCCCCTGCCGCGTTTCGTGCACGCCCGGTCCCAACACGTTCGCATAGCTCGCGCTGTCCGTGCTCGCGGCGAGGGAACGCCAATGGGCCATATTGCATACGCCGCATTCCAGCACCACGATCAGTAGCGCCACCAGCGCGACGGCCAGCGACCACCGGCGGGCGCGACGTGACCGGACGCGGGCAAGCGCTAGGCGAAAACGTGGAGCAAACACGGGCACCATTGTAAGCCAAGGTATTGCGTTCGGCTGTATTTGCTGGCGAAACGTTGTACATTAGAGGGCATGGTGACTTTTTTCAAGAAACACGCGCGCAACAAGGACGCCTCGTCGAAAAGCATGCAAAAATTCATGGACGCGCTCGGCGCGGACAAACAAGTCACCCTGCATCCGCTCGTCAAACGCCATGAGCTCGACCTGATGCCCGCAGGCTCGGACATCCGTTTCGGATGGGCCCAACTGCCCTCCGCCCAGCAACAGGGATTCTCGCTGGGCGTGTTCCTCGACACGAACCATTTCGTGCCCATCGCGTTCGCCGACGGCAACGGCCGCGTGTTCGTGGGCAATAGCGAAACCGTGGACCCGTACACCAGCGAAGCGCGCCTCATTTTCACGATGGACGGCAAACTCGAACTTCCCGACGGGCCGCGCTTCGGCCACGCGCCCCAGAACTCCGGACGCAAGCTGCGCGTCATCCGCGGCAGCATCAGCGTACGCGGAGCAGACGGCACGATGATGTGGATCGCCTCTTGGCTCAAGGCCAAGAACAAATACACGCTTGAACAGATGCGCATGCCGTTGCCCGAACACTTGCGCATCGGACTCGAATACCGCGACGCGATGGCCATGGCCTTCTTCGCCGGATACATCATGCCCCAAGCCCAAGGGCTGCTCACGGGATTCGGATCGGGCAACATCTTCCGCCGCCTCAACCGGGAAGCGCCGCTCGGCGCCATCCGCCGCAGCGTGCAGGACACGCTGGAAGCGCGGTCGCACGGCCTGCGCACGTCGGGGCTGGAAGACTACTTCGCCGACCTCATGGGCCAGTGCGGAGCCCTCACCACCGTGGACGGCCTCGAAGCCGAACACGGCGCCGAACCCTCGCACCTGTGGGCGTCCAGCTACTCGCACACCTACTTCCTGTCCATCGACCGGCCCATGCCCGTGGACGCGGCGCTTGCCGTACTCAAAATCGAAAACGCCATCAACCGCTTCGCCAACGTGAGCGCATGGCTCGAACACAACGCGCTCGCCGGCAAACAGCCCATCGAGGACACCGTCACGCGCGCGCAGGCCGCCCAAATCGACCGCATGCTGCTCGACAATCCCGCGCTGCTCGCGTTCGACGACGGTTCCCAAACATTCAACGCTTTGGAAAACCTGCTGGACGGCGACGGGTACAAGGCCGTCAACGACCTCGTGTCCGTGGCGGGAGACGTGACGCGCGAACTGGCCAAGCGCGAACACATGGACGCGCATAAGCCCGGCGAATGGCTCTACCGCTATTCGCTGAGCACGCTGATTCGGCGCCTGCGCCTCCCATACCGCTTCGAAGCGGATTTCCGCTGCAACGTGGAAGCCGGCAACGCGGCGCTCGAATTCATGACCGCCGGCATGGACATGATGCCGCAAACGCAATACAGCGACGCAACGCACGGCTGGGAAACCCTGAGCGACCATGAACGCGCCACGCTCAGCGTGCGTTACAACCTGCGCGTGGCCATCATCCTGGCGGCGCTCGCGTTCGGCGCCGACCCGAACATGCGCACATTGTCGATCGACATGGGCTCGATCGGATTGGAAGAGGCCGTCGCCGAACAGGACGACGCGATCAAGCGCATGGCCAATGAGATGATCCGCGACGTGGACCAGCTGCGCTTCGACGCGGACGCGATCAGCATGGCCGATTCGAAGGACGGCGACTACCACGGCGACCCGTCCGACGCGCACGCGCTTCCCGTGCCGGGCGACGATCTGGCGGCCGGCGACCGCGACGTGAACCAGGACCATGTGGACAGCGAGTTCGAGGCGCTTATGGACGGCGTAGATATCGACGAAACCGTCCTGAGCACCGACAATCTGGACGACACGTTCGCGGGCGGCCCGCAAGACGCGCTGCCCGACATGATCCACCCGCGCAGCATGATGACCGTGCGTCTCGAACGCGACTCGTTCCTGCGCCGCCTTCGCGAGGACGGACTGGCCCATCCGCTGGAAACGATGGTCAAGTTCGGTGCCGTCATGAACATCGACGCGGACCAGGGATTCCTGCCGATCACCGCGTCCTTCGACATCAACGACGGCCAGTTCTCCCCGGCGAACGCGCAACGCAAACCGGAAATGGACAACCGTCCGCTGGAAGGGGAGGCCGCCGCGGTGTTCGGCGCGCGCAACGTGCTCAACCTGAGTATCCAGCGTGACGACCTGCTGACAGGCGCCGTACGCGAATTCCACAGCCTCGCACTGCGCGACGACATGTCTTCGGCGGACAAGGCCCATCGCGCGATGGCGCTGATCGACCTGATCAACGACCCCGAACTCAACATGATGGCCTCCGAAGTGACCAGCGCGTTGATCGACGGCGACGACACTCCGGACCTGTCGTTCACGTTGGGCTCGCATTTGGACGACGAACGCGTCAAGGCGCGCGAACTGCTGTTCTCGGGCCAGGTCGACCAGGCGATCCAAACCGCGCAGGACGCCATCCAGTCGCTGGACGACACCTACCGGGCCGCGGGAGTGCCGCGCTATTTCAACTCGTATGCCGAGCGCGTGGTGTACAACCGCGTGTTCGCCACGCCCGACGAGCGCATCACGCTGATTCCCGACAACCTGTTCCACGCCCATTTCGAACTCGCCGACCTGTTGGCGCAAACCAAGGGACCGCAGGCGGCGCTCGCGCACTTGAACACCATGGTCTCCTACGCGCCCGCGTATCCGCTCTCGCATCTGAAGCTGGCCGTGCAATTCGCGCGCACGGAGGATTGGGATTCGGCGCGCGCAGCCTGCCTCAACGCGCTGCGCGTCTCGCTTGACGGCAAGGACGCGTCCTTCGCCTACTACCGACTGGCGCAAGCCCTGTGGATGCGCGACGAATTCGATGTGGCCATCGCTTCCTACATGATGGCCGCCGACATTTCCCCGGCGCCCATCCCGTCATTGCAAAACGAGCTGCAGGAGCTTATCGGGCGAGCCCAGTCGCAATGCGTGCCCTATCCGCGCACGATGGACGAGGCCGTGCAGGTGCTGGCGCGCCATGACATTCCGATCTGGCCCGTACCCGAAATTTCGCATATCGTGCATGAGGCCGCGCGCATGTCCGTCAACGAGGGACTGTTCGTGCCGGCTCGCACGCTTGTGGTGGCGTCCGCCCGCTTGGGCAACACGTCGGGCAATGGCGTGGATTTCGTGCACGACCAGTTGTTGCGTTCCCTGATGGGACCCGAGGGCGCGAACCAGCAGTAACAGGCCGGCGCCGCATTACAAGCCGCATTACAAGCAGTGGCGCAACCGGCCGCAAGGAAGGGGATTGACATGAGTGAACAACAGATGGCGTTCGACTTCGCCGCGCAGGAGCCCGTGGGCAGCGACGCGTGGATCGCCGCGCTCGAGCCCACGGACCACGACGCCATGGAACTGGACGAGGTGGATGTGGCGGCCCTTGACGCACAGGCCGCCATGAAACTGTGGACCAAGGTGGCCGCCTGGGTCGAATCCGACCAGATCGCCTACTATCTGGAAGACGCGCCCGTGTCTTCGGACGCCGCCTATGATGCGCGCATGCGGTTCCTGCAGGCTTTGGAAGCGGCGTTCCCGCAACTCGACACGCCACAGTCTCCCACCCACCGCGTGGGCGGTACCTTCTCGAACGAGTTCGCTTCCGTGCGCCACCCCTCGCGCATGATGAGCCTCGACGACGTGTTCTCGATTGAGGAACTGCGCGCATGGTACGAGGGAGTGCGCAAGGATCTGCACTGGCCGGACGGCAAAGGCCTGCCGATGACTTGCGAAGTGAAAATCGACGGTCTGGCGTTGAACCTCATCTATCGCGACGGCGTGCTCGAGCAGGGCCTGACGCGTGGCGACGGCGTCACGGGCGAGGACATTACGCTCAACGTGCGCACGATCGGTTCGATTCCTTCGCGGCTGGCCGGCCCCGAAGGAGACATTCCGCACCTCGTGGAAATCCGTGGCGAAGTGTTCATGCGCTGGGACGATTTCAAGGCGCTCAACGAACGCAACGAGGCCGAGGGCAAGGCGCCGTTCGCCAACCCGCGCAACGCCGCCGCGGGCTCGCTGCGCCAGAAAGATCCGCGCGTGACGGCCTCGCGCCCGCTAAGCTTCTACGCGCACGGCATCGGCATGCTGGAATGGGGGGACGGCAAACCCGTGGACGCCGTCGACGTGGTGGACGACCAGTCGCAAGCCTACGACCTGTATAAGCGCTGGGGCATCCCCGTTTCCCCGCACAACCGCAAGGTGTCGGATTTCAGCGAAATCCTCGACATGATCGACTACTACGGTCAGCATCGCGGCGACATCGAGCACGCGCTGGACGGCATTGTGGTCAAAGTGGACGATCTGGCGCTCCAGCGCGCGCTCGGCGCCACGTCAAGGGCTCCTCGCTGGGCCATCGCCTACAAGTATCCGCCAGAGGAAGTCAACACGCTGTTGCGCAACATTGTGGTCCAGGTCGGCCGCACGGGACGCATCACGCCAGTGGCCGTGCTCCAGCCCGTCTACGTGGCCGGGTCCACCGTGGCGCGCACCACCTTGCACAACGGATACGAGGTACAGCGCAAAGGCATCCTGATCGGCGACACCGTGGTGGTGCGCAAAGCCGGCGACGTGATCCCCGAACTGGTGGGGCCCGTGCTGGAGCGCCGCAAGGGACGCGAAGACCAGTTGCGCGAGTTCGTCATGCCCACGCATTGCCCATCCTGCGGCGCGCTGCTCAAGCCCGCCAAGGAAGGCGACAAGGACCTGCGCTGCCCGAATTCGGAATATTGCCCCGCGCAGTTGAGCGAACGCATTATCAATTTGGCGTCGCGCAAGGCGTTCGACATTGAACATTTGGGAGAGCAAAGCGCCATCGCGCTCACGAACCCCGAGGACAACCGTCCCGACGACACGGACTCCTACGCTCCCGACATCCGTGAAATCGTGGTGGGACCGGGGGAGGAGCCCGCTCCCTACAAGCCCGCGGCCGGCCTCGAACTGCCCGAGCCGCAGCGCCCCGTGCTCACCAGCGAAGCGGACGTGTTCGCCCTGACCGCGCCCAAGCTCAAGGACGTGCAAGTATGGCGCGAGGCGCCCATCATTGAACTCCAGACGGTCACCGACGCGAACGGCAAGAAAAAGCCCGTGCGCAAGCGTCTTGGCGGCTCGGGCCTGTGGCACCAGGTGCCGGCGTTCTGGACCAATCCCGTGGAGGCCAAAAAGAAAAGCAAGAAGGAACTTGAGGCGCTCGCGGCGCAAAATGCCACGGAGCGACGCCTTGACGAGGCTTACGAGCAGGTGACGGCCGCCCAAATCGGCGAGGAGAACGCCATGGGGCGCGCCCGCGACTATGCGCGCGAGTATCCGCAGTACACGGTGCCGGCCGACGCGCTTGTCATCCGCGAGGAGGTCAAAACCGCGCGTGACGGTTCCCGTACGGTGCGGCCCGTGTACGTGGCGCCCACGGAAACCACACGTTCCCTGATCGAAGAGCTCGACAAGGCGCGCACCGCGCCGCTGGAGCGCGTGCTCGTGGCGCTCTCGATCCGCCATCTGGGGCTGCCGACGGCGCGGCTTATCGCCAAGCGGTTCCCGTCGTTGGACGCGATCGCGCATGCGAGCGTGGAAGACCTTACGCAGATTGACGGCATTGGCGAGGAAATCGCGCAAGCGGTGGTGGACTGGTTCGCCTCCGCCGACGATCTCGAGAGCTGGCATGGCGGCATTCTTGCCGCGTGGAAGGCCGCCGGAGTAGGGCGTCACGCCGAACCCGTGCACGAGCTCGAACAGACGCTGGCCGGCAAAACGGTGGTGGTGACGGGTTCTCTGGAGAACTACAGCCGCGATTCGGCCAAGGAAGCCATTGTGGAACGTGGCGGCAAGGCAGCCGGATCCGTCAGCAAGAAGACGGATTGGGTGGTTGTGGGCGCGAACGCCGGTTCCAAGGCCGCCAAGGCCGAGGAACTCGGCATTCCGATGCTCAACGAGGACCAGTTCAAGGAACTGCTGGAAACGGGTGCCGTTACGGGCCCGGTCACGGGCGACGTATCAGCTCCTGGGCAAGACGAGTAAAGGACTGGCCGAATTCGTCGATCCTCAACTGTCCCGCCGCGTCAAGCACGGCGGGACGTCCCGCTTCGCCCGTTTCGCGAATTTCCGGGTCGAGCGGCAGCTGGGCGAGCAGCGGTACATCGTAGTGCAGGTCGCGCGTCAACTGTTCGGACACGCGTTCGCCGCCGCCGGCGCCGAAAATTTCCAACCGTTCGCCGTTGTGCTCGTACCAGCTCATGTTTTCCACCACGCCGCGCACTGTCATGGGCATCTGCAATGCGACCAGTCCCGATCGCACGGCGATATCCGAGGCGGAAATCTGCGGCGTGGTCACCACTACGAGCTCCGTGTTGGGCAGCGCCTGCGCCACGGAAATGGCCATGTCTCCCGTACCGGGGGCCAAGTCGAGCAGCAGCACGTCCGGCTCTCCCCACCACACGTCCGCGAGGAACTGTTCAAGCGAGCGCTGCAAGCGCGGGCCGCGCCACAAGATCGCACGGTCGGAACCCGCGAACATGCCGATCGACATGAGTTTGACGCCCCAGTTCATGGCGGGCATAAGCATGCCGTTGAGGTTGACGGGCTGCTCGTGCACGCCGAACAGGCGCGGCAGCGAGAACCCGTAAATGTCGGCGTCAATGGCCGCCGTGTCGTAGCCCAAGGCCGCGAACGTGGCCGCGAGGTTCGCCGTGATCGAGGATTTGCCGACACCGCCCTTGCCCGAGGCGATCGCGAAAATGCGCGTTTTGACGCCCGGCTTGTTGAACGGGTTCTGGTGGCGTTCCGCCTTGAGCTGGGCGACGAGGTTGTCGAGTTTCTCCTTGCCCATCGAGCCCACGGTGATGTGGGGGATAAGTGTGGCGTCCGCATAGGATTCCACGGCCGCGTCGATCTGGCGCGTGATCGTTTCCGACAGCGGGCAGCCGGGAACGGTCAGCTCCACGGTGATGTCCACGTCGAAAGTGTTCGGTTCACCGTCGCGCGGGGACGTGTGGATGCCCGTGATCATGCCGAGGTCGGTAATCGATTTGCCGAGTTCGGGATCGATGACTTTCGTAAGGCGGTAGAAGAGCTGTTCTTCAATATGGTTCATGCGGTAATCTCATCCAATGTTGCGGCCGGTCCGGAAGTGATGCCGGAATAGTAGTGTTTGCGGCACAGCGAAATATAGGTGCCTGTGCCGCCAAAAAGAATTTTGTCGCCCTTGTGCACAATATGTCCCTGTTCATCGAGGCGTGCGTTGAAACAGGCGGCGCGTCCGCACCAGCAGACCGTTTTGATGTTTTCGATTTTGTCCGCGGTGAGCAGCAGGCGCGTGGCGCCCTCGAACCCTTCTCCCTGGAAGTCGGTGCGCAGTCCGTAACAGATGACCGAAATGTCGTAATCGTCCACGATTTTGGCCAGCGCGTCGATCTGGTCCGCGGACAGGAACTGCGCCTCGTCCACAATCACCACGTCGAAATCGATGGTGTCGGGCGTGCGATGTTCCATGTCGGCGAGGAAATCCTCAACAAAATCGCATTCCGCTTCAAGTCCGATGCGCGAACGGATCGTATGCTCGCCGTCGCGGCTTTCCATGCGTGGTTTGAGCATGACGGGGCGCTTGCCGCGTTCAATATAGTTGTAGCGCACCATAAGCGCATTGGCGGTTTTTGAGGCGCCTACCGCACCATATTTGAAGTAGAGCTTGGCCATGAACTGCGTGTTCCTCTCTCCGGGCGAGCTTCAACGGGCTTGTTCTTCCGCAGGACATTGTAGTGGCAGGCGCGAATTGGGCCAAGCGGCGCGGGAAGCGCCGGTGCCGCGGCGCACGGGCGTCGGTCGTGTCTGGCTGGCGCCTAGACGATGCGCCGTACCGCGGCCCAGCGCGTCAGCTCCGACCGGTTCGACAATTGCAGTTTGCGCAATACGGCGCTCATGTGCGTTTCGACGGTTTTGACGGATATGAACAGTTCCGCCGCCACCTCGCGGTACGTGTATCCGCGCGCGATCAGCCGCATGACTTCCTGCTCGCGCGCCGAAAGCCGGTTGAGTTCCTCGTCGGCGCGCGCTTGCGTACCGCTGTCTTCCAGCGGCACTCCCTGGAATGCGGAAAGCACGAATCCGGCCAGTTTCGGCGAAAATACGGCGTATCCCTCGCTTACCTGATGGATGGCCGCCGTCAAATCCGCCGCGTTGATCGTTTTCGTCACATATCCGCGCGCGCCGGCCCGGATAACGGCGCCCACATCCTGCGCCGAATCGGACACAGACAGGGCCAGGAACGCCGTGTCCGGCGCGTAGGGCGCCGATTTGGCGAGGATTTCCGTACCGCCACCTCCCTCGCCGCCCGGAACATGCACGTCGAGCAGCACCACGTCCGGTTTGGTTTGCACGATCATGGCGACCGACGAATCCACGTCGCCCGCCTGTCCCACGATCGTGAACGCGGGCTGCAAAGTGGCGATCACGCCCGCCCGGAACATCTCATGATCGTCCACAATCGCCACACGAATGGCGCGCGTATCTGGCTTATCCTGTGCGTTCGTCATGTCGTCCTCCTGTCACGCTCGTCCTGTTCCCGATTAGTGGCGTCCCCATTGCCGGTCGGCATCGTCATGCGCACTTCCGTGCCCCAACCGGGGCGCGACACGATCTCCACGTCGCCGCCACGGCGCCGCACCCGCCCCATGATCGACTCGCGGATACCGAGCCGGCCCTCGGGAATACGGTCCGGATCGAAACCGTCGCCATGGTCGCGCACGTCGATCTCGACCAGGCGCTCGCCGGCCTCGCAATATACGGTGACGGGCGGCCTGCCGTGTGTTACGGCGTTGACGATGGCCTGCATGGCCGCATCCAGTAGCGCGTCGGTCTGTTCGCTGGGGCGCGCGTCGCCAACAGTGACCACGTCCACGGCCACACCGTGGGCGTCTTCCACTTGGCCGGCCACCACGCGGATGCCTGCGCTGACCGACCGGTCGGAGGCCACATGTTCCTGGTACAGCCAGTTGCGCAGCTCGCGCTCCTGCGAACGCGCCAGGGATGCCACGTATCCCGCGTCCTGCGGATGCGTCTGGATCAGCGCCAGCGTCTGGAGCACACCATCATGCAGATGCGCCGTCATGTCGGCGCGTTCCTCCTCGCGTTCCTTGAGCGCGCGTTCCTCGCCCACGTCGCGCACGAGGGAGGAGACCCACGGAATGACGGCCGCCCCCACACAGAGTACGAGCGCCAAGCCGGTGACTACGCTGCGCGGCAAGGAAACGGTTCCCGTGGTGAGCGCCGACTCGACCATGACAAGCGCGTAGGCCGCAAATACCAGCGCCATGCCTATGGCCGTGGCCGCGAACTGGCCGCCCGTCTGGCGGAACCGTATCCACGGGATCGCGACCCCGGCCAGCGCAAGCGCTACGCATAACATGGGAACCACATTGTTTCCGGCCGACTGGAGCAGTGCCGCCACCATGAGGCATATGATGCCGATGGCGGCGATAATGCCCGGTTTGGACGCATGGCGCAACATGTCCGCAGGAGTGTTCGAAGAACGGGACTCGTGGCCGGCGTCCCCGGAATCGGCTAGCCCCGTATAGTCGGGAATGGAGCCGGGTTTCGCCGTGGCCTGCGCAGCCGCAATGGGATCGCCTACGGGAACCAGCACCCATAACAGCACATAGCCGAGCGCGCCGGCCCCATAGCATGCGCACAATGCAACCGCAATCAGGCGCACCCACGCCACATGCACGCCAAGATGCAGGGAGACGCCGCGGCATACGCCCGCGATAAGGCGCCGTTTGCGCGGGCGCAACAACGGCAGGCGCGCGGCGGTACGCGGGTCGGGGCGCCAAGTGGTGGGCTGGCTGGAAGTCATGGTCATATTCTTGCAGGTTTGCCGAGCATTGAATAGCATGGCGTTCACGGATCCGCCATTATGGTCAGGGATGTTGGATCCGGCGCCGCTACGGACAGTTGGGATTCCACGTAGGGGACTGGCTTGGGGACGGACAGGAAAATCAGGGAGAAAACAGGGTGTTCCCCGACCCCCGAAACGCGAACGGCATGGTGCAATGGGAACATGAACAATACAACAATCCCGCCGCAAGGCAATGCGGACGAACCTTCAAAATTCTTTTCCTGGATCCGCTCGAGCGGATTGGCACGACCGCGCGACCGCTGGGTGGCGGGCGTGTGCGGCGCGGTGGCGCGCGAACTGGGGTGGAGCGTCACGCTGGTACGCGTTCTTATGGTCATAACGGCTATAATCGGAGGCCTCGGACTCGTGTTCTACGCATTGGGATGGCTATTGTTGCCCGACGAAAGCGACAACGCGATCCTGCTTGAGGAAATGACCAGCGGCCACTGGGACTGGCAGTTCATTGGCGTGGGCATCTGCGTGCTGCTGGCGTTGTTCCCCGGGTCGTTCTTCTTTTTCGGCGCGACATGGCGTATCAATGTGGGCGGCCTGCTGGTGGCAATGCTGCTGTTCTACCTGTTGGTGCAGCGCGGCGTGAACCTTATGGAGCCCGCGGAACCCCCAAAGACGGCGGGAGCGCCTTCCGTGCAGGCGTATGCGCAGCAGCCGGTGGCCCAACCGGATGGCGCGGCATATGCGCAGCAGAACCAGGACGATCCCGCTCCGTCGTTCCCGGAGCAAGCGCAGTCGCAAGTGCGGGCTCAATCCCAACCACAACCGCAGGCGCCGTCCCCAGCACCGCAAGGCTATATGCGCCCACGCCAGCCGCAAACCGTTCGTGAACGCCGCAAGCCGGCCGGCCCGATTGTGGTACTGCTCGCCGTGGGTCTCATGTGCGTGGCCGGCGCCGCGGCCACCATTATTGGCGAGCAGTGGAGCGACATGGGCGTCTTGCGCGGATGGACACTCGCGTTGGCACTGTGCTGCTGCGTGCTGGGCGTCATATTGCTCGTCCTCGGGTGTATGGGACGGCGCGCCGGCGGTCTCCATCCGTTCATATGGGTCGTCATGGTCTCTTCTCTTGTGGTGACCATCACTTGCTGGGGCATCGGCTATGCGCGTGTGGACATGGACGTGCGCGTGGCGAACTACACGGAACGTCCTGTGAGGGGAGACGAACATTGGATAGTAAACCGCGCCGGCATGCGTCAGCTGGAACACGGCGTCACGTTTACGGGAGACGGATATGACCGGAGCTCCATCAATGTGGACTTGACCAAACTGGACACGCTGAAACACGAAGTGGTGGCGCGTGACGGTTCGCGCATCCAGTCAACCTGCCCCGCGGGCACCGTCAATATGGCGGCCGTCAATACGCAAGTGGTGGTCACATTGCCTGAAGGATGCTCGGCGGAATTCTCGAAGCTGGGTGGCATCAACGAGGACATTGTCGTCGACTCGGTCGGCTCGCGCGGCATTGACGCGGCGTATTCGGCCGACGGCCAGACCTCGGTGGTGTCCAATGGCGACTCGGGCAGCATGGCGCTGAGCCTGCCGGGACTGAGCCTGCATTGGGGTTCGGACGGGTCAACCGCATGGAATGTGGGATCTGACTCCTACACGCGGGCATTGTGCAAGGGAATACGCGTGGATGACGACGGGGCCGTGCATATGGACGGCGGCGCCAACAATAGCGCCATGGGCAAGGCGGTAAAGGACGGGAAACTCTGGCCTTGTGCGGCGCAGTCCTCCAAGGCCACCGAACATGGCGAGCTGACGATCGCGGTACCCGCGCTGTCACGCGCCTCGGTCGCCATACAGATTGAAGGATTCCCGAGATCCGATGTTCCCGGCGCGGGCGCGCTTGGCGTCCTGGGCCCCGACAACGGATACATGGAGTATGACGAAGAATACAACGATACGGATGAAGGCGAGTAATGACCATGAACGACATGAACGCTAACACTATGAATCGCATGAACCATAACGATTCCGACAACCATTCCGGCCACGACCATGAGGAGACCGAGACGATAAGGATTGTCGAAGAGCATATCGAGACGGAACGGATGCCGCCCGTCCAGACCGTGCCCGTCTACCAGGTGCCGCCGCAACCGCACCAGCCACACATGATCCGTCCGACAGGCGCGAGCGCGGGAACGATCGTGCTGGCCGTCTTCATGCTCGTGGTAGGGGCCGTGGGCATATGGGTGGCGGTGCAGTATCCGTTCGGCTGGATGTGGAGCGTCAATGTCGACCATCTGGGCGTATGGATATTGGGCGGCCTCGGCGTTGTACTGATAGCCGGCGCCATCGCCGTGGCGGCCACAGGAGGACGGAAGTCGAGTAAAAACGAGCAAGAGAGTATGGCGGGAATGTATCCGCAACGGCATAATGAGAGTAGCGGTACAGATTCACTATGACCGATTGCGGAAGGCGGAAGCGATGTTCATCACCTTGCGGGACGTGTCCGTAACATATGACGGCGCCGCGCAACCCGTATTCCGCAACATTTCCGCCACTTTCCCGCAAGGCTGGACGGCGCTGCTCGGCGACAACGGCATCGGGAAGACCACGTTGGCGGCGCTCGCCGCGCATACGCTGGAACCTGATGCCGGAACGGCGAGCGGCTCCCGGTTGCGCGCTCGCCCTTGAACCGGACATACTCGTGGCGGACGAACCCACCAACCATCTCGACATGCCCACACGGGACGCCTGATTGACGTATTGCGGGAGTTTCCCGGAATCGGCATCGTGATCACGCACGACATTGCCGTAATCGACCGGCTCGCGTCACGCAGCTACCTGCTGCACCGTGTCCATGACGATACGGGCAACCATACGGTCATGGATTTGCATGAAGGATCGTGGGAAGACATAGAACGGCAAGTCGATGAACGGGACATGACGGCGCAACGCCAACTCGCCCAAGCCAAATCGGAAACGAAACGGCTGGTTGCCGAACGCGTTCAACGCAGGGAAAAGACCAGGCGGGCGGCGGCCGCCAGCATGCGCGTGCCCGACCGGCACGACCATGACGCCTCCAAACGCAAGAAACTCGCCAAAGGTGGTCTCGACGCGGGAGTCAGCCGCAATGTCGCCAGGCTCGAGGGACGTATCGCCGCCGCACGGCAAGCGCAGGAAGGCTTCGTCACGGAAACCAAACGGCGCGGCGGCGTCGTGAACTTCACCGTCGAACCCAGCAAACGCCATGAACTCATGCATCTCGAACCAGGCACAATTTCCTTCGAGAACGGTGCATATTCCGGGGATACCGACGATAGGGAAGCCGCATATGGCGCAAAGATGGAAGGGGAGCACATCCGCATAGGCGAGAATGGCGGCAAATCGGCGATGCTCGCCATCCCGGGCATCAGTGTCGGACCACGCGACCGTATACTCGTCACAGGACCCAACGGATCGGGCAAAACGACGCTCGTAAACGCGCTCATGAATACGCTGGACCCGGACATTCCACGCCTTGTCATTGAGCAGAACGCGGACGACCCGCAACACCTGCTCGATCAACTGGCACAATTGGACGGAACGGACCGGCAGGAAGCGCTAGGATATTTCGTCGCGCAAAACGGCAACGTGCACGCGGTACTCGAAGGAGGGGAACTGTCCCCGGGCGAATGCCGCAAACTCATGCTCGCCCTCGGCCTGGTACAAAAACCGCAAATCCTTATACTCGACGAGCCGACCAACCATCTCGACCTGTCCTCGAAACGGGCGCTCGCCGCCATGTTGTACGCGTATCCGGGCGCGCTCGTGCTGGTCACGCATGACGAGCTTATGATTGAAGCAATGCGGTGAGTGGCAGATCGGGAGGCGACATGAACGTGGAAGGACTGCAAGTCCATTATCATGCGACTTTGAGCAATTTCTTGAGGAAGGCCGCCATGAAGGTCCTATGCAGCGTAAGCTCAACAGTTTAGCCCAGTGTTTCCACGCGATGTTCCATCGCCCGTCTTATTTCCTCAACGAGCATGATCAGATTATTAACGAGTATGATCCGATCATTCCAGACGAGGACTTGTACCGGTGGCTCGGCTGGTGCATCTACTACGGGCGTCCCAAGGAGGAATATCCGGACGCTCAAAGGTTGAGGGATACCTACGGGCATTGAACTACGGCGAGAGAACATTACATGCGGCGTATCAAAGATATCCTCAGGCATCCTTTGTGGCGGCTGTTCCGTAGCCACCACTATAAGAACTTATAAATTTAGTTCCGGGATATGGGAGTCGCTCGCCCTCTTATTTTTTGCAATTCCCACGTACTTTGCGATAGGGAAGATGATTATGGCGAAATCGAGGGTTTTAGTTCCTCTGTGACATCCTGGACTAATGGAACGTGGTTTGACCGGAAATTTGGTAGGTATCGTACCGTGGGCGGTACGGAAACGCCAGAAGCCGTGAGTTAGACGAACAGATTTATGGCGCGACTGTACCTCAGATGGTACAGCATTCCATGGTTTTTAAGGAATCCCAAGGGTTTAGCACAACTGCTTGTTAGACATGGAAAGGTGAATGCCATGAAACCGCGAAAAGACCTGGACCGGGCAGCGAAGGATTTTGCGGAGCGCCACGGTGATCGCATTGGTAAGCCCGAAGGTATCCATAACGGATTGCTGGTGTACAACTTTCTTCCCGAAGGTTGCATAGAAGGTGGTTGCGTGGGTGTCCTTCGGTTCATCGTGGTGGATGTCAATACGGGAATGGCGCGATACCAAACCGTCGAAGAGATTCGTCAGGTGAATGTGGCGCCCGTTTTAGACCATCTTGATCCGATTCCTGATTGATCGGAGATCGAGGCCATCGCGCCGCTTTACTCATGATTTTTGGACACATTTTGGACACATTTTGCCCACATGCTGCCCACATTTTTTCAAAAAACAGGCTGTTTTACGTTAAAACCAGTTAATCTCAGAAATGCGAAAACCCTTGGAATTCCAACGTTTTTGAGGAATTCCAAGGGTTTAGCGAAGCCGGAGCTTAAATGTGGAAGTAGAGCTCGTACTCAAGCGGCGTCGGCTGCAGGCGAGCCATGTCGATCTCGCCGCGCTTCATGTCGATCCACGTCTCGATGAGGTCCGGGGTGAACACGTCGCCGGCGGTCAGGAAGTCGTTGTCCTGCTCGAGGGCGTCGAGCGCTTCGGCCAGCGAGCTCGGAACCTGCTTGATTCCTGCGTGCTCCTCCGGAGGAAGCTCGTACAGATCCTTGTCGATCGGTGCCGGCGGCTCAATGTGGTTCATGATGCCGTCGAGGCCTGCCATGAGCTGTGCCGAGAACGCGAGGAACGGGTTGCAGCTCGGATCCGGGGCGCGGAACTCGATGCGCTTGGCGGCAGGGGAGGTTCCGGCCAGCGGAATACGGATGGCGGCGGAACGGTTGCGTGCCGAGTACACGAGGTTGACCGGAGCTTCGAAGCCCGGGACCAGGCGGTGATAGGAGTTCAGCGACGGGTTCGTGAAGGCGAGCACCGAAGAGGAGTGCTTGATCAGGCCACCGATGTACCAGCGGGCCATGTCGGACAGACCGCCGTAGTTCTTCTCGTCGTAGAACAGCGGCTTGCCGTCCTTCCACAGGGACTGGTGGCAGTGCATGCCCGTGCCGTTGTCGCCTGCGATCGGCTTCGGCATGAAGGTCGCGGCCTTGCCGGCCATGGCGGCCGTCTCGTGGACCACGTACTTGTACTTCATCAGATCGTCGCCAGCGTGCTGCAGCGAGTTGAAGCGGTAGTTGATTTCCTGCTGGCCTGCGCCGCCGACTTCGTGGTGGGCGCGCTCGAGGATGAGGCCGACCTTCTGCAGGTTGGCGACCATGTCGTCACGCAGATCCTGCGTGTGGTCAGCCGGCGGAACCGGGAAGTAGCCGCGCTTGACGCGGTTCTTGAAACCGATGTTCAGGGTGCCGTCCTCTTCCACGTCGAGGCCGGAGTTCCATGGGGCTTCGATGGAGTCCACCTCGTAGAAGGAGCGCTGCATGCTGTTTTCGAAGCGCACCTTGTCGAAGATGAAGAATTCCGCCTCAGGAGCGAAGGAAGCCGTGTCGGCGATGCCCGTGGACTTCAGGTAGGCTTCGGCCTTGGCCGCCACCTGGCGCGGATCGCGCGAATAAGGCTCGTCGGTGAGCGGGTCGACGATGGAGAACGCGACATTGAGCGTCTTGTGCTTGCGGAACGGGTCGACGTATGCGGTTTCGATATCCGGAACCAGCTTCATGTCGGACTCGTTGATCGCCTGGAAGCCTTCGATGGAAGAACCGTCGAACGGCATGCCTTCATCGAATGCGTCCTTGAGGAATTCGCTAGCCGGGACAGTGAAATGCTGCTGCACGCCAATCAAATCGGTAAAGCGTACGGAAACATACTCGATACCTTCGGCGTTAATGAGGGCCTGCGCGTCTTCTTTGGTCTTGAGTTCTGCCACGGGTCCGCTCCTTTCAAAAGTTGCTTACGGGATAACAGCATAGGAGGCAGGATTTCATTTACTTGTTATCAGAGTTACGACTATGTTTCGTCTGGGGTGGTTGCATCCCGTAAAAACCGCGGATTTTCAGCGTTTTGATGATTTTGGCCGCTTGGGGAAGCGCGTAATGTTCGGTTCAAAAATTGGACAATGGTCACCTGATATGACAAAAGCGGGGCAAGTACCTGCCGGTACCGGTCCCGCTTTAAGAGGTTTGCAGTGTCAGTTGCGATATCAGCGCATCAGCGGCCGCGCATGGCGCGACGCGATACGCGTGGCGCGTGGTTCGGATCCATGCCCTTCGGCGCGCTCATGGCGCTCTTGAGCTGCAGCGTGCGCAGACGATCGTTGAGCGTGGTCAGCTGCGGGCGCGTCATCATGAAGCGGCGGCGCGGATGGATCTTCTTGGCCAGGCCGTTCTTGTGCTCGGTAGGCGTGTAGGCCTTCATGCCCAGCACCTTGCGGCGCAGGTCGCGCAGACGCACCTGCTTGGGGCCGTCGCCCACGAGGATACGGAAAACCGGAATGTGGGAGCCGGCGGTGATATTCTTGATGCGCTTCTCGAGGCGGTTCATGGCGTTGTTGACGCGGCTGTAGTCGCCTTCGCCCACCAGGTAGATGCCGTTGTAGCTCGTGCCGTACCAGATCACGTCCTGCGTGCGCGGATCCACCCACAGCGGTTCCTGCGGGAAGCTGAAGCCGCTGCCCTTGAGGTTCGAGAGCACGCTGCCCGCGGCGCCCGGACGGCCTTCAAGCTGGCGGTAGCCGACGTTGTCGGCGCGGCGCGTAAGGGAGAACGTGAACAGCAGCAGGCCCAGCATGATCGCCACAAGCATCCAGCAGATCCATGCGAACACGCCCCAGTGCAGGCAAATGCCGAGAATGATGCCGACAATGATCGGCAGTACGAACAGGCCGCCGCAAATCCATGGCAACGCCTTGTCTTCACGGTACGTGAACTTGAACACTTGAATGATCTGCTTGATCATTCCGGTCTTCTTCGGCTTTTTTGGCTTATCCTGCTTCGTTGCCATGAATTTCCTTTGCTTACCAATAGACTTAACGCCCATTACTTTACCAAGAACGCGGACTTACGCGCCACTCGCCGTTGCGAAGGAATGTCAAAGATTCTCAATCCTTGATAAAACGCTTGACAAAAGTTCGGCGCGGCTCTTCCTCCAGGTCGCTCAGCGCGTGTTGAACGGTCGTCCGTCCGCCTTGAGCAGCGCCTCGCCGACCATCTCGCTCAACGTGGGGTGGGCGTGGATGTTGCTTGCCGCGTCGTGCAAAGGAATGCGGTTGGCGATCAACTGTTGTCCCTCGGCGATCAGGTCGCTTGCGTCGGGCGAAACGATATGCATGCCGATCACGCATGCGGTTCCCGGCTGGTCCGCGTATTCGCCCGTGACCACGCACATCGATCCGGCCGATCCCGTCATAAGCATGCGCGCGTTGGCCATCACGGGGAACAGCGTTTCCTTGACGTTCAGGAAACGGGAGTCCGTTTTGGCCTGCTGGGCGGTGACACCGACCGACGCGAATTCCGGATTCGAGAAGATGACGCTTGGCACGGTCATTTCGTTGACGGGGCGCGGGTTGAGTCCCGCAATGGTTTCCGCGATCACATAGCCCTGCTCGAAAGCGTGGTGGGCAAGCATCGGTC
This sequence comes from Bifidobacterium magnum, assembly GCF_000741255.1. Taxonomy (GTDB): domain Bacteria; phylum Actinomycetota; class Actinomycetes; order Actinomycetales; family Bifidobacteriaceae; genus Bifidobacterium; species Bifidobacterium magnum. The sequence continues at coordinate 374,622 of NZ_JGZB01000003.1, forward strand.
CGGCCGTAATGTCGCCAAGCGCCCACACGTGGTCCATGGATGTGCGTCCGTACGGATCGGTCTGCACCACACCGTGGTCGTCAATGGTGATGGGCAGCCCCTTGAGCCATTCCTGATCGGTGTTCGGCATGCGTCCGATGGCGGCGAGCACGATCTCCCCGCGCACGGTGGCGTCCTGTTCATTCGCCGTCGAATAGTGCACGGTGGCTCCCAAATTCACACTCGTGTCGACTCCCGTGACCTGCGTGCCGGTGATGATGTTGACACCGTGGCGCTTGAGTTCGCGGTTGAGCACAATGGCGCTGCGCCGGTCCGAATAAGTGAGCACATGGTCGTGGCGGATCAGCAGCGTGGTTTCACATCCGGCCGTGCTCAACAGTGACGCGAATTCCAACGCGATCGAACCCGATCCGATGATTACGGCGTTGTGGGGCACCGTATTGAGCGCAAGTGCCTGCGTGGAGTCGATCAGGGCCCCGTTGAAGGGGATTCCGGGAAGCGGCGTGGGGTGCGATCCAAGCGCGAGCACCACGTCCGTGGCATGGATGGTGAGTGAAGAGTCCACGTCTTTCATATCTTCGCTCGTTTTGCCTTCCTGTACGGCGTCCCTTCCGTCGGAAGGCGTGACGAGTACGCTTCCGTCCGCCTGGAGCGCCGCGTTGCCGCGGAACACGCGGATGCCGCGGGAGGCGAGCAATCCTTCCAGGCCGTGCGTCATTTCGTCAACGATATGCGTACGGTGGTCGCGCAGTTTGCCGAAATCGATGGCGTCGAGATGGGCTTCAATGCCGACCTCGCGGCCGTAATTCATTTCGTCGATGGTTCGTACGGCGCTGATCAGCGTTTTGGTGGGGATGCATCCGCGCTGCAGGCAGGTGCCGCCCACCACGGCGTCGCGTTCGATAAGGGTGACGTGCGCGCCCAGTTCCGCGGCGCGCAATGCCGTGGAGTAGCCTCCTGGACCGGCTCCGATAATGGCGAGATCGACATTGAGTTCCATAATGGCCGTTTCCTTCCGATTTGGGTGAGGATTCGTAAATATTTCCTTATATCCACGCATATTTTATGACTGTGGGCCGTGGCGCGGCCCCTGTCGCCCGTTTGATCGCGTTTTCTTCGATATCGGCGAACAATATGCGGCCATTTTGATGGAATTCCCAGCCAACGGCGCAACAATCGGCCCCATGGCAACGGATAAAGATACCAAGCACGGCAAGCAGCCGAATATCAGCAAAAAATTGAAAAAAGTCGAGAAGCATATCGCGCGTATCGATTCGATGGACGACGTCGTCGACCGCATGACGGCCGCGGCCAGGGTCAGCGAGCATTTGAACGCCGTCTTCACGCAGCCGCCGGCCCAACGTCTGATCTTCCGCAAGAACGAGACGCACTTGACCGACATCGACGCGGGAACGACTCCCGGATTCCACGGCACGAAAGAGGAGTGCCAGCGGTTCCTCGACCTGAGCGCGCTGGAAATCGAGCGTTACCAGCAGCTGATGTACGCGAACGGAACGCGAGGGGCGATGCGCCGCGTGCTTATCATTTTGCAAGGCATGGACGCTTCGGGCAAGGGCGGCATCGTCAAGCACGTGTTCAGTCAGGTTAACCCTATGGGCATCCATTACCACGGTTTCGGCGCGCCTACGGAAGAGGACAAGCAGCACGACTACCTGTGGCGCGTGCGCAACGAGCTGCCCAAGCCGGGCTGGATCGCCATTTTCGACCGTTCCCAGTATGAGGACATCGTGATGCCGCACGTGTACGGAACGCTTCCCGAAGACGTGTGGATGAGGCGCTATGACGAAATCAACGACTTCGAGCAGAATCTGGTGGCGTCGGGATGCGCTGTGCTCAAGTTCTATCTGGTATCCAGCAAGCAGGCGCAAAAGGAGCATTTCCTGGGCCGCCTCGAGGACCCGCGCAAATTCTGGAAGTTCGATCCGAGCGACCTTGAGGCGCGCGCCCGCTGGGACGACTACATGACCGCGTGGCAGGACGTGTTTGAGAAGACGAGCACGAGCTGGGCGCCATGGTACCTGATCCCGAGCGACCACCGCTGGTACTCGCGCATGGTCGTGTCCGAGCTGTTGCGCAACACGATGATGAATTTCAACATGACGTGGCCGTCGCTGGACGTCAACCGCGAGGAAGTCATCAAGAAACTCGAGCAGTGACGTTGCGGCGCAGGAAGCGCGCAGTCGCCAATGCATGAATCCGGTCCGGTATGCAGAGCATGCCGGGCCGATTTTTTATGCTGATCCAAAACTCCACGGAGTGCAAAAATATGCAACGATATGACGATTGTCCAACCGAAAGTGCTACGTTTAATCGCTGTTGTGACGGGCTTTTCGCGCCCGCCAAGCCGTGCCTTGCCGGAATTCCGGAGGCCGTATTTCTGCAATCTATCAAGATTTCTTTAGGAAATGTCGCACACAATATCACAGGACGTTCGCGCCGACGAACGCCTGCAAGAAGAGGAAACGTATATTCAAGACGAATGGGGGAGTTCCCCGTCCGAACTGGCCGACGGACGCGTGCCGGGATACCTGATCGGATCCATCGGGGGCGATCGGCTCGCTCGTCATGCTCGTGAGCTTCCGGTTCTGGCTCGTGCTGGTGGCGCGCGTGCTGCAGGGCGTGGGATCGGGCATCGCCACGCCGCTGATGATGAACATCATTCTTGAACAGTCGCCGCGCGCCAAAATCGGCAAACTTATGGGCGTCGGCTCGCTGGTCATCACCGTGGCACCAGCCATTGGCCCCACCGTGGGCGGCGCCGTGGCCGCGGCGTTCCCGTGGCGCTGGGTGTTCGCCATTGTGGCCGTCATCATTCTCGCCATCTCGCTGCCGCTGGGACTCAAGAACATTCGCCAGACGCGCCCCGTGGAAGCCGCCGAGCTCAACGGACTGCAGTTCGTCATGGTTGTCGTGGCGCTTGCGGGCCTTCTGTTCGGCGTCAACCAGCTGGGCGTGGGCGTATGCAGCGTGGGCATCGCGCTGCTGTTCGTATTCTCGGCCCACCTGACGCCGTTCACGCTGGCCGCGTTCTTCTTCCTGTTCGGCGTGGGCTACGCGCTGTGCATCTCGAATATCATGACAAGCGGCATGGCCGGCATCCCGGGACCCTTCATTCCCGACGGCAACGCCGTGTTCAACACGGTGATGCCGTTCGGCGGCGCGGCGGGCATGACGCTGTTCTCCACGATCATGGCGGTCGCGCAGGCCGGCCACGGTTCCCTTGGCCAGCCCTCGTTCGTGGCGGCCAGTACGCGTGGCGGCACGTGGATTTTCGGCTGCATGCTCATCGTGTTCCTTATCGCGTTCGCCTGCCTGTGCGCGGCGTTCCGCATGCGTGCGGACCGTGCGGCCAAGCAAGCGGAATAACGGGATAGCTCCGTAAAACGGATGGAAAATCCGTAACCGGATATAAAAAATGTGGCGGACTGGATTGCTCCAGATCCGCTACATTTTATTGGCGTGAGATTCACCTCACTTGAATTCTTCCTTGTTGTACTGCGAGCGCTTCGCGTAACGCGGCTTGGGCAAACGCCAGCGGCGCAGCTGGATGGCGCGGCTCCACGCGTACGTGCCGGAACGCGATCCGCGGGCGACGGACGCCGGGCCGTACTTTTCGACAAGCTTCTTCTTGAGCTTCTGCCACATGATGACGACGTCGATGATAATGGCGAACAGGTAGATGTACATGATCACCATGAGCACGAGCGAAATCGTGGCGGCCGCCGCGTACTTGGCGCCCAGCACGGACACGACCACGCTGGCCAGAAGAATCACGATGGCGACGGGAATGAAGTACTCGCCGATGTTGAAGCGGGAGTCTACATAGTCGCGGATGTATACGCGCCAGGGGAGGCGTTCGGAACGTGGCATCTTGTTGATGTCGCCCGTGCGCATCGCCTCGTACTCCACGTTTTCGCGTTCGCGTTGGCGTGCGCGGTCGCGCTTGCGCTGTTCCTTGCTGTCTTGGGGAACGAGCGGGCGCAGGTTCTTCGATTGTGCTTCCTTGCGCTTGGGGGTCGGGCGTCCCTTGCCCTCGGTCTCAGCGTTGTCGTGCTGCGTATTCGTATTCTCTGCCATGCTTCGTTAGGGTACGTGGAACTCTCGACGCCCGTAAAAGATTGGTAATGCGTGGGTAAGCCTACAATTGCAACGTACTCGCGGCGGCGTGCGCGCGGCATGCTTCGCGCCCGGCGCCGCATGAAGAGATTGTTACGGAAGAATCACAGAAGAATAGGAGTGGTTGTGGCACTTTCAACGCAACAGATCCGCGAGCGCGTGGCCGAGGAGTGGAACGGGATTGTCGATCTTCTCAACAAGAAGATCGCGTTGCGTTCCATTTCCGCCGACGGCATTGCGGGGGACCAGATGAAGCGTTCCGCCGAGTTCGTGGCCGAAATGATGCGCGAGGTGGGCGTGGACGCCAAGGTCGCCCAGTCGCATAATCCCGATGGCTCGGCGGGAGCTTGGGAAGTGGTCGGCTCGCGTATCGTGGACGAGTCCGCGCCGACCGTCCTGCTGTACGCGCACCATGACGTGCAGCCCGTGCCGGATGCGTCCGAATGGGATACGGATCCGTTTACGGGCACGATTGTCGGCGACCGCCTGTTCGGCCGCGGCTCGTGCGACGATGGCGGCGGCATCGCCATCCACTACGGCACGCTCAAGGCGCTGGGCGACGACCTTCACGTGAACATCAAGCTGTTCATCGAGGGCGAGGAGGAAATGGGCTCGCCGAGCTTCATCCCGTTCATCACCGAGCACCGTGACGAATTCGACGCCGACGTGATTATCGTGGCCGATTCGGGCAACTGGGCTCCTGACATCCCGTCGCTGACGACGAGCCTGCGCGGCAACGCCACCTGCGACGTGACGGTGAAGGTGCTCAACCACGCCGTGCACTCGGGCCAGTACGGCGGCCCGATCCTCGACGCGAACACGCTCGCCGCCATGATCATCGCCTCCCTGTATGACGAGCACGGCGACGTGGCAGTCCCGGGCGTCCTCGCCCAGGAGCCTGTCGGCGGCCTGCAGCAGGACGTGGACGAAGCGGGCATGCGCAAGGACACGGGCCTTGTCGACTCCTACAAGCTGGCCGGCACGGGTTCGCTCGCGTCGCGCCTGTGGACCAAGCCGAGCATCACGGTGATCGGTTTCGACGCCACGCCCGTCAAGGATTCGTTCAACATCATGACGCCGCAGACCACGTTCCGCCTGAGCATGCGTACCGCTCCGGGACAGGACGCGCACGAGGCGTTGATGGCGCTTAAGGACTATATCGAGGCGAACGCGCCGTTCGGCGCCGAAGTCGTGGTCACGCCCTTGGAAGAAGGCATGGGCTGGGCCATGGATCCCAACAGCGCCGTGACGCGCGACGCGTTGGACGCCATGCGTGAGGCGTTCGGCGTGGATCCCGTCAACATGGGCCAGGGCGGCTCCATCCCGTTCATTCCGGAATTGCAAAAGCTGTTCCCGAACGCGCAGGTGCTCGTGACGGGACCGGAAGACCCGCAGTCCAACGCCCACAGCCCGAACGAATCCGTGTCCGTTTCCGGTCTGGAAGCGGATACGGTGGCCGAAGCGATCCTGCTCGACCGTCTTTCGGACTACTCGGCCGAATAGTCAACCACGGCCTTTATACTCGGAAAACGACACGGGGGCTGGTCCGCCAAGGCGGTTCGGCTGAGAGAAGGATTCCCTTTAACCGATAGAACGTGATTCCAGACAATGCTGGCGCACGGACGTCGATTTTCCCGTGCCTTATACAGTTACGCGAAATTGACTGCGCGATTAGAAAGGCACTGATTATGGCGTATTCTCGCACTGTTGTTCGTCCCACCATGAAATGGCGCGTGGCAGATATTGCCGTCGCTTCCGTCATTGGTGTGGCATCCGCGCTTATCTACTGGGCCGTGGCCATCGCCACCTACGCGCCCTGGAGCCTGCTCGAGGCGATTGTCCCCGGATTGGCCGGCATTTTCAACGGATTGTGGCTGTTTGCCGGCCCGCTGGCGGCCGTGATCGTGCGCAAGCCCGGCGCCGCCATCTACGCGGAAATCGTGGCCGCCGTGCTCGAATCCCTGCTCGGCAACACGTGGGGCGGCGCGGAAACGATTCTCATGGGCCTGACCCAAGGCGTGTTCGCCGAACTCGCTTTCGTGTTCGTGTTCTACCGCGTGTGGAACGTCGGCATCATGATGCTGTCGGGTGCCCTGAGCGGCGTGGCATGCTGGGGCTACTCCTTCTTCACGAACCTGCAGGCCATCAGCTTCACGGGCAGCTACGGCATCGTCTACTTCCTGACCACCGTGGTCTCCGGCGCGCTGATCGCAGGCCTCGCCATGTGGTATTTGTTCATCGCCATCGCGAAGACGGGCGCGCTCGACCATTTCGCTTCCGGCCGTGAAGTGCGCCGCATGCACTAAAGCGGTAGCGTAAACATCGCATTGTGAACCAAACCGTGGTGAGGGGAAAACAGACCGTGGACGACATGGATGAACGCAGCCGCAACGCCGTGCAATTTTGCCATTGGGGATACCGTCACGCTTCGCGCGACCAATTCGCCGTGCGCGGAGTGGACCTGACGATCCGGCAGGGCGAGCACGTCCTGCTGCTCGGCGCGTCGGGCGTAGGCAAATCCACCATGCTCGAAGGCGTCGCGGGACTGCTCGGCGACCAGACCCCCTCGCCGCGGCATGACACTGCGGCACAAGATGACGATACCCGTACCGACCATGAAGCGAACGCCGAGGATCCGCGAGCCGGCGACGAGCTCGTGGCCGACGCGGACGGCGGCATAACCGAAGGCGCCATCCTTGTCCACGGCGTCCCCGCCAACCAGGCCCACGGAGACGTGGGACTCGTTTTGCAAAGCCCCGAAGCGCAGGTCGTGTTCCAGCGCTTGGGGGACAACGTGGCGTTCGGACCTGAAAACATGGACGTGCCGCGCGAAGAGATATGGCCACGCGTCACCGAAGCGCTTGACGCGGTCGGCATGCCCGACGCCCAGCTCGACCGGTCCGTCCTGCACCTGTCGGGCGGACAGATGCAGCGCGTGGCGCTCGCAGGGGCGCTCGCCATGCGCCCCGGAATCGTGCTGCTCGACGAACCGACCGCCAACCTCGACCCCGACGGCGCGGACCAGGTCGTGCAAGCCGTCCGGCAGGCGCTGCGCGCCACACAAGCCACGATGATCCTTGTCGAACACCAGACCGCGCGCTGGATCGACATGGTCGACCGCGTCGTGGTGCTCGGCAGCGTGGAACAGGGAACCGACGACCAGCACACCGTAGTGATGGCCGACGGCACCCCCGAACAAATCTTTACCAACCCCGATCTCGACCTTGAATCATTGGGCGTCTGGATTCCCCCGCAATACCGCAAGAACGAAGGGACCGGCATACTGCACGTGGAAGGGGAGCCCGCCTATAGCGCCCGCACGGGCAACGGACGCACGCTGTTGCGCGCCGAAGACCTGAGCGTGGGCCATGGCGGCCGCCCCATAGCCGAACACATCAGCCTCGACTTGCACGCCGGACAGATCACCGCGCTTGTCGGCACGAACGGCGCCGGCAAATCCACGCTGTCGCTCACGCTCGCGGGACTGCTCGAACCGCTGGCGGGCCAAGTGGTGGCCGGCGACGAGCTCGCCGCGGGAGCCCGCGGACGCTGGCCCATCGACTGGACCAGCCAACAGCTCGCCTCGCGCGTCTCCTACGTGTTCCAAAACCCCGAACACCAGTTCGCGTGCGGCAGCGTCATGGAAGAAATGATGCTCGGCCCCGTCCGCTGCGGCGTGGACGAGGACGAAGCGCGTCAACGCGCCACCACGCTGCTGCGCAGGTTCCATCTCGAACGCTACGCGGACGCGAACCCCTACACGCTTTCGGGCGGCGAGAAGCGGCGCCTTACCGTGGCGGCGGCACTCGCCGCGGCCCCGCGCGTGCTGATCTTGGACGAACCGACTTTCGGACAGGACCGCAACACCTGGATGCAAATCGCACTGCTGATCCGCTCGCTGCGCGCCGACGACATCGCCATCGTGGTCGTCACGCACGACCGTGCGCTCGTACGCGCGCTGGACGCGAACGTGGTGGAACTCGTACCTCAGGACGGCGTCAAGGAATGGGAACGCGCCGAAGAGGATCCCGCCCATGAAATCGCCGTCAGCTCCATCCGCGAACGCTACGAGGAGCCCAAACCTTCGAGCCATTCGCCCGTGCTCGCGTCCATGAACCCCGTGTTCCGCCTCATCGCCGCCTTCGTGGTCTCGCTGCCGTTGCTGCTGTCGCTTGACTGGGTGTCGGCAAGCGTGGCCGTGCTGCTGGAATTCGCCGTGCTCTGGGCCGCCGGCATCAATCCGCTACGCGCCATACGCAGCACATGGCCCATATTCATCGGCGCGCCATGCTCGGCGCTCGCCGTGCTGCTGTACGGAAAATCGGGTGGCGCCACATGGTGGCAGTGGGGATGGATCCATGTCACCGACTATTCGGCGCTGCTGGCGCTGGCGACCATGTTGCGCATTGTGGCCATCGGCATGCCGGCTATCATCGCCGTGCTCGGCATTGACGCGACCGATCTGGCCGACGGGTTCAGCCAGATCCTGCATTTGCCCGACCGCTTCGTATATGGAGGATTGGCGGGCATCCGCCTGTTCTCCGTACTGCAGGACGACTGGGCGTCGCTGACGGCTTCGCGCCGTTCGCGCGGCCTTGGCGACGACAACAAGTTCAAGGCGTTCTTCCCGCAGGCGTTCGCGCTGCTCGTCCTGTCCATCCGCCGTTCCACGATGCTCGCCACCGCCATGCAAGCCAGGGGATTCGGCGGCAGCGGGCCGCGCAGCCACGCCCGCGTCAGCCGCGTCCACGCACGCGACTGGATGCTGCTCGTCGTGGCGCTGGCCGTGCCCGTCATCGCGTTGTGCGCGGCGTGGGGCGCCGGCACGTTCGCGTTCATGGGCAACATTCAGGGCTAGTCGCGCGGCCAAAGGCCGAGGCGCTGCTAGAGTGGGCGTCATGCCAATTCATGAACAGGTCAATGCCAATCCCAAGGCAGAACGATTCCGCAGGATCCGCGAACTGCTGACACGCCACGGCCGCACAAAAGCCGAACGCTTCCTCGTGGAAGGCCCCCAGGCCGTGCGCGAGCTCGTACGCTACGCGCCCGAAGCCGTAAGCGACGTGTACGTAACGGTCAACTCCGCCGAACCCGATGCGGCGTTCATCTCGCCCGTGGTCGGCTCCCTGGCCGGACAGGCCATGCAGGCGCGCCTGTACGTGCACAAGGTCACGCGCGAAGTGGCCGACCATATCAGCACGGACTGCCAGGGCGTGTTCGCTGTCGCCTACACGGACGCGTTCGAACGCTGGCAGCGCGGGCAGGAAATCGGCGACAAGCCGTTCGTGGCCGCGTTCTGGCAAGTGCGCGATCCGGGTAACGCGGGCACCGTGATCCGCAGCGCCGACGCCGCCGGATGCGACGCCGTGATCTTCGTGGACGATTGCGTGGACATGCTCAACCCCAAGGTCATCCGCTCCACCACGGGCTCGCTGTTCCACATTCCGGTACTCACGATGAGCGAGGGGGACATGCTCGCATGGGCCGACGCCCACGGCTGCCGCACCGCCGCGGCCGACGTGTACGGAACGCCGGACCACCAGCCTATGCCGTTGCCGCAATACATGCGCGTCCACAATACGGACGGATCTGTGGTGCTGTTTGGCAACGAGGCGAGGGGACTGACCATTCCCGTGCTGGAACGCATGGACGATATCGTTTCCATCCCCATGTACGGCAAGGCGGAATCGCTCAACCTCGCCATGAGCGCCTCGATCGCGCTGATGAGCATGGCCATGTCGAGCCATGTTGAAACAATGTGAAGTCGGTAAAACGTTGATATTGCGCGATTTTGCACAGTGTCACCATAGGTTCACCACAAACGAGGAAGGGTACTCGTGGCAGAAGGATTAACTTTCGATGCCGAAGCCGTCTCCAACGCGGTCGCAGAAGGTATTGAAAAGATCGAACACGCCTCCACAATGGAGGAGCTCAAGGCCATCAAAACGCAGTATGCCGGAGCTCAGTCGGCCATGACCATGGCCAGCAAGGCCATCGGTTCGCTCGACAAGAGCCAGAAGAAGGACGCGGGCAAGCTCATGGGCAAGCTGCGCGCCGACTTCGGCCGGGCATACGGCGCCAAGGAAGCGCAAGTCAAGGCCGAGGAAGAGGCCCGCCAGCTCGCCGCGGAAACCGTGGACATGACGCTGCCCGTGCGCCGCAAGCCGCTGGGGGCGCGCCACCCGTTGCCGCGCCTCATGGAGGACGTCCAGGACTTCTTCATCAACATGGGATGGCAAATCTCCGACGGCCCCGAAGTGGAAACCGAATGGTACGACTTCGACGCGTTGAACTTCGGCCCCGACCATCCGGCTCGCCAGATGCAGGACACCTTCTACGTCAAGGGCAACCAAGCCAAGGACGCCGCGGGCTTCGTGGGCAGCAACATGGTGCTGCGCACGCAGACCTCCTCCGACCAGGTGCGCGCGCTGATCACGCGTGGCCTGCCGCTGTACATCGCGTGCCCGGGCCGCGTGTTCCGCACCGACGAGCTCGACGCCACGCACACGCCCGTCTTCCACCAGGTGGAGGCGCTCGCCATCGACAAGAACCTGACGATGGCCGACCTTAAGGGCGTGCTCGACAAGCTGGCCGTGGCCATGTTCGGCCCCGAAGCCAAGACGCGCCTGCGCCCGAGCTACTTCCCGTTCACCGAGCCGAGCGCCGAGCTGGATCTGTGGTTCCCCGACAAGAAGGGTGGCGCCGGCTGGCTTGAATGGGGCGGCTGCGGCATGGTCAACCCGAACGTGTTGAAGTCCGCAGGCCTCGATCCGGAAGAGTATTCGGGCTTCGCCTTCGGCGTGGGCGTGGAGCGCACGCTGCTGCTGCGTTCCGACATTAACGACATGCATGACCTTGTTGAAGGCGACGTGCGATTCAGCGAACAGTTTGTGATGGGGGAGTGATACTCAATGCCAATGGTAGATATTGATTGGCTCAGCGACCATGTGGAAGTCCCGAAGGACCTCACCTATGAGCAGCTCGCCAAGGATCTGGTGCGCGTAGGCCTCGAAGAGGAAGAAATTCACCGTTCCCAGCTGACGGGTCCGATCGTGGTGGGCTACGTGGTGGACGCCACTCCGGAACCGCAGAAGAACGGCAAGACGATCAACTGGTGCCATATCGACGTCGGCGACGAATACAACGACGTGGACGAGGACGGCAACAAGGTGCCGCGCGGCATCATCTGCGGCGCGCCGAACATGGCCGCCGGCGAGAAGGTCGTCGTGACGCTTCCGGGCGCCGTGCTGCCGGGCGATTTCCGCATCGAACCGCGCAAGACTTACGGCCACATCTCCGAAGGCATGTGCGCTTCCGAGCGTGAGCTGGGCCTGGGCGACAGCCATGACGGCATCATCCTGCTCAAGGACTATGGCTTCACCGAGGAAGAATACGAAAACCTCAAGCCGGGCGACGACCTCATGCACCTGCTGCATCTGGACGAGCCGATTCTAGAGATCAACGTGACGCCGGACCGCGGCTACGCGTTCTCCTACCGCGGCGTGGCCCGCGAGTACCACAACTCCACGGGCGCCAAGTTCGTCGATCCCGTGCTCGCGCTCCAGGAGAAGGCTCCCCAGCTTGACGCCGCCCAGCCCGCAGGCGACGGCGTAAGCGTCCTTATTGAAGACCACAACCCGATCCACGGCGTCCCGGGCTGCGACCGCTTCTATGCGCGCGTGGTACGCGACTACGACGCGGCCAGCAGCACGCCGAACTGGATGCGCCGCCGCCTGACGCGCGCCGGCATGCGTTCCATTTCGTTACCCGTGGACGTGACGAACTACGTCATGCTCGACCTGGGCCAGCCAATGCACGCCTACGACCTCGACAAGATCGCCATGCCGATCGTGGTGCGCCGCGCCCATGAGGGTGAAACCTTGAAGACGCTGGACGGCAAGGACCACGATCTGAGCGTCGAAGACCTGCTCATCACCGATTCCCCGAACGGCGAGCGCGGCTCGCGCGTGCTGGGCATCGCCGGCGTGATGGGCGGCATGTACGGCGAAGTGACGGCCGAAACGAAGAACATCCTGCTGGAGGCCGCGCACTTCGACCAGGTGACGGTCGCGCGTTCCGCACGCCGCCACAAGATCCCGTCGGAAGCCTCGCGCCGTTTCGAACGCGGCGTGGACGACGCCATGCAGCCGGCCGCCGCACAGATGGCCGCGGAGCTGCTGGCGAAGTACGGTTCCGCGACGCCGTCCGACGAGCCGCTTGACGTGAACAACGTGGCCGCGCGCCAGCCGATCCTGTTCAAGGCGAGCGAAGTCAAGCGCATCGCCGGACTCGATCTCGACATCAACATCATTTCCGACATCCTTACCGACATCGGCTGCAACGTGGCCGGCGGCGGCAACGGTGAATTCTCCGTAATGGCCCCGACTTGGCGCCCGGACCTCAACGAGCCGTGCGACCTTGTGGAGGAAGTGGCCCGCATCGTGGGCTATGACAAGATCCCCGTCACGGTTCCGGCCGTCCCCGTCGAAGGCCATGTGGGCCTGACCGAGGACCAGCTGCACCAGCGCCAGGTGGCCGACGAGCTCGCGCAATACGGCATGGTGGAAGTGCTGAGCTACCCGTTCGTGGGTGCCCAGGACTACAAGAACTTCCTGGCCGACCCTGAGGAGATTGAACGCGTTAGCGTGGAAATCGTGAACCCGCTGGCCGGCGACCGTCCGTTCCTGCGCCGCGAGATTTTGCACACGCTGGCGCAAACGGTGCTGCGCAACATCCACCGCGGTCTGGAAAACATTCAGCTGTACGAGCTCGGACACGTGTACCTCTGGGATCCGGCCGCTCCGGCCATCCCGGCTCTTCCGGGCGGAGTCAAGCCCACCGACGAGCAGCTTGCCGCGCTTGACGCGGGCCTGCCGCAGCAGCCGCTGCACGTCGCGGGCATGCTGACGGGCAACGCGATTGACGACGGCTGGCTGGGCGACCGCCGCGCCGTGGACTGGAGCGACGCCGTTGAAGCCGTGCACCGCATCGCCGCCCGACTGGGCGCCACCATCGCGCTCGAGCAGCCGAAGGCCGAGGACGCCCCGGCCGCCTGGCATCCGGGCCGTGTCGCCTATGTGACGGCCGGCGGCAAGCAGGTGGGCGTGGTCGGCGAACTGCACCCGAAGGTGAACGAGAACCTGGGCCTGCCGGCCCACAGCGCCGCCTTCGAACTGGACCTGACGGCCCTGTTCTCCACGTTGAGCAACAAGCCCGTGCAGGCCAAGCCGATCGCCACGTTCCCGCCCGTCAAGCAGGACCTCGCGTTCGTGGTGCCCGTATCCGTGACGGCGGCCCAGCTCAAGGAAGCTATTGAGGCTGGCGCCGGCGACGATCTCGAGTCCATCGAGCTGTTCGACGTGTACACGGGCGACCAGGTCGAGGAGGGCATGAAGTCGCTTGCATACGCCGTGATTTTCCGCTCGCCGGTTAAAACTCTGGATTCAGCAGATTCCGAGGAAATTCGCAGGCGTATTGTCGAACAGGCAGCTAAGCTTAATGCACAGTTACGCGCATGAGTGAAGTATTTACGGAGGAATGACTATGACAGAGCCGGAACAGCACCAGACGCCCGTTAGCGAGGCGTCGTCCAACCACGATCAGTCATCGGATCGCCAGGCCGTTCCGGCACCTGTCTCGGCTCAGGGCGAAAACACGGCTTCTGCACAGCCGGCCGCCGCACCTGCAGCTTCGTCCACTTCCGCGCCGAAGGACCAGTACGCGGATATCTCCGCGGACGACGACCTTGAATACGCGAGCCAGAAAAAGCTCGAGTACGGCGCGATGGACAGCGATTTTGGTCCCAACTACAACCCGTACCTGTTCGGCAAGCCGGAAAAGCCGGCTTCCCAGCAGCCTCAGGCGCCCCAGCAGAACGGCGTGAACCCGTTCATGGCGCAGCAGAATCCGGCGCAGTCCCAGCAGGGCCAGCAAGGACAGCCTTGGACCGCGAACCAGCAGGGACAGCAGCCCCAGCAAGGTCAGCCCGGCCCGTACCCGTTCGGTTTCGGATTCAATCCGTATGCCGGCCAGGCCGGCCAGACGCACGGCAACGTGTCGTATGACCAGTACGGCATTCCGCACACCAACGACGGACACACGCCGCGCTACATCAACGGCATGGACGTCAACGACCGCATGCAGAACCCGTGGTACGGCCGCTGGGATTCGTACTCGATCATCGCGTTCGTGTTCTCCATCCTGTTCGCCGTTCCCGTGCTGCCCGCGCTGATGGGCGCGCTCGGCATTTGGCGTACGCGCACGTTCCATATGAAGGGCAAGGGACTGGCCATCGCGGCGATCGTCATCAACGTGATCTATACGATCGCGTTCGTATGGATGATGATCAACGGCGTGAGCACCACGGACTTCATCAATTCCATGATGAGCAAGTATTCGCAGTTCCTCGACTCTTCGTCGTCGAACGCCTGATCCGACCGGTCCGTTCACCGACTTACACAAAGTCCCGCACATCTTGTGGTGTGCGGGACTTTTGCATATCCGTGGGCGGCGCGCATATATGGAACGCATATATGGAACGTTGACGGACGCCCATTTGGAATCCCGTATTGCGCATGTTGGAATACATATTCCGCGCGCGGCCGTCATTCTCTACACTCGCTGACAAGAACGGAGCCGAATTCGACTCCACATAGTGAAATGAATAATTATACACTGTAATGAATAATTATATACTCTCTACAAAATGTTCCGTCGTCGAGTAAGGAGTGTCCATGGGGAAATGGTCTGTGGCGGTTGCCGGCGCCACCGGATATGCGGGAGGCGAGATCGTACGCATTCTCGCGTCACATCCGGAATGCGAAGTGACATGCGTGGCGGGGCATTCGTCCGCCGGAAGCCGCTTCGGCGACCTCATGCCGCACATTCCCACGCTCGCGGACATGGTGGTGCAGGACACGACGCCCGAAACGCTCAACGGTCATGATGTCGTTGTATTGGCGTTGCCTCACGGGGCGTCGGGCGCGATCGCGGCCGAACTGGACCCGGACGCATATGTCATCGACCTGGGCGCGGACCACCGTCTCGAATCGCAGGAAGACTGGGACGCGTTCTACGGCGGCGACTTCTACGGATCCTGGGAATACGGGCTTCCCGAACTCATTCTCGGGC